>NZ_BAABET010000007.1:0-562595 GCF_039540295.1 Streptomyces venetus
CATAGTGTTTCGGTGGTTATAGCGTAGGGGAAACGCCCGGTTACATTCCGAACCCGGAAGCTAAGCCTTACAGCGCCGATGGTACTGCAGGGGGGACCCTGTGGGAGAGTAGGACGCCGCCGAACAAATATTGAAAGGGTTGGACCCGTAACTTCGGTTACGGGTCCAACCCTTTTTTGTTGCGCGTCACTTGAAGTTCACATTGTGCGATCAGCATCCAGAGCATGGGTACTGCTGCGATGCTCAGGGCCGCCGGTGTCGGACTCGGTGACGAGGTCGTCGTGCCGGCCTTCGGGAACGTCGAGGTCGCCGAGGCCGTTGCCATGGCCGGGGCGATGCCGGTGTTCGCCGACATAGATCCCGTCACCTACTGCCTCGACGCCGCCGCTGTGGAAGCGGCCGTAACTCCGCGGACCGCCGCGGTGGTTGTCGTCCACCGCTTCGGGCGACTCGCCGACCTCGGGCGGTTGCACGCGCTGGGAGCGCGACAAGGACTGCTCGTCCTGGAGCAGGGAGAGTCCGAGGCGCCCTACGACGAGATCGCCCAGCGCAGGGAGCGGGCGGCTTACCTGCACGCGAAGTTGAGGGGTGTGCGAACGCCGGACGACGGCGACGGGCACACCTACCAGCAGTACGTCGTGCGGGTTCCGGGCAACGGGCGGCCGGACCGTGACGCCTTCGCGCGGGCCGTGCGGGCCAGGGGAGTCGAATGCCGGGTCCCGGTGAAGACACCGGTGCACCGCCTGCCCGAATTCCGGCGCTGTGTGTCCCTCCCGGAGACGGAGCGGGCCGCCGACGAGACGCTCGCGCTCCCTGTGGACGCGACACTGACGAAGCGGGACATGCAGCGGATCGTGTCCGCCTGTAACGCCCTCGGAGGGCTGCTCCAGCCGGCCTTCTGACGTGGTTGGGAGCACGGGTCTGTTCGGGGTATGATCTATTCCGTTGCCGCGGGGAAATCCCCAAAGCGACAGGCCCCTATAGCTCAGTCGGTAGAGCGTCTCCATGGTAAGGAGAAGGTCAGCGGTTCGATTCCGCTTGGGGGCTCCAGCAGAAAAGGCCCCACCCTCACGGGTGGGGCCTTTTGCCTGTCCTAGTCCTTGTGGAGGCCCGGTACGCGCATCGCCAGGATCGCCATGTCGTCGGACGGGGCGTCCGACGCGAAGCGTTCCACCGCGCGCATGATGCGGGCCGCCACCGCGCCGGCCGTGAGGCCCGTGCACGTCGTGAGGACATCGGCGAGTCCGTCGTCGCCCAGCATGCGGGCGCCTTCACGGCGTTCGGTGACACCGTCCGTGACGCACAGGAGGACATCGCCCGGATCGAGGGTGACCGTCTGCTCGTACAGCTCCAGGTCTTCGATGACGCCGAGCAGCGGCTGGGGCTCGGCTGCCGGTTCGACCGTGCCGTCCGGACGCAGGCGCAGCGGGAGCGGGTGGCCGGCGCAGACGACCTTCAGCTCCGCACTGCCGTCCTCCTGCGGGCGCATCTCGCCGTAGAGAAGGGTGAGGAAGCGACTGCGGGCGCCCTCGTCGAGGATCGCGGAGTTGAGGCGCTCCAGGACCGTCGGGCCGCTGAGGCCCTCGCGGGCCAGGAGGCGCAGGGCGTGGCGGGCCAGGCCTGTGACCGCCGCCGCGTTCGGGCCCGTACCGCAGACGTCGCCGATGGCGAAGCCGTAGGAGCCGTCGCTGATGGGGAAGACGTCGTAGAAGTCGCCGCCCACCTCGTTGCCCTCGCCGGCCGCGCGGTAGATAACCTCGACCTCGACCCCCTCGATCGTGGGGAGTTCCGGCGGGAGGAGGCTGCGCTGGAGGGACTGGCTGATGGCCGTGCGCTCGGAGTAGAGGCGGGCGTTGTCCAGGGCCAGGGCGGCTCGGCGGGACAGGTCCTCGGCGAGTTCCAGGATCTCCTGGCGGAAGTGCTCGTCGGTCGGCTTGCCGAGCGTCAGCATGCCGATGACGCGGTTGCGGGCGACCAGGGGCAGGACGACCGTCTCGCCTCCGACGGCGGAAGCCGTGGCGAGGGTCGGGCCGATGCCCGGGGTGACCTGGCGGGTCGGGCCGCCGCTGAGACCGAGACTGCGCATGGAGCTGCGCAGGGCCGCCTGGTGGGCGACCTCGCCGGGGGCCGTCCAGACGCGCGCGCCGGGCGTGGGGACCGGGTCGGGCGGGGGCACCTTCGACAGCAGGGACTTGATGCCGTCGATGAGTTCCTCGTCCTCGTGCAGCACGTAGGAGAGGTACGGCTCGGAGGCCTGGTCGGCGATCGTGTAGACGGCGCACCACGTGGCGAGGGTGGGGACCGTCATCTGGGCCATGAGGGCCAGGGTCTGGTCGCGGTCCAGGGTGCCGGCCAGCAGGTCGGAGGCTTCGACCAGGAAGCTGAGGGAGCCGCGGCGCAGGCGTTCCAGTTCACCCAGACGGGCCGATTCGACGGCGAGGGCGATGCGGTCGGCGGCGAACTGGAGGCGCAGTGCCTCCTCGTTGGAGTATCTGGCGGGGGCTTCGGCGGCGACGCCGAGGGAGCCGGTGAGGCGGCCCTCCACCTTCAGCGGGACGGTGACGACGGAGCGCATGCCGGTGCCGTTCAGCAGCGGCACCGCGCCGGGGACGGCGGTCAGGTCGTCGTGGACGGCCGGCATGCGGGCCGAGCCGTAGCGGCCGGGGCCGGCCTCGACGGGGACGCGGGCGAAGCGCTGACGGGCCGAGGGGAGGCCGGTGGAGGCACGGACCTCCAGTTCCGTCTCGTCGTCGGTGGCGAGCAGGAGGAACGCCGAATCGCCGTCGAGCATGTCGCGGGCGCGTTCGACCGTCCGCTGGAGGAGGCCGTCGAGGTCGTCCGGGGCGGGGGAGCCGATGAACACCTCGAAGGGGTCGGTGCTCTGGCCCTCGGAGGTGGTGGCGCTGTCGGCGGGGACGCGCAGGGGCGTCTGGAGAACGGCCCGTTCGTGGTCACGTACCAGGAGGCACACGGTTGACGGTTCGCCGCCGGTGTCGCGGACCCGCAGGTGGGAGGCGTAGACGGGGGTGACGCGGCCGTCGGCGGCGCGGATGCCGTAACTGCCCTCCCAGCGGGAGAGTTGGAGGGCCTCCGCGATGCCGGTGCTGGTGCCGGGGGTGTGGGGCCAGGCCGCGAGGTCGGTCAGGGGCTTGCCGGTGACCTGCTCGGCCGGGTAGCCGAAGAGCTCCTCGGCGTCCTCGCTCCAGGCGGTGATGTGGCCGGTGCGGTCGATCTGGACCACGGCCACGCGGACCCGGCCGTCGGCGAGGGGGAGCAGGTCGGCGGGGAGGGCCGGGCCGGCCGCGCGGGTGCCCACGGCGCGGGCGGGGAGGTCGAGTTGGAACCAGACCGTCTTGTGGGTGGGCGTGTACTCGACGCCCCAGCGGCCGGCCAGGGCCGCGCACAGCTGGAGGCCGCGGCCGCCCTCGCGGTCGGGGCTGCCCATGTTGACGGCCGTACCCTGGAGCGGGATCTCACGCTCGGGATAGCGGTCGGCCACTTCGATGCGCACGCCCTCGTCGCTGCGCAGGCAGAGCAGGTCGGCGGAGGTGCCGGCGTGGACCACGGCGTTGGTCACCAGTTCGCTGGTGAGAACGACGGCGTCGTCGACGATGTCGGCGAAGCCCCAGCCCTGGAGGGTGTCGCGGACGAACGAGCGGGCGCTCGCGACAGATCGTCCGACGGGCTCGAAGCTGGCGGCCGCGCGCGCGGTGATCACAGAACTCCTCGACCGGTTCTCGACGTGCTGGGCTGCGTGGCCGACCGGCTCGAGCCGCTGGTGCGGCAGGTCGCCCGTCGGCCGGGGTTCCGGGGGCTGTCCCCCCGGGATCAGTCCGGTGGTCATGTGTGCGGCCGCCCCTCCGATGCCCGCTCGTCTTCGTGCCACCGCCCAGGCCGGACGGACCGGCGTGGCTGGACAGCCGGATGCAAGGTTACTTACCTTCGCGGTCGGTGCGGATGCCGGTCTGCAGTGTTTCCGTCCGGAGGGTGTGCGGACGATGTGCGAAGCTGCCGAACTGTTATGGCCTGGTTCGGCCAGGGTGAAACACTGGGCAAGCTTCTTGTGAAGGTCCGGGCAGGCCGAGTGTCCTCTGTGTACGGCGGGCAGCAGCCCCCTGGGCACGGCCTGGTATGCAGGGCGGAGAATACGCAGTAGTAACCGGTACGCCGAGCGTGGTACCCGAGCACAGCAGTGACGGTCGATCCCTGCGGGAGGGACACAGTGGAGTCTGGCGCAGCGACGCGTGGCAAGAAGGCGCGCGCGAAGGGCGGACAGTCCCCGAGCCACCCGGGCAAGGCGCGCAGCGGCACCACCGAGGTGGACACGGCGGCCCTGAACCGGCTGATGGCGGCCCTGGTGTCCATGCGGGACGGGAATTTCCGCAAGCGGCTCACGGTGTCCGGGGACGGCGTGATGGCCGAGATCGCGGCCGTCTTCAACGAGGTGGCCGACCGCAATCTGCATCTGACGGGTGAGCTCTCGCGGGTGCGGCGGATGGTGGGCCGCGAGGGCAAGCTGACGGAGCGACTGGAGACAGGGGCCTGCGAGGGCTCCTGGGCGACCGCGATCGACAACTCCAATGCCCTGGTGGACGACCTGGTGCGGCCGGTTTCCGAGGTCAGCCGGGTGCTGTCCGCGGTGGCCGAGGGTGATCTGTCGCCGCGTATGGAGTTGCGGACGCAGGTGCCGGACGGGAACGGGCAGCCGTTGCGCGGCGAGTTCCTGAAGGTCGGGCGGACCGTCAACAACCTGGTCGACCAGCTGTCGACGTTCACCGACGAGGTCACGCGTGTGGCCAGTGAGGTGGGCACCGAGGGCAAGCTGGGCGGGCAGGCACGCGTGCGGGGCATGTCGGGTTCCTGGCGGGACCTGACGGACTCCGTCAACACGATGGCGTACCGGCTCACCGCTCAGGTGCGGGACATCGCGCTGGTGACGACGGCCGTGGCCAAGGGTGACCTGTCGCGCAAGGTCACGGTCCAGGTGGCCGGCGAGATGCTGGAGCTGAAGAACACCGTCAACACGATGGTGGACCAGCTGTCGGCGTTCTCCTCCGAGGTGACCCGAGTGGCCCGTGAGGTGGGCACCGACGGCGCGCTGGGCGGTCAGGCCCAGGTGCCCGGGGTCGCGGGAGTGTGGAAAGAACTCACCGATTCCGTGAACACCATGGCCGGGAACCTCACGGCTCAGGTGCGCGGAATCGCCGAGGTGACGACGGCGGTCGCCAATGGTGACCTGTCGCGCAAGGTGACGGTCCAGGCACGCGGTGAGGTCGCGCAGCTCGCCGAGACGATCAACCAGATGACCGAGACGCTGCGGATCTTCGCCGACGAGGTCACGCGCGTGGCCAACGAGGTGGGGGCCGAGGGGCGGCTCGGCGGACAGGCGAACGTGCCGGGTGCGGCGGGGACGTGGAAGGACCTGACGGACTCCGTCAACACCGTCTTCCGGAACCTCACCACCCAGGTGCGGGACATCGCCGCCGTGACGACGGCGGTGGCCAACGGTGATCTGTCGCAGAAGGTCACGGTCGACGTGGCCGGCGAGATGCTGGAGCTGAAGAACACCGTCAACGGGATGGTGGACCAGCTGTCCGCGTTCGGTGCCGAGGTCACGCGTGTGGCGCGTGAGGTCGGTGTCGAGGGTGAGCTGGGCGGTCAGGCGCAGGTGCCGGGTGCGGCGGGGACGTGGAAGGACCTGACGGACTCCGTCAACACGGCGTTCCGGAACCTCACCGGGCAGGTGAGGAACATCGCGCAGGTGACGACGGCGGTGGCCAACGGCGATCTGTCGCAGAAGGTCACGGTCGACGTCTCCGGCGAGATGCTCAAGCTGAAGAACACCGTGAACACGATGGTGGACCAGCTGTCGTCCTTCGCCGACCAGGTGACCAGGATGGCCCGGGACGTGGGCACGGAGGGTCGCCTGGGTGGTCAGGCCCAGGTGGACGGTGTGTCGGGCACGTGGAAGGAGCTCACGGACTCCGTCAACTCCATGGCCGGGAACCTCACCTCCCAGGTGCGGAACATCGCGCAGGTGACGACGGCCGTGGCCCGGGGCGACCTGTCGCAGAAGATCGACGTCGACGCGCGCGGCGAGATCCTGGAGCTGAAGAACACCATCAACACGATGGTCGACCAGCTCTCCGCGTTCGCCGACCGGGTGACGCGGGTGGCGCGCGAAGTGGGTACGGACGGGCGGCTGGGCGGTCAGGCGCAGGTGCCCGGGGTCGCCGGTGTGTGGCGGGATCTGACGGATTCCGTGAACGGCATGGCCGGGAACCTCACCGCGCAGGTGCGGAACATCGCGCAGGTGGCGACCGCGGTGGCGCGGGGTGACCTGTCGCAGAAGATCACCGTGGACGCGCGTGGCGAGATCCTGGAGCTCAAGAACACGCTGAACACGATGGTGGACCAGCTGTCGTCGTTCGCCCAGGAGGTCACGCGAGTGGCTCGTGAGGTGGGTACCGAGGGCATCCTGGGCGGTCAGGCCGAGGTGCAGGGTGTCTCCGGCACCTGGAAGGACCTCACCCAGTCCGTGAACGGCATGGCGAACAACCTGACCATCCAGGTGCGCAACATCGCCGAGGTCACGACCGCGGTCGCCCGGGGCGATCTGTCGAAGAAGATCACCGTCGACGCCAAGGGCGAGATCCTCGAGCTGGTCACGACCGTGAACACGATGGTGGACCAGCTGTCGTCCTTCGCCGAGCAGGTGACCCGGGTGGCCCGTGAGGTGGGTACCGAGGGCATCCTGGGCGGCCAGGCGCATGTTCCGGGTGTCACGGGCATCTGGAAGGACCTGAGCGACAACGTCAACCTGATGGCCAAGAACCTCACCACGCAGGTGCGGAACATCTCCCAGGTCTCGGCGGCGGTGGCCAACGGGGACCTGACGCGGCAGGTCACCATCGAGGCGCGCGGTGAGGTAGCGCAGCTCGCGGACACCATCAACACGATGGTGAAGACGCTGAGTTCGTTCGCCGAACAGGTCACCAAGGTGGCCCGAGAGGTGGGCACGGACGGCATCCTCGGCGGGCAGGCGCATGTGCCGGGTGTGGCCGGTACGTGGAAGGACCTCACCGAGTCCGTGAACCAGATGGCGTCGAACCTGACCGGTCAGGTGCGCAACATCGCCATGGTGACCACGGCCATCGCCAAGGGTGACCTGACGAAGAAGATCGACATCGACGCGCGCGGGGAGATCCTGGAGCTGAAGACGACCATCAACACGATGGTCGACCAGCTGTCGTCCTTCGCCGAGGAGGTCACCCGGGTCGCCCGCGAGGTGGGCACGGAGGGACAGCTCGGTGGCCAGGCGCGCGTGCGTGACGTCGACGGGACGTGGCGGGACCTGACGGAGTCCGTGAACGAGATGGCCGGGAACCTGACCCGGCAGGTGCGTGCCATCGCGCGGGTGGCGACCGCGGTGACCCGCGGCGACCTGAACCTGAAGATCGACGTGGACGCGTCCGGGGAGATCCAGGAGCTCCAGGACTACATCAACAAGATGATCGCCAATCTGCGCGACACCACGATCGCCAACAAGGAGCAGGACTGGCTGAAGGGCAACCTGGCCCGTATCTCCGCGCTGATGCAGGGCCGTCGCGACCTGGAGGACGTGGCCTCGCTGATCATGAGCGAGCTGACGCCGGTGGTCTCCGCGCAGCACGGGGCGTTCTTCGTGGCGATGCCGCTCGTCGACGGCGAGGACATGAGCGCCACCGACGAAGACCAGTACGAGCTGCGCATGCTCGGCAGTTACGGCTACTCGATGGGCTCCATGCCGACGTCGTTCCAGCCGGGTGAGGCGCTGGTCGGGACGGCCGCGGAGGAGAAGCGCACGATCCTGGTGGAGAACGCGCCGAGCGGCTATCTGAAGATCTCCTCGGGGCTCGGTGAGGCACCGCCCGCGCAGGTGATCGTGCTGCCGGTGCTGTTCGAGGGCAGCGTGCTCGGCGTCATCGAGCTGGCGTCCTTCACGCCCTTCACACAGATCCAGAGGGACTTCCTCAACCAGATCGCGGAGATGATCGCGACCAGCGTCAACACCATCTCCGTCAACACCAAGACCGAGTTGCTGCTGGCGCAGTCGCAGGAGCTGACCGAGCAACTGCGTGAGCGCTCCGCCGAGTTGGAGCAGCGGCAGAAGGCCCTCCAGGCGTCGAACGCCGAACTGGAGGAGAAGGCCGAGCTGCTGGCCCAGCAGAACCGCGACATCGAGGTGAAGAACACCGAGATCGAGGAGGCGCGGCAGGTCCTGGAGGAGCGCGCCGAGCAGCTCGCGGTGTCGATGCGCTACAAGAGCGAGTTCCTGGCGAACATGTCGCACGAGCTGCGTACGCCGCTGAACTCGCTGCTGATCCTCGCCAAGCTGCTCGCGGACAACGCCGAGGGGAACCTCTCCCCGAAGCAGGTGGAGTTCGCCGAGACCATTCACGGGGCCGGGTCCGACCTGCTCCAGCTGATCAACGACATCCTCGACCTGTCGAAGGTCGAGGCGGGCAAGATGGACGTGTCCCCGACGCGTATCGCGCTCGTCCAGCTCGTGGACTACGTGGAGGCCACGTTCCGCCCGCTGACCGCGGAGAAGGGCCTGGACCTGTCCGTGCGGGTCTCGCCGGAGCTGCCCGCCACGCTGCACACCGACGAACAGCGGCTGCTGCAGGTGCTGCGCAACCTGCTGTCGAACGCGGTGAAGTTCACCGACTCGGGGTCGGTGGAGCTGGTCATCAGGCCGGCGCGGGACGACGTGCCCCAGAGGATCCGGGAGCAGCTGCTGGAGACGGGGTCGCTGACCGACCCGGACGCGGGGCTGATCGCGTTCTCCGTGACCGACACCGGGATCGGCATCGCCTCCAGCAAGATGCGGGTGATCTTCGAGGCGTTCAAGCAGGCCGACGGCACGACCAGCCGCAAGTACGGCGGTACGGGCCTCGGGCTGTCGATCTCGCGGGAGATCGCCCAGCTGCTCGGCGGTGAGATCTACGCACAGAGTGAGACGGGCCGCGGTTCGACGTTCACGCTGTACCTGCCGCTGCACCCCAGCGAACTGCCGCCGCAGGGCTACCAGCAGCAGCTGCCCGCCCTGGAGGCCGGTGACCTGGTGGCCTCGACGCCGGACCCGTCCGAGGTGTCCGACGTCGAGACGCCGCCCGAGGTGAAGTCGTACCGCGACACGCAGAACGGTCCGGCGGCCCTGTTCCGGCGGCGCCGCAGGATGCCGGAGCTGCCGCCGCGCCCGGCGCAGCCGGAGCAGTGGACGCCCGCCGAGCAGGAGGCGGCGCCGAGGCCGCAGCGCGGTATCCGGTTCGGTGGTCAGAAGGTCCTGATCGTCGACGACGACATCCGCAACGTCTTCGCGCTGACCAGTGTCCTGGAGCAGCACGGCCTGTCGGTGCTGTACGCCGAGAACGGCCGTGAGGGCATCGAGGTGCTGGAGCAGCACGACGATGTGGCGGTCGTCCTGATGGACATCATGATGCCCGAGATGGACGGGTACGCGACGACCACGGCGATCCGCAGGATGCCCCAGTTCGCCGGGTTGCCGATCATCGCACTGACCGCGAAGGCGATGAAGGGCGACAGGGAGAAGGCGATCGAGTCGGGCGCCTCCGACTACGTCACCAAGCCGGTCGACCCCGATCACCTGCTCACGGTGATGGACCAGTGGATGCGAGGGGAATGAGGGGAACGTTGGACCGTTACGCAACGTTGGCGGGCAGGTTCGGTGTTCACACGCTGTCGCGGACTCGATGTGCGCATAGTCGTGTAGAAGTACGGGATCTGGGGAACCTTCTGGTCTCCTGCTGCGTTTTTGCTACGTGCACAGTGACATCACGGTGACAGGGTGTGGCGACAGGCAGGGTGCGGCTACGATGACCGGCACAAGGACGGGCGGCGCAAGGGAGTCGTCCCCTGGGGCAGCACCTACCGGTGCGTCCCCAGGTCCTGCGGACAGGGGAGGCCCCACGCCGGGGCGAGGAGGGCGGGCCATGGTGCAGAAGGCCAAGATCCTCCTGGTCGATGACCGGCCGGAGAATCTGCTTGCGCTGGAGGCGATCCTCTCTGCGCTCGATCAGACGCTGGTGCGGGCATCGTCCGGGGAGGAAGCGCTCAAAGCGCTGCTCACGGACGACTTCGCGGTCATCCTGCTGGACGTCCAGATGCCGGGCATGGACGGCTTCGAGACGGCGGCTCACATCAAGCGCCGGGAGCGGACCCGGGACATCCCGATCATCTTCCTGACGGCCATCAACCACGGGCCGCACCACACCTTCCGGGGTTACGCGGCAGGCGCGGTCGACTACATCTCCAAGCCGTTCGACCCGTGGGTGCTGCGCGCGAAGGTGTCCGTGTTCGTCGAGCTGTACATGAAGAACTGCCAGCTGCGTGAGCAGGCGTCGCTGCTGCGGCTCCAGTTGGAGGGCAACGGCAAGGACGCGGGCGGTGAGTCGAAGGAGTCGGCGGGGCTGCTCGCCGAGCTCTCGGCGCGGCTCGCGGCCGTCGAGGAGCAGGCCGAGGCGCTGACCAAGCAGCTCAATGACGAGTCGACGGACGCCGCGGCAGTGGCCACGGCGGCTCATCTGGAGCGCAAGCTCACGGGGTTGCGGCGTGCGCTGGACGCGCTCGAGCCGGGCACCGGGAGCACGTCGTCGGTCTCCTCGCAGAACTGACGCCCGGGCAGCCGCGGTTGCCCGTCCATGAGTGTGCGTCAATTCCTTGCCTCTCCCGGAGCGACACGAACGGGTGAAGCGGCAGGCACACGTGTCCCCCGTCGTCTCCCCCGGTAACCTCACACCCATGGCCTCACGTCCGTCCGCAGCCAAGAAGTCGCCCGCGAAGAGGGCGGCCGCTTCAGCGAAGGCCCCGGCGAAGAAGGCCGCTGCGAAAAGGGCCCCCGCGAAGAAGGCGCCCGCCAAGAAGGCCGCGGCGAAGAAGGTCGCGCCCAAACCGGCACCGAGCCCCACCGGAGGCGTCTACCGGCTGGTGCGCGCCGTCTGGCTCGGCATCGCGCACGCCGTGGGCGCCGTGTTCCGCGGCATAGGGCAGGGAGCCAAGAACCTCGATCCGGCACACCGCAAGGACGGCGTCGCCCTGCTGCTGCTCGGCATCGGGCTGATCGTCGCCGCGGGTACCTGGGCGGACCTCAAGGGCCCCGTGGGCGACCTGGTCGAGATCCTGGTGACCGGCGCCTTCGGCCGGCTCGACCTGCTCGTGCCGATACTGCTCGCCGTCGTCGCCGTGCGCTTCATCCGCCACCCGGAGAAGCCCGAGGCCAACGGACGCATCGTCATCGGCCTGTCCGCGCTCGTCATCGGCGTGCTCGGGCAGGTCCACATCGCCTGCGGCTCGCCGGCGCGCGGCGACGGCATGCACGCCATAAGGGACGCCGGTGGCCTCATCGGCTGGGCCGTGGCCACCCCGCTGTCGTACGCCATGGGGGACGTGCTCGCCGTACCGCTGCTCGTGCTGCTGACGATCTTCGGAGTGCTCGTCGTCACGGCCACCCCGGTGAACGCCATCCCGCAGCGGCTGCGCCTGCTCGGTATGCGGCTCGGGATCGTCCGCGACCCGGCCGACTACGAGTTCGTCGAGGACGACGAGCGCTACGAGGAGCAGTGGCGGGAGGCGCTGCCGGCCCGGCCGCGCGGCAGGCGCACGCCGGCGCCCGAGGCGTACGACCCCGACAGCGCCGAGCAGGAGGCCCTCTCGCGGCGCCGCGGCCGGCCCAGGCGCTCCGCGGTGCCGCAGCCCGACATGGACCGGCCCAGGGACGCCGTGGACATCGCCGCGGCGGCCGCCGCCGCGCTCGACGGTGCCGTCCTGCACGGGATGCCGCCCTCGCCGATCGTCGCCGACCTCACCCAGGGCGTGCGGGTCGGCGACCAGGAACCGACCACGCCGACGCCGGTCCCGGGCGCCCGCCCCCAGCAGGAGAAGCCCCAGCAGGAGAAGCCCAAGCAGGAGAAGGCCACCCAGCAGGAGGAGCCCGCCCAGGAGAAGCCGAAGCCGGGCGTCCGCGACCTCACCAAGGCGCCGCCCTCCAAGCCCCGTGACCTGCCCGCGCGCGCTGAGCAGCTCCAGCTGTCCGGGGACATCACGTACTCCCTGCCGGCGCTCGACCTGCTGGAGCGCGGCGGCCCGGGAAAGGCGCGCAGCGCCGCCAACGACGCCATCGTCGAGTCGCTGACCACCGTCTTCACCGAGTTCAAGGTGGACGCGAGCGTCACCGGCTTCACCCGCGGCCCGACGGTCACGCGCTACGAGGTCGAGCTCGGCCCCGCCGTGAAGGTCGAGCGGATCACCGCCCTGACCAAGAACATCGCCTACGCCGTCGCCAGCCCGGACGTGCGGATCATCAGCCCGATCCCCGGCAAGTCCGCCGTCGGCATCGAGATCCCGAACACCGACCGGGAGATGGTCAACCTCGGTGACGTCCTGCGTCTGGCGGAGTCCGCGGAGGACGACGACCCGATGCTGGTCGCCTTCGGCAAGGACGTCGAGGGCGGCTACGTCATGCACTCGCTGGCGAAGATGCCGCACATGCTGGTCGCCGGCGCCACCGGCTCAGGCAAGTCGTCCTGCATCAACTGCCTGATCACCTCGATCATGATGCGGGCGACCCCCGAGGACGTGCGGATGATCCTCGTCGACCCCAAGCGGGTCGAGCTGACCGCCTACGAGGGCATCCCGCACCTGATCACGCCGATCATCACCAACCCCAAGCGGGCCGCCGAGGCGCTCCAGTGGGTCGTGCGCGAGATGGACCTGCGCTACGACGACCTGGCGGCCTACGGCTACCGGCACATCGACGACTTCAACCGGGCCGTGCGCGAGGGCAAGGCCAAGCCGCCCGAGGGCAGCGAGCGCGAGCTCCAGCCGTACCCCTACCTGCTGGTCATCGTCGACGAGCTCGCCGACCTGATGATGGTCGCGCCCCGGGACGTCGAGGACGCGATCGTGCGCATCACCCAGCTCGCGCGCGCGGCCGGTATCCACCTGGTGCTGGCCACACAGCGGCCCTCGGTCGACGTCGTCACCGGCCTGATCAAGGCGAACGTGCCGTCACGGCTGGCCTTCGCCACCTCCTCGCTGGCCGACTCCCGGGTCATCCTCGACCAGCCGGGTGCCGAGAAGCTGATCGGCAAGGGCGACGGGCTGTTCCTGCCGATGGGCGCGAACAAGCCGGTGCGTATGCAGGGCGCCTTCGTGACCGAGGAGGAGATCGCGGGCGTCGTCCGGCACTGCAAGGACCAGATGGCCCCCGTCTTCCGGGACGACGTCACCGTCGGCACCAAGCAGAAGAAGGAGATCGACGAGGACATCGGCGACGACCTCGACCTGCTGTGCCAGGCGGCCGAACTGGTCGTCTCCACCCAGTTCGGCTCGACGTCCATGCTCCAGCGCAAGCTGCGCGTCGGCTTCGCCAAGGCCGGGCGGCTGATGGACCTCATGGAGTCCCGGAACATCGTGGGGCCCAGTGAGGGTTCCAAGGCACGTGACGTTCTTGTGAAGCCTGATGAGCTGGATGGCGTGCTCGCCCTGATCCGGGGGGAGTCTGATGGGTAGGGAAACGGGACACACGGCGGTCGCCTCGCCGAGCGTGTACTGCAACCGGGTGTCCGAACCGTGACTCACCCGTAAGGGTTCGTCGAGCAACCGTTTCCCGTCGGTGTACGTCAAGTTGAGGGAAGCGAAAATGAGCGACCTCACCATCGGGATGTCGGGCCATTCCGATGGCCTACAAAGTGCCACCGCCCGGTTGCCCCACCCTTTTGATACCCCCCTAGACTGAACTTCCAGCACAGGCGGCTACACGCTCGAAAGGCGCCCCCGTGTCCATCGGCAACTCCCCTGAAGACGAGCGTCCGTTCGAAGACGAGCGCGTCGAAGAAGCCCGCGAGGAAGACCGCCCCTCCATCGGCCGTGTCCTGCAGCAGGCGCGTATCGCTGCCGGGCTGACCGTCGACGACATCAGTAGCGCCACCCGCGTCCGCATGAACATCGTGCATGCCATCGAGGCGGACGACTTCACCGCCTGCGGCGGCGACGTCTACGCGCGCGGGCACATCCGGACCCTGGCGAAGGCCGTCCACCTCGACCCGGCGCCGCTGCTCGCGCAGTACGGCGACGAGCACGGCGGACGCCCGGCACCGACCCCGGCAGCCCCCCTGTTCGAGGCGGAACGTATCCGCCCGGAGCGGCGGGGGCCGAACTGGACGGCGGCCATGGTCGCCGCGATCGTCGCCGTGATCGGTTTCGTCGGGTTCACCATGTTCCAGGGCGGCGACGAGGGCGGCGGCGAGGCCAACGTCGCCGAGGGCGCCACGCCCACCACCCAAGGCTCCGCCTCCCCGACGACCAAGACCAAGAAGCCCGCCGATCGCGAGCCCGAGCCGTCCGACAGCGCCATCGCGGCCGCGCCGCAGGACAAGGTGACGGTCCAGGTGGCCGCCGCCGACGGCCGCAGCTGGATCTCCGCCAAGGACCACAACGGCCGGCTGCTCTTCGACGGGGTCCTCAAGCAGGGCGACTCCAAGACCTTCCAGGACAGCTCGAAGGTGCACCTCGTCCTCGGCGACGCGGGCGCGATCGACCTCTTCGTCAACGGCAAGAAGATCGAGGACGACTTCAAGCCGGGCTCTGTGGAACGCCTCACGTACACGAAGGGCGACCCCGAGGCCGGGTAACCCGGCCGAAGGGGTGTCCGCCGTACGGGGTTGGCCGGGCCCGGCCAACCCCGTCGACGTGGGGTGTCGGTGGGACGAAGTACTCTTGAGCCCATGCCTGAACGCCGTACCGTCGCACTCGTCACCCTTGGCTGCGCCCGTAACGAGGTGGACTCGGAGGAGCTCGCAGGCCGTTTGGAGGCGGACGGCTGGCGGCTCGTGGAGGACGCCGAGGAAGCGGACGTCGCCGTCGTCAACACCTGCGGTTTCGTCGAAGCCGCCAAGAAGGACTCCGTCGACGCCCTCCTGGAGGCCAACGACCTCAAGGGGCACGGCAGAACCCAGGCCGTGGTGGCGGTGGGCTGCATGGCCGAGCGGTACGGCAAGGAACTCGCCGAGGCGCTCCCCGAGGCCGACGGTGTGCTCGGTTTCGACGACTACGCGGACATCTCGGACCGGCTCCAGACCATCCTCAACGGCGGCATCCACGCCGCACACACCCCGCGCGACCGCCGCAAGCTGCTGCCGATCAGCCCGGCCGAGCGTCAGGACTCCGCCGAGACGGTCGCGCTCCCCGGGCACGCCCCCGCGGACCTTCCGGAAGGCCTCGCTCCGGCTTCCGGTCCGCGCGCGCCCCTGCGTCGCCGGCTGGACGGCTCCCCGGTCGCCTCCGTGAAGCTCGCCTCCGGCTGCGACCGGCGCTGCTCCTTCTGCGCCATCCCGTCCTTCCGCGGCTCCTTCATCTCCCGCCGCCCGAGCGACGTGCTGAACGAGACGCGGTGGCTGGCCGAGCAGGGCGTGAAGGAGATCATGCTGGTCTCCGAGAACAACACCTCCTACGGCAAGGACCTGGGCGACATCCGCCTGCTGGAGTCGCTGCTGCCCGAGCTCGCCGAGGTCGACGGCATCGAGCGGGTGCGCGTCAGCTACCTCCAGCCCGCCGAGATGCGGCCCGGCCTCATCGACGTGCTGACCTCCACCCCGAAGGTCGCGCCCTACTTCGACCTGTCCTTCCAGCACTCCGCGCCCGGCGTGCTGCGCGCGATGCGGCGCTTCGGCGACACCGACCGGTTCCTGGAACTGCTCGACACGATCCGGAACAAGGCGCCCGAGGCCGGCGTGCGCTCCAACTTCATCGTGGGCTTCCCCGGGGAGAGCGAGGCAGACCTCGCCGAGCTGGAGCGATTCCTGAACGGCGCCCGGCTGGACGCCATCGGCGTCTTCGGTTACTCCGACGAGGAGGGCACCGAGGCGGCGACCTACGAGGGCAAGCTCGACGAGGACGTCGTCGCCGAGCGGCTGGCCCGTGTCTCGCGCCTGGCCGAGGAACTCGTCTCGCAGCGCGCCGAGGAGCGCGTCGGGCAGACGGTGCACGTCCTCGTCGAGTCCGTCGACGACGAGGAGGGCGTGTACGGCCGCGCCGCGCACCAGGCGCCGGAGACGGACGGCCAGGTGCTGCTCACGAGCGGCGCGGGGCTGAGCAGCGGCCGTATGGTCGAGGCGAAGGTGGTCGGTACGGAGGGTGTCGACCTGGTGGCCGAGCCGCTGCAGAGCTCGTTCGCGTCGCCTGCGTGGAGTGAGGAGGCAGGCAGATGACCGGTGTCCCGGCATCCGCGGCGGGAGGCCCCTCCGGCGCGAGGAGGGCCGCGGCCGGTGCGGCTTCCCCGGCCGCTGCGGCCTCGGGGACGGTTCCCGGAGCGGCGGTCGGCCGTGCGGCCGCGCGGTCGGCCGACGGTGAGGAGCCGTCCGGCGCGGAGCACGGGACGCCGTCCGGGGCAGGACACGGTGGGCCCGCCGGGGTAGCTGCGGCCGGCGCGGAGGAGAGCGGGACCGTCCTCGGCGAGGACTCGGAGGACTCGGAGGACTCGGGGAGCGCCGTTCTCGACGCGCAGGGCGACCCGAAGCCCGCGCGCGGCGCGAAGCTGGCGGCCGCGGCCGTCAACCAGGCCAGCGTCTGGAACATCGCCAACCTCCTGACCATGCTCCGGCTGCTCCTCGTGCCGGCCTTCGTCGCGCTGATGCTCGCCGACGGTGGTTACGACCCGGCCTGGCGGTCCCTCGCCTGGGCGGCCTTCGCCATCGCCATGATCACCGACCTCTTCGACGGTCATCTGGCGCGCACCTATAACCTGGTCACCGACTTCGGGAAGATCGCCGACCCCATCGCCGACAAGGCGATCATGGGGGCGGCGCTGATCTGTCTGTCCGGGCTCGGGGATCTGCCGTGGTGGGTGACCGGCGTCATCCTCGGGCGGGAACTCGGGATCACGCTGCTGCGTTTTCTGGTCATCCGCTACGGCGTCATCCCCGCCAGTCGCGGAGGCAAGCTCAAGACCCTCACTCAGGGCGTGGCCGTGGGCATGTACGTGCTGGCACTGACGGGGTGGCTGGCCACTCTGAGGTGGTGGGTGATGGCCGCGGCGGTCGTTCTGACCGTGGTGACCGGGCTCGACTATGTGAAACAGGCCATTGTGCTGCGCAGGCAGGGAATCGCCGAGCGCAAAGCCGCGTTGGAGGAGAAGGAAGCGTGAGTTCCAGGGCCACTGACGTGGTGCGACTACTCACGGTGAAGGGCGAGACGCTCGCTGTCGCGGAGTCGCTGACCGGTGGCCTCGTGGCCGCGGAGATCACCTCGGTCCCCGGAGCGTCCAAGGTCTTCCGCGGCTCGGTGACCGCCTACGCCACCGAACTGAAGCATGAACTGCTCGGTGTCGACGCCACCCTGCTGTCGGCACATGGAGCGGTGGATCCGCAGGTCGCGGCCCAGATGGCAGTCGGCGTGCGCAAGGCGCTCGGCACCGACTGGGGCATCGCGACCACCGGTGTCGCCGGACCGGAGCCGCAGGACGGGCAGGCCGTCGGGACGGTCTTCGTGGCCGTGGAAGGGCCGTTCGGCACCGATTCCGGTTCTGCCGGCGGCGGAAAAGTGGAGGCTCTGCGGTTGAACGGCGACCGCGAGGAAATTCGTAGAGAGAGTGTACGGAGCGTACTCGCACTGCTCCTGGAGGGGCTTGCGGGCGAACAGACTGGGAATGAGCGGGCACAGGATACGGAACGGAACGGGGGGTTTTGATGTTTGCAGCCCTGAGTGAACACGACATCGCTCCCCGCACGGCCGCGGCGCAAGGCGGTACGGTGGGGCGTAATGGATGCGGCTACGCGGTCCGAGGAGGGAGCCACCGATGATTCTGCTCCGTCGCCTGCTGGGTGACGTGCTGCGTCGGCAGCGCCAGCGCCAGGGCCGTACTCTGCGCGAAGTCTCCTCGTCCGCCCGAGTCTCACTCGGCTATCTCTCCGAGGTGGAGCGGGGGCAGAAGGAGGCTTCCTCCGAGCTGCTCTCCGCCATCTGCGACGCGCTGGACGTACGGATGTCCGAGCTCATGCGGGAAGTGAGCGACGAGCTCGCCCTCGCCGAGCTGGCCCAGTCTGCAGCGGCCACCCCCAGTGAGCCTGTACCCACGCCGGTTCGACCGATGCTGGGTTCCGTGTCGGTGACCGGTGTGCCACCGGAACGGGTGACCATCAAGGCGCCCGCCGAGGCGGTGGACGTCGTCGCCGCGTGAGTGCTTCGCGTGGACGCGGGTTGCCCCGCGTGCGCGTGTGACGTCGACGAGGCTCTGAGAAGGTGTGTGAGGCCCCGGCCGGGCCTCTCCGGTGATCCGGAGGGGTGCCGCCCGGGGTTTTCGCTTTGAGGGAGGGCTTCCCGGCGCCCAGCTGTCCTTTTTATCCGCGTTTGCCGGTATCGCATCGGGCGGTCATCGTTGAGGGGATGGCAGGGCAGTCAACGGAGGTGCGGATGTACGTCGTGAAGAGCCCGTTGTCCGACGCGAGCCTCATGACCGTGTCGGAGGCGTTGCAGGGCGCGCTTGTGGACCTGGTGGATCTCGCCCTCGTGGCCAAGCAGATCCACTGGAACGTGGTAGGACCGCGCTTCCGTTCCGTGCACCTCCAGCTCGACGAGGTCGTCGACACGGCACGGAAGTATTCGGACACCGTGGCGGAGCGTGCCGCGGCGCTCGGGATCCCGCCGGACGGGCGTGCCGCGACCGTGGCCGTCGGCAGTGGGATCGGCGTGACGCCCGAGGGGTGGGTCGACGACACGACCGCCGTCGGGGCCCTCGTCGACGCGCTGGGCGCGGTGATCGCGCGGATGCGGGAGCGGGTCGAGGCCACCGGTGAGCCGGATCCGGTGAGCCAGGACATCTTCATCGGCATCACGGCGGACCTGGAGAAGCATCACTGGATGTTCCAGGCCGAGAACGGGTGACCCTGGAGGGCGCGGCAGCGGACGACGGCGACGGGCCGGCCGGGGGTTTCGCCGCTCGCGGTGGTGCGGAGCGGTGCGGCGGGGTGTGGGGTGCGCCTGTGTGCCGGTGGTGCGCCCTGTCCGCGGGCCCCGGTGGCCGAATAGCGTCCGGCTGGAGGTGGCGGCCGTGGCGGGGATAGGGCGCTGGGGGGTCCGCGGAGCAGTGCTGGGGTTGGGGGCGCTGTGGTGGTGGGCCGTGGTGCGGCTGGTGGTCGCACCGGAAGCGGGGGTGCTGGAGGCGGCTGTCGCCGCCGGGGGCTGGGGGCTGAGCGTGCTGCCGGTGCACTGTGTGCCGAAGGCCCAGGCGAGTGGGGTGCTCGGTTCGGGGCGGTGGCGGAGGGTGTGGGGAGCGGGGGCCCGTGGGGTGGTGTCCCGGCAGGGTCAGGTCCGGGGGTGATGCGGGGGTTGCTGTCCGGGTGGGAGGGGGCGCCTCACCACGGCATCGCCACACCCCCGTTCGGGCGGATGATCTGGCCGGTCGTGAAGGACGAGGCGTCGGATGCCAGGTGGAGGACCGCGTGGGCGATGTCCTCGGGGTCGCCGACCCGGCCGAGGGGTGACAGCCGGGCCATCGCGGCCTCCGTGTGCGCCTGGGCCGCGTTGTCGTGGCGGTCGGTCATCGGGGTGCGGACCCAGCCCGGGGCGACCGCGTTGACCCGGATGCCGTACCGGCCGACCTCCGTCGCGAGGGTCTTCGTCAGCTGGACCACCGCCGCCTTGGCCGCGCCATAGCAGAGCAGCCCCGGGCCGCCGGTGTCGACGGCGCCCGAGGCCATCGTGACGATGCTGCCCCGCGTGCCGCGCTCGATCATCAGGCGGGCCGCCGCCTGGCAGGCGTACAGCACTCCTTTGAAGTTCACGTTCAGTACCCGGTCGAGGTCCTCGTCCCGGGTCTCCAGCACCGGGCTGCTGTGCATGATCCCGGCGATCGCGGCCAGGACGTCGAGACGTTCGCAGGAGGTGATGGCCCGCCTCAGCCCGGAGCGGTCGGTGACGTCGAGGGTGTGGGTGTGGGCGGTGCCGCCCCGGTCCTTGATGAGGGACGCCGACTCGTGCAGGCCGTCGGTGTCGCGGTCCGCGCAGTGCACGGTGGCCCCCGCTTCGGCGAGCAGGAGGGCCGAGGCGCGGCCGATGCCGCTCGCGGCGCCGGTGACGAACGCGGTCCGGCCGGTGAGGTCGTACGCCGTGACGGGCATGTACGGACCGTACGAGCATTTCTGACGGGTCGTCAATTGTCTGTCGGGGGCGTCCAAGGGGCCAGGGTCGTCCTGGCCGTCACCCGGCCGCGTCGCGGCGGACGCGTCGGGCCGGGGCCGGGGCGAGGCCCGGCTGGCAGGTGGGGCACCAGTACGTGGGGCGTTCGCGGGAACCGTCGCCCTGGTCGGCGACGCGGACGGACGTGCGGCAGCGCAGGCAGGGACGAGGGGCCCGGCCGTACACGAAGAGGTCCTGGCCGCGACTGCCGGTCGTACTGCGGATCAGGCGGTCCCGGTTGGTCTCCAGCAGCCTCTTGGCCAGACCGGGCAGCTTGGCGGCGCGCTCGGCGGGCAGGTCGCCCACGGGGAGCCAGGGGGTGACGCCCAGCAGGAAGCAGAGCTCGCTCTTGTAGACATTGCCGATGCCGGCGAGGTTGCGCTGGTCGAGCAGGGCCTCGCCGAGAGGGCGGGCGGGGTCCTGGAGGAGGTTGGCGAGGGCCCGGTCGGGGTCCCAGTCCGGGCCCAGGAGGTCGGGGCCGAGGTGGCCGACCGCACGATGCTCGTCGGTGGTGCGCAGCAGCTCCAGCACCGGGAGGCGGTAGCCCACGGCCGTGCGGTCGGCGTTGCCGAGGATCGCGCGGATCTGGTGGCCGGGGCCGCCGCCCCAGCGCCGGCCGTTCGCGTAGACCTTCCAGGCGCCGTCCATCCGCAGGTGGGAGTGCAGGGTCAGACCACCCTCGACCCGGGTCAGGAGGTGCTTGCCGCGCGGGGTGACATCGAGGACCGTGCGGCCGGTGAGGTCGGCCGTGGCGAAGCGCGGCACCCGGAGGTCGCTGCGGGTCAGCACCTTGCCCGCGAGAGCGTCGTGCAGTCGCCTCGCGGTCTGCCAGACCGTGTCACCTTCGGGCATAGGTCAAGGGTGGCACGGCGGGGGTGTGCCTGGTCGGGCTTGTGGGGGCGGGGAGCAGGGAGCAGGGGGGCGGAGGCGTGAGCCGATGCGTGCGGGTGGTGCGGGGGCGGGTGCGCAGGGGCGGTCCGTGCGGGTGGTGCAGGGGTCTGGCGCGCAGGCGCAGCCCGCACGGCGTGGGCGTCTGGCGCGCAGGCGCGGTCCGTGCGGGTGGTGCGGGGGTCTGGCGCGCAGGCGCAGCCCGTGCGGCGTGGGGGTCTGGCGCGCAGGGGCGGTCCGTGCGGGTGGTGCCGGGGTCAAGCGCGCAGGCGCAAGCCGCGCGGAGTCGCGATGAAGCCCGCTCCTTCCAGGAGGGCGCCGATGGGGGAGGTCAGGGCCTGGGCGCCGTTGACGCGCTCCACGGTGACCGTGCCGAGGGAGCCCGCGCGGGCGGCCGCCGCGAGGGACTCGGCGGCGGCGCTCAGGCGGGGGTCCTCGGCGGGGTCGCCGTCCGGGTCGGTGGCCCAGGCCAGCAGGGTCTTGCCGCCGCGCTCCATGTAGAGCGTCAGCTCACCGTCGACGAGCACCACCAGGGAGCCCGCCTTGCGGCCCGGCTTGTGTCCGGCGCCGGTCGGGGGCTCGGGCCAGGACAGGGCGGCGCCGTACGCGTTCGCCGGGTCGGCGGCGGCGAGGACGACGGCCCGGGAAGCGGGATCCGGGCGGTTGCGGCGGCCCGGGAACCCGGAGTCGTACGGTGCGCGTCCGCCGTTCTGCCAGAGCGGGGTGCCCTGTGGAGGGTAGTCGCGGGGCGAGACGTACTCGCCAGCGGCGGGCCGGGGAGCCGGGGCTTCGAAGGCGGCGCCGAAGTCGGTGAAGTCGTCGTGCCCGGGGTCGTCGGTGTGATCGGTGGACGCAGCCGAGTCGTCCGGCCCCGCGAAGTCGTGGGCCGGGAACGGGTCCAGGCCGGGGCCCGGCGGGGGGCCGGGCAGATCCTGGCCGCGGTCCCGGGCGGTGGACACCGCGCGCAGGCGGTCCACGGCGCCGTCCATCGCGAACTGTGCGGCGCCGAGCCCCTCCACGACGTAGCCGCGGCGGGCCTGGCCGCTCTCCTCGAAAGCGGACAGCACGCGGTAGATCGCCGAGAACCCGCCCTCGACGCCCTCCGCCGAGACCGCGCCCCTGGTCACCACACCGTGCCGGTCGAGGAGGGTACGGGCGAGGGCGTGGGCCCGCACCGTGGGGTCCGGCTCGTGTGCCGGGAGCAGGGACCAGCGGCCGGCGACGGTCGGCGGACCGGTGCGGGACGCGGTGCGGGCGGCGGCCGTCAGGGAGCCGTAGCGGCCGCGCGGGACCGCGCGCTTGGCACGGTGAGCCGTGGAACCGGCGGTGCGGCCCGAGCCGAGCAGGGAGCGCATAGGGGTGAGCGTGTCGTTCGTCAGACGCCCGGACCAGGCGAGGTCCCAGAGCGCGTCGGCCAGCTGGGGGTCGGTCGCGTCGGGGTGGGTGGTGGCGCGGACCTGGTCGGCGATCTGGCGGAAGAACAGGCCGTACCCGCCGGACAGGGTGTCCAGGACGGACTGGTGGAGGGCCGTCAGCTCCAGGGGGTGCGGGGGCGGCAGGAGCAGGGGGGCCGCGTCCGCCAGGTAGAGGGAGACCCAGCCGTCCTTGCCGGGGAGGGAGCCCGCCCCGGCCCACACCACCTCTCCGGCGGCGGTCAGCTCGTCCAGCATCGCCGGGGTGTAGTTCACCACCCGGGAGGGCAGGACCAGCTTCTCCAGCGCGGAGGCCGGTACGGACGCGCCCTGCACCTGTTCGATGGCCCGGACCAGCCCGTCGATGCCGCGCAGGGAGTGCCCCTTGCCGATGTGCTGCCACTGGGGGAGGAACTGGGCGAGCGCCGGCGCGGGCACCGGCTCCAGCTCGTGCCGCAGCGCGGCCAGGGAGCGGCGGCGCAGCCGGCGCAGCACGGCCGCGTCACACCACTCCTGGCCGATCCCGGCCGGATGGAACTCGCCCTGGACGACCCGGCCCGCCGCGGCGAGCCGCTGGAGGGCGCCCTCGGTGACGGCCGTGCCCAGACCGAAGCGGGCCGCCGCCGTGGCCGAGGTGAACGGGCCGTGGGTGCGGGCGTACCGCGCGAGGAGGTCGCCGAGCGGGTCCTTGACCGGCTCCGTGAAGGCCTCCGGGACGCCGACGGGCAGGGCGGTGCCCAGCGCGTCGCGCAGACGGCCCGCGTCCTCGATCGCCGCCCAGTGGTCGGCGCCGCCGATCCGCACCCGGATGGCGCGGCGGGCACCGGCCAGTTCCTGTGCCCACTGCGGTTCGGCGCCCCGCTCGGCGAGTTCCGCGTCCGTGAGCGGGCCGAGGAGGCGCAGGATGTCCGCGACGCCCTCGGCGTCCTTGACGCGGCGGTCCTCGGTGAGCCACTGAAGCTCCCGCTCCAGCTCCGTCAGCACCTCCGCGTCGAGCAGCTCGCGCAGCTCCGCCTGCCCCAGGAGCTCGGCCAGCAGCCGTGAGTCCAGCGACAGGGCCGCGGCGCGGCGCTCGGCGAGCGGGGAGTCGCCCTCGTACAGGAACTGGGCGACGTACCCGAAGAGCAGGGAGCGCGCGAACGGGGACGGTTCGGCTGTCGTGACCTCGACGAGGCGCACTTTGCGGGACTCCAGGTCGCCCATCAGCTCGACGAGCCCGGGCACGTCGAAGACGTCCTGGAGGCACTCGCGGACCGCCTCCAGCACGATCGGGAACGAGCCGAACTCGCTCGCCACCTGAAGCAGCTGTGAAGCCCGCTGCCGCTGCTGCCACAGCGGGGTGCGCTTGCCCGGGTTGCGACGCGGCAGCAGCAGCGCACGGGCGGCGCACTCGCGGAAACGGGAGGCGAACAGGGCTGAGCTGCCCACCTGGTCCGTGACGACCTGGTCGACCTCGCCCTTGTCGAAGACGACGTCGGCGGCGCCCACCGGGGCTTGCTCGGCGTCGTACTCCCGGCCCATCTTGACCGGCTCCTGGTCCAGCAGGTCCAGGCCCATCAGGTCGGCGTCCGGCAGGCGCAGCACGATGCCGTCGTCCGCGTGCATGACCTGCGCGTCCATGCCGTACCGCTCGGAGAGCTTGGCGCCGAGCGCGAGCGCCCAGGGGGCGTGCACCTGGGCGCCGAAGGGGGAGTGCACCACCACGCGCCAGTCGCCGAGCTCGTCGCGGAAGCGCTCCACGACGATCGTCCGGTCGTCCGGGACGTGGCCGCAGGCCTCGCGCTGTTCGGCCAGGTAGGAGAGCACGTTGTCCGCCGCCCAGGCGTCCAGACCGGCGGCGACGAGGCGGAACCGGGCGTCTTCCTCGGACAGGGAGCCGACCTCGCGCAGGAAGGCGCCCACCGCCCGGCCCAGCTCCAGCGGCCGGCCGAGCTGGTCGCCCTTCCAGAAGGGCAGCCGGCCCGGTACGCCCGGGGCCGGGGAGACCAGGACGCGGTCGCGGGTGATGTCCTCGATGCGCCAGGAGCTCGTGCCCAGGGTGAAGACGTCACCGACGCGGGACTCGTAGACCATCTCCTCGTCGAGCTCGCCGACGCGGCCGCCGCCCTTCTTCGGGTCGGCTCCGGCGAGGAAGACCCCGAACAGTCCCCGGTCGGGGATCGTGCCTCCGGAGGTGACGGCGAGACGCTGTGCGCCGGGGCGGCCGGTGATCTCGCCGGTGACCCGGTCCCACACCACACGCGGGCGCAGCTCCGCGAACGCGTCGGACGGATAGCGGCCGGCCAGCATGTCCAGGACCGCTGTGAAGGCGGACTCGGGCAGTGAGGCGAAGGGAGCGGCCCGGCGCACCGCGGCGAGGAGGTCGTCGAACTGCCAGCTGTCCATGGCCGTCATGGCGACGACCTGCTGGGCCAGCACGTCCAGGGGGTTGGCGGGAACCCGGAGGGACTCGATGGCGCCGGTACGCATGCGTTCGGTGACTACGGCCGCCTGGACCAGGTCGCCGCGGTACTTCGGGAAGACCACGCCCGTGGAGACCGCGCCCACCTGGTGGCCCGCGCGGCCCACGCGCTGGAGGCCGGAGGCCACCGAGGGCGGCGACTCCACCTGCACCACGAGGTCCACCGCACCCATGTCGATGCCCAGTTCCAGACTGGACGTGGCCACGACCGCGGGGAGGCGGCCGGCCTTGAGGTCCTCCTCGACCAGCGCGCGCTGCTCCTTCGACACCGAGCCGTGGTGGGCGCGGGCGATGACCTGTGGCGCGCCCTGGGCGGCTCCCGAGCCGCCCATCAGCTCGGCGGGGGAGTGATGCTCGTCGAGGGACTCGCCCGTGGCCCGTTCGTAAGCGATCTCGTTCAGGCGGTTGCACAGGCGCTCGGCGAGGCGGCGGGAGTTCGCGAAGACGATCGTGGAGCGGTGGGCCTGGACGAGGTCGGTGATCCGCTCCTCGACGTGCGGCCAGATCGACGGGCGCTCGGCGCCCTCCGAGCCGTCCGCCACCGGGGAGCCGCCCAGCTCGCCCAGGTCCTCGACCGGGACGACGACGGAGAGGTCGAACTCCTTGCCCGACTCCGGCTGGACGATCTCCACCTTGCGGCGGGGCGAGAGGAAACGGGCCACCTCGTCGACCGGGCGGACCGTCGCGGACAGGCCGATGCGGCGGGCGGGCTTCGGGAGCAGGTCGTCCAGCCGCTCCAGGGAGAGCGCCAGGTGTGCGCCGCGCTTGGTGCCGGCCACCGCGTGCACCTCGTCCAGGATCACGGTGTCGACCCCGGTCAGCGCGTCGCGGGTGGCCGAGGTGAGCATCAGGAAGAGTGACTCGGGCGTCGTGATCAGGATGTCCGGCGGGCGGGTGGACAGGGCGCGGCGCTCGGCGGCGGGGGTATCGCCCGACCGGATGCCCACCTTGACCTCGGGCTCGGGCAGCCCGAGGCGTACGGACTCCTGGCGGATGCCGGTCAGGGGGCTGCGGAGGTTGCGCTCGACGTCCACGGCCAGGGCCTTCAGCGGTGAGACGTACAGGACGCGGCAGCGCTTCTTGGGGTCGGCGGGGGGCGGTGTCGAGGCCAGCTGGTCCAGGGCCGCCAGGAAGGCGGCCAGGGTCTTGCCGGAGCCGGTGGGAGCGACGACCAGCACGTCCGAGCCCTCGTGGATGGCCTGCCATGCGCCGGCCTGGGCGGAGGTGGGCGCGGAGAAGGCCCCCGTGAACCAGGCGCGGGTCGCGGGGGAGAAGGTGTCCAGGGCTCGGTGTGCGTGGCTGGCCATGGGTCCATCGTGCACCTAGGCACTGACAACGGGCCGCCGCCCGTGGCGCAGCGGCACAATGGCCGTATGAACGAGCGGGCGCGGCACTGGCAGTACGACGAGCTGCCCGGTGTTGATCTGCTGCGGGCCCGCTATGTGCGCAAGACGTTCGTGCGGCACACGCACGAGAACTTCGTGATCGCCGCCATCGCCGACGGGGTGGAGGTGTTCCACCACGGCGGGGGTGACCAGTACGCGGGCGCCGGGGCTCTGGCACTGGTGAATCCGGACACTCCGCACACCGGGCGGGCGGGGGTGCCCGAGGGGTGGCGGTACGGAGCCGTGTATCCGTCGGTGGACGTGGTGGCGGAGATCGCGGCCGAGACCACGGCCCTGCGGGGGACACCGGGCTTCGTCGACCCGGTGATGGATGATCCGTACGCCGTCGGACTGGTGCACCAGGTGCTGCGGGCGGCCGACGAGGGCAACGCCCTGGCCGCCGACACGTTGCTGCGGGTCGCCGTGACCAGGCTGCTGCGGTTGAACGGCGGGCCGATGCCACGGCGGGAGGTGCCGACGGCGGGGACCAGGATCGCGGCACGCGCGCGTGGGGTGCTGGAGGAGCGGATGGCCCGGCCGCCGAGTCTGGAGCGGTTGGCCGCCGAGCTGGGAACCGGTCCCTTCGCGCTGCTGCGGGCCTTCCGGGACGCCTACGGGATGCCGCCCCACGCGTGGCTCACCGATGCGCGGGTACGGCGGGCGCGGCGGCTGCTGGACCTGGGGACGGCGCCCTCAGAGGTCGCCGTGGCCGTCGGGTTCACCGACCAGCCGCATCTCAACCGGCACTTCAGCAGGATCGTCGGCGTGCCTCCGGGGGCGTATCAGCGGGAGCGCAAGAACGTACAAGACCGGGGGTAGCGGCTGCTCGTAGCGTGCGGGGCGTGGCAGAACGAACAGCTCTCAGAGATACCGGGACCGATGGGAAGCCGGACCGCGCCGTCGTGCGGGACGCCCTGGGCGTCGGGGTGGCGGTCGGACTCTCCGGGTTCGCCTTCGGGGTGACGTCGGCGGGCAGCGGACTCACGCTGTTGCAGACGTGCGCGCTCAGTCTGCTGGTGTTCACCGGGGCGTCCCAGTTCGCCCTGGTGGGGGCTCTCGCGGCGGGAGGAAGTCCGTTCACGGCCGCTGCCGGGGCCTTCTTCCTGGGCGTGCGGAACGCCTTCTACGGCTTGCGGCTGTCGCAGCTGCTGGCCCTCCCGCGCGCGGTGCGCCCGTTCGCCGCGCAGTGGGTGATCGACGAGACGGCCGCCGTCGCGCTCGCCCAGCCCACGCGGCGCAGTGCCCGGATCGGATTCTTCGTGACCGGGCTGACGCTGTACCTGCTGTGGAACCTCACCACACTGCTCGGTGCCCTCGGCGCCGAGGCCATCGGGGACACCGACGCCTGGGGGCTGGACGCCGCCGGTCCAGCGGTGTTCCTGGCCCTGCTCGCGCCGATGCTGAGGACCGGCACCGAGCGGGCCGTGGCCGGACTCGCCGTGCTGCTGGGGCTCGGGCTGCTGCCCGTGCTGCCCGCCGGGGTGCCGGTGCTGCTGGCCGCGCTGGCGGCGCCGGTCGTGCTGTGGGCGGACGGCCGGCGCAGCCGAGAGAGGACTGAGCGGTGAACGTGTGGATCGCGATCGGGGTGACCGTCCTCGGGTGCTACGCCGTCAAGCTGGCCGGGCTGCTGGTGCCCGCGGGGGCCCTGGAACGGCCCGTCGTCAAGCGGCTTGCCGCGCTGCTGCCCGTAGCGCTGCTCGCGGCCCTCACGGCCCAGCAGACGTTCGCCGACGGGCAGACGCTGGTGCTGGACGCGCGGGCCGCGGGGCTCGCCGCCGCGGCCGTGACGCTGATGCTGCGCGCCCCGTTCCTGCTCGTCGTCGGGGCTGCCGTGGTGGTGACCGCCGGGGCGCGGGCCATGGGCGCGGGGTGATCAGACGACGGGGCGGCCGTGGGACCGGAGCGTGCGCAGGGCCTCGATCGTCGCCACGGGGCGGGCCTCCATGGTGGCCGCCGGGGGCCAGTGGCGCCCGCGCACAGGCCAGCCGCCGTCCTCCTGCTGCTGGGCCGCGAGGTGGTCGAGGGAGCGGGCCATCTCGTCGTCCGTGAACCACGCGCGCGCGAGGGAGCGCGGTGTTCTCGCGTAGTCGTGCGGGAAGTGGTGCTCGCCCGGGGCGTGGCCGGGGCCGACCGGGTAGCCGTCCAGGGCGTCGGGGTCCAGGGCCGCGAGGCGGTGGGCGCGCACCAGGCGGCCCAGACGGTCGGCGGCCGCCTGGGCGCGCGGGCGGTCGGGGACCGAGTCCAGGAAGGCCACGGCGGCCTCGATCTCGTCCGGGTGGGGCTCCTCCAGTGACTCGACCGCCTGCCAGCAGAAGTCCGTGGCCCGGAACAGCCAGGCGTGCCACACCTCGTTGCGGTGCAGCAGCCCCACGACCGGCCCTGTGGCCAGGAGGGCGCTGGGCGGGTCGTCCTCGACCTTGACGAAGGGCGCCGCGGGGTCGTCGCGCCGGCTCGGACGGACCGCCGGGAGGGCGCCGTCCGCAGTGGACACCGACGTCAGGTAACGGCACATACGCTCCACGCGCTGGCCGGCGCAACGTCCCACCGCGTCCAGGACCCGCAGAGCGTGGGCGGTGTGCGGCGGCCGGCTGACCGGGTCGCGCAGATCGGGCTCCAGAGCGTGGCCGTACCCGCCGTCCTCGTTGCGGTAGGCATCCAGAGCGGTCTCCACCGGGTCGGCGGTGGCGCCCCGGAAGTGGTGGGCGAAGAGGCGCCGCTCGAGCACGCGCGCGGTGAGCCAGACGAAGCGCTCCGCGCGCGCGACGGCGCTGTGCGGCGGGGGCGTCGGGGGGAGTGCGGAAGCTCCTGTGTCGGCCATGGGTCAGACCGTAGGGCGGAAAGCGGTGCCGACAGGCGGTCCCGGCCCAGGCCCAACCCGGGGGCGGGATACTGGAGGCATGCGGTTGACGGTCTTCTGGCAGCGGATGGCGGAGCACTTCGGTCCTGGCTACGCCGACACCTTCGCGCGTGACCACGTGATGTCGGAGCTGGGTGGGCGCACGGTGCACGAGGCGCTCGACGCCGGCTGGGACGCCAAGCGGGTCTGGCAGGTGGTGTGTGCGGTGATGGACGTGCCGAGGGAGAAGCGTTGACCTCTGGTGGAGGCCGCTGACCGGCTCTCACGAAGATCGCACGCGGGCAGACGGCTGTCGGTGACGTGGGCGAGACTTGGTTCGTGGCACCAACTGACGAGACCGGGCAGGCATCGACCGACGAGCCCGGGCGGGCGGCGACCGACGAGCCCGGCCAGGCAGCCGGGTACTCCTCCACGTCCGGTACGACACCGCCCACCGGGCCCCCGGCCGGCGGGACCGCCGCAGGGCCGAACGGCCGTATGCCGCGGTGGCTGCCCCGCGCCATGGTGCTCGCACTCGCCCTCGTCGCCGCGTTCCAGCTGGGCAGTTGGGCCTTCCACCAGCTCACCAGCCTGCTGATCAACATCCTCATCGCGTTCTTCCTGGCGCTGGCCATCGAACCGGCGGTGAGCTGGATGGCCTCGCGCGGCATCCGCAGGGGGCTGGCCACGTTCGTCGTCTTCATCGGCGTGATCATCGTGGGCGCGGGCTTCGTCACGCTGCTCGGTTCCATCCTCGCGGACCAGATCATCAAGCTGATCGAGGGCTTCCCGGAGTACCTCGACTCCGTCATCCACTGGATCAACACACACTTCAACACCGACTTGAAGCGCGTGGACATCCAGGAGGGCCTGCTCCGCTCCGACTGGCTGCGCAACTACGTGCAGAACAGCGCCACGGGTGTCCTGGACGTGTCCGCCCAGGTCATCGGGGGCCTCTTCCAGTTGCTGACGATCGCGCTGTTCTCGTTCTACTTCGCCGCGGACGGCCCTCGGCTGCGCCGCGCGATCTGCTCCGTCCTGCCGCCCGCCCGGCAGGCCGAGGTGCTGCGCGCGTGGGAGATCGCCGTCAACAAGACCGGCGGGTACATCTACTCCCGCGGTCTGATGGCCCTGATCTCCGGCGTGGCCCACTTCGTCCTGCTCCAGGCACTGGACGTGCCCTACGCGCCGGTGCTCGCCGTGTGGGTGGGGCTGGTGTCGCAGTTCATCCCCACCATCGGCACCTATCTCGCGGGTGCGCTGCCCATGCTGATCGCGTTCACGGTGGACCCCTGGTACGCGCTGTGGGTGCTGATGTTCGTCGTGGTCTACCAGCAGTTCGAGAACTACGTGCTCCAGCCCAAGCTGACCTCCAAGACCGTCGACATCCACCCCGCGGTCGCCTTCGGCTCGGTCATCGCCGGCACCGCGCTCCTCGGCGCCGTCGGCGCACTGATCGCCATCCCCGCGGTCGCCACGCTCCAGGCCTTCCTGGGGGCGTACGTGAAGCGCTACGACGTAACGGACGACCCCCGGGTGCACGGTCATCGCCGACGGGGAGAGGGGCCGGGCCCGATCACGCGGGCGCGGCAGTTGTGGGCACGGCGGCCGGGAGCGGGGAAGCCGGAGGACGGTGGCCCCGGGCAGGGCAAGGCCTGATCCCGTCGTCGGGCCTCCGGTCCCCACGCCGTGGTGCGCTTGACACGAAAATCGAACATCCATTCTTATGGGGGCACCGGCGAGGCTCAACGGCGGGCACTTCGACGTAGTTTGGGTAGAGAAGTGCCCGAGTTATCCACAGGCCGGACGTGCGTCGGGGCGCATTGTCAGTGGCAGGCGTTAGCGTCTTTGACGTGAAGCGATCGACTCAAGCAAATCGGGTGGAACCCATGGCAGGAACCGACCGCGAGAAGGCCCTGGATGCCGCGCTCGCACAGATTGAACGGCAATTCGGCAAGGGCGCGGTCATGCGCATGGGTGACCGGACCAAGGAGCCCATCGAGGTCATCTCGACCGGGTCCACCGCCCTCGACGTGGCGCTCGGCGTGGGCGGCCTGCCGCGCGGCCGGGTCGTGGAGATCTACGGACCGGAGTCCTCCGGTAAGACCACCCTCACCCTGCACGCGGTGGCGAACGCGCAGAAGGCCGGTGGCCAGGTCGCCTTCGTCGACGCGGAGCACGCGCTGGACCCCGAGTACGCGAAGAAGCTCGGCGTCGACATCGACAATCTGATCCTCTCCCAGCCGGACAACGGCGAGCAGGCCCTGGAGATCGTGGACATGCTGGTCCGCTCCGGCGCCCTCGACCTCATCGTCATCGACTCCGTCGCCGCGCTCGTCCCGCGCGCGGAGATCGAGGGCGAGATGGGTGACAGTCACGTGGGTCTGCAGGCCCGCCTGATGAGCCAGGCCCTGCGGAAGATCACCAGCGCGCTCAACCAGTCCAAGACCACCGCGATCTTCATCAACCAGCTCCGCGAGAAGATCGGCGTGATGTTCGGCTCCCCGGAGACCACGACCGGTGGCCGGGCGCTGAAGTTCTACGCCTCGGTGCGTATCGACATCCGCCGCATCGAGACCCTGAAGGACGGCACCGAGGCGGTCGGCAACCGCACCCGCTGCAAGGTCGTCAAGAACAAGGTCGCGCCGCCCTTCAAGCAGGCCGAGTTCGACATCCTCTACGGCCAGGGCATCAGCCGCGAGGGCGGCCTGATCGACATGGGCGTGGAGCACGGCTTCGTCCGCAAGGCCGGCGCCTGGTACACGTACGAGGGCGACCAGCTCGGCCAGGGCAAGGAGAACGCGCGCAACTTCCTGAAGGACAACCCCGACCTGGCCAACGAGATCGAGAAGAAGATCAAGGAGAAGCTGGGCGTCGGCGTGCGTCCCGAGGAGCCGGCGGCCGAGCCGGGCACGGACGCCGCGGTCTCCGCGGCACCGGCCGACGCCGCGGCGGCGCCCGCCCCCGCAGCGGCCAAGAGCAGCAAGTCCAAGGCCGCCGCAGCCAAGAGCTGACCCGTGACACGACGAACCGACTGGGCGGAGTACGAGTACGCCGCCTCCGGCGCCCCACGGGGGAGGGGCACCGGAGGCGACACGGGCTCGGCCGTGGACGGGGAGGACACGTCCGGGGACGACCGGCTGTACGAGGGTGACGAAGGGCTGTACGGCGAGGGCTCCCGGGGCAGCGGCTCGCAGCGTGGCTCCGGGGCGCGTCACGGGCGTGGGCGTCGCCGGCGTGGCTTCGGTGAGGTGATCGCCGAGGACGGAGGTGCCCGCTCCCCGTCGAGGGCCGAGGAGGGGGAGCCTCCCGCGGACCCGGTGGAGCAGGCGCGGGCGATCTGCCTGCGCCTGCTCACCGGGACCCCGCGGACCCGCAAGCAACTCGCCGACGCCCTGCGCAAGCGGCAGATCCCGGACGACGCCGCCGAGGAGGTGCTGTCGCGGTTCGAAGAGGTCGGCCTCATCAACGACGGTGCCTTCGCCGAGGCCTGGGTGGAGTCCCGGCACCACGGCCGCGGACTGGCCCGGCGTGCGCTCGCCCAGGAGCTGCGGACCAAGGGTGTCGACTCCACGCTGATCGACGCGGCCGTCTCCCAGCTGGACTCCGAGCAGGAGGAGGAGACCGCGCGTGAGCTCGTCGACCGCAAGCTCCGCTCCACCCGTGGGCTCGACCGCGACAAGCGGCTCCGCCGCCTCGCGGGCATGCTCGCCCGCAAGGGCTACCCGGAGGGCATGGCCCTGCGCGTGGTGCGGCGAGCGCTGGAGGAGGAGGGGGAGGACGCGGAGTTCCTGGGCGAGGAACAGTTCTGAGCTTCGCGTGGAGGAGGCCGCTCCGCTCGTGGGAGAGACAGCTCCGGGCCCGGCGGAGTGATCAACCCACGGGAAGCCCCGCCCCTCGCCAGGCCTGGAACCCGCCGACCAGATCGGTGGCCCGGTGCAGTCCCAGCTCGCGCAGGGACTGGACCGCCAGGCTGGAGGCGTAGCCCTCGTTGCAGATCACGACGATGCGCAGGTCGTGACGCGTGGCCTCGGGAAGACGATGGCTGCCCTGCGGGTCGAGGCGCCACTCCAGCTCGTTGCGCTCGACGACGACGGCACCGGGGATGAGGCCGTCCCGTTCGCGCAGGGCGGCGTAGCGGATGTCCACCAGCAGCGCGTCACCGGCCCGGGCGGCCTCGTGCGCCTGCTGCGGCTCGATCCGCTCGTAGCCCGCCCGTACGCGCTCCAGCAACTCGTCGATGCCGACGGGAGGGCCGACAGGAGGCCGGACGTCGGAGTTCAGCTGCTGCCCCTTGTCGCTCACTGCCAGTCCTCCGGTCGCTCCACCTGCTCGAGCCGCAGGATCGGGCCGCTGCGGCTGTAGCGGCGGATCTGCGGAAGGGGAGGGTAGTAGGCGTGCACGGAGATCGCGTGCCGGTCGGAGGAATCGTTGAGCACCTCGTGGACATGGTGCCGGCCGAAGGCGCGGCCCTGGCCGGCCGTCAGCCGGCGTTCCCTGTCGACGTCGTCGGAGAGCTCGAGGGTCTTCCAGCCGTCGGCGGGCAGCCGCGCGGCGAGCGAGTTCTCCTTGAGCTCGCCCGAGGCGGTCAGAAAGGCGCCGACCGATTCGGCGTGGTCGTGCCAGCCGGTGCCCGTGCCGGGCGGCCAGCCGATCAGCCAGGCCTCGCTGCCGCCGGGCCCGTCCAGCCGCACCCAGGTGCGGCCCTCGGGGTCGAGCGGCAGGGAGGCGATCAGCTCGGTGTCGGCCGCCATACGGCGCACGAAGTCGAAGAGGTCGGCCTGGGTGGGCGCCGCACCGGCGCCGGAGACGGAGGAGGGGACAGACGGGGATGCGGAAGGGGATGCAGACACGGGTGCCGTCCTGGAGGTCCTGTCGAGGGTTTCGCGAGGCAGGCGCGTCGGAGCCGCGGCAGACAGAGCGCGGCGCGCGCGGGGGAAGGGAAGACGCGAAGTCAGCAGGACGGGCGACACACGCAGCCCGCATAGCGGAGGAGGTCCATATGGACCCTCCGCCACAGGCGCACACAGGTGTCGGTCACGCACCGGAGTACACCATGACCGTCCGGGCCGGTCAACTCACTGTCACCATGCGGACGCACGGTGACAGGGGTCACGTCCCTCCGGCACCCAGGCGTCAGCGCGAGCCGGCCGACGCACCTGCCTCGGCCTGCGCCTTCGCCGGTCCGCCCACCGTGGCCTGCGCCGCCGTGTACAGATCGGCCGGGCGCACCCCGCTCAGGGCGGTGACGAGGTGCCCGTCGGGGCGCACCAGGAGCACCGTGTGCGCGGCCGCACCCGGATAGCTCTCTGCGACCAGCAGCTCGGCGTGGTGCGGCAGCGCCGAGACCGCGGCCGCGAGCCGGGGCATGATGCCCGCGCCGGCCCAGTGCTTGCGCTCCCACACACTCGTGCCCGGCGCGATCAGCACCACGAGCAGCGAACCCCGGCCGAGCCGGTCCCTCAACCGCACGAACGTGCCGTCCTCCGCGGTGACCCGTACGTCGGTCACCGGGGCTCCGGGCGGCGTGTCGACGGGGACCTCCCCTTCGAGCTTCCCGGGAGCGAGCGGCGAGTCGGCGTACGCTCCCGGCGCGCCGAGCTGGCCGTGCCCCAGGTGACCCTCCGTGAGCAGCGTGTCGTGCCCACGGGTCGAGCCGGGCACGTAGGAGCGCAGGCCCCCGCCGCCGCGCAGCAGCGGCAGCGCCTGGTCGGCGGCGCGCAGCCGGGCGGCGACGACCGCCCGCCGTTCGGTCTGATAGCTGTCGAGGAGCGCTTCGTGCGGCCCGTGATGCCAGGCCAGGGCCAGCTTCCAGGCGAGGTTGTCGGCGTCCCGGAGGCCCTCGTCCAGGCCGTGCGTGCCCATGGCGCCGAGCAGGTGGGCGGCGTCCCCGGCGAGGAAGACGCGGTCGGCGCGCCAGCGGCGTGCCAGACGGTGATGGACGGTGTGGACGCCGGTGTCCAGGAGCTCGTACGGCGGGGTGGCTCCGCCCGCCCAGCCCGCCAGGGTCTCCCGGATGCGGGTCAGCAGCAGCTCGGGGGTGACCAGGTCCTTGCCGGGCGGCAGGAGCCAGTCCAGGCGCCAGACGCCGTCCGGCAGCGGTCGCGCGGTGACCTCGCCGGCCGAGGGGCCCGACATGCGCCACGGCGGCATGCGGTGCAGCAACGCCTCGTCGGACCAGGGCAGTTCCGTACGGAGGGCGGCGACGGCATGACGTTCCACCGCCGTACGGCCCGGGAAACGGATGTCCTGGATCTTGCGCACGGTCGAGCGGGGGCCGTCGCACCCGACCAGATAACTGCCGCGCCAGTACGTGCCCTTGGGTCCACGGGTATGGGCCGTCACACCCGAGGACTCCTGTTCGATGCCGTCCAAGCGGCTCTCCACGGCGACCTTGACGAACCGCTCACCCGACAGGGCCGCGCGCAGCACGCCGGTCAGGACGTGCTGGGCGATGTGCAGCGGGGGCGGCTCGGAGCCGTCGAAGACGATCTCGCGCATCACCTGCCGGCGCCGCATCGACCGCCATCCGACCCAGCGGGCACCGGCCCGGGCCAGGGACACCCCGGCCAGCCGTTCCACGAGGGCGGCGGTGTCCTCGCGCAGGACGACGGTGCGCGCCGCACGGGGTTCGTCCTTGCCCGGCCCCTCGTCGAGGACGACACAGGGCACCTGCTGACGCGCCAGCGCCAAGGCGAGCGTGAGCCCGACGGGGCCGGCTCCGACGATGATCACCGGGTCCACGGCGCGGCGCCCCCTGCCCGTGGTGCTGTCCTGAGAGACGTAGGTGAACACGAAGTCGGAGCAGGGTGCACGATCACAGAACGTATGCAACCCATTGCCGGTGCTTGCGTCAAGTGACCAGGGGCAGTGGCGATCATGCCACTGCCCCTTAGTGTGTCACGTGAGGTGACCGGGTGTCAGACGGTGCCTCCGCCGCCGGTCCCCGCCGTGCCGGCGATCTGCGCGTCGTTCGCGCCCACGACAGCGCCCGTCGACTTCTTGGCCCGCCGCAGCCGGCGCTCCAGCCAGCTCGCGAACGAGGTGAGGGCGAAGTTGAGCGCGATGAAGATGACGGCCACGACCGTGAAGCTGGCGATGACGTTGGCGCCGTAGTAGCCGCTCATCGTGTTCGCCGAGGAGAGCAGCTCGGAGTAGGTGAGGACGGCGCCGCCGAGCGCGGTGTCCTTCACGATCACGACGAGCTGGCTCACGATGGCCGGGAGCATCGCGGTGACCGCCTGCGGCAGCAGGATCAGGCGCATCAGCTGGCCCTTGCGCAGACCGATCGCCATCGCCGCCTCGGACTGGCCCTTGGGCAGGGACAGGATGCCCGCCCGGACGATCTCGGCGAGGACCGAGGCGTTGTACAGCACCAGACCGGTGACGACCGCGTAGAGCGGACGGTCGTCGGAGGAGACGTTGGTGTACTGGGCGAACAGGGCGAGGCCGAAGATCATCAGGACCAGCACGGGGATGGACCGGAAGAACTCGACCACGATCGAGGCCGGCGCCCGGACCCAGGCGTGGTCCGACAGACGGGCGATGCCGAGGACCGCGCCGAGCGGCAGCGCGATGATCACTGCCAGGGCGGCGGCCTTCAAGGTGTTCTGCAGGCCCGGCCAGATGTACGTGGACCAGGCCTCGGTGCCGGAGAAGAACGGTTCCCACAGGGCCCATTCCAGCTGGCCCTTGTCCTTGAGGGCCTTGTACACCCACCACAGCAGGGCGGCGACGGCGACCAGGAAGATCACCGTGAGGACGACGTTGCGCCGCTTGGCGCGAGGCCCCTGGGCGTCGTACAGAACGGAGCTCATCGCTTCACCGCCACCTTCTTGCCCACCCAGCCGAGGAAGAGGCCGGTCGGCAGCGTCAGAACCACGAAACCGAAGGCGATGATCGCGGAGATCAACAGCAGCTGGGCTTCGTTCTCGATCATCTCCTTCATCAGCACCGCCGCTTCGGCGACACCGATGGCAGCGGCCACCGTGGTGTTCTTGATGAGGGCGATCAGCACGTTCGCCAGCGGGACCACGGAGGAGCGGAATGCCTGCGGCAGCACGACCAGGCTCAGCACCTGGCGGAAGTTGAGACCGATCGCGCGAGCCGCCTCCGCCTGCCCGACGGGCACGGTGTTGATGCCGGAGCGCAGCGCCTCGCAGACGAAGGACGACGTGTAGAAGATCAGGCCCAGGACCGCGAGCCGGAAGTTGATCGTCTCGACGTCGTCCGCGCCGAGGGAGACACCCAGCGTCTGGTTCAGGCCCAGCGACGTGAACAGGATGATCACGGTCAGCGGGATGTTCCGCACGATGTTCACGTACGCGGTCCCGAAGCCGCGCATCAGCGGCACCGGGCCGACGCGCATGGCGGCCAGCAGGGTGCCCCAGATCAGGGAGCCGACGGCGGAGAGCGCAGCGAGCTGCACTGTCGTCCAGAAGGCTCCCAGCAGGTCGTAATCCTCAAGAAAGTCGAACACGATCTCCCGCGCTTCCGCGTATAGGGATGCCCCGGTGCGCCGCCTCGGACAGCGGCGCACCTGTCAGGCGTTGGGCCTCAGCTCTTGATGTCGCCGATCTTCGGCGCGGGCTCGTTCTTGTAGTTCGCCGGACCGAGGTTCTTGTCCACGGCCTTCTGCCAGGCGCCGTCGGCGACCATGTCCTCAAGGGCCTTGTTGATCTTGTCCTTGAGGTCGCTGCCCTTCTTGACGCCGATGCCGTAGTTCTCGTTCGTCAGCTTGAAGCCGCCGAGCTTGAACTTGCCCTTGAACTGCGCCTGGGCGGCGTAACCGGCGAGGATCGAGTCGTCGGTGGTCAGCGCGTCCACGGCACCGTTCTGGAGGCCGGGGAGACAGGCGGAGTACGTCGGGTAGGGCTGCAGCTGCGCCTTGGGCGCCAGCTTGTCCTTGACGTTCTGTGCCGAGGTGGAGCCGGTCACCGAGCAGAGCTTGGCGTTGTTCAGGTCCTTCGGCGACTTGATCTTGTTGTCGTCGGCGCGGACCAGCACGTCCTGGTGGGCCAGCAGGTACGGACCGGCGAAGTCGACCAGCTTCTGGCGCTCGGGAGTGATCGAGTAGGTCGCGGCGATGAAGTCGACGTCGCCACGCTTCAGCATGGTCTCGCGGTCGCCGCTCTTCGACTCCTTCCACTCGATCTGGTCCGCGTTGTAACCGAGCTTCTTCGCGACGTACGTGGCGACGTCGACGTCGAAGCCGGCGTAGCCCTGCGGCGTCTTCTGGCCGAGGCCGGGCTGGTCGAACTTGATGCCGACCGTGATCGACTTGCCGCCACCCGAGCCGGAGTCGCCGCCCGTGCTGTTGTTGCCGCCGCACGCGGTGGCGGTCAGGGCGAGAGCGAACACGGTGGCCGAGGCGGCGGTGACCTTGCGGAGCTTCATGGTGAACATCCTTTGGCTGGTGAAGGAGATGCGGGCCCTCAGGGGGTGGGCGACGCGGGTCGCGTCCGGCGCGACCGGCACCGTCAGTGGTGCAGGATCTTCGACAGGAAGTCCTTGGCACGGTCACTGCGCGGGTTGCTGAAGAACTGGTCGGGCGCAGCCTCCTCGACGATCCGGCCGTCCGCCATGAAGACCACGCGGTTTGCAGCCGATCGTGCGAAGCCCATCTCGTGGGTGACGACGATCATGGTCATGCCGTCGCGGGCGAGCTGCTGCATGACCTCCAGCACCTCGTTGATCATCTCGGGGTCGAGCGCCGAGGTGGGCTCGTCGAAGAGCATGACCTTCGGCTCCATGGCCAGGGCCCGCGCGATGGCGACGCGCTGCTGCTGGCCGCCGGAGAGCTGCGCCGGGTACTTCTCGGCCTGCGCGCCCACGCCGACCCGGTCGAGCAGGGCCCGGGCCCGCTCCTCGGCCGCCTTCTTGTCCTTCTTGCGGACCTTGATCTGGCCGAGCATCACGTTCTCGAGCACGGTCTTGTGCGCGAAGAGGTTGAAGGACTGGAAGACCATCCCCACGTCGGCCCGCAGCCGGGCCAGCTCCTTGCCCTCGGCGGGCAGCGGCTTGCCGTCGATCGTGATCGAGCCGGAGTCGATCGTCTCCAGACGGTTGATGGTGCGGCACAGGGTGGACTTCCCGGACCCGGAGGGCCCGATGACCACGACGACTTCGCCACGGGCGATCGTCATGTCGATGTCCTGGAGCACGTGCAACGCGCCGAAGTGCTTGTTGACGCTCTTCAGGACGACCAGTTCGCCGGTCGCGGCCACATCTTCCTTGGCCACCGATACTTCGGTCATCGCTCTAAGGCTCCGTCCTCCTCGGTTTCGGAGGACAGTAGTGACGGTCCACGACCTGCGTCATTACATCTGAGGGGAATCTGAGCATCACGATCCGATAGCAATCGGACACGTGTCGTAGCACTTATGAGCAGCGCTCATATCGGCCGGGTAACGGAAGCTCTCCGCAACCGGAACCCTCTTGACGCCGTCCTCATCCATCAGCGTGACTGCACAGGATGCACGCGCGCGGGTGCACGCGTTTTTGTACAGATCCAGAGCGTACGGCCAGTGAACCGAAGGGGGCCCGGATGAGACTGCTGCTCGTCGAGGACGACAACCACGTCGCCGCCGCCCTCTCGGCGGTCCTGGCGCGGCACGGGTTCGACGTCACGCACGCGCGCAGCGGTGAAGAGGCCCTCCAGGCTCTCGTCCCCGAGAGCGACTGCTTCGGTGTCGTCCTCCTCGACCTCGGCCTTCCCGACCAGGACGGATACGAGGTCTGCGGCAAGATCCGCAAGCGCACCAGCACCCCGGTGATCATGGTCACCGCACGCTCCGACGTGCGCTCCCGCATCCACGGACTCAACCTCGGCGCCGACGACTACGTGGTGAAGCCGTACGACACCGGGGAACTGCTCGCCCGCATCCACGCCGTGAGCCGGCGCACCTCCCACGAGGACACCTCGAGCGGCATCGAGACCGAGCTGCGCCTCGGCCCCGTGCACATCGAGCTGCCCACCCGCCGGGTCAGCGTCGACGGGGCGGTGATCCAGCTGACCCGCAAGGAGTTCGACCTGCTGGCCCTGCTCGCGCAGCGGCCCGGGGTGGTCTTCCGCCGGGAGCAGATCATCAGCGAGGTGTGGCGGACCAGCTGGGAGGGGACCGGGCGCACCCTGGAGGTGCACGTCGCCTCCCTGCGCGCCAAGCTGCGCATGCCGGCCCTCATCGAGACCGTACGCGGAGTCGGCTACCGGCTCGTCGCGCCTGCCGGGTAGCGGGGCCGGGTGCGCACTCGTCTGCTCCCGCTGCTGATCGTCCTGATGGCGGCCGTGCTGCTGGCGCTCGGCGTCCCGCTCGCCGTCAGTCTGGCCGGCGCCCAGCAGCAGAAGGTCGTCGTCGACCGGATCGACGACACCGCGCGCTTCGCCGCCCTCGCCCAGTTCGTCACCGACTCGCCCACCGACGCCGGCGTGTTCGAGAACGAGCGTCTGACCGTGCTCAGCAGCGAGCTCGACAGCTACCACGAGGTCTACGGCATAAGGGCCGGGGTCTTCTACCGCAGCGGCCGTGCCATGGCTCAGGCACCGGCCAGTTGGTCACTGCCGAAGGAGGGCGAGGTACGGGACGCCTTCGACGAGGCGCTGCTCAGCCGTCGCAGCCACGACCCGCAGCAGGTATGGCCCTGGCAGCGCCGCAACCTCGTGGTCGCCTCGCCGGTCATCCGGGACGGCGATGTCGTCGCGGTCGTCGTCACCGACTCGCCCACCGGGCAGATGCGCTCGCGCACGCTGCACGGCTGGCTGGTCATCGGTGCGGGAGAGGCCGCCGCGATGCTGCTGGCCGTCGGCGCCGCCCTGCGGCTGACCGGCTGGGTGCTGCGGCCCGTACGCGTCCTCGACGCCACCACCCACGACATCGCCACCGGGCGGCTGAAGTCCCGGGTCGCAGCCGCCGGCGGGCCGCCGGAACTGCGGCGCCTGGCCCGGTCGTTCAACGAGATGGCCGACAACGTCGAGGACGTGCTGGAGCAGCAGCGCGCCTTCGTGGCCGACGCCTCGCACCAGTTGCGCAACCCGCTCGCGGCGCTGCTGCTGCGCATCGAGCTGCTCTCCTTCGAACTGCCCGAGGGCAACCAGGAGATCGCCTCCGTCCAGGCCGAGGGCAAGCGTCTCGCGGAGGTGCTGGACGACCTGCTCGACCTGGCGCTGGCCGAGCACAGCGAGGCGGATCTGAAGATCACGGACATCGGTGCGCTCGCCGCCGAACGGGTCGCGGCCTGGGCCCCGACCGCCGAGGCCAAGGGCGTACGCCTGGTGGGCGACTGCCCGCCGACGACCGCGTGGGCCGACCCGGTGGCCCTGTCCAGCGCGCTGGACGCCGTCATCGACAACGCCGTGAAGTTCACGCCCGAGGACCAGACCGTCGAGGTGACCGTCGCCTCCGACCGCGACACCTCCACCGTCGTCGTCATCGACCACGGCCCCGGTCTCACCGACGAGGAACTGGCCCGCATCGGTGACCGCTTCTGGCGGAGCGGGCGCCATCAGAACATCAAGGGCTCGGGCCTCGGGCTGTCCATCTCGCGGGCCCTGCTCGCGGCGGGCGGCGGTTCGATCGGGTACGACCATCACGAGCCGCACGGGCTGCGGGTGACGGTGCGCGTGCCCCGGTCCGGGCCCACCGGCTGACGGCAGCCGGCAGTCGGCAGGCTGGGCCCGGGCGCTACGGCTGACGGCAGCCGGCAGGGGCGGGCCCGGGCGCTACGGCTTGACCGACTGGTAGTAGCGCTGGGCGCCGGCGTGGAGCTTGAGCGGGTCGGTGTAGATCGCCGTACGGACGTCCACCAGCTGGGCGGAGTGGACGGTCGCGCCGATGCCGTCCCGGCTGTCGATCACGGTACGGGTCAGCCACTCGGTGAGCCGGGGGTCCATGTCCTTGCGGGTGACCAGCAGGTTGGACACCGCCAGGGTGGGGACCGGGTCGCCGCGCTGGATGGTGGGGTAGGCCGACTCCGGCATCTTCGTGGCCCGGTAGTAGCGGGTGGCACCGCCCTGGTCGTGGAGCTTGGCCACGAGGCGGGCGTCGATCGGCACGAACCGGAAGGCCGACGCCGACTTCTTGGCCAGCCTGCTGAGCCCGTCCGTGGGCAGGCCACCCGACCAGAAGAACGCGTCGAGGCCGTGTCCCAACCGTCTCGGGCCGGTGTCGATGCCGTCCGACGAGGGCTTGATGTCCTTCTCCGGGTCGATACCGGCCGCCTTGAGCACGCCGTTCGCGATCAGCCGCACCCCGGAGTTCGGCAGCCCTATGGCCACGTGCTTGCCCCGCAGGTCCGCGACGGAGCGGATGTCCGAGCCGGGCGGCACGACGAGCTGGACGTAGTCGTCGTACAGGCGTGCTACTCCGCGGAGCCGGTCGGCGCCCGCGCCGTGGTCGAGCCGGTACGTGGCGACCGCGTCGGCCGCGGCGATCGCGAAGTCGGCCCTGCCCGTGGCCACGTCCATGACGTTCTCCTGCGAACCGGCACTGGTCTGCAGGCGCACGGTCAGGTCGGGCATGTCCTGGTCGATCTCGGTGCGCAGGAGCTTGCCGTACTCGTGGTAGACCCCCGCGCGGGTGCCCGTGCTGAACCTGATCGTCCCGCCCGGCGGCTCCTCGGCCCAGGGCCGCAGCCACCACAGCAGCAGCCCGAGGACCACCAGGGAGGCGGCGCCGCCCTGCAGGGCCCTGCGCCTGCCGATTCGGGGGAACATCTTGGACATGCGCGAGATCCTGCCAGCCGGGGTGCCTCGCTGACCAGGGGAGGGCTCACAGACGGGGCCCGTCTTGCGGCGAGGGGGAGTGTCAGTGGCGGCCACTACAGTCGCCCCCCATGAGCTCCTCGCCCGCAGACCTGGTCCGTGAATTCCACCTCGCCTTCGGCCTGGACGCCCGCGCCACCCCGACGGAGATCTCCCCGGACCTCGCCGCCCACAGAGGTGAACTCCTCGCGGAGGAGGCGGCCGAGGTCGCCGAGGTGTCGGTCGGGGGCCCGCTCGACCGGCTCGCCCACGAACTGGCCGACGTCGTCTACGTCGCCTATGGCACGGCCCTCGTCCACGGCATCGACCTCGACGCGGTGCTCGCCGAGATCCACCGCTCCAACATGACGAAGATCGGCCCCGACGGCTCGGTCTCCCGCCGTGCGGACGGCAAGGTGCTCAAGGGGGAGCACTACGAGGCACCGGACGTCACGGAGGTGCTGCGGAGGCAGGGGTGGACGCCGGGCGGGGCCGGCTGACGGTTCGGGGGTGTGCCGGTTGGGAGCGGCTGACGGTGCGGGGTGCGTCGGACGGGGCCGAGTGGCGGCCGGAGGCGTGCCGGATGGGGCCGGCTGACGGTCCGGGAGTGGGCCGGATGGGACCGGCTGAGGGTCCAGGGATGCCGGACGGGACCGCTGACGGCCGGAGGTGTGCCGGACGGGACCGGCTCACGACCCGGGGTGCCGGACGGGACTGACTCACCACCCGGCCGGGGGGAATCGGACGGCGCTGCCTGACCGCCCGGGGATGGCCGGACGGGGCCGGCTGACGACCCGGGGGCCGAAGGGCGGAGACGGACGGCCGCCCCGCAGCCCCCGGCTCCTCAGTCCGCCACCGGAGCCTCCGCCTCCGTCGTCCGGGGCGTCGTCTCCGGCAGGTCCCGGTGCTCGCGGCGCCGGCTCCACCACATCGCCACGGGCTCCGTGTACCGCGCGGTGAGGGGGCCAACGACGACCAGGATGAGGACATAGGCCGTGGCCAGCGGGCCGAGGGACGGTTCGATGCCCGCCGAGACCGCCAGACCGGCGATGACGATCGAGAACTCGCCGCGGGCCACCAGCGCACCGCCCGCACGCCAGCGGCCCTTCACGGAGATCCCGGCCCGCCGAGCCGCCCAGTAGCCGGTGGCGATCTTCGTCAGAGCGGTGACGACCGCCAGGCCCAGGGCGGGCAGCAGGACGGGCGGGATGCTCGACGGGTCGGTGTGCAGCCCGAAGAAGACGAAGAAGACCGCCGCGAACAGGTCGCGCAGGGGGCTCAGCAGGGTGTGCGCGCCCTCCGCCACCTCACCCGACAGCGCGATGCCCACCAGGAAGGCCCCCACCGCCGCCGAGACCTGGAGCTGCTGGGCGACACCCGCGACCAGGATCGTCAGACCCAGCACGACCAGCAGCAGCTTCTCCGGGTCGTCGCTGGAGACGAACCGCGAGATGAGCCTGCCGTACCGCACGGCCAGGAACAGCACGAGCCCCGCCGCGCCCAGCGCGATCGCCAGGGTCACACTGCCGGCCAGCAGCCCGACGCCCGCCACCAGGGCCGTGACGATGGGCAGGTACACCGCCATCGCCAGATCCTCCAGCACGAGCACGCTGAGGATCACCGGCGTCTCCCGGTTGCCGACCCGGCCCAGATCGCCCAGCACCTTCGCGATCACCCCGGAGGAAGAGATCCAGGTGACACCGGCCAGGACGACCGCGGCCACCGGCCCCCAGCCGAGCAGCAGCGCCACCGCCGCCCCCGGCAGCGCGTTGAGCGCGCAGTCGACCAGACCGGACGGGTAATGCGTCTTGAGGTTGGAGACCAGATCGCTCGCCGTGTACTCCAGGCCCAGCATCAACAGCAGCAGGATGACGCCGATCTCCGCGCCCGTGGCGACGAACTCCTCGCTCGCGCCCAGCGGCAGCAGACCGCCCTCGCCGAAGGCCAGACCGGCCAGCAGGTACAGCGGTATCGGCGAGAGCCGGAAACGGCCGGCGAACCGGCCGAGCAGGCCGAGGCCGAGGATGATGGAACCGAACTCGATCAGCAGGACCGCTGAGTGCACCGGATCACTCCCGCCCGAGTATCGTCGCGGCGGCGTCGACGCCCTCACGGGTGCCGACCACGATCAGCGTGTCACCGCCCGCCAGCCGGAAGTCCGGTGCGGGCGAGGGGATGGCCTCGGCCCGGCGCAGCACCGCCACCACCGATGCGCCCGTGTCCGTCCGCATCTTGGTGTCGCCCAGCACCCGCCCGTTCCAGCGCGAGGTCGCGGCCACCTCGATCCGCTCGGCGACCAGCCCCAGGTCCGTGGTGTACAGCAGACTCGGGCTGTGGTGGGACGGCTTCAGCGCGTCGATCAGCGAACCGGCCTCCGAGCCGGTCAGCCGCAGGGAGTGCGCGCAGGAGTCGGGATCGTCGGCCCGGTACACGTTCACCGTGCGCGTGCCGTCGCGGTGCGCCACCACCGACAGATGGCGGTGTTCCCGGGTCTCCAGGTCGTACTGGACCCCGATTCCCGGCAGCGGCGTCGCCCTCAGGCGCGGAGCTGACACGTTTCTTCCCCTTGTTCGTCTTGATCGTCTTGCTTGTGTCGGTGTCGTGAGCGGACTTGTGTCGGTGTCGTGAGTGGTGTCGATCGACGGATCGGTCGACTCCGCATGCTGCCATCCGGCCGTACGGTGACGACATGGGTGTCGTGACGGATATACGCAGCGGCCGGTCGCCGGAGAGGGTGGAGGGGGCGGAGTCGTACGCGAAGGGCGGAAGGGGCGGATCCAGGAACGTGTCGTTGTTCTGGCGGATCTTCTCGCTCAACGCCGCGGGCCTGGTCGTGGCCACCGCGTTGCTGCTCGGCCCGGTCACCGTGTCCACGCCCGTGCTGGCAGGTGAGGCGCTCGTCCTGCTCGGCGGACTGCTGGTGCTGCTCGCCGGCAATGCGCTCGTCCTGCGCTTCGGCCTCGTGCCCCTCCAGCGGCTCGACCGGGCCATGGCCACCGCGGACCTGCTGCGTCCCGGCTCCCGCCCGGTGGTCGCCGGGCCCGCGGAGACGGCCGGGCTGATCACGACGTACAACACGATGCTCGACCGCCTGGAGGCCGAGCGGGCCGCGGGCGCCGCCCGGGCGCTGTCCGCGCAGGAGAGCGAACGGCACCGGATCGCCCGGGAGCTCCACGACGAGGTCGGGCAGACCCTGACCGCCGTGCTCCTCCAGCTCAAGCGCGTCGCGGACCGGGCCCCCGAGGACCTGCGCGAGGAAGTGGGCCAGGCCCAGGAGGCGACCCGGGCCGGGCTGGACGAGATCCGCCGGATCGCCCGCCGGCTGCGCCCCGGGGTCCTGGAGGAGCTCGGCCTGGCCAGCGCCCTGCGCTCGCTCACCACCGAGTTCACGACGCATGGGCTGACCGTGCGCCACCATGTCACCGGCGACCTCCCCGCCCTGAGCCCGGAGTCGGAACTCGTCGTGTACCGGGTGGCCCAGGAAGGCCTGACCAACACCGCCCGGCACGCCGCCGCCGACCGCGCCGAACTCCGGCTCCAGCCGGTACCCGGCGGCGTCGAGCTCCTCGTCCGCGACAACGGCACGGGCCTCGGCGACGCCCCCGAGGGCGCCGGCATCACCGGCATGCGCGAACGCGCCCTGCTGATCGGCGCGGCCCTCACCCTCGAAGCGGCCCCGGGCGGCGGCACCGACATACGGCTGCGCGTACCGGTGACGCGCACACCAGTGACTGAAGGACCCCGCTGATGTCCCCACCGATCCGCGTCCTGCTCGCCGACGACCACACCCTCGTACGCCGGGGAGTGCGCCTCATCCTGGACGGGGAGCCCGACCTCACGGTCGTGGCCGAGGCCGGGGACGGCGCCGAGGCCGTCGCCAAGGCCCGGGAGACTCCCGTGGACCTGGCCGTCCTGGACGTCGCGATGCCCCGCATGACCGGCCTCCAGGCGGCCCGTGAACTCTCCCGCCGGCTTCCCGAGCTGCACATCCTCATCCTGACCATGTACGACAACGAGGAGTACTTCTTCGAGGCGCTCAGGGCCGGAGCCAGCGGCTACGTCCTGAAGTCGGTCGCCGACCGCGATCTGGTCGAGGCCTGCCGGGCGGCCGTGCGCGACGAACCGTTCATCTACCCCGGGGCCGAGCGGGCACTCGTCCGCTCCTACCTGGAGCGGCTGCACGGGGGCGGCGGCCTCCCGGAACGGCCCATCACCGAGCGCGAGGAGGAGATCCTCAAGCTGGTCGCCGAGGGCCACACCTCCAAGGAGATCGGCGAACTCCTCTTCATCAGCGCCAAGACGGTCGAACGCCACCGCGCCAACCTCCTCCAGAAGCTCGGCATGCGCGACCGTCTGGAGCTGACCAGGTACGCGATCCGGGCCGGACTCATCGAGGCGTGAGGCGGCCGCCCCGGTTGTCCACAGGCGTCCAAGTCACTTCCGGAGACCGCCTACCCTTGTCCCCATGAGCAGCATCGACCGGAGCACGTCAGTGGGCGGCACACGCACATACGAGGTACGCACCTACGGGTGCCAGATGAACGTCCACGACTCCGAGCGATTGTCCGGTCTGCTGGAGGACGCGGGCTACGTCCGCGCCCCGGAGGGTTCCGACGGCGAGGCGGACGTCGTCGTCTTCAACACCTGCGCCGTGCGGGAGAACGCCGACAACAAGCTCTACGGCAACCTGGGCCACCTCGCCCCGAAGAAGGCGAGCCGCCCCGGCATGCAGATCGCGGTCGGCGGCTGTCTGGCGCAGAAGGACCGCGACACCATCGTGAAGAAGGCGCCCTGGGTGGACGTCGTCTTCGGCACGCACAACATCGGCAAGCTGCCGGTCCTGCTGGAGCGCGCCCGCGTCCAGGAGGAGGCGCAGGTCGAGATCGCCGAGTCGCTGGAGGCCTTCCCCTCGACGCTGCCGACGCGCCGCGAGAGCGCCTACGCGGCCTGGGTCTCCATCTCCGTCGGCTGCAACAACACCTGCACCTTCTGCATCGTCCCGGCCCTGCGCGGCAAGGAGAAGGACCGCCGCCCCGGCGACATCCTCGCCGAGATCGAGGCCCTGGTCGCCGACGGTGTCTCCGAGATCACGCTCCTCGGGCAGAACGTCAACGCGTACGGCTCCGACATCGGCGACCGTGAGGCCTTCAGCAAGCTGCTGCGGGCCTGCGGGACGATCGAGGGCCTCGAGCGGGTCCGCTTCACCTCGCCGCACCCGCGCGACTTCACCGACGACGTCATCGCCGCCATGGCGGAGACGCCGAACGTGATGCCGCAGCTGCACATGCCGCTCCAGTCCGGTTCGGACCCGGTCCTGAAGGCCATGCGCCGCTCCTACCGTCAGGAGCGCTACCTGGGGATCATCGAGAAGGTCCGCGCCGCCATTCCGCACGCGGCGATCAGCACCGACATCATCGTGGGCTTCCCCGGTGAGACCGAGGAGGACTTCGAGCAGACGCTGCACGTGGTGCGCGAGGCCCGCTTCGCCCAGGCCTTCACGTTCCAGTACTCCAAGCGCCCGGGCACCCCGGCCGCCGAGATGGACGGCCAGATCCCCAAGAAGGTCGTCCAGCAGCGCTACGAGCGTCTCGTCGCCCTCCAGGAGGAGATCTCCTGGGAGGAGAACAAGAAGCAGGTCGGCCGCACGCTGGAGCTGATGGTCGCCGAGGGCGAGGGCCGCAAGGACGACAGCACCCACCGCCTCTCGGGCCGTGCCCCCGACAACCGGCTCGTCCACTTCACCAAGCCGGACCAGGAGGTCCGCCCCGGTGACGTGGTCACGGTCGAGATCACTTACGCCGCCCCGCACCACCTCCTCGCCGAGGGCGCCGTGCTGGACGTGCGCCGCACCCGCGCGGGTGACGCCTGGGAGAAGCGCAACGCCGAGAAGGCGGCGAGGCCGTCCCAGCCGACCGGCGTCCTCCTGGGTCTGCCCAAGATCGGCGTGCCCGAGCCGCTCCCGGCTGCCACGAGCGGCTGCGGCTGCGACTGAGAGCGGGGTGACGCCCCTGGACGCGGTGTGCTTGCGGGCCGCCCACCAGGGTTACCCTGCCGATCATGCTTGTCGCCGCCGCTGTCTGTCCCTGCCCGCCCCTGCTGGTTCCCGAGGTCGCCGCCGGTGCCGCTCCGGAGCTGGATCCCGCGCGGGCGGCCTGCACGGACGCCTTGGGCGTGCTCGCCGCCGCCCGGCCCGGCCGGCTCGTGGTCGTCGGGCCGGTGGACGGCTCCGGGTGCGAGACGTACCCGGAGGGCACGCCTGGTTCGTTCCGGGGCTTCGGCGTCGATCTCGACGTCCGGCTGGGGCGGGGCGGGGGTGCGCACACGGAACGGAGGCTCCCGTACGCGCTGGCCGTGGCCGCCCGCCTGCTGGAGCGGACCGGGTGGTCCGACGCCCCGGTCGAGGGACTCGGCGTGGGGGACCGGCTCCCGCCCGAGGAGTGTGCCCGGATCGGGCGGGACATCGCCGCCCGGTCCGAGCGGGTCGCGCTGTTGGTGATGGGTGATGCCAGCGCGTGCCGGACGCTCAAGGCCCCGGGCTATCTGGACGAACGGGCGGCCCCCTTCGACGCGGAGGTCGCGCGGGCGCTCGGCGCGGCGGATCTGGCCGCTCTGACCGGGCTGGACACGGACCTCGCGCACGAACTGAAGGCGTCCGGCCGTGCCCCATGGCAGGTTCTGGCGGGTGCGGCCGAGGACGCGGGCCTCGGCGGATCACTGCTGTACGAGGACGCGCCGTACGGCGTCGGATACATCGTGGCCGGCTGGTCGTAGCCCGGCCTCAAGCAGGGGAAACGGCGGACGGCCGGGAGCTTGTGTGCTCCACGGCCGTCCGCCGTTGTGCCCTTCGGTACGCCGACGCGCGCGCCGACATGTGCGCCGACCTTTGCGCCGAGGCGCGCGCCGACGCGCGCTTCAGGAAGTGGGCGGTGGCGCGTCGTCCGGCGGCGTGGTGCCACCCGCGTCCGACGGTGGCGGGGTACGGCCCGCGCCCGACGCCGTGCCGCCCGCGCCCGGTGTCGCACCGCCCGTGCTCGGCGGCGGTGTCGCGCCGCCCGCTTCTGGTCCGCCGTCTTCCTTGTGCGTGAGTCGGTCCATGGCGCCCTTGGCCTTGCCCGTGCCCGAGTGGATCCTGTCGCTGTACTTGCCCTTGGTCCTCTTGTCGACGGCCTCGGCGGCCTTGTCGAGGCCGTGGTGGATCTTGCCCTCGTGCCGCTGCGCGAGGTCCGAGACCTTTCCCTTGGCCGGGCCCAGCTTGGCCTTCACGTTGTGCAGGAGACCCATGGTTCACCTTCCCTCGCGCGAGGCGGTCACGTACGGGCGTTCTCACCGGCCTCGTTGTCGGCCGCCATGTCGGTGGACTGCTGCTTCGGGATGTCGACGCTCTCGGTCTCGCCGGACTCTGGAGCCTCGGCCGCCGGTTCGGCCGGCTCCGCTGCCCCGTCGGACCCCTTCTCCTTCGCGGTCTCCGCCGCCTCCGCCGCCTTGTCCGCCTCGGAGCCGTCCTTGACCCCGTCGGCCTGAGCCTCGGCGGCAGGCGCCTCCGCCGTGGCCTTCGACCGCCGGAGAATGCGTGCAAAAACGCCCATATCCACTCCATACGTTACTCGTGCGGGCGAAATCCCGCGTCGCCCGGTGCGTCCGTTTGCGCGGCCCGGGCCACCGCCTCTGTGATCCGGCGGCAGGACCTCGAACGGGCAACGACCTCGCGACTGTGGCGTCACGTAACTCGTTCGAGAGCGGGGTGCGAGGTTTGCGAGACTGGGTCGGTGAGCAGCACACCCCCCGCACCCCGCGTCATCGCCGTCGTCGGACCAACTGCGGCCGGAAAGTCCGATCTGGGCGTTTTCCTGGCTCAGCGTCTCGGCGGCGAGGTCGTCAACGCCGACTCCATGCAGCTCTACCGAGGGATGGACATCGGCACCGCCAAGCTGACGCCCGAGGAGCGCGGCGGCGTCCCGCATCACCTCCTGGACGTCTGGGACGTGACCGTCACGGCATCCGTCGCCGAGTACCAGCGCATGGCGCGGGAGCGGATCGAGGCGCTGCTCGCGGAGGGCCGCTGGCCGATCCTGGTCGGCGGCTCCGGACTGTACGTACGCGGGGCCGTGGACAACCTGGAGTTCCCCGGCACCGACCCGGAGGTCCGCGCCCGCCTGGAGGAGGAGCTCACACTGCGCGGCCCGGGCGCGCTGCATGCCCGGCTGGCCGCCGCCGACCCCCAGGCCGCGCGGGCGATCCTGCCCAGCAACGGCCGGCGGGTCGTCCGGGCCCTGGAGGTGATCGAGATCACCGGCAGGCCCTTCACCGCCAATCTCCCCGGTCATGACTCGGTGTACGACACACTCCAGATCGGCGTCGACGTGGCCAGGCCCGAGCTGGACGAGCGCATCGCGCGCCGGGTCGACCGGATGTGGGACGCCGGTCTCGTCGACGAGGTGCGCGCACTGGAGGCGCAGGGGTTGCGTGAAGGGCGTACGGCCTCGCGCGCGCTCGGCTACCAGCAGGTGCTCGCGGCGCTCGCCGGGGAGTGCACCCTCGAGGAGGCACGGGTCGAGACCGTACGTGCCACCAAGCGCTTCGCGCGCCGCCAGGATTCGTGGTTCAGGCGCGATCCACGGGTGCACTGGTTGAGTGGGGCTGCGGCCGACCTCGCAGAACTTCCGCAGCTCGCGCTGTCTTTGGTCGAACGACCGGTTACAGCCTGATCACGTCATGGCATCGGGACGCCCAGGCCGTCATCCGGGCCTTCGGCGGCGTGCCATCATCGAGCTTCGATCGACCGAGTTGAGTCCTAGTTGGGAGGGCGCGTGGCGATGGAGGCCGGCCCTCGCGACACCGCACGAAGCACCGATCACATCACCGCCGAGCGGGATGAACCGGAGCACCGGGACGGACCCGAACACCGGGACGGACCGGAGGACCGGGACGCACCGGAGCAGGAGACGGACAGCCTCAGCTCCGACGGGCCCGACGAGACGCAGGGTGTGACCGACGACGGCCCCGAGCCCGGCGAGATGTTCGCCGACGAGGTCGAGGTCGAGCTGCGCCCGCAGCGCCGGCTGCGCATCTGGCAGCTCGCTCCCATCGTCGGCCTCGCGGCACTCGGCTCCCTGATGTTCGCGTTCCCGCTGGCCTTCGACTTCGGCGACAGCGGGGCCGTCATCGCCATGCTCGGCCTGCTGATCTGCTCGTGCGCGGCCGGCTGGGGCATGATGGCGGCCCGCCGCGTGGGTTACACGTGGCCGGGCCTGCCGGCCAAGGGCTCCGGCCGCAGACCCGACTGGCGGGTCGCCCTCGCGTACGCGGTGATGGTGGCGGCGGTGGTCGTCCTGGCGGTCTGGCGCGTAGCCAGGCTCCGCTGACCCGCGCCCGCGCAGACTCACCGCCGTACCGGCCCCCGGCGCCCCGTACGATCGAGGCATGAGCACGCGGATCCCCTTCCTCAAGGGTCACGGCACCGAGAACGACTTCGTGATCGTCCCGGACCCCGAGAACACCCTCGACCTGCCCCCGGTCGCCGTCGCCGCCCTGTGCGACCGCCGCGCGGGCATCGGCGGTGACGGTCTGCTGCACGTCGTGCGGTCCGCTGCCCACCCCGAGGCGAAGAGCATGTCGGCCGAGGCCGAGTGGTTCATGGACTACCGCAACGGCGACGGCTCGATCGCCGAGATGTGCGGCAACGGCGTGCGCGTCTTCGCGCGCTACCTCCAGCGCGCCGGACATGTCGCCGAAGGGGACCTCGCGATCGCCACGCGCGGAGGGGTGAAGACCGTGCACATCGCCAAGGACGGCGACATCACGGTCGGCATGGGCAAGGCACTGCTCCCCGAGGGCGACGTCACGGTGAGCGTCGGAGAGCGCAGCTGGCCCGCGCGGAACGTGAACATGGGGAACCCGCACGCGGTGGCGTTCGTGGACGACCTGACGCACGCCGGCGACCTGTACTCCCCGCCGCCCTTCAGCCCGGCCGCCGCCTACCCGGACGGTGTGAACGTCGAGTTCGTGGTCGACCGCGGCCCCGGGCACGTCGCGATGCGCGTGCACGAGCGGGGTTCCGGTGAGACCCGCTCGTGCGGCACGGGCGCGTGCGCGGTCGCCGTGGCCACCGCCCGCCGCGACGGAGCCGACCCGGCGGTCACCGGTACGCCGGTGACGTACACCGTCGACGTCCCCGGCGGGACCTTGGTGATCACCGAGCGGCCCGACGGGCAGATCGAGATGACGGGCCCGGCGCTGATCGTGGCCGAGGGCGAGATCGACGCGGCGTGGCTGGAAACCGCCACGGCCCCGTGAGCTGGACGCGACCGGCCTGAACCAGTCGCCCTCTGTCGGCCACTCGACCCGAAACCACCGTCGCGAACCGGCCATTTGGCGGGAAGCGCATTGCCGCGGTCGCAATGTACAGGGGTGCAAACCTCACATTCGTCGCTCGAATGGGTGATCAGTTTCACGCTCGGCGAGAGGCGGTCAGCCGCGCGTGGTGGGCTCGGTAGCATCAAGCACCGGCCCGGACGGGGGACCGAAGCCGCCCCGTGAGCCGTGTCCGCCCTGGGGCACCCGTCCGCCGGTCCACGCAGCCGGAGGTGCCCATGAGTGCGGAGGCCACGAATTCCGTGACCCCAGGCCCGATGCCGGGCGCGGTGTCAGGACCGGTGACGCCGACAGCCCCCCGCAGAAAGGCCCGCCCCCGGATCGACCTGCGCCGCCTCGGCCGGGCCGCGCTGCTCGGCCCGGCCGCCCGCGACCGGCTGCCCGACGCCATCAGCCACGTCGTCGAGGCACACCGCGCCCATCACCCCGACGCGGACCTCGAACCCCTGCGCCGCGCCTACGTCCTGGCCGAGTCCTCGCACCGCGGCCAGATGCGCAAGAGCGGCGAGCCGTACATCACGCACCCGCTCGCCGTCACCCTGATCCTCGCCGAACTCGGCGCCGAGACCACCACGTTGACCGCGTCCCTGCTCCACGACACCGTCGAGGACACGGACGTGACGCTCGACCAGGTGGGCGCGCAGTTCGGCGAGGAGGTCCGTTACCTCGTCGACGGCGTCACCAAACTGGAGAAGGTCGACTACGGAGCCGCGGCCGAGCCCGAGACCTTCCGCAAGATGCTCGTCGCCACCGGCAACGACGTGCGCGTCATGTCGATCAAACTCGCCGACCGGCTGCACAACATGCGCACCCTCGGCGTGATGCGCCCCGAGAAACAGGAACGCATCGCCAAGGTGACACGTGACGTGCTCATCCCGCTCGCCGAACGGCTCGGCGTCCAGGCGCTCAAGACCGAACTGGAAGACCTGGTCTTCGCGATCCTGCACCCCGAGGAGTACGACCGCACAAGGGAGTTGATCGTCCGCAACGCCGCGCGCGCCGACGACCCGCTCGCCGAGGTCGCCGACGAGGTGCGCACCGTGCTGCGCGAGGCGGACATCCCGGCGGAAGTCCTCATCCGGCCCCGCCACTTCGTCTCCGTGCACCGCGTCTCCCGCAAACGCAGCCGGCTCCGCGGCTCCGACTTCGGCCGCGTCCTGGTCCTGGTGAACGAGGACGCCGACTGTTACGGCGTCCTGGGCGAACTCCACACCTGTATGACGCCGGTGGTATCGGAGTTCAAGGACTTCATCGCCGTACCGAAGTTCAACCTGTACCAGTCGCTGCACACGGCCGTCGCCCGGGCGGACGGGCAGGTCATCGAAGTCCTGATCCGCACGCACCAGATGCACAAGGTCGCCGAGGCGGGAGTCGTCGCGCTCGGCAACCCGTACGCCCCCGCCGCCGACGATCCGGCCGACGGCGAGCGCGTCGACCCCACCCGGCCCGGCTGGCTCTCCCGGCTCCTCGACTGGCAGGAGGCGGCACCCGACTCGGACCACTTCTGGTCGACCCTGCGCGAGGACCTCGCCCAGGACCGCGAGATCACCGTGTTCCGGCCCGACGGCGGCACGCTCGGCCTGCCCGAGGGCGCGACCTGCGTGGACGCCGCGTACGCGCAGTACGGCGAGGACGCGCACGCCTGCATCGGAGCCCGCGTCAACGGCCGCCTGGCGACGCTGAGCACCGTCCTGAAGGACGGCGACACCGTCCAGCTCCTCATGGGCCAGGACCCGGCGTCCGAGCCCTCCCGGGAATGGCTGGAGCACGCGCACACACCGGCGGCCCGGATCGCCATCCAGCGCTGGCTCGCCGCCCACCCCGCACAGGCCGAGGCCCAGCGGACCGAGACCCGGGAGGACCGGCAGACCGAGGACCGCGCGCCCGCTCGCCGCCCCGTCACCGCCGGCGCCCCTGACCAGGACGGACCGGCCCCCGGCCACGTCCTCACCGACCGGCCGGGCGCGACCGTCCGGCTCGCCCGGTGCTGCACACCCGTACCGCCCGACGAGATCACCGGTTTCGCCGTGCGCGGGGGAGCGGTCACCGTGCACCGCGCCGAGTGCGCGGCGGTGGACCGCATGAAGGACGGAGGGCGTACGGAGGTCGGCGTGCGCTGGGGCGAGGCCACCGAGTGCCGGGTCATGCTGGTCGCCGAATCGTTCGTCCGTCCCCATCTGCTCGCGGACCTCACCGAGGCCATGGCTCTCGAAGGCGCCGAGATCGTCTCCGCGACCGTCGAGCCCCCGGCCCAGCAGCAGGTCCGCCACACGTACACCGTGCAGCTCCCGGACGCGGGCCACCTGCCCGCTCTCATGCGCGCGATGCGCAACGTGGCCGGGGTGTACGACGTGAGCCGGGCCCAGCCGCAGACGCAGGGCGGCTGAGCCGGGCGCGGCCGCAGGTCCGGAGCGGCTGGTCGCAGGTCCGGAGCGGCTGAGCCGGGCCGGATCCGGGCACACGAAGGCGGCTACCGGCCCAGACCCCGGTCCCCGGTTCGGGTGGGCCGGACGCGTGTCGTCCTCGTCGCGCTCCGGCGCGCTGATAGCCGTGGGGCATGCCTCTCACCCCCCACAGCCACGGCCCCCGCACGCGCACCCGGAGAACGACGGGGGCGCTGCTCGCCTCGGCCGTCTCCGTCTGCCTCGTCGCAGCGAGCGCCCCCGTCGCTCCGCTCGGCATCGGCGACCGCCTCTTCCCGTACCTGGGCAACCCCGGCTACGACGTGGCCTCGTACGACCTCTCCTTCACCTACTCCGGCAGCAACAGCGAACCGCTGCAGGCCGTCACCACCATCGACGCCCGCACGACGGCCGACCTGGACCGCTTCAACCTCGACTTCGCCCACGGCACGGTCCGCTCGGTCGAGGTCGACGGCGAGCCCGCGAAGTTCGGCACCGCCGGTGAGGACCTGGTGATCACCCCGGGCGCCACCGTGCCGGACGGCAACCGGATGCGGATCACCGTGCGCCACACCAGTGACCCCAGGCCGCCCAAGGGCCGTGAGGGCGGCTGGGTGCGCACCGCCGACGGCCTCGCCATGGCCAACCAGGCCGACGCCGCGCACCTGGTGTTCCCCTGCAACGACCACCCCTCCGACAAGGCGATGTACACCATCCGGATCACCGCGCCCGAGGGCCACACGGCCGTCGCGGGCGGTCTGCCCGCCGGTGTGAACAGGGCCGGCGGATCGACCACCTGGACCTACCGCACCCGGCACCCCATGGCCACCGAACTCGCGCAGGTCTCCATCGGCCGCTCCACGGTGCTGCGCCGCACCGGCCCCCACGGGCTGCCCGTACGCGACGTCGTACCGACCCGGCACCGCAAGGCGGTCGAGCCCTGGCTGGAGAAGACCCCCGGCCAGATCGCCTGGATGGAGAGCAAGCTCGGCCGCTACCCCTTCGAGACGTACGGACTGCTCGCGGCCGACGTCTCCACCGGCTTCGAACTCGAGACCCAGACACTCTCCCTCTTCGAGCGGGAGCTCTTCACCGAGAACACCCACCCGGCGTGGTACATCGAGTCGATCATGGTCCACGAGCTGGCCCACCAGTGGTTCGGCGACAGCGTCAGCCCCCGCACCTGGTCCGACCTGTGGCTCAACGAGGGATACGCCACCTGGTACGAGGCGATGTACGCCGAGGAGCGGGGCGGAAAGAAGATGCGGGACCGGATGAGGGACGCGTACGGCGCCTCCGACGGCTGGCGCACGGCCGGCGGACCGCCCGCCGCCCCCAAGGCACCCGAGCCCGGGAGCAAGGTCGGCATCTTCCGGCACAACGTCTACGACGGCGCCGCGCTCGTCCTGTACGCCCTGCGCCAGGAGATCGGCGGCCCGGCCTTCGACCGGCTGCAACGCTCATGGGTCACCCGCCACCAGGACGGCACGGCCTCGACGCAGGACTACGTCCGGCTCGCCGCCGAGGTCTCCGGGCGCGACCTGGACGATTTCTTCCAGGCCTGGCTGTACGGCGAGAAGACCCCGCCGATGCCGGGGTACCCGGACTGGAAGCCGTCGGCGTCCGCGACCGCGGCGGCCCGATAACACGGTGACGAGACGTCCCGTGCCGTGCGACTATCGACGGGTCGGCGCGGCACGGAGCGCCGGGAATCTCCCGGAGGGCTCCTGCGTTGTGGACAGTGACGGACGGGCTCCGGCCGGTCCGCGGCAGCACTTTTCGTCGCCGTGAACGGTTTCCCAGCTACGTAAGGATCCAATGACCTCCTCTTCTTCCCCTTCCCAGGACACCAAGCGCTTCGCGCACAGCCACCCCGAGGGTCTTCGAGCCGATGCCCTGATGGAAGAGGACGTCGCCTGGAGCCATGAGATCGACGGAGAGCGGGACGGCGACCAGCTCGACCGCTCCGAGCGCGCGGCCCTGCGCCGTGTGGCGGGCCTCTCCACCGAGCTCGAGGACGTCACCGAGGTCGAGTACCGCCAGCTCCGCCTGGAGCGGGTCGTGCTCGTCGGCGTCTGGACCACGGGAACCGTGCAGGACGCGGACAACTCCCTCGCGGAGCTCGCCGCCCTCGCGGAGACGGCGGGCGCGCTCGTGCTCGACGGTGTGATCCAGCGCCGTGACAAGCCCGACGCGGCGACGTACATCGGCTCCGGCAAGGCCGAGGAGCTGCGGGACATCGTCCTCGAGACGGGCGCGGACACCGTCATCTGCGACGGTGAGCTCAGCCCGGGCCAGCTGATCCACCTCGAGGACGTCGTCAAGGTCAAGGTCATCGACCGTACGGCCCTGATCCTGGACATCTTCGCCCAGCACGCCAAGTCCCGGGAGGGCAAGGCGCAGGTCGCACTCGCGCAGATGCAGTACATGCTGCCGAGGCTCCGAGGCTGGGGTCAGTCGCTGTCCCGGCAGATGGGCGGCGGCAAGGGCGGCGGCCTCGCCACCCGTGGTCCCGGTGAGACCAAGATCGAGACGGACCGGCGGCGGATCCGCGAGAAGATGGCGAAGATGCGCCGGGAGATCGCGGAGATGAAGACCGGCCGCGAGATCAAGCGCCAGGAGCGCAAGCGCCACAAGGTGCCCTCGGTCGCCATCGCGGGCTACACCAATGCCGGCAAGTCCTCGCTGCTCAACCGCCTCACCGGCGCGGGCGTGCTGGTCGAGAACGCCCTGTTCGCGACCCTCGACCCGACCGTGCGCCGGGCCGAGACCCCGAGCGGACGGCTGTACACGCTGGCCGACACCGTCGGCTTCGTCCGCCACCTGCCCCACCACCTGGTCGAGGCGTTCCGCTCCACGATGGAGGAGGTCGGCGAGTCCGACCTGATCCTGCACGTGGTGGACGGATCGCACCCGAACCCGGAGGAGCAGCTGGCCGCCGTGCGCGAGGTCGTCAGGGACGTCGGCGCCACCGACGTACCCGAGATCGTCGTGATCAACAAGGCCGACCTGGCCGACCCGCTGACACTGCAGCGCCTGCTGCGCGTCGAGAAGCGGTCCATCGCCGTCTCGGCCCGCACCGGCCGGAACATCGACCAGCTGCTCGCGCTCATCGACAACGAGCTGCCGCGTCCCTCGGTCGAGGTCGAGGCTCTCGTGCCGTACACGCACGGCAAGCTGGTCGCCCGTGCCCACGACGAGGGCGAGGTGCTCTCCGAGGAGCACACCCCGGAGGGCACCCTGCTCAAGGTGCGGGTGCACGAGGAACTGGCGGCGGAGCTCGCGCCGTACGTTCCGGCACCACTCGCCTGACCTGTTGCAGAAGGCCCGCCCCCGAGCAGCTCGGGGGCGGGCCTTCGTGGTGCGTGCGGCCTACGTGGTGTGCGCGGCCTACGCGCTGTGTGCGGTCAGCGACCGCCGTAGGTCTTGCTCATGTTCTGGTACAGCGCCTCGGCCTCCGGGCCCAGCTGCGGGCCGGCCAGCCAGGTGTTGTCGGCCGGGCCGATCGAGGTGTTGGAGACCAGCACGGACTTGCCGTTGCGCACCCGGAACCAGCCGCCGCCGGACGAACCGCCGGTCATGTCGCAGCCGATGCGGTACATCGTCGGCAGGCTCGGGCTGAGCGAGAAGCGGCCGGGGACGTCGACGCACTTGAACATCTTCAGGCCGTTGTAGGGCGGTGCCGCCGGGTAGCCCCAGGCGCCCATCTTGGCGGCCTCGGCCGCGGACGGCGCGGAGAAGTCCACGTCCAGTGCGGCGCCGACCGTCTCCTCCAGCGACTTGGCGCCCTGCTCGGGCTTCACATGCAGCACCGAGTAGTCGTACGCGGCCCCGTCGCCGCCGGTCTCCGAGCCGCCCTGGATCCACTGGTTGGAGGTCGAGGCCCAGTCCGCCCACCAGTTGCCGTACGGGGCGATCTCCGCCGGGTTCGCGTTCCCGAGCTCCGCCTCGGACTTGCCCAGGTCGTTGTAGGCCGGGGCGAACATGATGTTGCGGTACCAGCCGCCGTTGCCGCCGGCGTGCACGCAGTGGCCCGCCGTCCACACCAGGTTGGACTTGCCCGGGTGGTTGACGTCCTTGATCACCGTGCCGGAACAGACGGCCGGACCGTCGGGGGAGTCGAAGAAGACCTTGCCGACCGGCGCCGCGTTCTCGTGGTACGGCGTCTTCTCGGCCTGGGCCTCGACGGGCGCGGGGTCCGGGTCGGTGACGCCCTGGCCGGCCGACGCGTCCTTCGTCGTCACCGTCTTGTCGGCCTCCTTCGCGGACTTCATCCGCTCCGGCTTCCAGAGGCCCGCGATCACCGGGTTGACGAAGTCCTTGGCGTCACTGAGCCACTTGTCCCGGTCCCAGTCCTTCCAGCCGCCGTCCTTCCACTTGTCGACGTCGATCCCGTGCTCCTTGAGCTTGCCGGCGAGGTCGGCCGGAATCTCGACCTTGCCGCCGCCGTCCGCCGTCTGCGAGGTGGAGGCGTCGGGCTTGTCGCTCGCCGAGTCCGTGGAACCGTCACATGCGGTCGCGGTGAGCGCCAGGGCGGCGACGAGCCCGGTGGCGGCGAGAACGCCGCGCCGCCCGCGCTTTGCCGCGGGCATACGTGTGGAACGCATGGTGCGTTGACCCCCGTTGATACGTACGAGTGTGGTGCCACGTGCGCACGTCACACACAGGCGCCGGGAGGCTCCCGGCGCGACTCCCCACTATGCCCGGGGAGTTGAGGGCGAACCGGGGCGAGGCGGTGAAGGTTTCCGTGAGTCCACGAGTGGTTCCCCGCCCCGCCGCCGGCGGTGCTCAGCCGGTCGTCACCGGCCCGCGAACTTCTTGCTGACCGAGTCGTAGACGCCCTCGGCCACGTCACCCAGGCGCGGTCCGGCCAGCCAGCCCGACGTCACCGGACCGATCGAGGTGTTGGACACCAGTGCCGGCTTGCCGTCCGAGCCGGTCGCGACCCAGCCGCCGCCCGACGCACCGCCGGTCATGGTGCAGCCGATGCGGTACATCGTCGGATCCGACGCGGTCAGCGACAGCCGACCCGGCTGGTCCTGGCACCGGAACAGCTTCTGCCCGTCGTACGGCGGCGCGGCCGGATAGCCGATCGCGGTGAGGCTCTTCGCCTTCGGTACGGCGGGCGCGTCGAAGTCGACCGGCAGCGCCGAACCGACGGTCTCCTCCAGCGACTTGCCGCCGCTGCCCTTCTCCGGCGTCACATGGATGACCGCGAAGTCGTACGACGCGCCGTCCCCGCCCGTCGAGCCACCCTGCTCGATCCACTGGTCCGAGGTCTGCGCCCAGTCGCCCCACCAGACACCGAACGGAGCGACGTCCTCCCGGGTGGCGTTCTCCAACTCGGCGACCGGCTTGCCGTCGTCGTTGTACGACGGCACGAACGCGATGTTGCGGTACCAGCCGCCCTTCTTGCCCGCGTGCACGCAGTGGCCCGCCGTCCACACCAGGTTGGACTTGCCCGGGTGAGCCGGGTCCTTCACCACGGTCGCCGAGCAGACGGCCGAGCCGTCGGGGGAGTCGAAGAAGACCTTCCCGGCCGTGGGGACGTTGGCGTGGTACGACGGCGGCACGGCCTGGGCGTCGACCGGCTCGGGCGTGGGGTCGGTCACGCCCTGGTCACCGGAGAGGTCGCTGTCGTCGACACCCTGGTCGGGCTCCTCGGCGTCCCGCATGCGGTCCGGGTTCCAGAGCCCCTCGATGATGGGGTTGATGTACTCGTTGGCCTCGCGCAGCCAGTCGTCCCGGTCCCAGTTCTTCCAGGCGCCGTTCTTCCACTTGTCGACGTCGATGCCGTGCTCGCGGAGCCGTTCCCTGATGTCGGCCGGGATCTTCAGCTTGCCGTCGTCGGAGGCGCTCGCGGACGCCGAGGCCTCACCGCCCGCCGCGGCGTCGCCCGACTCGCAGGCGGTGGTGGTCAGCGCGAGCACCGAGGCGAGAGCCACGGCGGCCGGCACGGGGGAGATCCTGCGGCGCGTCCTCCCCCCTCGGCCGGCGGTGGACGACGTCCGTATGGATCGCATGATCTGACTCCCCCTGAGGTGGAACGAGTGCGGACGAACGGGCGCCTCGGCCCTGTCTTCCGCTGACTGACGGGACGTTCGGGCCGACCGCGCGGGCGTCCGGGAACGGCACCACACACTATGCGGTGGCTGTGGGGGAGGGCCCACGGATCCGCAACAGTTCCGTCACGGCAAGGATCTTGAAGCAACCCGTAACCCGGTGAGCGGACCGGGGTTGGTAGGGGTGAGGGGCCTGCTGTCCGTGTGCGGTCCCCTGTGCCCGTGCCCAGTGGGAGGTCAGGGAAGTCGTGGCGGAATCGACTCAGGGAGGACAGGGGGGCAAGGCCTCCGAGGAAGCCGCTGTGGGGCTTGTGCCGACGAAATCCCTCCCCGGTGGCGCCTCCGATGCCCTGGCGACCGGCGCGCCCTCCACGCACGAGGGGATTCTGCGCCGCCAGTCCGGACGCGAGTCCGGGGCCCGCACCTACGCCCGCGCCCTGCCGATCGTGCCGGTGCGGGCCCGTGGGCTGACCATCGAGGGCGCCGACGGCCGCCGCTACCTGGACTGCCTCTCGGGCGCCGGCACCCTCGCGCTCGGGCACAACCACCCGGTCGTCCTGGAAGCCATCCGCAGGGTCCTCGACTCCGGCGCGCCCTTGAACGTCCTCGACCTGGCCACCCCCGTCAAAGACGCCTTCGTCACCGAACTGTTCCGCACCCTGCCGCCAGGACTCGCCGACCGCGCCCGCGTGCGGTTCTGCGGACCGGCCGGCAGTGCCGCGGTGGAGAGCGCCTGCGATCTCGTCCGGGCGGCGACCGGGCGGACCGGCCTCATCGCGTTCACCGGGGACGGCCACGGGAGGACCACCGGTCCGCTCGAGGCGTCCGCGGGCGAACGTGACGGACGCGTCGCGCATCCGCCCTCCCCGCAGGACCCCCGCTGCCCGTTCGACGTGGCCGGTGAGGGCGGCGCCGACCTCGCCGTCGGCTGGACCGAGTCCCTCCTCCACGGCCCCAGGCCCGGCGGGCCACTCCCTGCCGGGGTGATCGTCGAGCCCGTCCAGGGCGAGGGCGGGGTGATCCCCGTCTCCGACGCCTGGCTGCGGCGCATGCGGCAGCTCACGGCCGACCGGTCCGTCCCGCTGATCGCCGACGAGATCGAGACGGGCGTCGGCCGGACCGGCGCCTTCTGGGCGGTGGAGCACAGCGGAGTGACCCCCGACGTCATGGTCCTCTCGAAGGCCATCGGAGGCAGCCTGCCGCTGGCCGTCGTGGTCTACCGCGACGACCTCGACGCAGGGACACCGGGCGCCGACGCCGACACCTTCCCCGGCAACCAACTCGCCATGGCCGCCGGAACCGCGACCCTCGCCCACGTCCGCGAGAACCACCTCGCCCAGCGTGCGGCTGATCTCGGGACGCGAATGCTGAGCCGACTTCAGGGGCTGGTGGACGACTACGCGTGCGTGGGCGACGTACAGGGCCGGGGGCTGATGATCGGGGTGCAGTTGGTGGATGACGACCCAGGGCCGTCGGTGACGCCGGACAGCGCGGGACGGCTCCGTCCCGCCGCCCCCGAACTGGCGGCCGCGGTCCAACGGGAGTGCCTTCGACGGGGCCTCATCGTCGGACTCGGCGGCCGCCACGCGAACGTCGTACGGCTGCTGCCACCCCTGACGATCACCGACGAACAGGCAGCCGCCGTGCTGGACCGCCTGGCCGACGCCGTCGGGGCCGTGGCCCGGCACCATGGCGTTCCGGCGGACGCTCCGTTCGCGCCGTGAGCGTGCGTGCCGAGGGAGTCCACGCACGACATGTGCCGCCACCCCACGACCCCTCGCTCTCCTGCGAGCGAGCCGATGAGAACTCCCCTGCTCGCAGGCCGCGCCCCACGACCCGGAACCACCCGACAAGGAACCCGACTTGAACGCCACGCCCGAGCCCGACGACCACGCCACGACTCTTGGACGAGGCCGTACCGACTCCCTGGCCGCGGGGACATCGGCGAACCCGGTGGTTCCTCGGCAGAGGCCCGGGGCGCGGCACACCGAGGTGCGGGGCGGCCGGCCGCGGGTCGGCGGCCCGGCCGCGGACCCCTTGACCCACTCCGACCCACACACGGCCGCCCAGGCAGCAGCCGTGGAGACCCTGCTGCGCTGCTGGGTGCGCGAGACCGGCCACACCGCCCCCTGCGACGGCATCCTCCGCATCCCTCTTCCCGCCACCGGCACGTCACTCCTCGTACCGGTCCACTACTGGTCCCCTACGGGCTGGCACCGCTTCGGCCCCCCACGCCTCGCCGACGCCCCTGATCACGCACCACCGGCGGACGCCGTCACGGTCGCCGCACTGTTCACCCGGGAAGCCTCCGCAGGGGCCTCCGGCAGCAGCGGCGCCTCCGACACCGGCGTGGGGCTGGTCGCGGGTGTGGCCGACTCCCTCCGCCGCGTCACCGACTTCGTCCGCGCCCGCCGGGAACACCCCGTCGACGGCCCCGACCTCTTCCTGGCCGCGGAACAGGCACTCGTCCTCGGACACCCCCTGCACCCGACCCCGAAGAGCCGCGAGGGCCTCTCCGAGTCCGAAGCACCCCTGTACTCGCCCGAGTCGCGCGGGTCCTTCCCCCTGCACTGGATGGCTGTCGCCCCCTCCGTCCTCGCCACCGACTCCGCCTGGACCGAACGCGGCCGCCCCGTCGCCGCGGCCCGGCTCACCGCTCGCCTGGCCGGAACCGGACTTCCCCTGCCGGACGGATACGCCCTCCTGCCCCTGCACCCCTGGCAAGCGCGCGAGATCCGGCACCGGCCGGAGGTCACGGCCCTGCTGGACAGCGGACTGCTCCGCGACCTCGGCACCCACGGCGCCCCCTGGCACCCCACCTCCTCCGTACGAACCGTCTACCGGACCGGCGCCCCCGCGATGCTCAAACTGTCGCTGGCCCTGCGCATCACCAACTCCCGTCGTCAAAACCTCCGTAAGGAACTGCACCGGGGCGTCGAGGTCCACCGCCTGCTCCGCAGCGGGCTCGCGCAGCAGTGGAGGGCCGTGCACCCGGGCTTCGACATCGTCCGCGACCCCGCCTGGCTCGCAGTCGACGCCTCCGACGGCACCCCGTCGGCCGGGTTGGACGTGGTGATCCGCCACAACCCCTTCAGCCCCTCGGACGATGTGTCCTGCCTGGCCGGACTCGTCGCGCTCCGTCCATGCCTCCCGGTCCGGCCCGGAAGCGCTCCCGATCACGACGAGAGCCACGAGACCCGCGACCCGGTCATGCGGTCCCGGCTCGCCGAGGTCGTCGCCCGTCTCGCTCGCCGCACCGGCCGACCCCTCGGAGCCGTCGCCGCCGAGTGGTTCCTGCGCTACCTCGAGCGTGTCGTGCGTCCCGTCCTGTGGCTGGACAGTGAGGCCGGCATCGCCCTGGAGGCGCACCAGCAGAACACCCTGGTCCTGCTGGACGCCGACGGCTGGCCCACGGGCGGGCGCTACCGCGACAACCAGGGCTACTACTTCCGCGAGTCCCGACGCGCGGACCTCGACACGCGCCTGCCCGGCATCGGGAAGCAGAGCGACACCTTCGTCCGCGACGAGGTCACCGACGAGCGGTTCGCCTACTACCTGGCGATCAACAACGTGCTCGGCCTCATCGGCGCGTTCGGCTCCCAGCGACTGGCCGACGAGCGGCTGCTGCTCGCCGCCTTCCGCCGCTTCCTCACGAGCGCCGCCTCCGGCCCGGCCCGGCTGCGCACCCCGCTGCCCACCCTCCTGCTCGACTCACCCGTCCTGCGCTGCAAGGCCAATCTGCTGACCCGCCTGCACGGCCTCGACGAACTCGTCGGCCCGGTCGACACCCAGTCCGTCTACGTCACCATCGCCAACCCCCTGCACTCCTGATCACCCTGTCCGTCCCCGGCCACAACCGACCTCCTTCATCCCTGAGGATCCGCCCTCACCCGCTTTCCCGAGAGGAGCGATAGGTGCCTCCTGCCGACCCGACCACCGGTACCGGTGCCGCTGTCCCCGTCCCTGACGACGTCAGCTCAGATGTCGCTTCCGGTTCCGATGCCGAGTCCGGTCCCCTGGCCGATCCCGGGGCGGACGGGCAGGGCGAGGACACCATGGACCTGCATCTTCCGGACGAGCTCATCGCCCTCATCGGGGAAGAGGAGGCGGGCAGCTACGGAGCGCGCGGGCCTGGTCACGACACGGCTGAGCCTTCCCCCTCCCTCAACACGACCGGTGACAGCTTCGTCCCCTCGGCTCTCCCCTTCCTTCCCACCAAGGACGATCTCCTCGACCGCGTCGCCGGCTGGGGCCCCGTCGACACGTCCGCGGGCGTCTTTCACCTCGTCCCCGTACGGATCGAACGCGACCTTCCGCTCGTCAGCCGCTGGATGAACGACCCCGCCGCCGCGGCGTTCTGGGAGCTGTCCGGACCCCCGAACGTGACCGAGGACCATCTGCGGGCCCAGCTCGGCGGCGACGGACGCAGCATTCCGTGCATCGGCGCGCTCGACGGAACACCGATGAGCTACTGGGAGGTCTACCGGGCGGACCTGGATCCGCTGGCCCGCCACTATCCGGCCCGGCCTCACGACACCGGACTCCACCTCCTCGTCGGCGCGGTCGCCGACCGAGGGCGTGGTCTCGGCGGTCTGCTGCTACGAGCCGTGGCCGATCTCGTTCTCGCCCGCCGCCCCTCCTGCGCACGCGTCATCGCGGAACCCGACATTCGCAACACCCCCTCCATCGCCGCCCTCCTGACCGCCGGCTTCCGGTTCTCCTCCGAGGTCGAGCTGCCCGCCAAGCGCGCCGCCCTCATGGTCCGGGACCGGTCCCTTCGACATGTGATGTAGCCCTGTGTAATTGAGCCATCACTCGTTGAACGCGGGCCGCGCCGCCGGAGTTCCCGCTGTCCCAGCCTCGTCGAGGAGCCGCACATCTTGATCCCGCCCCCCGTCGCCTCCGTGATCACCCGTTTGTCAGTGCTGGGTCGTAGGGTGGTCGCGCTATGACGAAGCCCTCACTCCCCGAACTCCTGCATGCTGCCGTCACTGCCGTCGGCGGTACGGAGCGCCCCGGTCAGGTGACCATGGCCGAAGCCGTCGCGGAGGCGATCGACGACGGCTCTCACCTGCTGGTCCAGGCCGGCACCGGCACCGGCAAGTCGCTGGGCTACCTGGTGCCCGCCCTGGCGCACGGGGAGCGCGTGGTCGTCGCGACCGCCACCCTGGCCCTGCAGCGCCAGCTGGTGGAACGCGACCTGCCGAGAACGGTCGAGTCGCTGCACCCCCTGCTGCGCCGCCGCCCGGAGTTCGCGATGCTCAAGGGCCGGTCGAACTACCTGTGTCTGCACCGCCTGCACGAGGGCGTACCGCAGGACGAGGAAGAGGGCCTCTTCGACCAGTTCGAGGCGGCCGCGCCCACCAGCAAGCTGGGCCAGGACCTGCTGCGGGTGCGCGACTGGGCCGACGAGACCGAGACCGGCGACCGTGACAACCTCACGCCCGGCGTCTCGGACCGGGCCTGGGCGCAGGTGTCGGTGTCGTCGAGGGAGTGCCTGGGCGCCTCGAAGTGCGCGTACGGGGCGGAGTGCTTCGCGGAGATGGCCCGTGAGCGGGCCAAGCTCGCCGACGTCGTCGTCACCAACCACGCGCTGCTCGCGATCGACGCCATCGAGGGTGCCCCGGTCCTCCCGCAGCACGAGGTGCTGATCGTCGACGAGGCACACGAACTGGTCTCGCGGGTCACCGGAGTCGCGACCGGAGAGCTCACTCCCGGCCAGGTCAATCGCGCGGTGCGCCGGGCCGCGAAACTCGTCAACGAAAAGGCCGCTGACCAGCTGCAGACCGCCGCCGAGGGCTTCGAGCGGCTGATGGAGCTGGCGCTGCCGGGGCGCCTGGAGGAGATCCCCGAGGACCTGGGTTACGCGCTCATGGCGCTGCGCGACGCGTGCCGCACCGTCATCTCCGCGATCGGCGCGACCCGCGACAAGTCGGTCCAGGACGAGGACGCCGTCCGCAAGCAGGCCCTGGCCTCCGTGGAGAACGTGCACGACGTGGCGGAGCGGATCACGAACGGCTCCGAGTGGGACGTGGTCTGGTACGAGCGCCATGACCGCTTCGGTGCCTCCCTGCGGGTCGCACCGATGTCCGTCTCGGGGTTGCTGCGGGAGAAGCTCTTCGCGGACCGTTCCGTGGTGTTGACGTCCGCGACGCTGAAGCTGGGCGGCGACTTCAACGGCGTCGGCGCCTCCCTCGGCCTCGCCCCCGAGGGCTCCGAGGGCGACGACCTCCCGCAGTGGAAGGGGATCGACGTCGGTTCGCCGTTCGACTATCGCAAGCAGGGCATCCTCTACGTCGCCAAGCACTTGGCGCGCCCCGCGCGGGACGGTGACCGCGCGGACATGCTCGACGAACTGACGGAGCTGATCCAGGCGGCGGGCGGGCGCACCCTGGGCCTGTTCTCCTCGATGCGGGGCGCCCAGCTGGCCGCCGAGGAGCTGCGGTCCCGGATCCCGGAGTTCCCGATCCTCTTGCAGGGCGAGGAAACGCTCGGCGAGCTCATCAAGAACTTCGCGGCCGACCCCAAGACCTGCCTCTTCGGCACCTTGTCGCTGTGGCAGGGCGTGGACGTCCCCGGACCCAGCTGTCAGCTGGTCGTCATGGACAAGATCCCGTTCCCACGCCCCGACGACCCTCTGATGAGTGCGCGGCAGAAGGCCGTGGAGGAGGCGGGGGGCAACGGATTCATGGCGGTCGCCGCCACTCATGCCGCGCTTCTCATGGCCCAGGGCGCCGGCCGTCTCGTGCGGGCGTCGGGTGACCGCGGTGTCGTCGCCGTTCTGGACCAGCGTCTGGCGACCGCCCGGTACGGCAGCTATCTGCAGGCGTCACTGCCCGACTTCTGGTACACGACGGACCGTAATCAGGTGCGGAAGTCCCTGGCGGCGATCGACGCGGTGGCGAAGCGGGCGGAAGCCGAATGAGCCCTGGGAGGCGGTCTGCCGCGGCTCGACCGCAGGCCGCCTCCCACGTCACAGGCAGCGCCCGTGCGCGTCTCCGATGGAGCTCTTGCACATGTCTGAAGAAGCCCGGGCCGACAACATGCACGTCACCGATGAAGAGCATGTCGGGCCTGGACAGCGCAGGGCCCCGGAACCGGCGCAGGGGTCCCGGGGCCCGGTCAGGGGGCGGGCTGGTGGGCCCACCCGACGCGGTGCGCGGCGTCAGACGCGGCGCAGTACGGCCACCACCTTGCCGAGGATGGTCGCGTCGTCGCCCGGGATCGGCTCGTAGGCCGCGTTGTGCGGCAGGAGCCAGACATGGCCGTCCTCGCGCTTGAAGCGCTTGACGGTGGCTTCGCCGTCGAGCATGGCGGCCACGATGTCGCCGTTCTCGGCGACCGGCTGGCGGCGTACCGTGACCCAGTCACCGTCACAGATCGCGGCCTCGATCATCGAGTCACCGACGACCTTCAGGACGAACAGCTCACCGTCGCCGACGAGCTGGCGGGGGAGAGGGAAGACGTCCTCGACGGACTCCTCGGCCAGGATGGGGCCACCGGCGGCGATACGGCCGACCAGCGGGACGTACGAAGCGGCCGGCTTGCCCGCGGTGTCCGTGGGCTGCACCGAGGCGGCCTGGTCGGAACCGCGCACCTCGTACGCGCGCGGACGGTGCGGGTCGCGGCGCAGGAAGCCCTTGCGCTCCAGCGCCATCAGCTGGTGTGCGACGGAGGAGGTGCTGGAGAGGCCGACGGCCTGGCCGATCTCACGCATCGACGGCGGGTAGCCACGCCGCTGCACGGAGTCCCTGATCACCTCGATCACGCGGCGCTGGCGGTCGGTGAGTCCGGAGCTGTCCGCCCGGATACCGGGAGGTCGGCCCGGCAGGGAGCGCTTTTGCCCCTCCGGGTTCGTGGCTTCGCTCATCGCATGCACCGGCTCCAGTCGGCCCTGGGAGCGGTCCTGGGCAGTGATGGCGGCACTGTCTGCGGTGGTGGTCACGTCGGCCCCTCTCGATGGTCTCCCTGCTGGACAACGGTAGTTGCTTTCGAAAGGTTGCGCCAAACACACGTTCGAGTGAAAAATCGCGATTCGACTGACGCGATCATGTGTCCGGGTGTATGGCTACCGCGCCGCCTGACGGGCAAAAGGGCCCATTGCTGTACTCTTCACCGCCGGGGTGATCGCCTCGTGGACTGTTGTCCCAGTCTGCCATCCGGCATTCCCTTGCCTCGGGAGCAGCCCGCATCTGTGCGGGAGTCCCACGCCCCCTCCTCGCGGCGCCCACGGTATCTCCGCATGTGCCGTAGCGATACAGCTGTGCCCCGAACGGACGCGACGGGCGGGTCGTGGGGGTGCGAACGGCGGTGCGGCCCGGGTCGTCCGAGGTTGGCGCGGTCCGGCCGGTCGCGTGTCACCTGCGCTGACGCGAGCGACGCGCGCGTACAGCGTGGATGTATGAGCCAATCCCCACATCTAGTGGTTGGATTGCAGCAGCAGCCCACAAGTTGTGGTCCCCCGGGTCTCCGCACTCATGGTCATCGCCTATGCTTGGGGCTGCTTCGTGGGGCGCAAGAGGTCTCGCGAGGCTATTGAGTCTGCTGTGAGGAGGGTTGGGAGTTCATGCACTGCCCCTTCTGCAGGCACCCCGACAGCCGTGTCGTCGACAGCCGTACGACCGACGACGGCACGTCGATCCGCAGGCGCCGCCAGTGTCCGGACTGCTCCCGTCGTTTCACGACCGTGGAGACGTGTTCGCTCATGGTGGTCAAGCGGTCCGGAGTCACCGAACCCTTCAGCCGCACCAAGATCATCAACGGTGTGCGCAAGGCGTGCCAGGGGCGGCCCGTCACCGAGGACGCGCTCGCCCAGCTCGGCCAGCGGGTCGAGGAGGCGGTGCGGGCCACCGGAAGCGCCGAGCTGACCACCCACGACGTGGGGCTGGCCATACTCGGCCCGTTGCAGGAGCTCGACCTCGTCGCCTACCTGCGTTTCGCCTCCGTCTACCGGGCGTTCGACTCGCTCGAGGACTTCGAGGCGGCCATCGCGGAACTCAGGGAAGAGACGGGGCGTCCCGAGGTGGACGACGGCGACCGCGCGGACGCGGGGACGGGGAGCCAGGAAGACGACCGCGGGCCCGGAGGGACGGCACCGGTCCCCGAGCCCGCAGGCGCCGCCGACTGACCGGCGGGCCGGACCCGGAAGCCAGCTCCGGGCCCGGCCGGGCGGCGGCGATGTGAAGACCTGTTGCGGGCTGTGTGAGTGGATGCCCGCAACACCAGACAGAACACCGTGCCACGGGAACAACGGGGCACTTCAGGGCGTTTTCGCCCGTACAGGGAGGCGGCATGACAGAGACGGCGAGCGGTCCGGCACGGAGTTCCCGCGCCAAGGGCACCAAGGCGAGCAAGGGCCTGCGTATCGAGCGCATCCACACCACCCCGGGGGTCCACCCCTACGACGAGGTGGCGTGGGAGAGCCGTGACGTCGTCATGACCAACTGGCGCGACGGCTCGGTCAACTTCGAGCAGCGCGGCGTGGAGTTCCCCGACTTCTGGTCGGTGAACGCGGTCAACATCGTCACCAGCAAGTACTTCCGCGGTGCCGTCGGCACACCGCAGCGCGAGACCAGCCTCAAGCAGCTGATCGACCGCATCGTGAAGACGTACCGGAAGGCCGGCGAGGACCACAAGTACTTCGCCTCGCCCGCCGACGCCGAGATCTTCGAGCACGAGCTGGCGTACGCCCTCCTGCACCAGGTCTTCAGCTTCAACAGCCCTGTCTGGTTCAACGTCGGCACGGCCCAGCCCCAGCAGGTCTCCGCCTGCTTCATCCTTTCCGTCGACGACTCCATGGAGTCGATCCTCGACTGGTACAAGGAAGAGGGCATGATCTTCAAGGGCGGCTCCGGTGCCGGCCTGAACCTCTCCCGGATCCGCTCCTCCAAGGAGCTGCTGTCCTCCGGTGGCAACGCCTCCGGCCCGGTCTCCTTCATGCGCGGTGCCGACGCCTCCGCAGGAACGATCAAGTCCGGTGGCGCCACCCGCCGTGCCGCCAAGATGGTCGTCCTCGACGTGGACCACCCGGACATCGAGGACTTCATCGAGACCAAGGTCAAGGAAGAGGAGAAGATCCGCGTCCTGCGCGACGCGGGCTACGACATGGACCTGGGCGGCGACGACATCACGTCCGTCCAGTACCAGAACGCCAACAACTCGGTCCGCGTGAACGACGAGTTCATGAAGGCGGTCGAACAGGGCGGCCAGTTCGGGCTGCGCGGCCGGATGACCGGCGAGGTCATCGAGGAGGTCGACGCCAAGGCGCTCTTCCGCAAGATCGCCGAGGCCGCCTGGGCCTGCGCCGACCCGGGCATCCAGTACGACGACACCATCAACGGCTGGCACACCTGCCCCGAGTCCGGCCGGATCACCGCGTCGAACCCGTGCAGCGAGTACATGCACCTGGACAACACGTCCTGCAACCTCGCCTCGCTCAACCTGATGAAGTTCCTCAAGGACGACGGCAAGGGCAACCAGTCCTTCGAGGCCGAGCGCTTCCAGAAGGTCGTCGAGCTGGTCATCACCGCGATGGACATCTCGATCTGCTTCGCCGACTTCCCGACGCAGAAGATCGGTGAGAACACCCGCGCGTTCCGCCAGCTGGGCATCGGCTACGCCAACCTGGGCGCCCTGCTGATGGCCACCGGCCACGCCTACGACTCCGACGGCGGCCGCGCCCTCGCCGGCGCCATCACCTCCCTGATGACGGGTACGGCCTACCGCCGCTCCTCCGAACTCGCCGCGGTCGTCGGCCCGTACGACGGCTACGCCCGCAACGCCGACGCCCACAAGCGCGTCATGAAGCAGCACTTCGACGCCAACGACAAGGCCGTCCGCATGGACGACCTGGACACCCCGGTCTGGGCCGCCGCCAGCGAGGCCTGGCAGGACGTGGTGCGTCTCGGGGAGAAGAACGGTTTCCGTAACTCCCAGGCTTCCGTGCTCGCGCCGACCGGCACCATCGGCCTCGCGATGTCCTGCGACACCACCGGTGTCGAGCCCGACCTCGCGCTGGTCAAGTTCAAGAAGCTGGTCGGCGGCGGCTCGATGCAGATCGTCAACGGCACCGTCCCGCAGGCCCTGCGCCGCCTCGGCTACCTGGAAGAGCAGATCGAGGCGATCGTCGCCCACATCGCCGAGTACGGCAACGTGATCGACGCCCCGGGTCTCAAGCCCGAGCACTACGAGGTGTTCGACTGCGCCATGGGCGAGCGGGCCATCTCCCCGATGGGCCACGTCCGCATGATGGCCGCGATCCAGCCGTGGATCTCCGGCGCCATCTCCAAGACGGTCAACATGCCGGAGTCGGCGACCGTCGAGGAGGTCGAGGAGATCTACTTCGAGGCCTGGAAGCTGGGCGTCAAGGCGCTCGCGATCTACCGCGACAACTGCAAGGTCGGCCAGCCCCTCTCCGCCAAGAAGAAGGAGCAGGAGAAGGCCGAGGAGCCCGCCGTCGTCGAGACCAAGGTCGAGAAGGTCGTCGAGTACCGCCCGGTCCGCAAGCGCCTCCCGAAGGGACGTCCCGGCATCACCACGTCCTTCACCGTCGGCGGCGCCGAGGGCTACATGACGGCCAACTCCTACCCGGACGACGGTCTCGGTGAGGTCTTCCTGAAGATGTCCAAGCAGGGCTCGACCCTCGCGGGCATGATGGACGCCTTCTCCATCGCGGTCTCCGTCGGCCTCCAGTACGGCGTCCCCCTGGAGACGTACGTCTCGAAGTTCACGAACATGCGCTTCGAGCCGGCCGGCATGACGGACGACCCGGACGTGCGGATGGCGCAGTCGATCGTCGACTACATCTTCCGCCGCCTGGCGCTGGACTTCCTGCCCTTCGAGACCCGCTCGGCACTCGGCATCCACTCCGCCGAGGAGCGCCAGCGCCACCTGGAGACCGGTTCCTACGAGCCGTCCGAGGACGAGGTCGACGTCGAGGGCCTGGCCCAGTCGGCGCCCCGGGCGCAGGAGCTGAAGGCCCTCACCAGGCCTCAGGACGACGAGGCTGCCAAGCCCGCCCCGCAGCAGGCCCACACCAGTGCCGAACTGGTCGAGATGCAGCTGGGCATCCAGGCCGACGCCCCGCTCTGCTTCTCCTGCGGTACGAAGATGCAGCGCGCCGGTTCCTGCTACATCTGCGAGGGCTGCGGATCGACGAGCGGCTGCAGCTGACGCCGGTCACCTGAGCCGATGACAGAGGGGCACCGCCTTCGGGCGGTGCCCCTCTCGTCGTTCAGGCTCAGGGCTCAGGGACGGCGTGCCGCGCCCATCGTCCGCGCGAAGTCCACCGGGTCGCCCTCGAAGCCACGGAGGCCGGGGCGGAACTCCCACGGGCCCGAGCCGTCCCGGACGAACTCCGCCACCGTCGCGGCGGTGGCCCCGAGGACACCGCCGAAGTCGTCCTCCGCCAGGACCGTGTACCCCTCGCGGATACGCAGGCCGGGGTTGGCCACGCTGACGAACGTGCGTTCCGCCGGGCGCTGCTGGATGACGACACCGACCACCACGCGCGCGTACCGGCTGTCGAGCCGGTCGAGTTCCAGCGTCATGACCTCGTCGTAGCCGAAGCCCTGGCCGTCCTTGCTGTCCCGGTTGAGATAGATGGTGCCGTCGGGGGAGCGGCTGTCGAAGTGCACCACATAGGTGGGATCGCCGTACGGGTCGTCCGCCTGATAGGTCGCCGCCACGAGGTCCAGATCGGTGGACGGCTGCCCCGCCGGACTGGGATCCCACCGCATCGCGATCTCGACCTTGCGAAGCCCCTTGTTGAGCCCGTCCACTGCAGTCCCCTTCCCCGTACCGACCGTCCGTTCGCCCCAACTGCCCGGCGCTCCCGACTCTTTGTCCATCCTGCCACGCGTGCGCGTGCGCATGCCGAAGAGTGGTCCAGCCGAGAGTGACCGACGCCACGCTCCCTGGCCTTACCATGGCGCGGTGCTGGTCAAGTGGATTCGCTGCACCGTGGTGGACCGCCGCGGGTTCGAGCGGGGGCAGCGGAAGTGGGCGGGGCTTCTGGGGGAGCCGGGGTTTCGGGGACAGGGGGGCGGCTGGAGCCGGGGGCGGCAGGACGTGGCGCACATCTTCGCGTTCTGGGAGAGCCGCGCCTTCTACGACTCCTTCATGGCGCGGTCCCACGACCGGCTCGCGTCGGCGCAGTCGGGCACGTTCAAGGACGCGCAGGTCAGGCTCTTCGACTACCGCTTCGACGTGAAGACCGGCTTCGAACCGCGCTTCACGGACGCCGACCTGCTGCGAGTGGCGCTCTGCCGTGTCCACGAGGAGCGGGCCGAGCACTTCGTGCTGATGCAGGAGAAGGTGTGGAACCCGGCGATGGCCGGCTCGCCCGGCATGGTGCGCGGGCTCTTCGGCGAGGCGCCCGGGTGTGAGTACCTGGTGCTGTCGATGTGGCGGTCGGCCGCCGAGCACGGCAAGTACCGCACCGAACGCGTGGAGCGGCTTGCCCTGAGAGCCCAGACGGAGGCGGACGTGGCGGCGCTCACCGGGGACGTCGTGGACATGGAACCGAGCTGGACGGTGTGACGCCGAGGGGCTTGGAAGAGCGGATTCCGGTGGGTGAGCGTGCGACCGGTGTGATCTGTGGTGCGGAATCTGTGTGACCTACGCTGTATAGGTGCGGTACGAGTCCTCGACGGGCCCTCACCCGATCTAGGGTTTCGGCATGGCACGACCACGGCGCATCGTCCTTGTCCGGCACGGCGAGTCAACGGGCAATGTTGATGACTCCGTGTACGAGCGTGAACCCGACCACGCCCTCGGGTTGACCGAGCGCGGCCGACGGCAGGCGGAGGCGACGGGCGAGCGGTTGCGCGCGCTGTTCGGCGGTGAACGCGTCAGCGTGTACGTCTCCCCGTACCGCCGCACGCACGAGACGCTGCGGGCCTTCCACCTCGACACGGGCCTCATACGCGTGCGCGAGGAGCCCCGGCTGCGCGAGCAGGACTGGGGCAACTGGCAGGACCGCGACGACGTCCGCCTCCAGAAGTCCTACCGTGACGCGTACGGTCACTTCTTCTACCGTTTCGCCCAGGGGGAGTCCGGCGCCGACGTCTACGACCGGGTCGGCGGTTTCCTGGAGAGCCTGTTCCGCAGTTTCGAGGACCCCGACCACCCGCCGAACGTCCTCATCGTGACGCACGGACTGGCCATGCGGCTGTTCTGCATGCGGTGGTTCCACTGGACGGTCGCGGAGTTCGAGTCGCTGTCCAACCCCGGGAACGGCGAGGTGCGGATGCTCGTTCTGGGAGACGACGGCAAGTACACCCTCGACCGGCCGTTCGACCGCTGGCGAGATCCCGAACCGTACGGGATCTCCGGATAGAGTGGCAGGGCGATGACCGCTGACTCCTCCTCCGCGGGGCGCCTGGACCGCGCCCTGGCCTGCCTGCGCGGACTGTCCGTCGGGGACGCCTTGGGCTCCCAGTACTTCGTGCCGGTGAACTACCCGCTGCTGAAGCGCCGCGAGGTGCCGTCCGGGCCCTGGCAGTGGACCGACGACACCGAGATGGCGGGGTCCGTCGTCGCCGTCCTGGCGACTCACCACCGCATCGACCAGGACGCCCTGGCCCACTCCTTCGCGGAACACCACGACTTCGACCGGGGCTACGGTCCCGCGGTCAACCGTCTGCTGCGCCTCGTCCGGGAGGGCGGCGACTGGCGCGAACTCGCCGCCGCGCTGTTCAACGGACAGGGGTCCTGGGGAAACGGCGCGGCGATGCGGATCGCCCCGCTGGGTGCCTGGTACGCGGACGACCCGGAGCAGGCGACCCACCAGGCGGAGATCTCCGCCTACACCACCCACCAGCACCGCGAGGCCGTGGTCGGTGCCATGGCCGTAGCGGCGGCTGCCGCGTTCGCCGCCGCGCCCGGCGGGCCGCCCGGCGCCGAGGCACTCCTCGACGGGGTCATCGATCTGGTGCCGAAGAGCGCGGTCGGTGCGGGGCTGCGACGGGCCAGGGACATGCTCGACTACGGTGACGCGGCCACCGTCGCTGCGGTGCTGGGGTGCGGGCGGCGGACGACCGCCCACGACACCGTGCCCTTCGCCCTCTGGTCGGCCGCGAGGAACCTCGGTGACTACGAGCGGGGGTTCTGGACGACCGCCCAGGTGGGCGGGGACGTCGACACCACCTGCGCCATTGTGGGCGGCGTGATCGCCTCGGGGAAGGCGGGGGCGCCCCCTGCCGAGTGGGTGCGGCGGACGGAGCCGCTGCCGGACTGGGTGCCTGTGTCGATCTAGCGGTCGGGACTCGCCGTGTGGTGGGAGTTCTCGCATGCGGCGGAGGTCCTCGTGGGCTGCGATAGCTTTCCAGCGCCGGCGGACACTCCCCGGCGCCGGCGATCCTTCCTGTACCCCGGAAACTCTCCGTGTGCCTCAGGAACTCTCCGTGACCGGCCGTTCGTTGTCATGACATCCGCCGTGCGCGCCGTGAGGCCGCACACGCTGGACTACCTGCTGGTGAGCGCGCGAGAAGGGGGTGGTCATGGAGGTCCTGCTCACTGTACTGATCCGCTGGTGGGGCGCGTTCGTGCGTCACGCGGGACGCAGGAGGGTGGCCGGACCGCTGTCCTCGCCGTCCGTCCCCCAGGTCCGGTCCGGCCACCCGCTGCCCGTCGAGGACCGGCCTGTCAGCCGTCGGCAGGCCTGCGTGGCGCTCGCCGACGAGCCGCCGGGGCCGGCTCGCGATGTCCGTTCGTCAACCGAGACCCGGCCCGGCCGAGCCGGCGAGCGCCTCCAGGTCGCTCTTGCGGACCCGGATCACCAGCCAGGCGGTGACCAGGGCGAGGGCGGCAATCGCCGCGGCCGGGACGAACGCCGCCGAGATGCCCTGGGCCAGCACCTCGTGTCCCCATGGCGCCGGCAACTGGTGCGTCGCGGTGAACTCCGCCTTCTGCTCGGCGGAGCCCTCGGCCATGAACTGCGGAAGCTGCTTCTCCGCCTCGTCCTTGGTCGCCGTACCGAAGACCGTCGTCAGGATGGACAGGCCCAGGGATCCGCCCACCTGCTGGGTCGTGTTGAGCAGCCCGGAGGCGGCGCCCGCCTCGTGCTGCGCGACACCGGAGACGGCGGTGAGGGTCAACGTCACGAAGTTCAGTCCCATACCGAAGCCGAACACCAGCATCGGACCGAGGACCCCTCCGACGTACGAGCTGTCGGAGCTGATGAGCGCCTGCCAGGCCAGTCCGATCGTCGCGAGTGCCGAGCCCGCGAGCATGAACGGCTTGGGCCCCAGTACCGGCAGGAACCGCTGCGACAGACCCGCGCCGAGCGCGATCACGACCGTCACGGGCAGGAAGGCGAGGCCCGCCTGAATCGGGCTGTACCCGAGCACGTTCTGCACGAACAGCACGATGTAGAAGAACATGCCGAACATCGCCGCTGCCAGACTCAGCATGATCACGTACGTGCCCGAGCGGTTCCGGTCGGCGAACATTCGCAGCGGGGTGATCGGCTCCTTGGCCCGGGACTCGATGATCCCGAAGGCCAGCAGCAGGACCACCGCGGCAATGAAGGAACCGATGGTGAGGTCGTCCCGCCAGCCCTCGTCCGCGGCCCGGATGAAGCCGTACACGAGAGACGCCATGCCCGCGGTCGAGGTGACCGCGCCCGCTATGTCGAAGCGGCCGGTGTGCCGTTCGGACTCGCCGATGTAGAGCGGCGTGAGCACGGTGATCAGCAGGCCGATCGGCACGTTGACGAAGAGCACCCAGCGCCAGTCGAGCCATTCGGTGAGCATGCCGCCCGCGAGCAGACCGATGGCGCCACCACCCGCGGAGACCGCGGCGAAGACGCCGAAGGCCCGGTTGCGTTCCGGGCCCTCGGGGAACGTGGTGGTGATGAGTGCCAGCGCGGTGGGCGACGCGATCGCGCCACCGACGCCCTGCAGGACCCGTGCGGCCAGCAACTGCCAGGGTTCCTGGGCGAGCCCGCCGAGCAGCGAGGCAAAGGTGAAGAGCAGGATGCCGGTCATGAAGACACGGCGACGGCCGAGGATGTCACCGGCGCGGCCGCCGAGGAGCAGCAGGCCGCCGAAGGTGAGTGTGTAGGAGCTGACGACCCAGGTGAGGTCGGTGGTGCTGAACTCGAGTGCGTCTTGAATGTGCGGGAGCGCGATGTTCACAATCGTCGCGTCGAGTACCACCATGAGTTGGCAGGCCGCGATGACGGCGAGTGCGATGCCGGGATGCCCGTCTCGGCGTGCCGCGCCCGGCTTCTTGTCCTGGAGCAATGGAGAGGTTGTCACTATGGGTCCCCCACAAAAGCGTTAGTGAACGCTGGCGTTCACTGTCGCGTCAACGGTACTGAGTCCCCGACAGTGAACGCAAGCGTTCACTCGCGGCGTCGTCGTGCGGCACGTCCCCCTTTGCTGCCGCCCGAGGCGTCCGCCATCCCCTAAATGTCCGCTTCAGCCGCTCGTTGGAGAGAGTCAGATGGTTACCCCGAGCTGGGCGGATGCCCCCGCTCAGACAGCGGCCCGCCGCCGCGGCGCCGTGCTCGAACGCGCAATCCTCGAGGCCGCGTTGGACCAACTCAGCACCGTCGGCTGGAACGGTCTGACGATGGAAGGTGTCGCCGCGGGCGCGCAGACCGGAAAGGCCGCGGTGTATCGGCGATGGCCCTCCAAGGAGGACCTCGTCGCCGACGCCCTGCGGGCCGGACTGCCGCACTTCGACTCGGCGCCGGACGAGGGTGGGGTCCGTGCGGATCTTGTGGCGCTGTGTCGGCGAGCCCGCGACGCGATGTTCTCCCGCCCGGGTTTCGCGCTTCGCTCGGTGATTCACGAGTGCGACACGACGCAAGCGGAACGCTTCCATGCCGTGATCTTCGACGGGGTCGTGGAGCCCACCATCAAGATGCTGCGAGAGGTCATCGAGCGTGGGATCGCGCGAGGCGAGGTCCGTTCGGATGCGGCGAACGGATATGTCTTCGACGCCATCCCGGCGATGATGATGTACCGCAACAAGATGTGCGGCTGCGAATGGCAAGACCATGAAATCGACGAGATGATCGACGAGTTGATGGTTCCGCTGCTGCGGCCGAGCGGCGCCTGACCGGGGTCGGCGAGGGCTCTGGCGCCGTTCGGGCGGGCCAGGGTGTCGCGGGCGGTTCCGGGCGGCGTAACCTAGGGGCGCCATGCCGTACGAACCGCCTACTCACACCGTCGAGCGCTCCCTTCGAGCCACGACCGGAGCGAAGATCGTTGCAGGTGTCGACGAGGTGGGGCGAGGTGCGTGGGCGGGGCCCGTCACCGTCTGCGCGGCGATCACCGGACTGCGTCGGCCGCCCGAGGGCCTCACGGATTCGAAGCTGCTCACCATCAAGCGGCGTACCGAACTCGCCGAGGTGCTGCGGACGTGGGTGACGTCGTTCGCTCTGGGGCACGCTTCCCCCGAGGAGATAGACGAGCTGGGCATGACGGCCGCGTTGCGACTGGCGGCGTGCCGTGCTCTGGAGGCACTGCCGGTCCGCCCGGACGCGGTCATCCTCGACGGCAAGCACGACTATCTCGGTGCGCCCTGGCGGGTCCGTACAGTGATCAAGGGCGACCAGTCGTGCGTGGCTGTCGCGGCGGCTTCGGTGATCGCCAAGGTCCAGCGCGACAAAATGATGGCCGAACTGGGTATCGACCATGCAGACTTCGGTTTTGCGGACAACGCCGGGTATCCCTCACCCGTGCACAAGGCCGCACTGGCGGAGCGGGGCCCCACCCCCTACCACCGGTTGTCGTGGGCGTATCTTGATGCGCTGCCCCAGTGGCGGCATCTCAAGAAGGTCCGCAACTGGACGGACGGAAGCGTTCCGGAAATCGAGGGTCAGCTCGGCTTCGATTTCTGACGGTTTTGTTCGCACGCATGCGCCACCCGCCGACGCGGGCCGTACCAACGTTTGATAAATATCAACTCATGCCTCTCATTCCCGAGGAGCCTCAGATTCACGAGAGTGCCCAGGGTCCCCGCGCCACTCCGGCCAGTGGCCGCACCGCGCCGACCCCTCGTCCCGTACCCGGCCCCCGTCCCGCGGCTCCGTCGCGTCCCGGTCGTCCCGGCCCTCTGCGGCCCGCGCCGCCGGTGCAGCGCACGGCGCGGGACGCGGCCGCCAAGCCCGGTCCGTCGGGCCCCGCTGCTCCGGCCACCCCGCAGATCCAGCTGATCCCTGCTTCCGCCGAAGGCGCGCTCGACGCCGCCGAGGAAGCAGTGGACCTGCTCCTGGACTCCGGTCGTGCCCCCAGCGACGTCCTGGTGATCACGACCGGCGAACAGCACCCGTGGGCCACCCACGAGCTGTCCTTCGGTGAGACCTCGTACTGGGCCCAGCACGACGCCCGGGACGACGTCTTCTACACGGACGCCACCGTCGCGGCCCGCGCCGCGTCGCGCCCGGTGGTCGTGGTCGCCGTCAACGGCGAATCCGAGGCCGCAGCCGCGAGCGCCCTGTCCCTGGCCCATGCCCGGGCCACCGCCCTGCTGATCGTCTGTGGCGATCCGCAGCGGATCAACTCGGTGCTGGGCGCCGGCGTCTGAGCCGGTTCGGCAGCGTCCGGTCGGGCGCTGGTGGCCGACTTCAGGCGCCGCTCCGGCGGCGCCGCACGGTGGGCGGTTCGGCGTGCCCCGAAAAGTGGACACCGTGGCTGCGCGACCCCGCACCGTCGGGGGAGCGCGCTCCGCGGCTGTACGCGGTCGGCTCCCGTCCGGGCTCAGCCCGGTGCGGGACCTGCGGTCCTACGCAGTGACTGCCGGTCACACGGATCGTGGTGTGCCGCCGTGCGGCGGGGCCTGGCCCCCGATCCGTGCGGACAGGCCTGGCCGGGACCTCAGCGCGCCGCCGCTGCGCGGCGCAGTATCTCGGAGGCCGCGCCGCCGGTGCGTGGCAGTGGTGGCGGCGCCTCGGACATGCCGAACGGCTCCGGCTCCGAGGCCGAGTGGGGGCGGCGTCCGCCGCGGCCCTCGCCCAGGACCTGCCAGCCGTCCCGAGTCAGCGTGATGTAGGCCCCGCAGCGCAGCCCGTGCAGGGTGCATGCATCGCGCAGCCCCCACATCCACGCGCCGTCCTCCTCCGTCCAACGCGCGTCGCCCTCACGGCAGTAGAGCAGCACCGCGGTGCGCACCGGTGTGCGCCGCCGCAGATCGTGCGGGATGACCCGGCGCAGCTGCGCCAGCAGCACGTTGCGGAACATCCAGCCGTCGGCCGGGGCCGGACGCCGGACGAACGAGGCGCTCGCCCGCAGCCGCTCGTCAGGGTCGAGCACGGCGACGACAGCGGTCGCCGGCTTCGGGTGGTGCCGGGCGTGCAGTCCGCTGACGACATCGCGAGGGTTGCGCAGCAGCGGGATCCCCGCGGCGGCCCATTCCGCGGGTTCGAGCAAGCGGTTGGCGGACACGGCGGATGTCGACGCCGCTGCCGAGGCCGGAGCGAATCCGAAGGTCACGGTCCTCCCTTCGGCTACGCGCCCACACTGCGGGCGGGGTCGGATTCCTGGGAGCGCACACCACGGCGAAGCCCTGCCGGAGCGGCGGACATGCCTGCGGGGAGCGGACCTCAATTCTTCCTGTCGAACGTGGATGCGGCAACGAGCAATTGGAGCAGCCGACCGTTATCAGATGATGCGCCGTTAATATCCCTACCCCGTGTGCCGACAGGCCACCCTCGGGGCGCTCGAGCCAGACACGTTCGTACGTCAAGCAGGTGCGCGGCGTCCAGAGGCGTGCGCAAGTGGTGAGGTGGCCGGAGCACGGGGCGGCCGGAGCACGGTCGCGTGGCGGTGCCCCGTCGCGTGGCCGGCGCCGAGCCGGCCACGCGACGGGGTGGTCGAGGCTCTCGACGCGCCGTCAGCCCTGCACGGCCAGCACCAGCGGCAACACCCCCTGCGCACCGGAGCGTCGAAGCATGCGGGCCGCGACCGCGAGGGTCCAGCCGGTCTCCGTGTAGTCGTCCACGAGAAGGACCGGGCCCTGGGCCTCGGCGAGGGCGGACGCGAGGGCGGGCGGCACGGTCAGCGCCCCGTCGAGCGCCTTCAGTCGCTGTGCGCTGTTGCTCCGCGGGCCCGGATGCGCGTCGCCCGAGTACTCGACGGCGCCCAGCAGCGGCAGCCGGCCGATCTCCGCGATGCGCGCTCCCAGGGAGTGGATCAACCGGGGACGTGTGCGCGAGGCGACGGTGACGACCCCGGCCGGGCGCGGCTGGGCGTCCGGAGCGCCCGGGGCCCAGCCGCCGGGTCCCTTGGCCCAGTCGGCCAGCACGCCCACGACCGCCTTCGCCACATCGTCCGGAACGGCTCCGTCGGCCGCGTGCGGTGCGAGCATCGGACGCAGCCGGTTGCCCCAGCCGATGTCCGACAGACGCCCCAACGCGCGTCCCACCGAGGCCTGTTCACCCGCCGGGATCCGTCCCTTCAGATCCACTCCGATCGCCGGCAGTCCCGTCGGCCACATCCGGCGGGGCTCCACCTCGACACCCGCCCGCCCCAGGTCCACGCGCGCCGCGTCGAGTGCCTCGTCGGAGGTGTCCACGGCGAAGCGCGGGCCGGCGCAGTTGTCGCAGCGACCGCACGGCTTCGCGGCCTCGTCGTCCAGCTGGCGCTGCAGGAACTCCATACGGCAGTCCGTCGTCGCCGCGTACTCGCGCATCGCCTGCTGCTCGGCCTTGCGTTGACGCGCCACCCACGCGTACCGGTCCGCGTCGTAGGCCCACGGCTGCCCGGTCGCGATCCAGCCCCCCTTGACCCGCTTGACCGCCCCGTCGACGTCGAGGACCTTGAGCATGGTCTCCAGGCGGGAGCGGCGCAGCTCCACCAGGGGCTCCAGCGCGGGGAGAGACAGGGGCTTCTCCGCGTGCGCGAGGACGTCGAGCGTGCGGCGCACCAAATCTTCCGAGGGGAAGGCGAGCGACGCGAAGTACTCCCAGATCGCCTCGTCCTCCTTCCCGGGGAGCAAGAGCACTTCGGCGTGTTCCACGCCGCGTCCCGCGCGACCCACCTGCTGGTAGTAGGCGATGGGGGAGGAGGGCGAGCCGAGGTGCACCACGAAGCCCAGATCGGGCTTGTCGAAGCCCATCCCGAGCGCCGACGTGGCGACCAGCGCCTTCACCTTGTTGCCGAGCAGGTCCTCCTCCGCCTGCTGGCGATCGGCGTTCTCCGTCTTGCCCGTGTACGAGGCGACAGAGTGCCCGCGCTGCCGCAGGAAGGCGGTGACCTCCTCGGCGGTGGCCACGGTGAGCGTGTAGATGATCCCCGAACCCGGCAGTTCGTCGAGGTGCTGGGCGAGCCAGGCCATCCGGTGCGCGGCGTCCGGTAGCCGCAGCACGCTCAGGCTCAGACTGTCCCGGTCCAGCGGGCCACGCAGCACGAGGGCGTCCGAGCCGCCCCCGGTGCCGAGCTGCTCCGCGACGTCGGCCGTCACCCGCGCGTTGGCGGTGGCGGTGGTGGCGAGCACCGGCACGCCGGCGGGAAGGTCGGCGAGCATGGTGCGCAGCCGTCGGTAGTCCGGCCGGAAGTCGTGGCCCCAGTCGGAGATGCAGTGGGCCTCGTCCACCACCAGCAGCCCGGTGGCGGCGGCGAGCCGGGGCAGTACCTGGTCCCGGAAGTCCGGGTTGTTGAGCCGCTCGGGGCTCACGAGCAGGACGTCGACCTCACCCGCAGCGATCTCGTCCTGGACGGCGTCCCACTCCTCGGTGTTCGAGGAGTTGATGGTCCGGGCGTGGATGCCGGCCCGGGCCGCTGCCTCGACCTGGTTCCGCATGAGCGCGAGCAGAGGGGAGACGATCACGGTCGGACCGCTGCCCCGCGCCCGCAGCAGCGAGGTCGCCACGAAGTAGACCGCGGACTTGCCCCAGCCCGTGCGCTGGACGACCAGGGCGCGACGTCTGTCGGCCACCAGGGCCTCGATCGCCCGCCACTGGTCCTCGCGCAGCCGGGCCGTGCCCGAGACGTCCCCGACGAGACGGGCGAGGACCGCGTCGGCCGATGCCCGGAGATCCGCGTTGCTCGTGTGCTCCATGCGGTCCATACAACAGGACGGCACTGACAGCGCGAGCGGAGCACCGCTCACTACTCCACCATGACGTGTCCCTGATCGGACTTATCCACAGGGTCAAGCGGAGCTTTGCATTCCGCGAGATCGTCTTCGCATGACGAACCACAGCGAAACGACTGGATCCTCTGAAAACGGCGACATCCCCGAGCCCGAGGCGCTCGGCGAGCGCGAGGGCGGTGCGCGGAAGATGCGGCAGCACGAAGCCGGTGACCCGGCCGGGCTGCATGTCCCCGGCCCCGCCTACGACGGCCACGGCGGCGACCACCAGGTCACGTTGCGCACCCCGGCCGAACTGGCCGACGCCCTGCCCTATCTGCTCGGGTACCGGCCCGAGGACAGCATCGTCCTGGTCGCGCTGCACGACAAGGACGGACGCGGGCGGTTCGGCGGCCGGGCCCGGCTCGGCATCCCCGCGAACGCGGACGACTGGCCGTCCGCCGCCCGGCAACTGGCCAACGGACTGGTGAAGGGCAGCGAGCGCCGAGGGGCCCGGCCGGAGTCGATGGTCGCCTTCGTGTGCCAGGAACCGGAGAAGGGCCAGACAGGACAGCAGGTCATGGAGCGGCTGAAACCGCTGGCCCACAAGCTGCGCGTGGAGTGCGGTTCCCTGGACGTGACGGTGGTCGAGGCACTGTGCATCTCCGACGGCCGCTACTGGTCCTACTGCTGTGACAACGCCGCGTGCTGCCCGTCCGAGGGAGCCCCCATGGGACTGCCGGGCACATCCGTGCTGGCAGCCGCGGCCACCTACGCGGGGATCCAGGTGCGCGGCAGCCTGAGGGAGCTCCGGGCCCGGCTGCTCCCCTGGGAGAGCGCCGCCGCCCTCGCGCAGGAGGCCGCCCTCGACACCGCCAGCATGGCGCTGGTCCCGAGGATCCTGGACGACGAGGGCCGCGCCGGAGTGGCCGACGAGACGCTGGAGTTGGCGGAGCGCGTCCTGGACCGTTTCGCCGAGGCACATCCGGTCTCCGGCATGCTCCTGGCGGATCTCCGTGACGACGAGCTTCTCGGGCATTCCGAGGCCGCCCGGTTGATCCTCGGCCTCCAGGACCGTGGGACCCGTGACCGTGCGGCCGAGTGGATGGAGGGGGATGAAGCCGGACGCGCCCTGCGCCTCTGGCGATCGCTGGCCCGCCGCTGCGTCGGACCCTACGCCGAGCATGCCGCCGCGCCCCTCACGCTCGCCGGCTGGGTCGCATGGTCCACGGGTGACGAACTGGAGGCCAGGGAAGCGTTCGCCATGGCCCTGGGTGCGGACCCCGACTACCTCTTCGCCCGTCTCCTGCACCAGGCGTGCAACGAAGGTCTCGACCCGGAGTCGATCCGCAGCTGCCTGCGGGCGGAGCGCAAAGACAGGGGGCGCGCCGAGACCGACAGCTCAGAAGCTCGGGCCGACCGCTCGGAGTCCCGGTCCGACCGCTCGGAGTCCCGGCCCGATGGCTCGGAGATTCAGGCCGATGGCTGGGTGACTCAGGCCGACGGGTTGGAAGCTCGGGCGGACGAAGCGGCCGTGAAGGCCGGTGGCTCCGCCGGGCCGGCGGACGGCTCCCAGGCGGCCGCACCCACGTCCACAGCGGTGCCCTCACGTCGTCGACGCCGTCCCCGTTCCATCGGGGCCGTCGGGGCGACCGGCGCGGCCGCTGGCCGCACGCGCGCGGGAGACCGCGCCCCGGGCGTGCGAGCTCCCCGGCGGCGTACACAGCCGGGGACTGCGCGACCCGCGGACACCGCACGACCTGCCGGTGCCTCGGAAGCCGGTCCCCGTGCGCGTACGGGACGGAAGGCGGCGATGCCGTACGTCGACGCAGGCCAGGAGGTCGCGCAGCCCGGCCACAGCCCGGAGGGGGAGGAGTGAGTGCCGCCCCGGTGGCTTCGACGTGCGAGGGGCGGCCGGGCCACGGGCGTGACCCGGAGGAGGTTGACGCCGTTCACCTGAGTGGCGGAACGGCTGAACGGGCCGCGGCGCCGCACCGCCCCTGCTCCGTCGCAGCCCTCCGGCACCGGCGCCGAACCCGATCGAGGCGCACAGAGCCCAGAGGAGGCCTCCTCATGCACCAGCCGACTCCGCCCTGCGTCGCCGCTGCCGACGACCGGCGCGTTTCGGGCGGGCCCTTGCCGTCCCAGGGGCCGGGCTCCGAACTGCCCGAGGCAGGCACAGCCGAGTCAAGCGATCAGAACGTCGTTCCACGGCCGACGGGGCGTGTCGACGGTTTTGGGCCCAGGTTCCCCTTGGGGGCCCCGCGCCCCGTGTCACCTTCCGGCGGGGAATCGTGCCCGCCGTCGCCGCTGGGCTCGGGCCGTTCGTCTACCGGCCAGGAAGGCCAGTCCGGCAGCCCCGGTCCCACGCCGAAGTACGGCTCGCCCGCGCAGCCCGCACCGACTTCTACCCAGGGCCGGCCGGCTGATCAACGCCGGACTCCGTCCTGTACCGGACGAACACCTGCCTCCCCCGCCCCTCCCAGGGGTGGTGCCACGGTCCCCGGACTGCGCTGGTCCGCCGACCTGCCGCCCGCTCACTCAGTGATGATCTGCGTCGCCCTGCCCGGACTGGCCATCTCGACCGAGGCCGGACAGATGACCGGCCGCGGACTGGAGGGGTTCTACCGCGCCGGACGACGCGTGCTCTCCCGGTGCGAGATCCGCGTGGCCGGACGGGAACCCCTCGCGGTTCAGGCCCGGATGGCCGAGGCCGACCGCGCCAGGTTCGTGGGCACGCTGCGCACGTCCCCGCAGGCAGGACCGGACCCGGATGTGGTCGTGGAACGCAACCGGTACGCGGACGGCACGGAGCGGATCACCCTGCACAGCGCGGCGCCCCGCCCGCTGCGCCTGCCGGTCGAAGTGTCCCTGGGCACGGACCTGGCCGACCTCGGATCGATCGCCTCGGGCAGCACGGGGCCCGAACTGCCCGCCAGCGTCCACGCCTCCGGCTTGCGCTGGTCCTGTGCCACCGGCACCGCGTCCGTGACGGCGGAACCCCCGCCCTCGGACGCCGTGGCCTCGGCCGGTCTGCTGCGATGGGAGCTCGACCTGCCGCCCGGCGGCAGCAGAAGCATCGAGCTGCGGGTGCGCCCGGACGGCGCCGGTCCCCTCCGGGCCGCCGGCCGTGCGGCCACCAGCCCCCTCGCCGCCGCGCGTGCGGAAGGCGACGACCTCAGAGTCTCCGCACTCCTGCGGACGAGCATCGAGGACCTCCAGGCACTCCTGCTGCGGGACTCCGCGAACCCCACCGACACCCACCTCGCGGCGGGCGCGCCCTGGCGCTGCGGTCTGGCACCCGCCGACGCTCTCGTGGCCGCCCGGATGGCCCTGCCGCTCGGTACCGGCCTGGCGGCGGGGACGCTGCGGACCCTCGCCCGAACACAACTCACCGGCCCGGGACCGCAGTGCGGGATGATTCCCGGCCCGAGACGGGACGCCGGGCCGCACCTTCCGCCGCAGTGCACCGGCACGGAGGCCACGCTGCTCTTCCCGGCACTGCTCGCCGAGGCCCGCCGCTGGGGCCTGAGCGAGCAGGAGACGGAGGAACTGCTGCCTGCCGCCGAGCGCTGCCTGACCTGGCTGCGCACCACCGTGGGTGAGCACACCTACCTGCGTGACCCGCATCCCGGCGGCCCCGCCCGGTGCGAGATACAGGCGCATGCCCACCGAGCGGCACTGCTCGGCGCAGACCTGCTCGACGCATGCGGCCGCGCGGGAGCGACGGCACTCCGGCAGTGGGCACAGACCTTACGGACCGCGTTCCGGACGGACTTCTGGATCGACGACCGAGGGGGTGGCCGGCCCGCCGCGGCCCGGGCCCTGGACGGCAGGCCCGCGCCTCACCTGGGCGTGGCCGCCGTCCACCTCCTCGACACCGGCCTGCTGGGCGGGGGAGCGCTGGCACCCGGGCTGCTCGACGAGGTGCAGACCCAGAAACTCGCCCGGCTGCTCGGCAGCCCCCTCATGGACTCGGGCTGGGGCCTGCGCGGGCTGGGCGCGAAGGAAGCGGGATACAACCCGTTCGGCCACCGAGCCGGGGCCGTACGGGTCCAGGAGACGGCCCTGGCCGTCGCGGGTCTGGCCGCCGTCGGCTACGAGAAGGAAGCGAGTTCGCTCCTGCGCGGCGTACTGGGGGCGGCCGAGACCTTCGCCTACCGGTTGCCGGAGATGTACGCCGGTGAACAGCGCACGGAGGGGAGCGCTCCCCTCCCGCACCCGGCCGCCTGCCGCCCGGCGGCGACATCGGCGGCTGCCGGCGTCCTGCTGCTGACCACACTCGCGGGCATTCGCCCCGACGCTCCGGCAGGGACGGTCACCCTCTGTCCCGTGCGCAGCGCGCCCCTGGGCGAGATCGGTCTGACAGGGCTGCGGGTGGCGGGAGCCCCGTTCTCCGTGCGGGTCAGCCGGCTCGGCCTCGCCATGGTCGAGGAGGCGGCCGACGGCTTGCAACTGGGGGTGTGAACTGGAAGGACGCGCGGCTGCCGGCCATCGGGAACAGTCGGGGGAGCCCATGCCGGACCGAAGTGGACCAGTGGCTGATGCGCGGGGCGAAGAGAGTGTTTATCGTCAGGCAGACGACTATGATCGCGGCATGCCCTACGACCCGTCAGCCTTTCCGCCCTTTGCCGTCACCGTGGACCTGGTCGTGCTGACCGTGCGCCGCCATGCCCTGTGTGCGCTGGCGGTGCGCAGGGGTGAACCGCCCTTCCAGGGGCGTTGGGCGCTCCCCGGCGGCTTCGTACGGGCCGACGAGGACCTGGCGCAGGCCGCGGCGCGCGAGCTGGCCGAGGAGACCGGACTGCGTGTCCATGACCCGTCCGTGCCCGCCCAGGACAACGGCGCGCACCTGGAGCAGCTCGCCACCTACGGCGACCCCAAGCGCGACCCCAGGATGCGAGTCGTCAGTGTCGCCCACCTCGCCCTCGCCCCCGACCTGCCCGCGCCCAGAGCGGGCGGCGACGCCAGCAACGCGCGCTGGGCTCCGGTCGAGGAACTGCTGAGGCAGGGCGGCTACGGACGGGACGCCGAGCCGGTCGCACCGCTCGCCTTCGACCACGCGCAGATCTTGTCGGACGGTGTGGAGCGCGCTCGGTCCAAGATCGAGTACTCGTCCCTGGCCACGGCCTTCTGCCCACCCGAGTTCACCGTCGGAGAACTGCGCCGTGTCTACGAGGCGGTGTGGGGCGTCGCGCTCGACCCCCGCAACTTCCACCGCAAGGTCACGGGCACACCGGGCTTCCTCGTGCCCACCGGGGGGACGACCACCCGCCAGGGCGGCCGCCCCGCCCAGCTCTTCCGGGCCGGCGGCGCGACTCTGCTCAACCCGCCGATGCTGCGCCCCGAGGTGTGACGCCAGGCCCGGACGCGACCCTCTGTGGCCGGACCCGGACCGTCGCCCTGGTCGCGGCAAGCCTTGCGCTGACCGAAAAAACGGACATAGCACGCTATCTTGCTGCAAGTGATCCAGGCGTTCGGATTGACCAGCAACCCCCGCAAGGAGCTGCCGCCCGCAGCTGACGACGTCTCCTTCGAGGCGCGGGCGGGCCGCGTCACCGCGCTGCTCGGAGCACCGGGCGCCGGTAAGACGACGGTTCTCAGGCTCATGCTCGAACTGCAACAGGGCCGTGGCGTCACCTACTTCCGGGGCCGCCCCCTGCACCGCATGGCCCATCCCTCGCGCGAGGTCGGTGTGCTGCTGGGCGAGGTGCCGGGGCACCCCGCCCGCACGGTCCGAGGTCACCTGCGCATGCTGTGTGCCGCCGCGGGAGTCTCGGTCCGGCGTGCCGACGAAGCCCTTGAGGCGGTCGGGCTCGGGAGTCTGCGCGACGAACGCCTCGGCACCTTGTCGCGCGGCATGGACCGCCGCCTCGGACTGGCCTGCGCGCTCCTGGCCGACCCGCACACCCTCGTCCTCGACGACCCCGCCGACCGGCTCTCCAGCCGTGAGAGCAACTGGCTGCACGGCATGCTGCGCGCACACGCCGCCGAGGGCGGCACGGTCCTCTTCACCACGTCCGACCCCAAGGAGGCCGCACGTGCGGCCGACCGCGTCGTCACCCTGGAGCAGGGCAAGCTCGTGGCCGACCAGGAGGCCGCGGAGTTCTCGCGGACCCGCTTGCGTCCCCGGGTCGCCGTCCGCAGCCCGCACGCGGCCCGCCTGGGGGCACTCCTGGCCAAGCAGGCCCGCACCGCGCAACGCTCCGTGGAGGTCGTACACGAGGACGGCAACCGCCTCTCCGTGTACGGCAGCAGTTGTGCGGACATCGGTGAGACCGCGTTCCGCCACGGCATTGTCGTCCACCAACTCGCCGACGAGATCGGCGACATGGGGCCCGGCGCGGGCGCCGCTCCGGAGGTCGGGCCGCACGGCGGTCGTGACCGGGGCCGTGTCGGTGCGGGCCGGGGCGTGGACAAGCGGCACCGGACCACGGCCGTGCGGACGTCCGCCGACAGTGAGCCCCGTGCCGACGCCGAGCCGACGCCACTCACCGACGCACATCGGACAACCCCCACGCGCCCTGACTCCCACGACGTGCCGGTCTCACCCCGCGACGCGACGGGCGAGGCGGCCGTGGCCGCCGCGGCAACCACGGTCGAGCCGTGGCCGACCCTCACACTGCGGCGCAAGGCTGTAGCGCCTGATCCGACCGATGACGAGCTACGGCCCCTCGCCGGCCCGTCTGAGCCGGCTGTGGTCGAGCTGCGAGCGGCTGCTGACGCTTCTGGACCGCCCGCCCGTGAGGCGCGGCCTCCTGTCGAGGCGCCTGATTCGGCCGTGGGCGAGTGGCTCGGCGAGTGGTCAGCGGTTGCTGACACACCCGAACCGACCGCCTGTGAGCTGCGGCTCCCCGACGACGAGCCCGGGCAGGCCGCGGTGGGGCCGCGTACCACCACTGTCGCGCGTGAGCCGGCCGGCGGTGAGCTGCGGCCAGATGCTGACGTACTTGAGCGGGCCCCTGTCGAGGAGCGCCCCACCTCCGACACCTCTGAGCCGGCCGATGACGGGCCGAGCCCCGCCGCTGTCGCACCCGAGCCCCCCGCCGAGGAGCAGTGCCCCGCTGCTGACACGTCCGAGGCGTTCGTCGACGACCAGCACCCTGCCCCTGCCGAGCGCCCTGCCCCTGAGCAGCACCCGGTCGCGGAGCAGCACCCCTCCGCTGACTCGCCCGAGCCCCCCAACGACGAGCCGCTGCCCTCCGCCGGTCACGCGCAGCCCGCCGCGGTGTCGCACGGGCGTCCGGATGCCTCCGCAGACGGCCCAGCGGGCAATGCCGCCATGACTGCTCAGACGACTTCGGCCGCACCTCCGCACCTGGCCGACGGCCACGCGGTGAACCCGGCCTGCCGGCTCGACGCGCTGCCCCCTCTGCCGCCCCCCATCTCCGTCCGCCCCGCCCCCAGCCCCCTCCGCCCCCTCCGCTACGAGATCCGACGTGCTGCCGGAATCGGCACCAGTTTCCTCACCGGGGCCGTCGTCCTGATCGTGTCCGCCGTGACGGCCGTCGTGTTGGCGCGCATCGGGCACACCCCGCAACCGCGCCTGCTCGCCGCGTGGCCCCGGGAGCTGCCCCTGCCGCCCGCGGCGCTCGGCGCCGGGCTGCTCGGCGCGCTGGCCTTCGGCGACGAGTTCCGCCACCCCGCTCTGGCGGCGGATCGCGGCACCGTGCCCCGCCGACTGGGCCTGCTGGCCGCCAAACTGCTGGTCGCCTCGGTCACCGCGCTGGCGCTTGCCGTCCTGGCCGTCGGCTGTGACGCCGAAGTGCTCTATCTCGTCTACGGACGGGAGCTCGTCCAGGTTCCCGCAGACTGGCTGCCGCTCAGTACGAGTTGGGTCGGCCTCGTGGTCGGCTGCGCCTGGGCGGGCGTCCTGGCCGCGGGCGTCTTCCGCTCCACCACCGCGGGACTCGCGGCGGTGGCCGCCGTTCCGCTCCTCGTCGTACCCGTGGTGCACAAGATTCTGGCGGGGCCGTCCGTGCGGACCGCGGCGGGACTTCCCCTGCGTCTGCGGGAAGTCCTGCTGCCGCGGTGGCCCTTCGGGGGAGAGCGCTACCTGGAGGCCGCTCTCGGAGCGATCTCCCAACCTGTCGGTGGCGCACTGACGTTGTCGCTGACCGCTCTGCTCTGCGCCTATCTGCTCACCACCCTGCGCAGCAGGTGTCGCTGACAACTGTCCGTAACGCTTCGTCCGGCCATGCCCACAACTCCCCGCAGAACGCCCATTTCTTTCCGATAAGGCGTCAATTGCGACGCGGTGAGCGATCACCCTTTCGTGTGCTTTTCACCAAAGACCTCAAGGGAGTTGAAGACGGCGCCGACAAAGGATGCGTGAGTACCCTTGCGCACACCATGATGACCGCCGCCCGCTCCGCTGACTCCGGCCTCGCGAGCCCGGGCGAACTCGACCGCTACCCCTACGCCGAGGCGCCCGCCGTCGACCGCGTCGGGGCCCCTGCCTGGGACGGCGCGGACCCCGAGCTGGGCCGTGTGGGCCGGCGCGCCGCGGGCAGCCGCGGACGCGGGCTGCACGGCCAACTCGTACAGCAGCTGGGTCAGATGATCGTCTCCGGCGACCTGGGCGCGGACCGTCCTCTGGTGCCCGAGGAGATCGGCCAGCGCTTCGAGGTCTCGCGCACCGTCGTCCGCGAGTCGCTCCGCGTCCTGGAGGCCAAGGGCCTGGTGAGCGCCCGCCCGAACGTCGGCACACGCGTGCGCCCCGTCAGTGACTGGAACCTCCTCGACCCGGACATCATCGAGTGGCGCGCTTTCGGGCCACAGCGTGACGATCAGCGCCGCGAGCTGAGCGAGCTGCGGTGGACGATCGAGCCGCTCGCCGCCCGTCTCGCCGCCGGGCACGGGCGCGAGGACCTTCAGCAGCGCCTGACGGACATGGTCGAGATCATGGGGCACGCGATGGCCCAGGGTGATGCGCTCACCTTCGCCCGTGCCGACTCCGAGTTCCACTCGCTGCTCATCCAGGTCGCGAGCAACCGCATGCTGGAGCACCTGTCCGGGATCGTGTCGGCGGCCCTCCAGGTCTCGGGTGGTCCCGTCACGGGCTGTGAGCGGCCGAACGAGACAGCGCTGGCGCACCACGGCCGCATCTGCGAGGCTCTGGCCACTGGTGACGGCGCTGCCGCCGAGGCGGCGATGCGGCAACTCCTCACACTCCACCCCGAGGTGGAGCGCGTAGTGCCCGCCCCGCGCGAGCACTGACCGCGCTCCACGGGCGGCGCGGCCGGGTGTGCCACCCCCCTCCTGTGGCATTGCCCGATCGGTGAACCGCCTCCCGTCGGACCCCGTGGGATCCTCGCGATCCCACGGGGTCCGACGGCGCGATGGGCCCCGGTTCCGCTGGAGCGATCAGGTCACAACACAGTGTGACCGCCTATGCCCACATCTGACCGTCTTTATCCGCTTACGGGGTGTGACTCGGGCCACGCGAAATGGGCGTAACGCTCGTGGTGAGAAAGCGATGACCTAAGAGGTGACAGCCGCGGAGGGAATACGGACGCCGTTCACGGCGCTGTGCATCTTCCCCGGCCCCCGCCCGCGCCGTCGGCCCATCCCCAAGCCGGCGGTCGGCTCCTGTCCACTGTGGACGGGGCCGGAAGCCGTTTTCCAACGTTCCGAGAGGTTGTTCGTGTCGGCCAGCACATCCCGTACGCTCCCGCCGGAGATCGCCGAGTCCGTCTCTGTCATGGCGCTCATTGAGCGGGGAAAGGCTGAGGGGCAGATCGCCGGCGATGACGTGCGTCGGGCCTTCGAAGCTGACCAGATTCCGGCCACTCAGTGGAAGAACGTACTGCGCAGCCTCAACCAGATCCTCGAGGAAGAGGGTGTGACGCTGATGGTCAGTGCCGCAGAGCCCAAGCGCACCCGAAAGAGCGTCGCAGCGAAGAGTCCCGCCAAGCGCACCGCCACGAAGTCGGTCGCAGCCAAGGCGGTGACCACCAGGAAGCCCACCGCAACGGCCACGCCGGCGGCGCCCGCCGCCGAGCCCGCGGCCGAAGAGGAGTCGCCGGCCAAGAAGGCAGCCGCCAAGAAGACGACCGCCAAGAAGGCGGCCGCGAAGAAGGCGCCTGCCAAGAAGGTCGCGGCCAAGAAGACCAGCGCCAAGAAGGACGACGTCGAGCTTCTCGAAGAGGAGGTGCTCGAGGAGGCCGCTCCCGGCAAGGCCGGTGAGGAGCCCGAGGGCACCGCCGAGAACGCGGGCTTCGTGCTCTCCGACGAGGACGAGGACGACGCGCCCGCCCAGCAGGTCGCCGCCGCCGGTGCCACCGCCGACCCGGTCAAGGACTACCTCAAGCAGATCGGCAAGGTCCCCCTGCTCAACGCCGAGCAGGAGGTCGAGCTCGCCAAGCGCATCGAGGCGGGTCTGTTCGCCGAGGACAAGCTGGCCAACGCCGACAAGCTGGCGCCGAAGCTCAAGCGTGAGCTGGAGATCATCGCCGAGGACGGCCGCCGCGCCAAGAACCACCTCCTGGAGGCCAACCTCCGTCTGGTGGTCTCCCTGGCCAAGCGCTACACCGGCCGCGGCATGCTCTTCCTGGACCTCATCCAGGAGGGCAACCTCGGTCTGATCCGCGCGGTCGAGAAGTTCGACTACACCAAGGGCTACAAGTTCTCCACGTACGCCACCTGGTGGATCCGTCAGGCCATCACCCGCGCCATGGCCGACCAGGCCCGCACCATCCGTATCCCGGTGCACATGGTCGAGGTCATCAACAAGCTCGCGCGCGTGCAGCGCCAGATGCTCCAGGACCTGGGCCGCGAGCCCACCCCGGAGGAGCTGGCCAAGGAGCTCGACATGACCCCGGAGAAGGTCATCGAGGTTCAGAAGTACGGCCGTGAGCCCATCTCGCTGCACACCCCGCTGGGCGAGGACGGCGACAGCGAGTTCGGTGACCTCATCGAGGACTCCGAGGCGGTCGTCCCGGCCGACGCGGTCAGCTTCACGCTCCTCCAGGAGCAGCTGCACTCCGTCCTGGACACCCTGTCCGAGCGTGAGGCGGGCGTCGTCTCGATGCGCTTCGGTCTCACCGACGGTCAGCCGAAGACCCTCGACGAGATCGGCAAGGTCTACGGCGTCACGCGTGAGCGGATCCGCCAGATCGAGTCCAAGACCATGTCGAAGCTGCGCCACCCGTCCCGTTCGCAGGTGCTGCGCGACTACCTCGACTAGTCGAGCCGTACGGCGCGGAAGGCCCGGTCCCTCGGGGGGCCGGGCCTTCGTCGTGCCCGCCTCGCCGCGGGTGCGAGGTGTCGCGGGGTGAATCACTCTGGGTGTCTCACCGACACCACGGAGTGAGGAGTGAGTATGTGTCGTCGCCTTGTCCGGATCCTGGCCCGGCCACTGGTCCTGGCAGCCGCGGTATCCGCCCTGTCAGCGGGCTCCACCGCCTCTGTGGCCGCCGACAGCGTGGTCATAGGTGGCTTTCCCGTGGAGGCGTCGGACAGCCCGTGGACGGTGGCCCTGTCCAGTCGTGACCGGTTCGGGGGTACGCGCGCGGGGCAGTTCTGCGGGGGTGTGGCGGTCGGTCACAGCACTGTGCTCACCGCGGCCCACTGCCTGGGCGAGGAGGTCCTGGGCGGGCCGCCGCAGCGCGTACGCGACCTCAGGGTCATAGCCGGACGCACCAACCTGCTCTCCGGCAGGGACGGCCTGGAGGTCGCCGTGCGGGAGGCCTGGGTGAACCCGGCCTACGACGGTGTCAGCAATGCCGGCGACTTCGCCGTCATCACCCTGGCCCAACCGCTCCCCGTGGGGTCGGTCATCGCCATGGCGGCCGACGGTGACCCCGCGTACGCGGTGGGCGGGGGCGCGACGGTGTACGGATGGGGTGACACCTCAGGCGCCGGCGAGTACTCGAACAGTCTGCGTGCGGCACGCGTGCGCGTGCTGCCCGATGCTCTCTGCGAGGACGCGTATCCGGGAGGTGCCGACGGCACCTACGACGCCAGGAGCATGCTGTGCGCCGGGGAGGTGGCGGGAGGCAGGGACGCCTGCCAGGGCGACAGCGGAGGGCCGCTGGTAGCCCAGGGGCGCTTGATCGGGCTCGTGTCCTGGGGCACCGGCTGCGGGCGAGCCGGCAATCCGGGTGTCTATGTGAGGGTGTCCGACATCATCCGCACGCTCGGCTGGCCACGGGGGTGAGGACGGAGGCGTCCGGGAGAGCCTGAGCGGGCTTCTGATGACGAGGACGGGCGGCTGCCTCTCGGAGGAGAGGCAGCCGCCCGTTCACCGGCCTGTGCCGGGCTGGCTCGTCGTCGGACGCGAGTGTCAGCGCTCTTCTTCGGAGGCAGTCGCGGGAGCGGACGTCAGCCGCTCCGTCTCGTCCTGTATCTCAGCGGCGATCTTCTTGAGTTCCGGCTCGAACTTGCGGCCGTGGTGGGCGCAGAAGAGCAGTTCTCCGCCGCTGAGCAGGACGACGCGCAGGTATGCCTGGGCGCCGCAGCGGTCGCAGCGATCGGCGGCCGTCAACGGGCTCGCGGGGGTCAGAACAGTAGTCACGTCGCCTCTTCTCTAGCTCGACGAGCTGTCGTACCAGGGTCAACATCCAACCAGCCCCAAAACGTTCCCGCTCGTGGCTTTTCCTCGAAAAATCTTTCCGAGGTGGCTGTCTGCTGCCGGTTGGCGGCGAATGTGCCGTATTGCGTGTCTATGTGTCTTACGGGGCTTCGCGGTGTTTCGGTGGTCGGTCCTCCCGGCTGGGTTGCCGGTTGTTCATGAGGACGTGCCCGGAGCCTAAATGGTTCATGCCTGGAAGGGAACGTGATGTGTACTTCACTCCATCGAGGGATCGAACAAGTATGCGAGCGTGGACTAGTCTGAGTTCTCGACGAGGGTGGCGTTACAACGGCTCTACCAGGCCTCGGTACCCTCTCACCGGTGACTGATGCCGCGCCCTTACCCGTGAGGGCCCCATTCGAAATTCAGCGAGGAGCGAACCGCGTGACCGCCGAGACGTCCGTGCCATCCACAGCTCTGCTGGCAGGAGCAGACCGGGACGGTTCCAACTACACCGCGCGGCACCTGCTCGTCCTCGAGGGGCTCGAAGCCGTGCGCAAGCGTCCGGGCATGTACATCGGCTCGACCGACAGTCGTGGCCTGATGCACTGCCTCTGGGAGATCATCGACAACTCCGTCGACGAGGCGCTCGGGGGCTACTGCGATCACATCGAGGTCATCCTCCAGGACGACGGGTCCGTCGAGGTCCGGGACAACGGCCGCGGCATCCCGGTCGACGTCGAGCCCAAGACCGGCCTCTCCGGTGTCGAGGTCGTCATGACCAAGCTGCACGCCGGCGGCAAGTTCGGCGGCGGCTCCTACGCCGCCTCCGGCGGTCTGCACGGTGTCGGCGCCTCCGTGGTGAACGCCCTGTCCGCCCGCCTGGACGTCGAGGTGGACCGCGGTGGCCACACGCACGCGATCAGCTTCCGGCGCGGTGTCCCCGGAGCCTTCTCCGCGAGCGGCCCGGACGCCAAGTTCGAGGCCGGTGGCCTGCGCAAGGTCAATAAGATCCCCAAGTCCCGCACGGGCACCCGTGTGCGGTACTGGGCCGATCGCCAGATCTTCCTCAAGGACGCCAAGCTCTCCCTCGACACGCTGCACCAGCGAGCCCGCCAGACCGCGTTCCTGGTGCCCGGCCTGACCATCGTCGTCCGTGACGAGTTGGGGCTCGGCGAGGGCGGCAGCAAGGGTGAGGAGTCCTTCCGCTTCGACGGCGGAATCAGCGAGTTCTGCGAGTACCTGGCGAGCGACAAGCCGGTGTGCGACGTCCTCCGGTTCTCCGGTCAGGGCACCTTCAGGGAGACCGTCCCGGTCCTCGACGAGCACGGTCAGATGACCCCCACCCAGGTCACGCGTGAGCTCGACGTCGACGTCGCCATGCGCTGGGGCACGGGGTACGACACGACGCTGAGGTCGTTCGTGAACATCATCGCCACCCCCAAGGGCGGCACCCACGTCGCAGGGTTCGAGCAGGCCGTCGCCACCACGATGAACGAGGTGCTGCGCGCCAAGAAGCTCCTGCGCGTCGCCGAGGACGACATCGTCAAGGACGACGCCCTGGAGGGCCTGACCGCGGTCGTCACCGTGCGTCTCGCCGAGCCCCAGTTCGAGGGCCAGACCAAGGAGGTCCTCGGGACCTCCGCGGCCCGCCGCATCGTGAACAACGTGATCAGCAAGGAACTCAAGGCGTTCCTGACGTCCACGAAGCGGGACGCCGCCCAGCAGGCCCGTGTCGTGCTGGAGAAGGCGGTCGCCGCGGCCCGTACGCGCATCGCCGCCCGGCAGCACAAGGACGCGCAGCGCCGCAAGACGGCCCTGGAGTCCTCCTCGCTGCCGGCCAAGCTCGCCGACTGCCGCAGCGACGACGTCGATCGCAGCGAGCTGTTCATCGTCGAGGGTGACTCCGCGCTCGGTACGGCGAAGCTCGCCCGGAACTCCGAGTTCCAGGCGCTCCTGCCGATCCGGGGAAAGATCCTCAACGTCCAGAAGTCGTCCGTGACGGACATGCTCAAGAACGCCGAGTGCGGCGCGATCATCCAGGTCATAGGAGCCGGATCGGGCCGGACGTTCGACATCGACACGGCCCGCTACGGCAAGATCATCATGATGACCGACGCCGACGTCGACGGCTCGCACATCCGTACGCTGCTCCTGACCCTGTTCCACCGCTACATGCGGCCCATGGTCGAGGCCGGCCGGGTCTTCGCGGCGGTGCCGCCGCTGCACCGCATCGAGATCGTCCAGCCCAAGAAGGGCCAGGACAAGTACGTCTACACGTACTCGGACCGCGAACTGCGCGACAAGCTGATGGAGTTCCAGAGCAAGGGCATCCGCTACAAGGACTCGATCCAGCGGTACAAGGGCCTCGGCGAGATGGACGCCGACCAGCTGGCCGAGACGACCATGGACCCGCGCCACCGCACGCTGCGCCGGATCAACCTCTCCGACCTGGAAGCCGCCGAGCAGGTCTTCGACCTGCTGATGGGCAATGACGTGGCGCCGCGCAAGGAGTTCATCTCCAACTCGGCGGCCACGCTGGACCGGTCGCGGATCGATGCCTAGCTGATCCTCCTGGCTTCGGCCGACGGATCAGGGCCGCAGGAGCCTTACCGCCCGGCCGTGACCCGACCCGGCTCTCCACCCCTGGGTGGAGAGCCGCCCGACGGCGATCCACCCATGATCCACCCGGGCTCCGATCCCGTGACCTGGAGATTTCCGTAGCGTCGAAGACGTCGGCGGCACCCGCGGCCGACGTCTCCCTTCCCGCTCACGGAGGCTGTGATGTCCGGGCTCGTCGACGCGTTGGTGATCGTGGTCGTTGCGGTCGTGGTGATCACCCAGCAGTTCCGGGCGAGCCGGATCGACGGCGAGCGCCGCTGGTGGCTCCTGCCCGTGATCCTGGCCGTCGTCGCGCTGCGCGAGCCGGAGATACTCGATCCCCGTCACCACACGGCCGCGGTGCTGCTGCTCGCCGCCGAACTGCTCGTCGGTCTGGCCACCGGGGCCGGCTGGGCCTGGACCACCCGGATATGGGCGGAGCCCGACGGCACCGTGTGGAGCAAGAGCACCAGGGCGAGCCTCCTCGTCTGGATCGCCGGTATCGGTCTGCGCGCCGGCCTCTTCGCACTCGGTGCCGCGACGGGAGTCCGTCCAGACAGCTCCGCCCTGCTCCTGTCACTCGCCGGCACCCTGCTCGTCCGGGCAGGAATCCTGGCCTGGCGAGGTCAGCTGCTGCGCCCGGCCGGGAACGCGAACACGGCATACGGCGCGATCACCATGCGGCCTGCGGGGAGGGAGCGCGTGTGAAGGAGAACGCGTGGACCCGCTGGCCCTCCCGGGAGGCCCTCAGCCGCGAGGGACTCTCCCGCTCCCGGCGTCTGCTGGCCTGGACGGTGAGAGCCCTGGTCCTGAGCCTGCTGCTGTGGGGTGCTGTCACCGACAGCCAGGACGACGGCTGGAAGGCGGCTGCCGCAGCCGGGGGAGTGCTGGTCGCCGCGCTGCTCAGCCGGCTGTTCTTCCGCACGACGCTCCGACACCGGCTGTGGCCGTCGCTGGCGTCCCTCGCGCTGCTGCAAGGTGTCGCCGTCATGGCCCAGTTGTCAGGATTCAAGGTGGCGGCCCTGGTCATGTGGTGCGGCTGCGCCGTCTCGGCGCTGGAGCGGCTGCCGCCGGCCGTGGCTCTCGCCGCCGCGGGCGTGGCACTCGGTTCGTTCGGGGCGGTCAGCAACGACGACGTGCTGACGTCCTTGGCCACCTGCCTCGGCCTGGCCCTGGCCGGTTACACGCTGCGCCTCGACGCGGAGGCCCGTGGCAGCGCCCAGCGACTGCTCGCACAGGAGCGGGCGGCGCGCGCGGCGGAGGCGGAGACGGCGGCGCTCGCGGAGCGGGCCCGCATAGCACGGGAGATTCATGACGTGCTGGCGCACAGCCTCTCGGCTCAGCTGGTGCACCTGGAGGCGGCCCGGCTGCTGATCGAGCGTGGAGGGGAGCCGGAGCAGGTGCTGGAACGAGTGGTCGCGGCACGGGAGATGGCGCGTGACGGCCTTGCCGAGACCCGGCAGGCACTCTCCGCGCTGCGCGGCGAGCTGACCCCGCTGGAGGACTTCCTGAGCCACCTGGTGAGTACGGCCGACGGTGCCGAGATCACCATCACGGGTGAACGCAGGGCCTTGCCGGCCGAGGCTTCGCAGACCGTGCGCAGAGCCGCCCAGGAGGCGCTGACCAACGCCCGCAAGCACGCCCCGGGCGCCACAGTGCGCCTGTGTCTCGACTACCGCCCGCATGAAGTGACCCTGGACGTGCGCGACTCGGGGGGCTCGCCGGGCGAACTGACGGGTGCGGGATCCGGGTACGGTCTGCTGGGCATGCGGGAGCGGGCCGAGTTGCTGGGCGGTTCCCTCGAGGCAGGGCCGGGCGTGGAGGGGTTCGTGGTGACGTTGAAGGTGCCGGTATGACGGAGGAGGCCGAGCGGAAGCCCGCTCGGGTGGTGGTCGCGGACGATCAGACCGTGGTGCGGGAGGGCATCGTGATGCTGCTCGGCCTGCTGCCCGGGATCGAGGTCGTCGGTGCCGCGGGGGACGGGGAGGAGGCGGTGCGCGTGGTCGCCGAAGTCGCCCCGGACGTGGTGCTGATGGACCTGCGCATGCCTCGCTGCGACGGAGTGGAGGCGACCCGGAGGATCCGTGCGGAGTACCCCGGGACGCAGGTCGTGGTGCTCACGACGTATGCCGACGACGAGTCGCTGTTCCCGGCGCTCGCGGCCGGAGCGCGCGGTTACCTCACGAAGGACGCGGGCGGGGACGAGATCGTGCGGGCCGTGCACAGCGTGCTGTCGGGGGAAGCGGGACTCTCGCCGAGCGTCCAGAGGCGGCTGCTCGAGCGCCTGGTGGAGAGCGGGACGAGACCGCCGGCGCCCCCGGAGGTGCCGGACGGGCTCACCGTGCGGGAGACGGAGGTGCTGGTGCTCATCGCCGACGGGCTCAGCAACCAGGAGATCGCCCGCAGACTGCATGTCTCCACCGCGACCGTGAAGACCCACATCAACAACCTCTTCACCAAGACGGGGCTCAAGGACCGTGCGCAGGCGGTGCGTTACGCATATGGGAAGGGGCTGGTGCGGCCACCAGCGGGGTGAGTCACCTGATGGGGTGAAGAGCGAGGGGAAGAAGAGTCAGGGAACTTCCCGTTCTGTCCATCCTTGGGCATGCAGCGAAGCAAGGGCCGTCCCCGCACAGCCAGGGCCGGTCAGGAGAGTTCGGCCGAGCGACTCGACGGTCATACCCAGGAGCCGACCGAGGACGCCGGGCACGTGAGGTACGCCGATCCCTGGTACGACGCACTCGCCTCCGGCTGGGGTGAGCCGGCCGAGGCAGGGGAGCCCGTTCCGGCGGTGGTCCCGTCGGCGCGCAGGGAGGGCGAGAGCCGTGGCGCGGCGGCCGATGCGTATCTGGAGGTGCAGCGCAGCGCTGCCTTCCAGGAGGTGCGGCGGCGGTACCGCAGGTTCGTGGTGCCGGCCTTCGTGGCCTTCTTCGCCTGGTACGTGGCCTACGTGGTGGCCGCCACGACCGCGCCGGAGCTGATGGCGCGTCCCGTGGCGGGAGCGGTGAACGTGGCGATGGCGGCGGGGCTCGGGCAGTTCGCGACCACGTTCCTGCTCACCTGGGCGTACGCGCGGCACGCGCGGTTGCGCAGGGACCGGGCGGCGCTCGAACTGCGCTGGGACACCCAGGAGCTGACGCGCGCCGTGGAAGGCGGTGCCTCGTGACGGGTGAACACCAGACACTGGCGCTGTCGCTGTTCTGCGCGTTCGTCGCGGTCACGCTGGGGATCACGGCCTGGGTGAGCCGCAACCGGCGCGGTTCGGCGGAGGAGTTCTACGCGGGCGGACGGCTCTTCTCGCCCATGCAAAATGGTTTTGCCATCGCGGGCGACTACATGTCGGCGGCGTCCTTCCTCGGGGTCACCGGGCTCATGGCGCTGTTCGGTTACGACGGGCTGCTGTATGTCGTCGGGTTTCTCGTGGCCTGGCTGGTGGTGTTGTTCCTGGTGGCCGAACTCGTCCGCAACTGCGGCAGATTCACGATGGCGGACGTCGTGGCGGCGCGGATGCGGGAGCGGCCGGTACGGATCGCGGCGGGTACTTCCTCGGTCACCGTGTCCGTGCTGTATCTGGTCGCGCAGATGGTCGGCGCGGGCAGCCTGGTGGCCCTGCTGCTCGGAGGCACGAGCGAGGCCGCGCGAGACTGGACCGTGATCGGTGTCGGCGCGCTCATGGTGATCTACGTGTCGCTGGGCGGGATGCGGGCGACGACGTGGATCCAGATCGTCAAGGCGGTCCTGCTGCTGGGCGGCACCGTCGTGCTGACGGCGCTCGTGCTGGTGCGCTTCCACGGCGATCTGGACCGGCTGTTGCTCACGGCGGCCGAGCGCAGTGGTCACGGGGAGGCTTTTCTGGCGCCCGGGCTGAAGTACGGCGGGGACTGGACGGCCCGCTTCGACTTCATCAGTCTGGGCCTGGCCCTGGTGCTGGGTACGGCGGGGCTGCCGCACATCCTGTCCCGCTTCTACACCGTGCCCACCGCTCGCGCCGCACGTCGCTCGGTCGTCTGGGCCGTCGGGCTGATCGGCGGTTTCTACCTGATGACGATCGTGCTCGGCTTCGGCGCCGCCGCCATCCTGGGCCCGGACGCGGTACGCGGGTCGAACGCGGCCGGCAACACGGCGGTTCCGCTGCTGGCGCTCGACCTGGGCGGCGGTGCCGGTTCCACAGGAGGCACGGTTCTCTTCGCGATCGTCGCCGCGGTCGCCTTCGCCACGATCCTCGCCGTGGTCGCCGGGATCACGCTGGCCTCCTCGGCGTCCGTGGCCCACGACCTCCACGTGTCCCTGCGGCGCCCGGGCGGAAAGCCGCGCAGCGAGGTGGCCGTGGCCCGGGTCGCGGCCGTCGGGGTGGGTGTGGTGGCGATCGCCCTCGGCCTGCTGGCGCGGGATCTCAACGTGGCGTTCCTGGTGGGCCTCGCCTTCGCCGTCGCCGCGTCGGCGAATCTGCCGGTACTGCTGTACTCCCTGTTCTGGCGGGGCTTCACCACACGTGGCGCGGTGTGGGCCGTCTACGGCGGTCTGGTGCCGGCCGTGGTGCTCGTGGTGCTCTCCCCGGTGGTCTCGGGAAGCCCGGACTCGCTGTTCCCGGCCGTGGACCTCCAGTACTTCCCGCTGCAGAACCCGGGCATCGTCTCGATCCCGCTGGGCTTCCTCGCGGGCTGGCTGGGCACGGTCACCTCGGCGGAGGTCCCGGACGAGGCCAGGCACGCGGAGACCGAGGTGCGGTCGCTCACCGGCGCGGGGGCGGCGTAGGGCTCCCGGGACCTCAAGAGCGGGTCGCCCACACGTAGCGGTGTTCCGGGCGGCCCGCGTCGCCGTACTTGAGGGTCAGCCTGGCCCGTCCCGTGCGCTCCAGCAGCTTCAGGTACCGCTGGGCGGTCTGGCGGCTCACCCCGGTCCGCTCGGCGATCTCCTGGGCGGACAGAGGCCCGTCGGCCTGCATCAGGGCCTGGCGGACCAGCTCCGCCGTGGTGGGGGAGTGGCCCTTGGGCAGGTCGGGTTCCGACGGCGTCGACAGCGCCCCGAAGATGCGGTCCACCTCCGCCTGCTCCGCCTCCCCGCCGCCGTCGAGGGTGCGGCGCAGCTCCGCGTACGCCTCCAGCTTGGCGCGCAGACCGGCGAAGGCGAACGGCTTGACCAGGTACTGCAGCGCGCCGTGCCGCATCGCCGCCTGCACGGTCGACACGTCCCGGGCCGCCGTCACCATGATCACGTCGGCCTGGTGGCCGCGCCGCCGCATCTCCTGGACGACCGCGAGCCCCGTCTCGTCGGGGAGGTAGTGGTCCATGAGCACCAGGTCCAGCCGGGGCAGCGCCTCCAGCCGGAGCAGTGCCTCCGCGGCGCTGTGGGCCTCGCCGGCGACATGGAAGCCCGGCACCTTCTCGACGTAGGCGGCGTTGACCCGCGCGACCCTGGTGTCGTCGTCCACGACCAGGACCTCGATCATCACGACTCCTTCTTGGCGGTCTGCGGAGCTGACGGCGCGGCCAGGGCCGGTTCCGGGCCATCGCCGGCCAGCGCCTCGGGCAGGACGACAGTGAACTCCGCGCCGCCGCCGTGCGCCTCGCCGACGGTCGCGCTGCCACCCTGCCGCTCGGCGAACCTGCGCACCAGGGAGAGCCCGATGCCCCGCTCGCGGTGCGCCGGCGGCTTCTTCGTGGACCACCCCTCGGTGAAGATCAGCTCCCGGTGTTCCGGCGGGATGCCCGGCCCTGTGTCGCGCACCCGGAGGATCGCCGTACGCCCCTCGGCGCGCAGTTCGACCTCCACGCGCGCGTGCGGCTTGCCGGCGACCGCGTCGAGGGCATTGTCCACCAGGTTGCCGACGACGGTGACGAGCCCCCTGGAGTCGATCAGCCGGTCGGGCAGCCGGGTCCGGTCCGACACCCACAGGGCGACGCCGCGCTCGGCCGCGACGGTCGCCTTGCCGACCAGCAGGGCGGCCAGCAGCGGGTCCTCGATGCGTTCGGTGACCTGTTCGGCGGTGGCCCGGTGGTCACCGACGACCTCGCCGACGAACTCGACGGCGTCGTCGTACATCTCCAGCTCGAGCAGCCCCAGCAGCGTGTGCATACGGTTGGCGTGTTCGTGGTCCTGGGCGCGGAGCGCGTCGATCAGGCCGCGGGTGGAGTCGAGCTCGCGGCCCAGCTGCTCCAGCTCGGTACGGTCGCGCAGGGTGGCCACGGCGCCGCCGTCATCGGTGGGCATGCGGTTGGCGACCAGCACCCGCTGGCCCCGGACGGTGAGCAGGTCCGTACCGGTCACCCGCCCGGCCAGCACATCGGCCGTACGGCCCGTGCCGAGCGCCTCGTCGGGGGAACGGCCCACCGCCGTGTCCCCGATGCTCAGCAGGCGCTGCGCCTCGTCGTTGAGCAGGCGGATGCGGCCGGCGCGGTCCAGGGCGACGACGCCCTCGCGGATGCCGTGCAGCATCGCCTCGCGTTCCGACAGCAGCGCCGCGATGTCGGAGAAGGCCAGGTCCCTGGTCTGCCGGTGGACCCGCCGGGAGATGAGCCACGCGGCCAGCGCGCCGACGGCCAGCGCGCCTCCGGCGTACGCGAACAGTCCCGGGATCGCGTGGATCAGCCGGGCCCGGACGTTGTCGTAGGCGATACCCACCGAGACGGCGCCGACGACTGTGCCGTCGCCGTCACGCAGCGGCACCTTGCCGCGGGCGGAGCGGCCCAGCGTGCCGCTGTCGATCTCCATGACCTCCTTGCCGGCCAGGGCCTGGCCGGGATCGGTGGAGACGATGCCGCCGATCTGCTTCCGGTCGGGGTGCGACCAGCGCACGCCCCGCCAGTCCATCACCACGATGTACTCGGCCTTGGTGGCCTTCCGGATCCGCTCCGCCTCCCGCTGCACCGGACCGTTCGGCGACGGCGGGGTGTCCCTCACCTCCCGCACGAGTTCGGGCTGCTGCGCGGTCGTCTGCGCGATCGCGAGCGCCCGGCGCATCGCCTGGTCGTCCAGCTGATCACCGAGAGGTGCGAGGAACAGCCCGGTCGCGAGGACCGCGACCCCCGCGGCGATGGCCACCTGCATCAGCAGCACCTGCGAGAACACCCGCCGGGGCAGGCCGAGGCGCAGGCGGCGTGCGGGGGGAGTGGGGCTCATACCCAAGAAGGTACGTGGGCCCGTCTACCTGCCGTAACGGGTGTGGCACGGATCTCTTGACCGATGCTTGGGCGGACGTCCCGGAGCCCTGGTCAGCTCGCGAGGGCCGTGGCCACCCTGACCTCGTGGACCGCCACCACGTCCATGCGCGCGGGCGACCCGAGGACCGAGGCCCCGCAGCTCTCCGGACGGGGCGGCAGGCCCGCTCCCTGGGCCACGTCGACCTGCCAGCGGCGCCCGTCGGTGTGGGCGACGGTCACCTCCCAGTGCGGTGCCGCGCCGGCCGTCCGTACGACGCTCAGTGCCTCCGCGGCGTCTTCGCCGGTCCTGGCGCGTACGGCGAGCTCGGCCGCCTGACCGGGCCGTTCCCAGGCCGAGCCGCCCCGGCACCCCTCCAGAACGATCCGGCCCTCCCGAGCGCCGTGCAGGACTTCCTTGAGGGTGTGGGCCTCGGCCCGGCCGTAGGCGTATCCGTACGGCAGTACCAGCACCGTCGGGGAGAAGCGGTGGCCGCCCAGATGGGTGACCTCCCAGACGCCGCCGACCCCGGACGTGGCGAGTTCCGCCGCGAGGGGCCGTCCGAGGAGGGCGCAGCAGCGGTCGCGTTTGCCGTTGGTGCAGACGAGGGCGAGCGGATCACCGTCATGGGGCCGCCCGCCGAGCACCGTGTCGAAGGTGCGGTGGTCGCCACGGCCGAGTGCGGCGAAGTCGAGATCGAGCAGCCGCCCGGGGTCCGTGGTCGTGGCGGCGCGCAGCCACACGTTGCCCGGGACGGTGTGGGCGACGTACACCCTGCGGGTCGCGGGCATTCGGCGGTCCGCGTGGCGCCCGGGACGGCGGATGAGCACGATCCGGACACCCGTGTCCTTCGCGGCGGCCTCCAGGGCACGCCCCAGGGCGGGGTCCAGGTGGCTCGAAGTGAGCGCCTTGGCACCCCAGGGGCCGGGCTGTTCCAGCAACAGCCAGGTCCTCGCGATGGCCGCGGTTCCCGAAACGGGCTCGTCGAGGTCCCGGGAGACGCTTGAGCACGTACTCACAGAGGTGAGCCTAACCTGAGTTGCCTCGCGGTGGCCTCCGGGCCCGGCTCGTATCCTGGGGCGGCATTCCGTTTTCCTGCGTGTGCCGGGGCCGCGAGCCGGTGCACGCTCCGGCATGAGAGAGGTCGCACGGTGAGTCAGCCGAGCCCTGAACCGCAGCAGATCCCGGTCGTCGTCCTGGCCGGATTCCTCGGCTCGGGAAAGACCACCCTGCTCAATCACCTGCTCCACCACAGCGGCGGCAGCCGTGTCGGCGCCATCGTCAACGACTTCGGGGCCATCGAGATCGACGCGATGGCCGTGGCCGGAGCACTCGGCGACTCGACGGTCTCGCTCGGCAACGGATGCCTGTGCTGTGCCGTGGACGCGAGTGAGCTGGACGAGTACCTGGAGCGGCTCGCCGAGCCCTCCCTCGGCATCGACGTCATCGTCATCGAGGCGAGCGGGCTGGCCGAGCCGCAGGAGCTGGTGCGGATGGTGCTCGCCAGCGGGCACGCGGGGATCGTCTACGGCGGGCTCGTCGAGGTCGTGGACGCCGCCGAGTTCGACGACACCCGGTCCCGGCACCCCGAGATCGACAGGCATCTCGCGCTGGCCGACCTCGTCGTGGTCAACAAGACCGACCGGGCGGCCGACGCCGACCGCGTACTCGGGCTGGTCCGGTCCCTCGTCGATCGCGCCGCCGTCGTCCCGGCCACCTACGGCCGGATCGACCCCGAGTTCCTCTTCGACTGCCGGCCGAGCGAGGAACGCATCGGACAGCTGTCCTTCGACGACCTGCACGAACAAGACGCCCACGAGCACGATGGCGACGAGCCCGGCGGGCACGACCACACCGGGCACCTGCACACCGCCTACGACAGCCTGTCGTTCGTCTCGCGGGAGCCCCTCGACCCGCGCCGGCTGATGGAGTTCCTCGACAGCCGGCCCGAGGGGCTGTACCGGATCAAGGGCTATGTGGACTTCGGGCCGTACGACGTCCGGAACCGTTACGCCGTCCATGCCGTCGGGCGGTTCCTGCGCTTCTACCCGGAGCCCTGGCCGGCCGGCGCGGAACGCCTGACCCAGGTGGTCCTCATCGGCTCCGGGATCGACGCGCCCGCACTCGACAAGGAACTCGACGCGTGCCGCAGCGACGCCCCGCACGCCGACGAGCACGGCATGTGGGGCGTCCTGCGGTACGTACGCGATCCCGAGGAGGACCGCGCGGAGCCGGCCTAGACCGGCCCCGCCACCACCGCCACCGTCTTCGCCAGGGACACACCCGATCCGTCGCGGCGCGGGTCCATCTCCGGGAGTTCGGCCGGGGTGCCGTTCTTCTGCGCGGCGAGGGCCGGGGCAGGGCCGGCCCAGGCCAGGGACAGGCAGTCCTCGCCCTTCAGGAACCGCTGGCAGCGGACGCCGCCGGTGGCGCGGCCCTTGCGCGGGTACTGGTCGAACGGGGTCAGCTTGGCCGTCGTCTGGACGGAGTCGTCCAGGGTGCCGCGCGAACCCGCCACGGTGAAGACGACGGCGTCCGCGGCCGGGTCCACCGCCGTGAAGGAGATGACCTTGACGCCCTCGGCGAGCTTGATGCCCGCCACGCCGCCCGCCGGGCGGCCCTGGGGACGCACCACCGAGGCCTGGTAACGCAGCAACTGGGCGTCGTCGGTGATGAAGACCAGATCCTCGTCTCCCGTACGGAGCTCGACCGCGCCGACGATCCGGTCGCCCTCCTTGAGGGTGATCACCTCCAGCTCCTCCTTGTTGGACGGGTAGTCCGGCACCACGCGCTTGACCACGCCCTGTTCCGTGCCGATCGCCAGGCCAGGCGACGACTCGTCGAGGGTGGTCAGGCAGATCACGGTCTCGTCGTCCTCCAGGGAGAGGAACTCCGCCAGCGGGGCGCCCCCCGCGAGGTTCGGCGTCGGCATCGACTCCGGGAGCTGCGGCAGGTCGATCACGTTCAGCCGCAGCAGCCGGCCCGCCGAGGTGACCGCGCCGATCTCGCCGCGGGCGGTGGCGGGCACCGCCGAGACGATCACGTCGTGCTTGACGCGCTTGGCGCCGGCGTCCTCCGGGAACGGTTCGCCGTTGGCCGTGCGGGCCAGCAGCCCGGTCGAGGAGAGCAGCACCCGGCACGGGTCGTCGGCGACCTGGAGCGGCACGGTGGCCACAGGGGCACCGCCCGACTCCAGCAGGTCCGTGCGCCGGTCGGTGCCGAACTTCTTGGCGACGGCGGCCAGTTCCGAGGAGACCAGCTTGCGCAGCTCCGCGTCCGACTCGAGGATCCGGGTCAGTTCCTCGATCTCCGCGTTGAGCCGGTCCTTCTCGGTCTCCAGCTCGATGCGGTCGTACTTGGTGAGGCGGCGCAGCGGCGTGTCGAGGATGTACTGCGTCTGGACGTCGCTCAGCGAGAACTGCTCCATCAGGCGCTGCTTCGCCTGTGCGGAGTTCTCACTGGAGCGGATGAGACGAATGACCTCGTCGATGTCCAGCAGGGCCGTCAGCAGACCCTCGACCAGGTGCAGCCGGTCGCGCTTCTTGCCGCGGCGGAACTCCGAACGCCGTCGCACGACGGTGAACCGGTGGTCGAGATAGACCTCCAGCAGTTCCTTCAGGCCCAGCGTGAGCGGCTGGCCGTCGACCAGCGCCACGTTGTTGATGCCGAAGGACTCCTCCATCGCCGTCAGCTTGTAGAGCTGCTCCAGGACCGCCTCCGGCACGAAGCCGTTCTTGATCTCGATGACCAGGCGCAGGCCGTGCGCGCGGTCGGTGAGGTCCTTGACGTCGGCGATGCCCTGGATCTTCTTCGAACCGACCAGGTCCTTGATCTTGGCGATCACCTTCTCCGGGCCGACCGCGAAGGGCAGCTCGGTGACCACCAGGCCCTTGCGGCGGGCGGTCACCTGCTCCACGGACACGGTGGCGCGCATCTTGAACGTGCCGCGGCCCGTCTCGTACGCGTCCCGGATGCCGGACAGGCCGACGATGCGGCCGCCGGTGGGCAGGTCGGGGCCCGGGACGTGCTTCATCAGGGCGTCGAGGTCCGCGTTCGGGTGCCTGATCAGGTGGCGGGCGGCGGCGATGACCTCGCGCAGGTTGTGCGGCGGCATGTTCGTGGCCATACCGACCGCGATGCCCGAGGCGCCGTTGACCAGGAGGTTCGGGAAGGCGGCGGGCAGCGCCACCGGTTCCTGCTCCTGGCCGTCGTAGTTCGGGTTGAAGTCGACGGTGTCCTCGTCGATGGAGTCCGTCATCAGGCTCGTGGCCTCGGCCATCCGGCACTCGGTGTACCGCATGGCGGCGGGCGGGTCGTCGTTGCCCAGGGAGCCGAAGTTGCCGTGCCCGTCGACCAGGGGGACGCGCATCGAGAAGGGCTGGGCCATGCGCACCAGGGCGTCGTAGATCGACGCGTCGCCGTGCGGGTGCAGCTTGCCCATGACCTCGCCGACGACGCGGGCGCACTTGACGTACCCGCGCTCGGGGCGCAGGCCCATCTCGCTCATCTGGTAGACGATGCGGCGGTGCACGGGCTTGAGACCGTCGCGGGCGTCCGGCAGGGCGCGGGAGTAGATGACCGAGTACGCGTACTCGAGGAAGGAGCCCTGCATCTCGTCGACGACGTCGATGTCGAGGATCCTCTCCTCGTACGAGTCGTCGGGCGGCGGGGTCTTCGTGCTGCGGCGGGCCATCGCTGCCGGCTCCTTGCCTCTGCGATCCGGATCTGACGCCGACCATTGTGGACCGCCGCACTGACAACCGGGACCAGGACCCGTCCTCTGACGCCTGCCGCGCCGTCCCGGCCCCGGCACGACGGGTCACGCCGTCTCGCTCTGCGCGTACGCCCCCCGGGAACTTCACCGGCGCCTCACGCGCTTGCATACAGTGGCAGGACCGGCAGAAATCCGCGGTTGTGAAGACCGCGCCGCGATCGAAGGGACGTACATGCCCATGGGTCACACGGCCACAGCCCAGGCAGGCACCGGGGGCCTGACAGCGACCGAGCACCGCCTGGCCAACGGCCTGCGCGTGGTGCTCTCCGAGGACCACCTGACCCCGGTCGCGGCGGTGTGCCTCTGGTACGACGTCGGCTCGCGCCACGAAGTCAAGGGGCGTACCGGCCTGGCTCACCTTTTCGAGCACTTGATGTTCCAGGGTTCCGCGCAGGTGAAGGGCAACGGCCATTTCGAGCTCGTCCAGGGCGCGGGCGGTTCGCTGAACGGCACCACCAGCTTCGAGCGGACCAACTACTTCGAGACCATGCCCGCCCACCAGCTGGAGCTCGCCCTCTGGCTGGAGGCCGACCGCATGGGCTCCCTGCTGACCGCCCTGGACGAAGAGTCGATGGAGAACCAGCGCGACGTCGTCAAGAACGAGCGCCGGCAGCGCTACGACAACGTTCCGTACGGCACCGCCTTCGAGAAGCTGACCGCCCTCGCCTACCCGGAGGGCCACCCGTACCACCACACCCCGATCGGTTCGATGGCCGACCTGGACGCGGCGACCCTGGAGGACGCGCGCGCGTTCTTCCGCACCTACTACGCGCCGAACAACGCCGTGCTCTCCGTGGTCGGCGACATCGACCCGGAGCAGACCCTGGCCTGGATCGAGAAGTACTTCGGCTCCATCCCGGGCCACGACGGCAAGCACCCGCCGCGGGACGGCTCGCTGCCGGAGACCATCGGCGAGCAGCTGCGCGAGGTCGTCGAGGAGGAGGTCCCGGCGCGCGCCCTGATGGCCGCCTACCGGCTGCCGCACGACGGCACGCGAGAGTGCGACGCGGCCGACCTGGCCCTCACGGTCCTCGGCGGCGGGGAGTCCTCCCGCCTGTACAACCGTCTCGTGCGGCGGGACCGTACGGCGGTCGCGGCCGGCTTCGGCCTGCTGCGGCTCGCCGGGGCGCCCTCCCTGGGGTGGCTGGACGTGAAGACGTCCGGTGACGTCGAGGTGCCGGTGATCGAGACCGCCATCGACGAGGAGCTCGCCCGGTTCGCCGAGGAGGGTCCCACGGCCGAGGAGATGGAGCGGGCCCAGGCCCAGTTGGAGCGCGAGTGGCTGGACCGGCTCGGCACCGTCGCGGGCCGTGCCGACGAACTGTGCCGGTACGCCGTGCTGTTCGGCGACCCGCAGCTCGCCCTGACCGCCGTGCAGCGGGTGCTGGAGGTGACGGCGGAGGAGGTCCAGGAGGTGGCCAAGGCCCGCCTGCGGCCCGACAACCGCGCGGTGCTCGTCTACGAGCCCGTCGCCGACGCCGACACCACCGAGGACGCCGACACCACCGAGGACACCGCAGCCGCGGTCACGAACGAGAACGAGGAGGCGGCCAAGTGACCGAGCTCGCCACGATGGACTTCCACCCCCAGCCGCGGGAGGGCGAGGCCCGGCCGTGGGCCTTCCCCGCCCCCGAGCGCGGCACGCTCGACAACGGCCTGACAGTGCTGCGCTGCCACCGCCCCGGCCAGCAGGTCGTCGCCGTGGAGGTGCTGCTGGACGCGCCCCTGGACGCGGAGCCGGCCGGCCTCGACGGCGTGGCCACGATCATGGCGCGGGCCTTCTCCGAGGGCACCGACAAGCACTCCGCCGAGGAGTTCGCCGCCGAGCTGGAGCGCGCCGGCGCCACCCTCGACGCGCACGCCGACCACCCCGGTGTCCGGCTCAGCCTGGAGGTGCCGGCGTCGCGGCTCGCCAAGGGACTCGCCCTCGTCGCCGACGCCCTCAGGGCGCCCGCGTTCGCGGACAGCGAGGTCGAGCGGCTGGTCCGCAACCGCCTCGACGAGATCCCGCACGAGCTGGCCAACCCCTCCCGCCGCGCCGCCAAGGAACTCTCCAAGGAGCTGTTCCCGGCCGGCTCGCGGATGTCACGGCCCCGGCAGGGCACCGAGGAGACGGTCGCCGCGATCGACTCCGCGGCGGTCCGCGGCTTCTACGAGAAGCACGTCCGCCCCGCCACGGCCACCGCCGTGGTCGTCGGCGACCTCACCGGCATCGACCTCGACGCCCTGCTGGGCGACACGCTGGGCGCCTGGACCGGCTCCTCGGCCGAGCCGCGGCCGGTGCCGCCGGTGACCGCCGACGACACGGGCCGGGTCGTCATCGTGGACCGCCCGGGCGCCGTCCAGACGCAGCTGCTGATCGGCCGGATCGGCGCGGACCGGCACGACCGCGTGTGGCCCGCCCAGGTGCTCGGCACGTACTGCCTCGGCGGCACCCTCACCTCCCGCCTGGACCGCGTCCTGCGCGAGGAGAAGGGCTACACCTACGGCGTGCGGGCGTTCGCCCAGGTCCTCCGGTCCACCCCGGACGGCACGGGTGCCGCGATGCTCGCCATCAGCGGCTCCGTGGACACGCCCAACACCGGGCCCGCCCTGGAGGACCTCTGGACGGTGCTGCGCACGCTGGCCGCCGAGGGGCTGACCGACGCCGAGCGGGACGTCGCCGTGCAGAACCTGGTCGGCGTGGCGCCGCTGAAGTACGAGACGGCGGCGGCCGTCGCGAGCACGCTGGCGGACCAGGTCGAGCAGCACCTGCCCGACGACTACCAGGCCGCGCTGTACCGGCAGCTCGCCGCGACCGGCACCGTGGAGGCCACCGCGGCGGCCGTCAGCGCCTTCCCGGTGGACCGTCTGGTGACCGTCCTCGTCGGTGACGCGGCGCAGATCAAGGGCCCTGTGGAGGCCCTCGGCATCGGCGAAGTCTCCGTCGTAACCGCCGAGTAGCGGCACGCGCGAAGGGGCCCTGGTTGTCTTCAAAGGCACCAGGGCCCCCTTATGCCCGAATTGGGGTGGGAGTTGCCCGTCTGCCCTGTGGGATGCGCTACAAAAGCTGGGATTCGTTTGGGAATTGAAAGTGGCGCCGCTTAGCGTCATCCGGGCTGTTCGTCAGGCAGTGCGCCGCACCCGCGGCACCGGACAGTCATCGCCGAGTCCCCGTACGGCGCGAGCCAGGGGAGCCGGGGACCCATCGCAGTCCCTGGGGTGAATCGGACGCCCGCGCGCAAGCGAGGGGGTCCGTAGGAGACCTTCCTGCTCCGAACCCGTCAGCTAACCCGGTAGGCGAGAGGGAAGGAAAGGATCAGCCACTTCATGGCGTTCACGCGCGCCACCGGGAAGCACCGGCGTCCCAGCAGGATTCAGCGCGGCACGGCCCGCGCGGCGGGCGTCGCGGCCCTCGCCACCACCGGCGTCATCGGCACCGTGGCGGCTCCGGCCTTCGCGGCCGAGCCCGCCGCCGAGCAGACCGGCCTCACCCCGGTCGTCACCCTCGGCGACACCGTGGCCGCACAGATCGACGCCCAGGCCGCCGCTCAGAAGCAGGCCGCCGAAGAGGCCGCCGCCAAGCAGAAGGCCGAGGAGGCCGCGCGCGAGCGGGCCGCCGAAGCGGCCAAGAAGGCCAAGGCGGCCGCCGAGAAGGCCCGCGAGGCCAAGGAGCGCGCCGCCCGTGAGGCCGAGCGCAAGCGCCTCAACTCCTTCGTGCCCCCGATCTCCGGCTCGTACGTCTCCACCGGCTACCAGGCCAGCAGCGGCCTGTGGTCCTCCGGCAGCCACACCGGCGTCGACTTCCACGCCGCCAGCGGCACCTCCGTCCACGCGGTCGGCATGGGCGAGGTCGTCGAGGCGGGCTGGGGCGGCTCCTACGGCAACCAGATCGTGATCAAGATGAACGACGGCACGTACACCCAGTACGGCCACCTGTCGTCCATCGGCGTCTCGGTCGGCCAGAAGGTCACCCCCGGCCAGCAGATCGCCCTCTCCGGCGCGACCGGCAACGTCACCGGCCCGCATCTGCACTTCGAGGCCCGGACGAGCCCCGAGTACGGCTCGGACATGGACCCCGTCGCCTACCTCCGCTCGCACGGCGTGAACGTCTAGGCGGCGCACCCCTCCGCTTACCGAAGCCCCGGCTCCCCGAGCCGGGGCTTTCGGCGTTTTTGACGGCCGGCTGTCCAAAAAATATCCATGGATTCCGGATCGCCGTCGGAAATTCCCGCTGATTGCAATAGAGTCACGGAACACACGTCGCTCGTCGGCGTTTCACGGGGATTAAGCGGAGGTCGGTCATGCGTATTCCCGCGCACTCGGTGTGCACGGCCATCCGGGACGACATCGTCGCGGGTGTCTACGAGCGCGGCAGCCGGCTGACCGAGGAACTCCTCGCGCGCCGCTACGGCGTCTCGCGCGTCCCCGTCCGGGAGGCCTTGCGGACCCTGGAGGCCGAAGGTTTCGTGGTGACCCGGCGGCACGCGGGCGCCTGTGTCGCCGAACCCACCGAGCAGGAGGCCGCCGACCTGCTGGAGATGCGCACGCTGCTGGAGCCGCTCGGCGCCGCCCGCGCCGCCCAGCGCCGTACCGAGGCCCATCTGAAGGTCCTGCGCGGGCTGGTCCGGCTGGGCCAGGAACGCGCCCGCCGGGGCAACAGCGACGACCTGCGCTCGCTTGGCGGCTGGTTCCACGAGACGCTCGCGCAGGCCTCCGGCAGCCCCGCGCTGACCTCGACGCTCACCCAGCTCCGCCACAAGATCGCCTGGATGTACGCGGTGGAGGCGCCGGCCGGTCCCGTGGAGTCCTGGACCGAACACGGCGCGATCGTGGACGCGGTGGCGCGCGGGGACAGTGAGCGCGCGCGGGCGGTCACGGCGCTGCACACCGAGCGCGCGACGGCCGCGCACCGCCTGCGTTTCGGCTCCGCCGGGGAGCGTGCCGAGCGTGTGAGGAACTCGCAACATCCCGTAAACACGGCGAGCCCGCGGCATTAACACGGAAGCCGTATACAAAGAGCGAGCATTTCGCGGGGGATTATTTCTGCTGCCCGCGGGCAGGAAATCCGGGGAAAAGGCGAAGGGCCCGCCCGATGAAATCGGAGGGGCCCTTCGGAGTGCGCCGGGTCAGGCGCGAAAGAAAACTCAGACGGTCTCGGGAAGCTCCTCGAGACCCTCGGAGACCAGCTTGGCGAGCCGGTCCAGGGCGGCGTCGGCGCCCTCGGCGTCGGAGGCGAGGACGATCTCCTCGCCGCCCTGGGCGCCGAGGCCGAGGACGGCCAGCATGGAGGCCGCGTTGACGGGCTTGCCGTCTGCCTTGGCGATCGTCACCGGGACGCCTGCGGCCGTGGCGGCTCGGACGAAGATGGAAGCGGGGCGGGCGTGGAGGCCCTCGGCCCAGCCGACGTTGACGCGGCGCTCAGCCATGTGTTGCTGCCCTTCGGTTTTCAGGGTTGTCTAGACCAGTTTCCCATATCGTGAAGCTGTGCCGGAGCGGTCCTGGGACCGCCCCGGGGTGCCGTCGGGTCGCGGCCTCGACCCGACTGACGCCCTCCACAGACTGCCTCGCGTCCACTGTCGGACGCTAGCCGTACTCTGGGGCCCATGCAGACCTCGCCGGACCGGCACGAGTATCCCGCCCACTGGGAAGCCGACGTGGTGCTGCGCGACGGTGGTACCGCGCGCATCCGGCCCATCACCGTTGATGACGCCGAGCGCCTGGTCAGCTTCTACGAGCAGGTCTCCGACGAGTCGAAGTACTACCGCTTCTTCGCGCCGTACCCTCGCCTGTCCGCCAAGGACGTCCACCGCTTCACGCACCACGACTTTGTGGACCGGGTGGGACTCGCGGCCACAGTCGGCGGCGAGTTCATCGCCACCGTACGCTACGACCGGATCGGCGCCGACGGAACACCCGCTTCCGCACCCGCCGACGAGGCCGAGGTCGCCTTCCTGGTCCAGGACGCCCACCAGGGGCGCGGCGTCGCCTCCGCCCTCCTCGAACACATCGGCGCCGTCGCCCGGGAGCGCGGTATCCGCCGCTTCGCCGCCGAGGTGCTGCCCGCCAACACCAAGATGATCAAGGTGTTCACGGACGCGGGGTACACCCAGAAACGCAGCTTCGAGGACGGTGTCGTCCGGCTGGAGTTCGACCTCGAACCCACCGACCGCTCCCTCGCCGTGCAGTACGCGCGCGAACAACGCGCCGAGGCGCGCTCCGTGCAGCGGCTGCTGGCGCCCGGCTCGGTCGCCGTCGTCGGCGCCGGGCGCACCCCGGGCGGCGTGGGCCGCAGCGTCCTCGGCAACATCCGCGACGCCGGGTACCGCGGCCGCCTCTACGCGGTGAACAAGGCCCTGCCCGAAGAGCAGAAGGACCTCGACGGAGTGCCCGCGCACCGCTCGGTGCGCGACATCGACGGCCCTGTCGACCTCGCGGTCGTCGCCGTGCCCGCCGAGCACGTCCCCGAGATCGTGACCGAGTGCGGTGAACACGGCGTGCAGGGCCTCGTCGTGGTCTCCGCCGGATACGCCGACAGCGGGCCCGAGGGACGCGAACGCCAGCGCGCCCTCGTGCGGCAGGCGCGCACGTACGGCATGCGGATCATCGGGCCGAACGCCTTCGGCATCATCAACACCTCCCCGCGGGTCCGGCTCAACGCCTCCCTCGCCCCCGAGACGCCCCGGCCGGGCCGGATCGGCCTGTTCGCCCAGTCCGGCGCGATCGGGATCGCCCTGCTGTCCCGGCTGCACCGGCGCGGCGGCGGCGTCACGGGCGTGACCGGCGTCTCCACCTTCGTCTCCTCCGGCAACCGCGCCGACGTCTCCGGCAACGACCTCCTCCAGTACTGGTACGAGGACCCCGACACCGACGTCGTCCTCATGTACCTGGAATCCATCGGCAACCCCCGCAAGTTCACCCGGCTCGCCCGCCGGACGGCCGCGGCGAAACCGCTGGTCGTGGTCCAGGGAGCACGACACGCAGCGGCTCCCCAGGGGCATGCCGTACGGGCGACCCGGCTGCCGCACGCCACCGTCTCGGCGCTGCTGCGGCAGGCCGGTGTCATCCGGGTCGACACCATCACCGACCTGGTGGACGCGGGCCTGCTGCTCGCCCGCCAGCCCCTGCCCGCCGGACCCCGGGTGGCGATCCTCGGCAACTCCGAGTCGCTCGGCCTGCTCACGTACGACGCGTGCCTCGCCGAGGGGCTGCGGCCCCACCCCCCGCTCGACCTGACCACGGAGGCTTCGGCGGCGGACTTCCACGCGGCCCTGTCACGGGCCCTGGCCGACGACTCCTGCGACGCGGTGGTCGTCACCGCCATACCGGCGGTGGGGGAGGGCTCGGTCGCGGACGCGGCCCTCGCCGAGGCGCTGCGTTCGGCCGCGGCCGCGGCTCCGGCCAAACCGGTCCTGGTCGTCCACGTGGAGCTCGGCGGTCTGGCGGAGGCCCTGTCGGCGGCGGCGAGCACGGCACCACAGGCCGTGGCGGACGATCCGCCGCAGAGCAGCCCCCATGCCCCCCTGGTCGCGCCCGATCCGACGCCTGCCGGAGAACCCCCCGAGGGCGCCCGTCTCATCCCGGCCTACCCCGCCGCCGAACGGGCCGTTCGCGCCCTCGGCCAGGCCGTGGCCTACGCGCAGTGGCGGCGCGACGCCGCGGACCCCGGCAGGGTGCCCGAGTACGAGGACATCGACGAGAAGGGCACCGCCACGCTGATCGACGGGCTCCTCGCGCGCGGGAAGGGGTTCACGCTCGGCACGGAAGAGACCTGCGACCTGCTCGGCCACTACGGCATCCACGTCCACCGCGCCCTGCCCGCCCCGAGCCCCGACGCCGCGGCCGAGGCCGCGCGCGGCCTCGGCTACCCCGTGGCCCTCAAGGCCACCGCCCCGCACCTGCGGCACCGCGCCGACCTGGGCGGCGTGCGTCTTGACCTGCTGGACGAGGACCAACTGCGACGGGCCTACGCCGAGTTGACGGAGCAGTTCGGCGCGCCGGAGGAGCTGCGTCCGGTGGTACAGCGGATGGCGCCGCGCGGGGTGGACGTCGTCGTGCGGGCCGTGATCGACCCGGCGGCCGGGGCCGTGCTCTCCTTCGGCCTCGCCGGTGCCGCCTCCCAGCTGCTCGGGGACACGGCCCACCGGCTGATCCCGGTCACCGACAAGGAGGCGACCTCCTTGGTGCGGTCGATCCGCACGGCACCCCTGCTGTTCGGCTGGCGCGGCTCCGCACCCGCCGACACCCGCGCCCTGGAAGAGCTGCTGCTGCGGGTGTCCCGGCTGGTCGACGACCACCCCGAGGTCGTCGCGATCACCCTGGAGCCGGTCGTCGTCGCCTCGCACGGCCTGAGCGTCCTGGGCGCCTCCGTCCGCCTCGCACCACCGCCCGCCCGCGACGACCTCGGCCCGCGGACCCTCCCCGCGTACTGACAGGGGGCGAGCGGTCTCTCGCAGTCAGTGGTCCCCCGTAGGATGGGCGTCATGGCCAAGACCAGTACGACGACCCAGGGGCTGCGGGCGGCGATCGAGCGCAGCGGCTACTACCCGGCCCTCGTGGCCGAGGCGGTGGAGGCCGCCGTGGGCGGCGAGCCCATCCGGTCGTACCTGGTCCACCAGGAGACGACGTTCGACCAGAACGAGGTCCGGCGGCACGTGACGGTGCTCGTCCTCACGGACCACCGCTTCATCGTCAGCCACACCGACGAGCAGGCCGCCGACAGCACCTCCCCGACGCCCTACGCCACGACGTCGACGGAGTCCGTGAAGCTCGGCCGTATCTCGTCGATCGTGGTCAGCCGGGTGGTCGCCAACCCCGAGTCCTACAAGCCGGGCACCCTGCCCCGCGAGGTCGTCCTCACCATCGGCTGGGGCGCCGTCTCCCGTATCGACCTGGAGCCGGCCGCCTGCGGCGACCCCAACTGCGAGGCGGACCACGGCTACACCGGCAACTCGACGGCGGACGACCTCAGCCTGCGCGTCAGCGAGGCCGGGGACGGACCGGAGACCGTGCGCCAGGCGCTCGCCTTCGCGCAGTCCCTCTCCGAGGCGACCGCGGACACCACCCGCTGATGACACAGTCCAACACGGCCTGGGACCACCACCCCGAACCGCTCACCGTCTCCTCCGCGCCGGTCCCCGAGTACGGCAGCGGCTCCCTCGCGGACCTGCTGCCCACACTGGCCGCCGGCGCCGGCGTGCCGGGTATGACCGCCGCGATCCCGGAGCTGACGCCCGCCGACCGGAACTGCGTGTTCCTGATCGACGGCCTCGGCTGGGAGCAGCTCAGGGCGCACCCCGAGGACGCCCCCTTCATGACGTCCCTGCTCGCCACCTCGCGCGGCGGCACCGGGCGTCCGCTCACCGCCGGCTATCCGGCGACCACGGCGACCTCCCTCGCCTCCGTCGGCACCGGCCTGCCGCCCGGCGCGCACGGCCTGCCCGGCTACACCGTGCGCAACCCCGACACCGGCGAGCTGATGAACCAGCTGCGCTGGCAGCCCTGGGCCCCGCCCGGGCCGTGGCAGCCCTACCCGACGGTCTTCCAGCTGGCGCACGAGGCGGGTGTGCACGCCGCGCAGGTGTCGTCCCCGACCTTCCAGAACACCCCGCTGACCAAGGTCGCGCTCAGTGGCGGAACGTTCCTGGGGCGGCTGTCCGGCGAGGACCGCGTCGACCTGGCGGCCGAGCAACTCGCCGCGGGGGACCGCTCCCTCGTCTACACGTACTTCGCCGAGGTCGACGGCGCCGGCCACCGCTACGGCGTCGACTCCGACACCTGGCGCGGCCAGCTCATGTACGCCGACCGCCTGGTCCAGCGCCTCGCCGAGCAACTCCCGCCGCGCAGCGCGCTCTACGTCACCGCCGACCACGGCATGGTCGACGTGCCCTTCGACGAGCAGCACCGCATCGACTTCGACGAGGACTGGGAGCTGAGCGCCGGAGTCGCCCTGCTCGGCGGCGAGGGCCGCGCCCGGCACGTGTACGCGGTGCCCGGTGCCGCGAGCGACGTCCTGACCTGCTGGCGCGAGGTGCTCGGCGAGCAGTTCTGGGTGGCCTCCCGCGACGAGGCCATCGCGGCGGGCTGGTTCGGCCCGCGCATCGACGAACGGGTCTACGGCCGGATCGGCGACGTGGTCGCCGCGGCCCGCGACGACGTCCTGCTCATCGCCTCCGAGCGGGAGCCGAAGGAGTCGGCGATGGTCGGCAACCACGGTTCGATGACCCCTGCCGAGCAGTGGGTGCCCCTGCTCGAAGTACGCTCCTGACGTTCCCGGCCCCCCACCGAAAGGTGCTCAACTCGACATGCCTGAGCTGGTCTTCTTCTCCGGAACCATGGACTGCGGGAAGTCGACGCTGGCGCTCCAGATCGCGCACAACCGGTCGGCGAGGGGACTGCAGGCTCTGATCTTCACCCGGGACGACCGTGCGGGGAAGGGGAAGCTCTCCTCCCGGCTCGGCCTGGTGACCGACGCCATCGAGGCGGCGCCGCTGATGGATCTGTACGGCCATGTCGTCGACCAGATGTCACAGGGCGGCAAGGTCGACTACGTGATCGTGGACGAGGCGCAGTTCCTCGCGCCGGAGCAGATCGACCAGCTGGCCAGGGTCGTGGACGATCTGCATCTCGACGTCTTCGCCTTCGGTATCACCACCGACTTCCGCACGAAGCTCTTCCCGGGCTCCCGGCGGTTGATCGAGCTGGCGGACCGAATAGAGACGCTCCAGGTGGAGGCGATGTGCTGGTGCGGGGCGCGTGCCACGCACAATGCGCGCACGGTCGGCGGCGAGATGGTGGTGGAAGGCGAGCAGGTCGTGGTGGGCGACGTGAGCGGCCCCGCCGCGGAAGTCGGCTACGAGGTACTGTGCCGGCGTCACCATCGTCGCCGTATGACGAGCGCCGCCGCCCGGGCCGGCGCGCTCTCGCCGGATGTCCTGCCCGTCCCGTCCGCCTGATCGCCGCCGGACGGTGTCCGTGCTCGCTACATATTGATCATGTGCGACCTCATGCACCGTCAGGTCCCACTGCTGAGCCGGGGTCAGCTCGCGGCCACGCTCCGAGGACGACGACATCGAAGTATGTGCGCATGATCCGGGCTTCCCTCCGCTCATGCCCTGCCGGGCAGGCCGGAGCGGCCCTCGACGACGGTGAGGAGCTTCTTGCGGTCGACCTTTCCGTTGCCGCTCAGCGGCAGCTCCTCCAGAACGACGCAGCGCCTCGGGACCTTGAACTCCTCGATCTGATCACGCATCCCGCCGAGAACCTGCTCGGCGCTCATCTCCGCGACCACCGCGAGGACGGCAGGCCTCTTGCCGGACGGCGGCAGCACGGCGGCGGAGACCACGCCGGGCACCCGGTGCGCGGCGGCCTCCACCTCGGTGGCGCTGACCCGGAAGCCGCGCTCCTTGTACAGGTCGTCGCGCCGGCCGGAGAAGTACAGATAGCCGTCCTCGTCCAGATGGCCGTAGTCACCGGTGCGCAGTTCGGGGAAGAGACCGTCGCGGCGCGGGAAGCGCTGGGCGTTCAGTTCGGGCCGCCGCCAGTACCCGGCCATCACGTGCGGCCCGCGGACGGCGATCTCGCCGACGACGCCGGCCGGCACGGGCTCGCCGTGGTCGTCGACGATGAGGATCTCGGTGCCGGGCAGCGGAAGTCCGCAGGAACCGGGGCGTTCCAGGTCCCCGTCCGGCGGCATGATGACGGCGCGCTTGCACTCGGTGAGGCCGTACATCACCTGGGCGCGCAGCCCGGGCAGCGCGGCGCGCAGGGCATTGACCGTCTCGGTCGACAGGGCGGCGCCGGTGTTGGTCACCAGCCTGAGCGGCGGGCGCTGGGCCGTGGCCCGCTTCAGCAGCCACACGAGCGACTCGGCGACCGACGGGACAGCGGGCAGGACGGTCGCCTTGCTGTCCAGCAGGCTGCGCAGCAGGGCCGGACCGGCCTCGGCCGCGCCGCCGAGCACCACGTGCGCACCGCTGAGGGCGCCGAGGAAGATCTGGTAGAGGCCGTAGTCGAAGGAGAGCGGCAGCGGGCAGTAGACGACGTCGTCGTCCTGGTACCGCAGGACCTGCTGGATCGCCCGAGCGGCGAAGACGACCTGCTGATGGGTGCTCACCACGGCCTTGGGCAGGGACGTGGTGCCCGAGGTGTAGATCAGGCAGACCGGGTCGACGGCGAGCGGCTCGGGCAGGGCGAGCCGCTCCACGGGGCCGGCCGTGCCGGGCTCGGGGAACGCGATCGGGAGCAGGTCCTCCGGGTCGGCGGCGACGACGCCGCGGTCCCGTGCGGCCTGGCGCGAGGCGGGATCCTCGGCGACGACGAGGCTCGGCTCGCAGTCGTCGAGCACATGCTCCAGCGGAACGCCCCGCACCTGCTCGTGGAGGACGGACCACGGGGCGCCGAGGCGGGATGCCGCGAAGACGAGCGCCGGGACCAGCGGACCCGAGGGCACGGCGACGACCACGCGCCGCCCGCGGCCGACGCCTTGGGCGTGCAGCCACGCGGCCAGCCGGTGACTGGCGTCGCACAGCGCCGCGAACGTCTTGGCGGACTCCTGTCTGCTGACGGCCGGGCGCTCGGGCCAGGCCTGCGCGGCGGCGTCCAGGAGGTGGTGAAGGAGCGTGTTCTCGGACAACTTGCTCAGTTCCCTTCAGGCGACGACTCCCCCGTCGCCATGTCGAATGGCTCGATCGCCCGGATGCGGCACCCGGCCCCCGGTCGTGCCGGGACCGGGGACCGGGACCGGGGGCCGGGACGGCGCGCCGGGACGGCGCGCCGGGGCGGCACACGGCCGTCCCCGGACGCGTCGTCGACGCGACCCGTCGGGTGCGTGAGGTCAGGGCCTCGGCACGGCGCCCAGCTGGGACAGCAGCCCGAGGGCGTCGGACAGCACCCAGTACTCGGCGATCTTGTCGTTCTCGAGACGGACGATGGACATGCCGGAGTAGCGGACGGCGGTCCCCGGAGCGACTGTCGCGGTGGGTGCGCCACCGGCGTAGGTGCCGGTCACGATGTATCCACCGGCGACGAGGTCGCCCTCCCTGAGCGGGCCGGGACGCGTGGTGAAGCGCACGTCGTGCAGCAGTGTGCGGACGGAGGTGACCCAGTCGAGCAGGCCGTCGCGGGTGGTGATGCGCCTGGAGTCGGGGAAGCCGAGGTAGCGGGCCAGTTCGGCGCTGTGCACGGTGAAGTCGTCGGCGATGAACTCCGGCGTGTCGGCGAAGTCCACCTCTCCGTTCCACAGATCGACGAAACGTTCGAAGAGCACCTTGCCCGCGTCGGTCTCCACGGCACGGGTGTCGCTCATGCCTTCGCCCCGGCTTCCGGCGCGGGAGCAGCTCCCGCCACGGCGGCGTCGGCCCGGCCGGCCACCCGGACGCCGACGAGCAGCGGCAGCACGGCGAGCGCGCAGGCACCGCAGATCGCGCCGATCACGGCGAAGGAGACGCCGTTGTCCAGCAGCAGGGCGGCGATGCTGGTCGCCAGCATCATGCCCCCGTACTGGGCGGAGCCGTTGAGCGCCAGCGCGGTGCCGCGCGTCTCCGGCCGCAGCTCGCTCACCAGGGCGCTGAGGGACGGCTGGCCGACGCCGACCGCCGTACCCCACACGATGAAGACGATGAGCACGGGAACGATGTGGTCGCCGATCAGGGCCACGGAGGTCACCCCGGCTGCCGCGACCAGGGCGGCCACCACGATCACGGTGCGCTTGCCCAGCTTGTCCGCGATCCGGCCGCCGAGCAGCGCCCCCGCCATGCTGCCGGCGCCCGAACCCATGATGGCGAGACCGGTCTGGGCCTCGTTGAAGCCGAAACGCTCGGCGTAGAAGATGCCGATGTTGGAGAACATGCCGTACAGCGCGAAGGACCACAGCAAGGTGCAGCCGAGTACGCAGAGCACGGCGGGTGTCGTCACGGCGCGGCCGACCATGCCGAGGTAGACGGCCACCGGGCTCTTGGTGCTCTGCTGCTGTGCCGCCGGCGGCTGTACCGGGGGGATCAGCGCGAGCACCAGGGCGCAGACGAGGACGGCCACCCCGCCGACGGCGAAGAACGCGACGCGCCAGCCCAGGAGATGGGCGAGGTAGGAGCCGAGCGGCACACCGATGACGGTGGAGCTGAGCAGCCCCGCCACCACGATGCCCATGACCTTGCCCCGGCGCTCGAACGGGAAGGTGTCCGCGATCATCGCGTAGACGCTCGGCATGATCATCGCGGCGCCCAGGCCGGCCAGGGCGCGGCAGGCGAGCAGCAGGCTGAACTCGGAGGTGATGCCCGTGAGGGCGTTGCCGAGGGTGAAGGCGACCAGGCCGCCGGTGAGGATCGTGCGCCGGCCCAGCCGGTCCGACATGGCTCCGCACAGGGGGGCCGCGAGGGCGAACAACAGGGCGTAGGCGCTGACGAAGAGACCACCGAGCCGCGCCTCGGTTCCGGTGTCCTCGGCGATGGCCGGCACAAGCGGAACAGTGATCATCGAATCCAGGCCCACCAGGAAGGCGCTGGCCACCGCGACGAGCAGCACCCGGCTGGGCTGTGGGGACGTCTTTGTGGATAAGGACATGACACCTTTCTCACTCTGCTCGGGACATGTCGGCGACCGCCGTCCCCCCGGCACCGGCTGACCGACGCCGCGCGGCGTCACGGGGAACCACGGCGGTGCCCACCGCCCGGCAGACGACCACGGGCTCCCCGAGCAACTCGGCTCGTGTCGTCCCTTGTTCGTAACGGGCGGCAATGTATTTCCATGCCGTGAATTCCACGACGCGCCGGAGTCTACTCCTGCCCACCAGACGTCCGCTCACCTCGATGTAATCACCGACATACACGGGGGCCTTGAATTCGACCTCACTGTAGCCACTGAGCAGACCCTCGTCCCCATCCATTCGGACGGTGATCTCTGTCACAACATCGCCGAACAATTGAAGTATCCGGGCGCCGTCAACAAGATTCCCGCCGTAATGGGCGTCCTTTTGAGCCATTCGCGCGCGCAGTGTCGCGGAAACCGCTTCAGACATACTTCGACCTCACTCCGACCGTCCGCTTGGCACCGACTCGCGCAAGGCGATTTCCTCCAGGACCGTCCGTGCGGTCCTCCTGACGTCACCGGCTCCCGGCGCCGGCTCGTGGTCGCCGCGGCCCAGGGCCACGGCGACCACGTGCTCCCCCTTGTGGGCGATGGACACCGTCAGGTCCGTCAGCCCGATCTCCGCGGCCCTGCGCTGCGCCGCACCGATCAGCCGCACCAGCGGCGCGGACCGTGCCCCACGGGTGACGCAGATGTGCCGGGGCAACAACCCACCGCGGCATCCCGTGCCGAGCACCTTGAGTACCGCCTCCTTGGCCGCGAACCGGCCGGCGAGGAACTCCCGCGCACGCTCCCGGCCGAAACCGTCGGCGAGTGTCAGCTCCTCCGGGGCGTAGGTGTACCGGCGGAACCAGGAGCGGGCTTGGAGACGGTCCAGTTCGCCGAGGCCGAGGACGTCGATCCCGATGCGCATGGTGGCTGCCCTACCCGGCCCGGCCGGGAGCCGAGGGGGAGCGGAACACGGCCAGCTGCCCCTCCTTCGTCAGGGGATCGACGTCGCAGAGGACCACCGTGGCGGCGTCCTGACGCCAGTCCTGCCAGTGACCGGCCAGTTCCAGCCAGACACTCGTGCAGTAGCTGGTGTCCCCGGCGCGGCTGACCCGCGCCCCCGCCGAGTCCACCGAGCCGTCCTGGACCCCCGGGCCGAGCACCAGCAGCGTCCCGGCCGGGTCGGCGGCGGCCAGCTCGGTCAGCCGGGCGGCGGTCTCCTCCGGCGACGCGAACGACTCGACGCCGGACAGGGCCGGTCCGCCCTCCCCGTCCGCCCGGCCCGCGTCGTCGAGGACGAGCAGGACACCGGAGTCGGTCAGATCCCGGGTGTCCACGAGCGGATGAGGGGTCGGCAGGGTGGTCTGCTCCAGGATCGCGAGCACCGCACGTCCCGCCCGCCCCGCGCGCTGGTAGGCGGCGATGATCCGCAGCGCCGTGAACGGGGCCGCCAGACCCTGCTCGGACACGCAGAAACTCTGCGCCGCGCCGCCGAGCAGCATGTTCAGGTGCGAGGCGACAGCGGTGAACGGGTGCACGTCGGGCAGGGCGTGGCTGACGACCACCAGGTCCGCCGGCCCGTCGATCCCGTCCGCCGTGACCAGGTGGTCCACGAGGTCACGGTGGGAGACGTTGGCCCCGTCCAGCAGGCGCTGTTCGTCGACGGTGGAACCGAACGGCTCCACCAGGTCACGGAAGAAGCCGACGATGGACGGATCGTCGTGGTACGGACGGCGGGGCGGGTCGGCGATCGCGGCGGCCGAGCGCAGCACTGACATCGTCACTTTCCCTCGCCGAGCAGTCGCTGCAGGTACGCGGTGAGCGTGCCCACGGTCATGAAGTCGTCCATGTCCAGGGTCTCGGGGTCGACGGCGACGTCCATGCTGTCCTCCAGGGACATGAGCATCTCCATCACCGAGGTCGAGTCCAGGTGCAGGTCCTCGAAGAGCCGCACCTCGGGCGTGAGCCCGCTGACCTCGCGTTCGAGCACCTCGGTGAGCGCGGTCTCGACCGACTCCACGACTGCCGTGTTCTCCATGGGGTTCCATCCTCTTGTCGAAAGCCGAATACGGGGGAGCGGAAACGTCAGAAGGCGATGAGGTGCTGCTTGCCCAGCAGGTCGTCCAGGACGTCCCGGCGGCGGACCAGATGGGCGGTGCCCTGGTGGACCATGACCTCGGCGGGGAACCCGTGGCTGAGGAAGAGCCCGGGGGAGGCCGACGGGCCGTACGCCCCGGAGCGCTCCACCCCGATGAGGTCCCCGGGCCGCACCTCGGGGAGCGCCACCCGCTTGCCGATGACGTCGTTGGGCGTGCAGAGGGGGCCGGTGACCGTGTACGCGCCGGTGGGTTCCGCGTCGTAGCGGCTCAGCGAACGAATCGGGAAGTTCCGCTTGACGAAGCTGCCCACCCCGACGGCGGCCATGTGGTGGTTGGTCCCGCCGTCGGCCACCACGAACCGCTCGCCCATGGACTCCTTGACGTACAGCGCCCGGGTCACGTACGTCCCGCACCTGGCGGTGAGGTAACGGCCGAGCTCGTTGATCAGCCGGCAGTCGGGATGGTCCTTGAGAAATCCCGTGACCGTGGTGTCGATGCCCGCCGCGAGTTCCGGAATATTAAGGTCCGGTTCATTGTCGAAGTACGGTATCCCGAAGCCGCCACCGAAATCGACGATGTCCAGTTCGATTCCGGTCTCGGCGGCGAGGTCCGACGCGACGGCGAGAATCTCGCGGGTGTTGTGGATCAAATCCTCGTGCCGGAGGAAACGCGTACCCATATAGGCGTGGAAACCGATGACCCGGGTGCGCCGCAGCCCCTTCAGCACCCTCGTGGCATTGCGCAGCAGAGCCACGTCGATGCCGAACTGGCGTGGCTTTCCGCCCATCGCCAGCCCCGACCCCTTGGTGTGGAAGTCAGGATTGACCCGCAGCATGACCGGCACATCGGCACGGCCGGCCGCCACGGCGATCTCGTCGACCTCCGCCAGTTCCTCCAGCGACTCGCACACGATGGCGCGCAGCCCCGCGGCCACACACGCCTCGAGCTCCGCGCGGGTCTTGCCGGGCCCCAGGAAGATCGTGTCCCCGGCCGCGATACCGGCTCGCCGCGCCGTCTCCAGCTCGACCAGGGACGACACCTCGGCGCCCGCGCCGAGACTGCCGAGGTAGCCGCAGACACTGATGTTGGGATTGGCTTTGAGCGACAGGTAGATGTCGACAGCGGGATGCGTCAGAGCGCGCAGCTCCTCGTACGTGCGGCGCAGGACGTCCGTGTCGTACACGTACAGCGGCGTGCCGAACTCCTCGGCGAGCGCCGACACCGGCAGCCCCTGCACACGGAACTCGGTGGTGGTCATGCCGCTTCCCTCCCCGCGTCCCGCCGCGTCCCCGCCCCGGCGGCGGACGCCCCATGTGTGATGACCATGGCCGCGAAGGTGGCGCCCAGGCCGACGGTGGCGAAGAGGTAATGCCGTCCCGGCACCAGCCGGCCGGCCTCCCGCAGTGTCGTGTGGTTGAGAAAGACATCCGAGGCGAAGCAGTGTCCGAACCGCTCCACGTTCTCCAGGAACACCTGCTCGCGCGGTATGCCCAGCTCGCTGATGGTCTGCCGCCACGACTGAAGGTTGACGTTGTGCGGGACGACCAGGTCGATGTCCGCGAACCCGAGCCCCGCCTCGGCGACGGCCCGTCGCATCACCGCCGCCAGTTCCGGCGCGTAGACCTTGGAGAAGCGCAGCGCTCTCTCCTCGTCCAGCAGCATCGCGGCCGAGAACTCGCCCAGGGTGCTGGTGGCGTAGGAACGCACCGCGTCGCCCGCCCCGTCGAGCGTGACCAGGCAGGCGGCTCCGGCATCGCCCATGATCGCCACGTCCTCGATGAGCTGGATCTTGGGCGAGAACGCCTGCTCCCCGGTCACGACCAAGGCACAGTCGCCCGGCCCGCCCTCCGCCCGCAGCAGTTCACCGGCCACGTCGACGGCCGCCATCCCACTGGCGCAGTTCTGCTGGCTCAGCCCGAAGGCCTCGGCCCGGTGCAGCCCGAGCCGGTCCCTGATCTCCCGTGCGGGATCGATGTGCGCCGGCGTCACCGCCTGCGTGGTGTGGGCGTACAGCACATGACGGACACGGCTCGCGGTGTCCTCGTCGGCGAGCACGCGGCGGGCCGCCGGCAACACCACGTCGAAAAGGCTCAGTTTCGGGTCGAAGCGGATCTCCTTGAGGCCGTGCACCCGCTGAAAGAGCCGGAGCTTGGTACGGCGCAGCCCCAGCCGGTCCACCAGGTCCTCGATCGGAACCCTCCGCTCGGGCGCGAAGGACGCGATCGCCTCGAGGGTCGTGACTCCCGTGCTCACTGTCGAACTCCTCCCTCCGTTCATGGTCATCGCGGCCCCCGGTAGGTGAGGACGGCGGCGTTGAAGGTGGCGCCCGCGCCGACCGAGGCCATCACGTAGTGCCGACCCTCCGTCAGCCGGCCCTCCTCGCGCAGCGTCGTGTAGTTGACGAAGACGTCGGAGGCGAAGCAGTGGCTGTAACGCGCGACGTTGTCCAGGAAGACGCGCTCGGCCGGGACGTCCAGCTCCGCGATGGTCTGCCGCCACGCCATGAGATTGACGTTGTGCGGGATGATCAGGTCGATGTCGGGCAGTGTGAGTCCGGCCTCGGCGACGGCTTGCCGGACCACCTCCGCGAGCGTCGGAGCGTACGCCTTGCCGAACCGGGCCAGCTCCTCGGCGGGCAGCGAGAGGAGATCCGCGAAGTCGCCGAGAGTGCGGGTGACATGGGACAGGACGGGGTGGCCCGAGCCCTCCACCGCGACCAGGCAGGCGGCCGCGGCCTCACCCATGATCGCGGTGTTGGGAACCAGCCGGACCAGCGGGGAGAAGGACTTCTCCCCGGTCACCACGAGCGCCCGGTCGCGGGGGTCGCCGCCACGCAGCAGCGCGGCGGCGACCTCCAGTGCGCCGAGTCCGGTGGCGCAGTTCTGCTGCGTCATCGAGAACGCCTCGGCGTGACCGAGACCGAGCAGGTCCCGCACCTGGCGCGCGACGTCCGTCGCCGGCGGTGCCACCTGGTGGATGGCCCGGGCGTGAATGACGTACCGCACCCGGTCCGGCTCGGCGAGCCCGGCCACGATCTCCCGGGCCGCCGGGACCACCAGGTCCAGCAAGGACAGTTCCTCGTCGAGCCGCAGTGTGTGCAGTCCGTGCACTCTGCGGAACAGCGCGACCTTCGCGCGGCTCAGACCGAGAGGCCGTGCCATCGCCTCCACCGCGACCGTTCGGTCGGGCATGGCGGACTCGATCCTCTCCAGCGTCAGCAGGGGCCGGGTCATGAGCTCTCCTCGTCCCGGTCCGCGGCGAGGGCCGTGCGCAGCCACTCGTCCACGGCCCGGGCCGTCGTGGCCGCGTGCTCGCCCAGCATGGTGAAGTGGTCACCGGGCACGTCGACGACCGTGTCGGCCAGCGGCCAGCGCGGCCGGTCGTGCGACCCGGAACGCTCCTGCGCCCGCACCAGAACGGTCGGCACCCCGTTGCCCTCGGGGGCCCAGCCGTCGAAGACGCGCAGATAGCCGCCCATCGCGATCAGCCGGTGGTCGTCCATCCAGACGCTGCTCTCCGGAGCCAGCATCTGGTCGGCCACCATGGAGAGGTCGTCCAGGTCCAGAGGGCAGGCGAGGGTGTCGATCAGCACCACCGCCCGGGGCGCCGCGCCCCGCTCCGCCAGCCGCCGTGCCACGGCGTGGGCGATCCAGCCGCCGGTGGACCGGCCGAGGAGCACCAGCCCCCGGTCTCCGGCGAGATCCAGGGCGGCCTGCGCCTGCGCGTCGGCGAGGGCCGTCAGCGAAGCGGGCAGCTCCTCGCCGGGAGAGAAGCCGGGAAGCGGCGGAACTGACACGGCACGGCCCGGGAGAGCGGCGGTGAAGGCGGCGTACTCCTGCGGCCCGGAGATCGCGATCATGGAGGGGAAGCAGACCACCACGGGGCCCTCCTCCGGCCCACTGGCCTTCGGGAAGGCGGCCGGTGCCGCCCCTTCGTCGCGGGACGGGCGCAGCCGGGACGCCGTGACCAGCAGGTCCACCGCGTCCCCGAGCCGGTGCCGCTCGTGGGCGTCGCGGAAGAGGGAGACCAGGGTGTCCCCGCCGTCCTGGCCCGTCGCCGGTGAGCCGGCCGGGACGGCGCCCAGCTGCCCGTCCACGAAGGCGGCCAACTGCTCGGGCGTCGGGTGGTCGAAGACCGCGGTGGCCGGCAGTCGCAGACCGGTGGCCTGGTTCACCGCGTTGCGCAGCTCCAGCGAGGTGAGCGAGTCGAACCCCAGATCCCTGAACGACGTCTCGGCGTCGACTGCGTCGGCACTGTCGTGGCCGAGCACCCCGGCGACAGCGGCCGCCACCGCCTCGGCAACGGCCTTCGACCGCTCCTCTCCGGCGAGCCCGGCCAGCCGGTCGCGCAGCGTCGGGCCGGCAGGGACGCCCGTCGCGGGCGCGGCGGCGGCCGCGGAGCGCCGTGCCGTGCCGCGCACCAGTCCGCGCAGCAGCGGCGGCAGCGCCCGCGCCGAGTCGCGCAGGGACTTGCGGTCCAGCCGCACGGGGACCAGGACGGGCCGTCCGGTCGCGCACGCGGCGTCGAAGAGGGCCGTGCCCTGCTCGGGAGTGATGGCCAGAACCCCGTAGCGCTCCATCCTCTTGAGGTCCGCGGCCCCGAGCGTGCCGGCCATGCCGCCGCTGGGTTGCCACATGCCCCAGGCCAGCGCGGTGGCGGGCAGCCCCCGGGCGACGCGGTGCTGGGCCAGCGCGTCCAGGAAGGTGTTGCCCGCCGCGTAGCTGCCCTGTCCCGGGCTGCCCAGCGTGCCGGCGACCGAGGAGAACAGCACGAACGCCTTCAGGCCGGTGCCCTCGGTGAGTTCGTGCAGGTGCAGGGCCGCGTCCGCCTTGGGGCGCAGGACGGTGTCCAGCCGCTCCGGGGTCAGTGAGGTGACGACCCCGTCGTCGAGAACGCCCGCGGTGTGGACCACGGCTGTCAGCGGATGCTCGGCCGGGACGGCGCGCAGGAGCCCGGCCAGGGCCTCGCGGTCGCTGACGTCGCATGCCGCGACGGTGACGTCCGCTCCCAGTTCTCGCAGCCGTGCGGTCAGTTCGGCGGCTCCGGGCGCGGAAGGTCCCGAGCGGCTGGTGAGCAGCAGCCTGCGGGCGCCGTGCTCGGTCACCAGGTGACGGGCGAGCAGAGCGCCGAGTTCGCCGGTGCCGCCGGTGATCAGCACCGTGCCCTGCCAGGCCGCGGGATCCGGCTCGACGGCCGGCGAGACGGCGGCTCTGACCAGGCGAGGAGTGAGCCATGTGCCGCCCCGCACCGCGAGTTGCGGCTCACCCGAGGCCAGCGCCGCCGCGAGGTCCGGGCCTCGGAGCTGGTCGCCGACGTCACCGTCCTCGTCGAGGTCGACGAGGACGAAACGCTCCGGCGCCTCCGACTGGGCCGACCGGACCAGACCCCACACCGGGGCAGCGGCCAGGTCGGAAACGTCCTCGTCGGGCCGCGCCGCGACGGCCCGGCGGGTGACCAGCACCAGCCGGGACGGAGCCTCGGGCCCCTCGGTCAGCCAGGTCCGCAGCAGGTCGAGCACCTGGCCGGTGGTCTCCCGCAGGGCGCCCGCGAGGTCCGTGCCAAGGGCCCCGGCACAGTGCACGACGGTGTCCTGGGCCATGCCGCTCCCGCCCGCCAGCGCCTCAAGCGCGGCCGCCGGGGTGGTGAAGTGCCGCACCGTGCGCGCCGGGGCGGTGCGGGAAGCCGACGGCAACTCCGTCCAGTCCACCTGGTGGAGTCCGTCGGGAGCGGTCCCGCGGGCGGTGCCGAGCTGCTCGACCGAAGCGGCGCGGGAGACGAACCCCTCGACGGTGATGACCGGGTTGCCCTCCGGGTCCGCGGCCGTCAGCGTGACCGTGTCGGCATCCTGGCGGGTGTAGCGGACTCGCAGCGAGGAGGCTTCGAGCGCGTGCAGCCGCACGCCGTTCCAGGAGAAGGGCAGCCGGCCCGAGGGGGTGCCGTCACGCAGTTCCTCCCACGCCAGGGCGTGGAGGGCCGCATCGAGCAGCGCCGGGTGCAGCCGGAACCGCGCCGCCTCCGCCGCCGGCTCCTCGGCCAGGTCCACCTGTGCGAACAGCTCGTCCCCGCGCCGCCATACGGCGGTCAGGGCCTGGAAGGCGGGACCGTAGGCGAAGCCGGTGTCGGCCAGCCGGTCGTAGAGACCGTCGATGTCCACCTCCACGGCGTCCCGCGGCGGCCATTCGCTGCCGCCGGACTCCGGCGCGGCCTCCTCGGCGCGGGCGAGCCGGCCCGCGGCGTGCAGCGTCCACACCGCCTCGTCGTCCCCGGCCTCGTCGTCGAACCGTGAATGCACCGTCACCGGACGGCGGCCGTCCGGCTCGGGAGCGCCGACGATCAGCTGGAGACGGATGCCCCCTTCCTCCGGCAGGACCATCGGAGCCTGGAGCGTCAGTTCCTCCACCGTCTCGTGCCCGGTGTGGGCACCCGCCAGGTTCGCCAGCTCCAGCAGTGCCGTACCGGGCACCAGAGTCCTGTCGAAGACGACATGGTCGGCGAGCCACGGGTGGGTCCGGCCGGAGAGGCGACCGGTGAAGACCGCCGTGTCCCCGGCGGCCAGAGTGGTGACGGCGCCGAGCAGCGGATGGTCGGCAGCGGTGAGGCCGACGGAGGAGACGTCGCCGGGCGCGTCGGGCTCGTCCAGCCAGTACCGCTGCCGCTGGAAGGCGTAGGTGGGCAGGTCGACACGGCGTGCGCCCAAGCCCTCGAAGAACGCCTCCCAGTCCGCGGAGACACCGCGGACGTGCAGCTCGGCGACGGCCGTGACGAGGGAGTGGGGCTCGGGCCGGTCCCGGCGCAGCAACGGGGTGACCAGGGCGTCGTGTTCGTCGCCGAGGCACTGGCGGGTCATGGCCGAGAGCGTCCCGTCCGGGCCGAGCTCGACGAACGTCCTGACCTTCGCCTCCCGCAGGGTGGCGACCGCGTCGCTGAAGCGCACGGCTTCGCGCACGTGCCGGACCCAGTACTCGGGCCGGCCCAGGGTGTCGGCACCGGCCACCTCTCCGGTGACGTCGGAGACCACGGGGATGACGGGAGCCGCGAACGAAAGCCCCTTCACCACGGCGGCGAAGTCGTCCAGCATGCCGTCCATGTGGGGCGAGTGGAAGGCGTGGCTGACCGTGAGCCGCTTGGTCTTGCGTCCCTGCCGCTCGAAACGCGCGGCGACGGCGGTGACGACGTCCTCGTCACCCGAGATGACGAGCGAGCCGGGGCCGTTGAGCGCGGCCACCGATGCGCGGTCCTCGGCGCCGGCGAGGGCAGCGAGGGCCTCCTCCTCGGTGGCCTGTACGGCGATCATCGCGCCGCCGCCGGGCAGGCTCTGCATGAGCCGCCCGCGGGCCGCGACGAGCTCGGCCGCGTCCGGGAGCGAGAGCACTCCGGCGACATGCGCGGCGGCGATCTCGCCGATGGAGTGGCCGGTGACGAAGTCGGGCCGCACACCCCAGCCTTCGAGCAGCCTGAACAGCGCCACCTCCACGGCGAACAGCGCCGGCTGGGTGTACTCGGTCCGGTCGAGCAGCCCCTCGGCGTCCTCCTCGGCGAAGACGACCTGGCGCAGCGGGCGGGGGAGGTGCTCGTCGAGCGCGTCGCACACCGCGTCCAGCGCCGCGGCGAACGCGGGGTACGCGGCGTACAGTTCGCGTCCCATGCCGAGCCGCTGGCTGCCCTGGCCGGTGAAGAGGAACGCGGTCCGGCCGGCCGCCCGAGCCTGGCCCTGGACGGCGGATGCGGTGGGGGTGCCGTGGGCGACCGCCTCCAGGGCGGAGAGCAGGGTGTCCCGGTCGCCCGCGGTGAGGACGGCGCGGTGCTCCATCGCGGCACGTGAGGTGGCCAGGGAGTAGGCGATGTCGAGGGGGTGCTCCCCGCCCAGGGCCGTCAGCAACTTCCGGGCCTGGGCGCGCAGCGCCTCCGCGCTCCGTCCGGACAGCAGCCAGGGGAGAACGAAGCCCTCGGGCGGCTCCGGGCGCACGGCGGCCTCGGGCGCCGCGCCGGCCGTGTCGGAGGGCGCGGGCTCCTCGAGGATGACGTGGGCGTTGGTGCCGCTGATGCCGAAGCTCGAGACACCCGCCCGGCGCACCCGGTCGGAAGCGGGCCACTCGACCGGCTCGGTGAGCAGCCGGACGTCGCCGGAGGACCAGTCCACGTGCGGGCTCGGCGCGTCCACGTGCAGGGTTCTGGGCAGCCGGCCGTGCTCCATGGCCTTGATCATCTTGATGATGCCGCCGATTCCCGCGGCGGACTGGGTGTGACCCACGTTGGACTTCAGCGAACCGAGCCACAGCGGTCGCCCGTCGCGTCCCTGGCCGTAGGTGGCCAGCAGCGCCTTGGCCTCGATGGGGTCGCCGAGCTTGGTGCCGGTGCCGTGCCCCTCGACCACGTCCACGTCGCTCGCCTTGAGCCCCGCGGCGGCCAGCGCCTCCCGTATCAGCTTCTCCTGGGAAGGACCGTGCGGGGCGGTCAGTCCGTTGCTCGCGCCGTCCTGGTTGACGGCCGAGCCGCGGATCACGGCCAGGACGCGGTGCCCGAAGCGGCGGGCGTCGGACAGGCGCTCCACGATCAGGGAACCGACACCCTCGGCCCAGGAGGTGCCGTTGGCTCCGGCGGCGTACGACTTGGCCCTCCCGTCGACCGCCAGACCGCGCTGCCGGCTGAACTCCGTGAAGGAGAAGGGCGTGGCCATCAGCATCACGCCGCTCACGACCGCCAGGCCGCACTCGCCGCGCCGCAGCGACTGGCCCGCCATGTGCAGGGCCACCAGCGAGGAGGAGCACGCGGTGTTGACGGTCACGGCGGGCCCGTCGAATCCGAAGGAGTACGAGATACGGCCCGACGCGACGCTTCCCGCGCTGCCGACACCGAGGTAGCCGTCGAAGCCCTCGACCGGGGACTTGAGGAAGCGGAGTCCGTATTCGTCGAACATGATGCCGACGAAGACGCCGGTGTCGCTGCCGCGCAGGGTGTCCGGGACGAGCCCGGCGTTCTCGAACGCCTCCCACGTGGTCTCCAGCAGCAGCCGCTGCTGAGGGTCGACGGTGACGGCCTCGCGCGGGGAGATGCCGAAGAACCCGGCGTCGAAGTCGGCCGCGTCGTGCAGGAAGCCGCCCTCGCGGACGTAGCTCTTGCCGATGCTCTCCGGGTCCGGGTCGTACAGGTTCTCCAGATCCCAGCCCCGGTCGGTCGGGAACCCGGTGATCGCGTCGCGGCCCTCGTCCACCAGCCGCCACAGCTCGTCGGGGGTGGTCACATCGCCGGGGAACCGGCAGCTCATGCCGACGATCGCCAACGGCTCGGTGTCCCGTTCCGTGACCTGCCGCAGGCGAGCCTCGACACGGTCGAGTTCGGCGGTCGTGCGCTTGAGGTACTGCAACAACTGCGCCTCGGTGGACGTGTTCTCGTCGGACATGCTCTGCTCGGGCATCCTCAGCTTCTCTTCGCTAGGCACGGGTCGGGTCCGGGAGTCGTGGGGCGAGGGCCGCGGCGGGATCACCCGGCGTCGTCCAGGGGCCGGAGTCTGGTGTCCAGATAGGCCAGCAGTTCCTCGGCGGACGTCGCCTGGACGGGCTTGCCTGCCACGGCCCCCTCCGGCGCGGGCGTGAGCCGGTCCAGCAGGGCGCCGAGCCGTGTGACGAGTTCGGCGCGGAGACGGTCGTCGGCGTCGTCACCGGTGAGTTCGGCGGCGGCGTCCTCCAACCGGTCCAGGGCCGCGGTCAGGGACACGGGCGCGCCTTCGGCGGTCGTGGTGAGCCGGGTCCACAGATGGTCGGCGAGCGCCCGCGGAGTGGGCTGGTCGAAAACCGTCGTCGAGGTCAGCGGGACGCCCGTCAGCTCGTCGAGCAGCTCGCCGAGGACCACGGCGGTCAGGGAGTTGACGCCGAGGGTCAGGAAGCTCTCGTCGCCGGACGCGGTACGCAGCTCCGCGATCTCCGTCGCATCGGCCGCGGCGTCGAGCACCCGCTGCAGAAGCAGTTTGCGCCCGGCGTCCGCCGGCAGCTGCGTGAGCCGCTCGCGCAGTTCCTCCGCCGGGCCGGCCGCCTGCGACGCCGCGGTCGTACCGCCGAGGACGCCGAGCTGGGCGTAGAGGTCGAGCTGGTCGTCCGAGAGCCAGTACTCGGCGATCCGGCCGTCCTCGAAGCGCAGGATGTCCACACCGCGGAAAGTGACACGGGTGCCGGCCGGGGCGGTGGCGGCGGCGGGTCGGCCACCCTGCCAGGTGCCCTCGAACACCCACCGGCCGATGGCGTAGTCGCCGACGATGAACGGGCCCAGCTCGCCGGTGATCCGGGCGTCGTCGTCGAAGGAGGAACGGAAGGCGGCGATCCAGGAGGCGACGGACGGACCGTCGTGGAGGGTCGCGGGGTCCGGCATGCCGTACTGCGGGATGTTGACCCGCATGGTGCGCGACAGGATGGTGTCGGCGATGGCGAAGTCGCCGTTCCACAGCCGGGACCAGGCGTCCCACAGCTCCCGGTGGGTCAGGACGGTGGCCGGCGCGGTCATCGGGCGGCCTCCGTGCTCTCCTGGCGGGCGCCCTCGGGGCCGGTCGCGTGAGTCCCCGCTCCCGGCGCTCCGCCGGACAGGACCCGCAGGGACTCCTCCGACAGGCTCCAGCCGGTGACCTTCTCGGTGCGGGCGACGATCTCGGGGGCCATGTAGTCCTCCACCGTGATCAGGCGGGAGCCGAAGGTGTGGAAGTGCTCCGCCAGTCGGGCATCGCGTGCCGCGCCCTCGAACATGAACGCCTCGATCTCGTTGAACGGGCGCGCCAGTGCGTAGTCGGCGATGAGGTGCTGATGGGCGCCGGTCTCGGTGGCATGCCGTTTCGCGTAGTCGGCGAGCGCGCCGTCGAGCGGGTCGTCCCCGGTGAGCGCCGGGGCGGTGGCCTCGACCAGCCAGGAGGCCGACTGCATGGCCCAGGCGCACCCCACCGCGGAGAGGGGGTCGCTGGTGAGGGCGGCGTCGCCGATCAGGGCGAACCCCGGACCGGAGGGCTGACGGGTGATCAGCGGGTAGTTCACGGTGCCGATGACCTTGGAGATCCGCTCGGCCCTGTCGATCTCGGGGCCCTCCGGCAACGAGCGGACGAAGTCGAGGTAAGCGCCCTCGATGTCCTCGCGGAAGTCGTCGAGCCGCGCTTTGGACAGCACGGCGGCGATGACGGTCACCCCGTCCTCGTTGGGCATCACGTAGGCGTTGTCGGGGTCGAGGTAGTAGACACGTGCGGAGGTGCGGCCCTCGGGGTGGCGGAGCCCGCGGAAGTAGGCGAAGTAGCTGAAGCGATGGTTCTCCGTGGTCTCCGACGGTGCACCGGCCAGGCGCGCGACCGTGGAGTCCTTGCCGTCGGCGCCGACGACGAGCGGTGCCCTCAGGACGAAGGAGCCGTCGGCCGAGGTGCCGGCCACACCGGTGGTCCGGCCGTCCTCCACCAGCAACTCGTTCACGGTGTGACCGAGCCGTAGGTCGACGCCTTCGGTGCCGGCCGCCGTCCGCCGCAACAACGGGTCGAGCGACTGCCGGCGGACGCTGTAACCGTGCGGCAGCACACCGGGGCCGGTCTCGGCCTCCGGCCTGATCCAGCCCCATTTCGTCCAGTAGTCCGCGGAGTTGCGTATGGCGCCGATGCCGTCGAGGGCGTCGGCCAAGCCGAGTTCGGACATCACGGGATAAGCGGAGGCCTGTATGTAGTGGGTGCACAGCACCTTGTGCGCGTCCATGCTGGAACGGCGTTCCAGCAGCGCCACCCTGGCTCCCTGGCGTGCGTACAGAATCGCCGCCGTACAGCCCGCAACACTGGCCCCATTGATGACGACGTCATAATTCTGGGTCTGGTTTTCTGGCACGACTGACCTCTCGTACGTTCTTGGTGAGATACAGAAAGCGAGTTCCCGGGAGGGTCAGACGGCCTGCACCACGGCACACGACCAGGTAAAGCCGCCACCGCCGCCGATCAACACGGCGAATTCACCGGATTCGAGATCCGGTGACGCGGAGACGTGGGCCATATTGGCGAACATGTCGCCTGCCCCCAGATGCCCGCTGCCCTCTCGCTCCCGCAGCGTCTTCCCGGCCACCAGTCCTTCCAGGACGGGCAGATACATCATGTCGAGAACACTGTCACTGAGGCGTGGCAGAGCCACATAGCGGATACGGCCGTCGCTCGGCTCGACAGCTGCCTCGGCGAGCGCCTTCAGAAGGACCGCGCGTACGCACGAGCGCGCCGACTCGGTGAAGGCGGCGATTCCCCCGTGCTCCTCCAGGTAAGCCTTCTTGGGTCTTTTGACATCGATACGGCCACCGCGCCAGAGAGGCGCCGGGCTGAAATCGTCACGACCGCGGTACATCGACTCGTACTGAGCGTCCGTCACGAAGGCGAGCGACTTCAGAACGAGTCCGGAACGGGGCCGCCCCGTATCCAGGCGGCGCAGGAGCGCCGCTGTGCCGGCGTCGCCGTACACCACTCCGTAGTCCGCGGCCCAGCGGTCGAATCCGGGAGGGCAGAAACGGTCCGCGGTGGTGACCAGCGCCACTTGGGGACGTGCGTCCGCGACGAGCTTGTCCACGGCCACGCCGAGCGCCGCGGCACCGGCGTTGGACATCTGCTGGACGCCGAGCGGGAGCGCGGAGCCGGCCCCGACCCGGGCGGCGATGTAGTGGGCGGGCGACCAGAAGTCGTGGCCCTGGTGGTACAGCCAGCCGTGCACCACCAGGCCGACGTCGCTGGGATCGCACGTCGAGGCGTCGAATGCCCGCTCGGCGGCCAGTACCGCCATGTCGGGTGCCGGCGTTTCGGACACCGGGACCGCTGTCAGTCCGAGGTCGCGGCTCTCCTCGGCGGTGATCCTGCCCTCGGCCACCATCGCGGAAGCCGTCTCACGCTCCTTTGGCAACCATGTCGTCACAGCTTCCAGGACAAGAAGTCCTGCGCCTTTCATAAATCTTTCCCCCGTGTAGCTGCATAGAGCGGCTTGGTCGTGCCGCTCCTTTTGCGCGCCGTTTCGCCTGGTCCATGGAACCGCTCACTCATGGAGCGTGCGACGGCGTCCTGCCGATCGCGGTACGCACCCCTGACGGGGCCCCGCTCACTCGCTTCACATCACTTGGTTGCGCGAACCGCGAATCGGTTTACAGCCAACACCCAACAAGCGTAGTGACGTCCGTCACAACCGCCTCCGGCGGGTATTCGAGCCCTCGGGTGAAGCGGATGCGGAATGTCGTCCTTCGCTTTTTCGGGGTCCGCTTTTCGTCGTCGAGGTGGCCGAAACCGGCCCGATGGCGTGGAGTCACCCATGGCATGATGAAGAAGAGTCGGCCCGCCCAAGAGGGTGCGGGCTACGGGGAGACTGGGTTTTCGGAGATGACCTCAGCGCTTATTTCGCGCAGCACGCACGAATCCGATCGATCGACGGCAATCGCCCACCTCTTCGTCACCTATCGGTCACGTCTGATCAAGCTCGCCGTCACGTTGGGTGCGGATGCCGATGCAGAGGACATCGTCGCCGAAGCCTTCTACCAACTCCACAAGAATTGGGATGACTTACGTTCTCCGGAGGCGGCTGCGGGCTACCTCCGTGCGGTGGTGCGAAACCTGGCGCGGATGAGGCTGCGGCGCCTCGTCATCGCCCGTCGCTACGCGGAACCCCGAGTGTGCGAGCCCGTGGTGCAATCGGCCGAACAACAGGCCCTGCTGAATAACGACCAGCGGGCGGTGGTCAAGGCCCTCAGAAGGCTCCCTCGCCGTCAATTCGAGGCGCTGATACTGAAGCACTGGATGAACCTGAAAGAATCGGAAATAGCCGAGACGATGGGTATATCGGTCGGTGCCGTGAAGTCCCATACGTCCAGGGGCATCACAAGGCTCTCCGAGATGCTCGAGACGCGGGTCGCGTGACCTGTCGGCTCCCGCCGGGCGGTCCGCCACCGCTGCCGCGTGACCGCGGCGACGACCCGGGGCGGGAGCCGGCCCTCACCGCCGCCGTTGCAGCAGCGCGAACCGGGCCCCCTCAGGATCCGCCACCGACGCCATCCGGCCATGTGCCGTGTCGTGGACCGGCCTGAGGACATGTCCGCCCAGGTGCACCAGGTGGTCCACGGCGTCGTCGGCATCGGCGACCTGGAAGTACGTCACCCAGTGCGGGCCCCGGTCGCGGGGGAGGGCCTGTCCCAGGCCGTGGATGCCGGCGACGGGTTCACCGCCGCGGTGCAGGGTCACGTAGTCGAAACCGGCGGAGACCACCGCCTCCTCCTCGTAGCCGAACACCGTCCGGTAGAACGTGGCGGCGCTCGCCGACTCGTAGGTCAGCAGCTCGTTCCAGGCGGGTGTGCCGGCCATGCCCGAGACGGCCGTGCCGAGGTGCGCGGCGGCCTGCCGGACGCCGAAGATCGCGCCCGAGGGGTCGGAGCCGATCGCGAGACGGCCGGTGTCGCCGGCGTCCAGCGGGCCCACGGCGATGGTGCCGCCGCGGCTGCGCACCGAGTCGGCGGTCAGGTCCGCGTCGGGGGAGGCGAAGTAGGGCGTCCAGGCGATGGGCAGCCGGCGGTCCGGCGGCAGCAGGCCGATGCCGGCCACCTCGTGCCCGTAGAGCAGCGCGCGTACGTACGGGCCGAGTTGCCGGGGGCCCGGCCGGAACTCCCAGCCGAACAGGGCTCCGTAGAAGTCCTCGGTCGCGGTCAGCCCGTGCACCATCAGGCTCACCCAGCAGGGTGAGCCGGGCGTGTGCCGAGCGGGCGCTTCGCCGTTCGGGGCGGCGAACTCCCGTGCGTCGGTCATCGTCACTCTCTTCTCGGCCTCGCGGAGGCCGTGCTCTCCGCAGCCCTCGTGGGGCCCGTCCTGCGGGGCGGCCATGCCCGGGAGAATGCCCGAGGTGCGGGTGCTGTCCCGTGCGGCGCGCTTGTCGGCACGTGTCGCTCAGCTGTACAGCATGTGCTTGTTCCCGTACGCCACGTGATCGCCCCGGTCCGGCCGAGCAGAGTAGCCGGACATGAACGGCTCGGCCACCCCCGTGCGCGAGGATGGAGCCATGAACGCCACCATCTCCGCATCCGACCTCGCGAACGACCTGGCGGCCGCCGAACCGCCGGTCCTGCTCGACGTCCGCTGGCAGCTCACCGCGGCCAAGGCGGCCGGTGAGCCGCCGTACGACGGCCGGGCCGAGTACGAGTCAGGGCACCTGCCCGGGGCCGTCTTCGTCGACCTCGACCGGGAGTTGGCCTCCCCGCCGGGCGAGGGCGGCCGCCATCCGCTGCCGGACCTCGCACGGTTCGGTGCCGCGATGCGCCGGGCGGGCGTGTCGTCCCGGACGCCGGTGGTCGTCTACGACGGCGGGCAGGGCTGGGCGGCCGCCCGGGCATGGTGGCTGCTGCGCTGGACGGGCCACCCGGACGTGCGAGTCCTCGACGGCGGGTTGCCGGCCTGGCAGGGGCCGTTGGAGAAGACCGTGCCGACACCCGCGGAGGGCGACTTCGTGCCCGAGCCGGGTGCGGCGGGGCTGCTCGACGCCGACGCCGCCGCGGAGTTGGCACGGTCCGGGGTGCTGCTGGACGCGCGGGCGGGGGAGCGGTACCGGGGTGAGGTCGAGCCGATCGATCCGGTGGCGGGGCACATCCCGGGCGCGGTGTCGGCGCCCACCACGCAGAACGTGGGGCCGGACGGCCGCTTCCTGCCCGCCGGGGAACTGCGGGCGCGTTTCGAGGGGCTCGGCGTGACCGAGGGCGCGCGGGTCGGCGTGTACTGCGGGTCGGGTGTCTCCGCGGCCCACGAAATCCTCGCCCTGGCGGTCGCGGGTGTGCCGGCGGAGCTGTACGTGGGGTCGTGGTCGGAGTGGTCCTCGGACCCGGACCGGCCGGTCGCGGTGGGCCCGGATCCCCAGTAGGCAGGCATGAGGAGAGGGCCGCGCCGATGAGGCACGGCCCTCTCCTCGTCGTGCGGCCGGTGTCCACGCCGTGACCCGGCTACTCCTGCTTCTTGCGCCGCGTCCCGAACACGATCTCGTCCCAGCTCGGGACGGCGGCTCTGCGGCCCGGCCGGACACCGTCGGCCTCGGCCTGCCGGTCCGTGGATCCGATGAGACGGTCGCGGTGGCTCCCGACGGAACGCGGCATGAGCACGTCCGCGTAGGCGGAACCGGCCGAGGCCGCGGGGGCCGGAGGCTCCTCCGCCTCGGGCTCGGCGACGGACTCCTCCTCGGGCTCCGCCGCCGGGAGTTCCGGTACCACCAGGTCGCCGCGGAAGCTCGGCACCGCCTCCAGCAGACTGGTCAGCGAGTCCCGCTCACCCGTGGTCTCCTCGGCCGGTTCGGACGCCTGGGCCGGCAGGCTGGGCCGCTCCCGGTCGGCGGGACGGTCCAGTGGCCGGTCGCGTGGCAGCCGGGCGATCCGCGGGACGAACGGGAAGCTGGGCTCGGGCGCGGACAGGTCGTCGGACTCGCCGATGAGCATGCGCGCCTCGTCGTCGACGGCCTGGACGAGCCGCCGGGGCGGATCGTACGTCCAGCTCGCCGAGTGCGGCTCACCCGCGACGCGGTAGACCAGCAGGACCTCCCACGTGCCGTCGTCGCGACGCCACGAGTCCCACTGCACGGTGTCCTTGTCGACGCCGCGGATCAGCAGTCGCTCCTGCACGGCCTCGCCCAGGGGCGGACCGGAGTTCTCACCGGGGCGGCGGACCGGGGTCTTGCGGGCGCGCTCGGCCATGAACGCACGCTCGGCGAGCACCGGGCCCTCGAAACGGCGCACCCGGTCGACGGGGATGCCGGCGAGCTGCGCGACCTCTTCCGCCGTCGCGCCGGCTCGTATACGCGCCTGGATGTCGCGGGGGCGGAGATGGCTCTCCACCTCGATCTCGATCTGGCCGAGGCGGGGACGGTCGCCGCGCACGGCGGCGCGGAGCCGTTCGTCGATGGGAAGCGTGTACTCCGTGCTGTCCGCAGCCTTCAGCACCAGCCGTGTGCCGTCATTCGAGACGGCCACGACACGCAGTTCGGGCATGGGGACCTCCCGGGTGGTGCCTGCCGACGTCACGTGCGTCGCTGCTTCCGCTAGTCGAGTGTGGCCTGCCCGGGTGCAGCCTGCCACAACCTTGCCGAGTTGCCCGGCGTGTCGGGCACGGGCCCTGGATCGCCGTTATGGCACGGTTACCTATTCGCAACGCTAAGTGACGAACTCTGTCACCCTGTGCAACTAGCCCCCTCCCGGCGGTCCTTAAAGGCCCCGTACACCCTGATGGGAGACCGGACCCAGGGCTCGCCACAGTACTCCATTTGGGCCACGTGCGTGGATTGGCGCGCCGTCCAACTTCTGGCAAGGGCGGCGAATTGGCCGCCCCCTGCCCCCTTTCCGTGATCTTGAACGTGGGGAAGTTCACGTAATCACCAGAAACGGAATCTAGGGGTGCAAGCGGAGCGGCCGCGGAACCCACTCCGGGTGCGAGCGGGAGTGAAGACCCCCGAAGTGCGCCCCCGGTGCGTCGCCTACGCCCCCAGAACCCGCCGCACGTAGTCGTTCTGGAACCGCCGATCAGGGTCGAGGCGGTCCCGCAGCGCCGTGAACTCGGCGAAGCGCGGATACACCCGGGAGAAGTACTCGGCGTCCCGGGTGTGGACCTTCCCCCAGTGCGGGCGCCCCTCATGGGCCGTGAAGATGCGTTCGGCCGCGGTGAAGTACCGCTGGTACGGCGTGCCCCGGAACATGTGGACGGCGATGTACGCGCTGTCGCGGCCGGAGGCGGTGGACAGCGTGATGTCGTCGGCCGGCGCGGTGCGTACCTCCACCGGGAAGCTGACCTTCAGGCCGGAGCGCTCCACCATCGTCCTCAGCTCGCGCAGCGTCTCGACGACGGCGGCGCGCGGTACGGCGTACTCCATCTCCACGAAACGCACCCGGCGCGGCGACGTGAAGACCTTGTAGGGGACGTCGGTGTACGTCCGCGCGGACAGGGCCTTGCTGGAGATCTGCGCGATCGCGGGGATCGTGGCGGGCACCGCCCGGCCGACCCAGTTGGCCACCTGGAAGACCCCGTTGGAGAGGAACTCGTCCTCGAACCAGCTCTGGAGCTGTGGCACCGGCTTCTCCGGGCCCGCGCTGCGGTTGTTGCGCTTGGTGTTGGTGTTGCCGGTGTGCGGGAACCAGTAGAACTCGAAGTGCTCGTTCTCGGTCCACAGTTCCTCGAACTCCGCGAGGACCCTGTCGAACGGCATCGGCTCCTCACGGGCCGTCAGCAGGAAGAGCGGCTCGACGGCGAAGGTGATCGCCGTGACGACGCCCAGGGCGCCGAGGCCGATCCGGGCGGCCGCGAAGACCTCCGGATTCTCCTTCTCGGAGCACGTGAGGACCGAGCCGTCGGCGGTGACCAGCTCAAGGCCCTTGATCTGGGCGGCGATCGAACCGGAGTCGCGTCCCGTGCCGTGCGTACCGGTGCTGGTGGCCCCGGAGACCGTCTGCTCCATGATGTCGCCCATGTTCGTCAGCGACAGCCCCTCACGCGCGAGGGCCACGTTGAGCCTCTTGAGCGGGGTGCCGGCCTCCACCGTGACGGTCATGGCGTCGCGATCGATGCCGCGTATGCCGGTCAGCAGCTGAGGACGGATCAACACGCCGTCCGTCGCGGCTATGGAGGTGAAGGAATGCCCGCTGCCGACGGCCTTCACCCTGAGGCCGTCCTCGGCGGCCCGCCGCACGGCGGCGGCCAGCTCGTCGACGGATGCCGGGGTGACCTCCCGCGCGGGACGCGCGGAGACGTTGCCGCCCCAGTTACGCCACGTGCCGTTCTTTCCGTTCGCCGTGCTGCTCAACGGAGCCTCCCCGACCCGGCGCCGGCCGCTCGAGCCGACGACACCCCAGGAAACCCACCGCGACCGCGACGGCACCGGCCACGGCCGGAACCCCGTACCCGGCGCGCGCCCCGGCCGCGTCGATCACCCAGCCGGCCGCGGAGGAGCCGAGTGCGACCCCGACCGCCAGTCCCGTGCTCACCCAGGTCATGCCCTCGGTGAGCTGCGCGCGTGGTACGTGCTCCTCGATGAGGGACATCGTCGTGATCATCGTCGGAGCGATGGACAGACCCGCAACGAACAGCGCCACGGCCAGAAACGGCAAGTTCCCGACCAGTAGGAGGGGGATCATACTCACGGCCATGGCACACACGCCCAGCAGCCACCGACGTTCCGGCGCACCGGCGAAGTGCATCAGGCCGAAGACCATCCCCGCGACGCAGGAGCCCGCCGCGTACAGGGCGAGGACGACGCTCGCCGCGGCCTTGTGCCCCTCTTCCTCGGCGAAGGCCACGGTGACCACGTCGACCGCCCCGAAGATCGCCCCCGTCGCCACGAAGGTGGCCACCAGGACCTGAAGGCCCCGCGAGCGCAACGCCGTACCGCCGTCCTGCCGCTCGCGCGGGTGCGGCGCGGGCTCGGTGGCGCGCTGCGCGGTCAGCCAGAAGACGCCGGCCGCCAGGAAGCAGGCGGCCAGCAGCGGACCGGCCTCGGGGAACCACGCCGTGGACAGGCCGATGGAGATGATCGGCCCGAAGACGAAGCAGACCTCGTCCACCACGGACTCGAAGGAGTACGCGGTGTGCAGCCGCGGGGTGCCCCGGTACAGGGCCGCCCAGCGGGCCCGGACCATCGCTCCGACGCTCGGGACGCAGCCGATGCCGACGCACGCCGCGAACAGCACCCAGTCCGGCCACCGGTAGTGCGCCGCGCACAGCAGGACGGCCGCGGCGGTCAGCGCGATCAGCGTCGCCGGCCGCAGCACCCGCCGCTGCCCGTACCGGTCCACCAGGCGCGAGACCTGCGGTCCGGCCAGCCCCGCGGACAGCGCGATGGTGGCCGACAGGGCGCCGGCCAGGCCGTACCGGCCGGTGAGCTGGGAGACCATCGTGACCACGCCGATGCCCATCATCGACAGGGGCATCCGGCCGAGGAAGCCCGCGGCGGAGAAGCCCTTGGTGCCGGGGGCGGCGAACAGGGCGCGGTAGGGGCTGGGCAACAGGGACTCCGAAAAGCTCAGTAAGCGGCGAACGCAGTCGACACAGCTTACGGCCCGGTCATGCCGCCGTACACCGGTCCGGGCCAGTCCCGCATCGCCGCCCGACCGGGCCGCGCCGAGGTGTCACCCCGGCGTTTCCCGGCTGTCGGTGCGGGGTGGCAGGATCGACTCATGCCAGACGCGCGCGACGCCAGCCCCTACGACGCCCTGCTCCTGCTCTCCTTCGGCGGCCCGGAAGGCCCGGACGACGTGGTCCCGTTCCTGGAGAACGTGACGCGCGGGCGCGGCATCCCCAAGGAACGCCTCAAGGAAGTCGGGCAGCACTACTTCCTGTTCGGCGGGGTCAGCCCCATCAACGACCAGAACCGCGCCCTGCTGGACGCCCTGCGCAAGGACTTCGCCGAGCACGGCCTGGACCTGCCGGTCTACTGGGGCAACCGCAACTGGGCGCCGTACCTGACGGACACGCTGCGCGAGATGGTCCGCGACGGCCGCCGCCGCGTCCTGGTCCTCGCCACCAGCGCCTACGCCTCCTACTCGGGCTGCCGCCAGTACCGCGAGAACCTCGCAGACGCGCTGGCCGCCCTGGAGGCCGAGGGCCTGGAGCCGCCGAAGATCGACAAGCTGCGGCACTACTTCAACCACCCGGGCTTCCTGGAGCCCATGATCGACGGGGTGATCCGCTCCCTCGCCGAGCTCGACGACGACGTCCGGGACGGGGCGCACATCGCCTTCTCGACGCACTCCATCCCGACGGCCTCCGCCGACACCTCCGGAACCGTCGAGGACCACGGCGACGGCGGCGCGTACGTCAGGCAGCACCTGGACGTGGCGAAGCTGATCGCGGAGGCCGTCCGGGAGCGCACCGGCGTCGACCACCCCTGGCAGCTCGTGTACCAGTCCCGCTCGGGCGCCCCGCACATCCCGTGGCTGGAGCCGGACATCTGCGACCACCTGGAGGAGCGGCACGCGGCGGGCGTCCCGGCCGTGGTGATCGCGCCCATCGGCTTCGTCTCCGACCACATGGAGGTCCTCTACGACCTCGACACGGAGGCGAAGGCCAAGGCCGGGGAGCTGGGACTGCCGATGCGCCGCTCGGCCACCGTCGGCGCCGACCCCCGGTTCGCCGCGGCGGTCCGCGAGCTCGTCCTGGAGCGCGCCGCCGTCGAGCGCGGGCAGGAGGTCACGCCGTGCGCCCTGGGGGCCCTCGGGGCGAGCCACCACCTCTGCCCGGTCGGCTGCTGCCCGGCCCGCGCCCCCCGGCCCGCCGCAGCCGGCGCCGACAGCCCCTACGCGTGAGGAGCCCCGTGACCGACCCCCTGCACACCGAACTGCTCGAACTCGCCCAGGAGGCCGCCCGGCGTGCGGGCGCGCTGCTGCGGGACGGGCGCCCGGCCGACCTGGCGGTCGCCGCGACCAAGTCCAGCCCCATCGACGTCGTCACGGAGATGGACATCGCGGCGGAGAAACTGATCACCGGTCTGATCGCCGAGCACCGCCCCGACGACGGCATCCTCGGTGAGGAGGGCGCCGCCACGGAGGGCACGAGCGGCGTCCGCTGGGTGATCGACCCGCTCGACGGCACGGTGAACTACCTGTACGGGCTGCCCACCTGGTCCGTCTCCGTCGCCGCCGAGCAGGACGGCGAGACCGTCGTCGGGGTCGTCACGGCCCCCATGCGCGGCGAGACGTTCCACGCCGTGCTCGGCGGCGGTGCCTGGGCCACGGGGGCCTGGGACGGCGAGCGGAGGCTGGCCTGCCGCCCCGCGCCGCCCCTGGACCAGGCACTGGTCTCGACGGGCTTCAACTACGTCGCCGAGGTCCGCGCCCACCAGGCCGACGTCGCCCAGCGGCTGATCCCGCTGCTGCGTGACATCCGGCGCGGCGGCTCGGCCGCGGTCGACCTGTGCGACCTGGCGGCGGGGCGCCTCGACGGCTACTACGAGCGCGGTCTGCACGCCTGGGACCTCGCGGCGGGCGACCTGATCGCCCGTGAGGCGGGCGCGCTGACCGGTGGACGCCCCGGAGAGCGACCGTCGGGCGATCTCACGGTCGCGGGGACCCCGGGCGTCTTCGAGCCCCTCCAGCGCCTCCTGGAGGACTTCGGCGCCTGGCACGACTGAGAGCGGCCCGGCCGTCGTACGAGGGCCGACGACACGCTGAACACCGCGTGAACACGGCCGTAGGACGACGAAGCGGGCCCCGGCGCTGGATTCGCCGGGGCCCGCTCCGTACAGCTTCGTCAGACGCTCGTCGCGCCGACCTCCACACCGTGCTCGGCGGCGAGGCGGCGCAGGTCGTCGAGCTCGCCCTGCTCCACCTCGACGAGGAAGTCGTCGCCCTCGTCGCGAGCCCGGGACAGATCGGACTCGGTCGTCCTTATGCGCTGCAGAAGTCCTGCGGTGAATGCGTCCATGCTGCGCCCCCTCGTCCAGGGTCGTGGGTCGATGGCACGGGGGTGTGCCGTTCGGAAGGGACGATCACGTCTCCGGTGGATGCCCAGCGCCGCTCAGCTGGGCGGCGACGGTGCCGGACACCCACGCCCGCTCCGCGGACAAGCGGCTTGATGCGCACCGCATGGTGGTGCGGTACCAGCAGAGTGTGATCGTGGGATGTAAAGCCGTCCTCCCCAAGCTCCCTTCCGTGGAAACCTAACCGGGGGAGAAAATCTCTTATTCCCTCTCGGGTCCGGCCCCCTCACCTGCCTTACCTCCGACTTATGGCCGAAAAGGGCAGGATGGAGAGCAACACACCACGGAAGACCCCTGCCCGCATGCGCCCGTGAAAGGCCGTGCGGGCGGACATCAGGAAGGACCAGTGACGTGCGCGTACTCGTCGTCGAGGACGAGCAACTGCTCGCCGATGCGGTGGCCACCGGACTGCGCCGGGAGGCCATGGCCGTCGACGTCGTGTACGACGGTGCGGCCGCCCTGGAGCGCATCGGCGTCAACGACTACGACGTGGTCGTCCTCGACCGCGACCTCCCGCTCGTGCACGGCGACGACGTCTGCCGCAAGATCGTCGAGCTCGGCATGCCCACGCGCGTGCTGATGCTCACGGCGTCCGGCGACGTCAGCGACCGGGTCGAGGGGCTGGAGATCGGCGCCGACGACTATCTGCCCAAGCCGTTCGCGTTCAGCGAGCTCATCGCCCGTGTGCGCGCCCTCGGCCGGCGCACCAGCGTGCCCCTGCCGCCCGTCCTGGAGCGCGCCGGGATCAAGCTCGACCCCAACCGCCGCGAGGTCTTCCGCGACGGCAAGGAGGTCCAGCTCGCACCCAAGGAGTTCGCCGTCCTCGAAGTGCTGATGCGCAGCGAGGGCGCCGTCGTCTCCGCTGAGCAGCTGCTGGAGAAGGCCTGGGACGAGAACACCGACCCGTTCACCAACGTCGTGCGCGTGACGGTCATGACCCTGCGCCGCAAGCTCGGCGAGCCGCCCGTGATCGTCACCGTCCCCGGCTCCGGCTACCGGATCTGATCCCATGGCAGCGACACCCGCGCCTCCGCAGGCGCCCCCGAAGCCCACCTGGGACCCCAGGAGGCCCGTGCCGCCCTTCCCCTGGCTGCGCCCGACCATCCGGATACGGCTCACCCTGCTCTACGGCGGCATGTTCCTGATCGCCGGCATCCTGCTGCTGTCGATCATCTACCTGCTGGCCGCGCAGGCGCTGAACGTGGGCAGCGAGCTGCCGTTCAAGATCGTCGAGGGCAAGGTCACCAGCGACATCTGCAACCTGCCCGACCAGGCCTCGCCCAGCGAGTTCAACAACGCGATGAACCAGTGCGTCAACGATCAGCGCCAGCACGCCCTGGACAGCCTGCTCAGCCGCTCGCTCCTGGCCCTGCTGGGCCTGGCGGTCATCGCCTTCGCCTTCGGCTACGCCATGGCCGGCCGCGTCCTGTCCCCGCTGGGCCGGATCACCCGCACCGCGCGCACGGTGGCGGGCTCCGACCTGTCCCGCCGGATCGAGCTGGACGGCCCGGACGACGAGCTGAAGGAGCTGGCGGACACCTTCGACGACATGCTGGAGCGGCTCCAACGCGCCTTCACGGCCCAGCAGCGCTTCGTCGGCAACGCCTCGCACGAGCTGAGAACGCCGCTGGCGATCAACCGCACCCTCCTCGAAGTGCACCTGTCCGACCCGAACGCGCCCGTGGAGCTCCAGCAGCTCGGCAAGACGCTGCTGGCCACCAACGAGCGCAGCGAGCAGCTCGTCGAGGGCCTGCTGCTGCTCGCCCGCAGCGACAACCAGATCGTCGAGCGGGGCCCGGTGGACCTGGCAGAAGTGGCCTCGCAGGCCATCGACCAGGTGCACGGCGAGGCCGAGGCCAAGGGCGTGCGGATCCGCGGCGAGCAGAAGCCCGCGGTCGTCCAGGGCAACGGGGTGCTGCTGGAGCGCATCGCGCTCAACCTCGTCCAGAACGCCGTGCGCTACAACGTGGCCGAGGACGGCTGGGTCGAGGTCACCACCGAGGTCCAGCACGGCCACGCGGTCCTGGTCGTCTCGAACACGGGCCCGGTCGTGCCGGCGTACGAGATCGACAACCTCTTCGAGCCGTTCCGGAGGCTGCGCACGGAGCGGACGGGGAGCGACAAGGGTGTGGGGCTGGGCCTGTCCATCGTCCGGTCCGTGGCCCGGGCGCACGGCGGGCACATCTACGCCCAGCCGCGCGAGGGAGGTGGGCTCGTCATGCGGGTCACGCTGCCCATCTGAGATCATGGCGCCGATCAACTCGGCGGCACACGGGGATGTTCGCTTTGCGCGGAATTTCTGAGACCTCCCCGCATGCATGCCGTGTGTGATCGATCACAGAGACGCCTTTCCGGCCATCTACGCTCCGTGATCATGCACCCTGTCGGAAAGCCGGGAAAATCCCGGTTTTCGGGGGTCTTGATCACGGGAAGTACACGGTGAGACGCCTTTGGTGTGCGACATTCGGACCGTGTACGGTCCCCATCGCCATCCAAGCCGATCACTCGTGAGGAGTCCGGTTGGGTGTCGATTGAGTAACAGACCTTGATGTGAGGCAAAATCTCCGCCTCAGGTCGGGCACAAGTCCGGCCTCTCACGCGTTACGTGCGCTGGAGACACCGCAGACACCCAGAGGGGGAGAGCGACCATGGCAACCGATTACGACACTCCACGCAAGACCGACGACGACGTCGACTCGGACAGCCTCGAAGAGCTGAAGGCCCGCAGGAACGACAAGTCGGCCTCCGCAGTGGACGTCGACGAGTTCGAGGCCGCCGAAGGCCTCGAACTGCCCGGCGCCGATCTCTCGAACGAGGAGCTCGCCGTCCGGGTGCTCCCGAAGCAGCAGGACGAGTTCACCTGCATGAGCTGCTTCCTGGTGCACCACCGCAGCCAGCTGGCCCGGGAGAAGAACGGTCAGCCGATCTGCCGCGACTGCGACTGAGGACGGGTCGGCCGTGACTGGCTCGACCCCTCCCTGGAAGCGCCGCTTCTCCAAGCGGAAAGCGGACGAAGGGCCGGCGGACGGCCCGTGGCAAGGCGCGCGTGACGACGAGCGAGGCTCCACCGGTACGGGGGCGGCCTCGCTCGAACCGGCAGCGGACCGGGCTGACCTCCCGGCGTCCGTGGACGTCCCCGCACCCGTCGAGAGGCGGACGGCGGGGACGTTCCGGGAACGGGCCCGAGAAGGTGCCCGCAAGGGCTCGGTACGGGCGCGGGCCACGCTCGCGTACCTCGCCGACCGCATCATCGAACTGGCCCCGCGGGTCCCCGTACGGGACCTGGCGACCCTCCGCAGGCAGTTCCCGGGCCTGGGTCCTGAAGAGCTCGCGGACAAGCTCGTCGCGGGCGCGGCGGCGGCGACCGCGACGGTCGGAGCCGGTGTCGGCGCGGCGGCGATGCTCCCCGTGCCACCCGCGATGCCGACGGAACTCGCCGCCGAGGTCACCGGCGTCGCCGCGATCGAGCTGAAGCTGATCGCCGAGCTCCACGAGGTCTACGGCGTACGGCCGCCGGGCAACCTCAAGCAGCGCAGCACCGCGTACCTCGACTCCTGGTCGGGGGAGCGCGGGATCGACGCGACCAAGCCGTCCACCGTGAGCACGGCGCTGAACAGCCGCATGAAGCGCGACCTGCGTCAGCGGATCATGAAGCGGATGGTCCGCAACATGCCGAACCTGATCCCCTTCCTGGTGGGCGCAGCCGTCGGTGCGGCCATGAACCGCAGCGAGACCAGAAAGCTCGCCACCCGGATCCGCGAGGACCTGCGCCGGATTCAGGTGCCCTGGGAGGCCCTCGAGGCCCTTCCCGCCCTGGAACGCCCTGCGGACGCCCTGGAGATGGGCAAGATCACACACGACCCTCTGGGCCGCCACGACCGCGACAAGCGCGGCGGCGAGCGCGGCAAGCGAGACGACGGCGACGGCCGCTGAGCCCGGCTGCCGCCCGAAGGGCGCCGGATGCCGGGTGACGCCCCGCGCACATGTGCTACGCGGCCTTCGCCGCCTCCAGTGCCTCGGCCAGACGCTCCGGCTCGCGCGTGGACAGGTACAGGTACGGAGTCGGGTCCTCCGGGTCCGTGACCTTCACGCGCAGGGCCGTGGGGATGTAGGCGCGCAGCAGCAGGAAGGCGCGCGGATCGGCCTTGTGGGTGCGCCAGGCGCGCGCCTCCTCGGCGTCCAGCACCTCCGCGTCGCCCAGTGCCGCCACCGGGATCTTGGCCTCGCCCGCGATCAGGGAATCGCCGACCACACGGATGCGGATCGAGCCGTACGAGCTCGCCGCGACGGCCGCGACCGCGGTGCCGCCGGCCAGCCCGCCGAGCATCGGCAGCGTGCCGAACGGAAGCAGGATCAAGGCCATGGAGACGCCGACGAGGAACGAGATCAGCCACCAGGACCGCGGAGCGGTCAGGCGTTCTTCGTAAGGGGCGGCGGAGAGCTGCATGGAGCCAAGCTTGACACGGTGTCCGGAACGGGCCGACGCGCGGGTAAGGTCTCCGGCTGTGAGTCGTACTTCCGCAGCTCTTCAGCCGCCGGCCGACGCCGTGCCGCCGGTGCGACATCCGGACGCTCCCGCGCCCGGTGAGCTCCTCGGTGCGCACTACGGCCAGTGTTTCGGCTGTGGCGGCGACCAGCCGCACGGACTGCATCTGGAGGCACGGGCGGGCGAGGGCGTGTCGCTCACCGCCGAGTTCACCGTGCAGCCCGCCCACCAGGGCGCCCCGGGCCTCGCGCACGGCGGAGTGCTCGCCACCGCCCTGGACGAGACCCTCGGCTCGCTGAACTGGCTGCTGCGCACGATCGCCGTGACCGGACGGCTCGAGACCGACTTCGTCCGGCCCGTGCCCGTGGGCACCACGCTGTACCTGGAGGCCGAGGTGACGGCGGTGGCCGGGCGGAAGATCTTCTCGTCCGCCACCGGACGCGTCGGCGGCCCGGACGGGCCCGTCGCCCTCCGCGCCGACGCGCTGTTCGTCGAGGTGAAGGTCGACCACTTCGTCGACCACGGCCGCCAGGAGGAGATCCAGGCCGCCATGAACGACCCCGATCAGCTCCGGCGCGCCCGCGCCTTCGAGGTGAATCCGTGAGTCCGGAAGGCCGCTTGAGCTCCATGGCCCCCATGAATCCCACGAAGAACCTCACGACTCGCATGACTCCCACGACCCCGACAACCCCCACGAGCACCGTGAGCCCGGAAGCCCCCATGACTCCCACCAGCCCCGTGAGCCGTCAGCCGGTGGACGTGCTGATCCGGCGCGTCGACCCCGACGTCCCGCTTCCCTCCTACGCGCACCCCGGTGACGCGGGAGCCGATCTGCGCACCACCGAGGCGTGCCAACTGGCGCCGGGCGAGCGGGCCGTGCTGCCCACGGGAGTGTCTGTGGCGCTGCCTGAGGGGTACGCGGCCTTCGTGCACCCGCGGTCCGGTCTCGCCGCCCGCTGCGGCGTCGCCCTGGTGAATGCCCCGGGGACGGTTGATGCCGGGTACCGTGGGGAGATCAAGGTGATCGTGGTGAATCTCGACCCGCGCGAGGCCGTGCGGTTCGAGCGCTTCGACCGGATTGCCCAACTGGTAGTCCAGCAGGTCGAGAGGGTCCGCTTCCAGGAGGTGGCGGAGCTTCCCGACTCCACGCGGGCCGAGGGGGGCTTCGGGTCCACCGGAGGCCACGCCGTGGTGGACGGGACGAGCGGCACAAGCGGTCAGGCCGCCCTGGGCGGTCAGGCGGGTGGGAATCGATACGCTTCGGTCGTATCCGACCGGGAAGGACAGTGACGTGTTCGGACGTCGCAAGAAGAGGGATGCCGCCGAGGACGCGGCCGGCGAGGCCGAGCAGGTCGTCGACGGTGTCGACAGTGAGGCAGGCGGCCAGGGCGAGCGCCTGAGGCTCGAGCCGGCGCCGCGGCCCGACGGGCCCTGGGACAGCTCCGAGGTCCACGACCCGGCCGAGGGCAGGGTCGACCTGGGCGGTCTGTTCGTGCCGGGCGTCGACGGCATGGAGTTGCGCGTCGAGGTGGCGGGCGACGCGATCGTGGCGGCGACGGTCGTGCTGCAGGACAGCGCGATCCAGCTCCAGGGCTTCGCCGCGCCCAAGCGCGAGGGCATCTGGGGCGAGGTGCGCGAGGAGATCGGCACCGGCATCACCCAGCAGGGCGGCATCGTCGACGAGGTCGAGGGGCCGCTGGGCTGGGAGCTGCGCGCCCAGGTGCCGGTGCAGCTGCCGGACGGTACCGGCGGCTTCCAGGTCGTACGGTTCGTCGGTGTGGACGGCCCCCGCTGGTTCCTGCGCGGGGTCATCTCGGGTCAGGGCGCGGTGCAGCCGCAGGCCGCCGGGCTGCTCGAGCAGATCTTCCGGGACACGGTCGTGGTCCGCGGCGAGGGCCCGATGGCGCCCCGCGACCCGATCGTCCTGAAGCTGCCGAACGACGCTCAGATGGTCCCCGAGGGCGTCCAGCAGGAGGAGGGCTCCCGTTTCGCCGGCGGAATGGGCCAGCTCCAGCGCGGACCTGAGATCACCGAGGTCCGCTGAGCGTTCGTCAGAGACATCAGGGCCGCATCCCCCAGGGGTGCGGCCCTTTCTCATGCGTGGAGCCTTGACGGGGCATTGGTCTGTACCTACCGTCTCCGTCCAACGCGTCTGTTCATAAAGGCGCTTCACGTTCACGTACGAGAACGGAAGGCCCCACGTCATGCGCAGAACCGCATTATGCGCGGCCGCGGCCGCCCTCGTCGCCGGTGCACTCGCCTGGCCCGCCGACGCCGCGCCGAGCGCCCCTGGCACCTTCGTCCACCCCGGTGTCACCGTCTCCGAGGCGCAGCTCGACTTCGCCCGCTCCAAGGTCAACTCCGGCGCCCAGCCCTGGAAGGGCGCCTACGACCGGATGATGGAGAGCGAGTACGCCGACCTGAACCGCACGCCCCGTCCCCGGGCCGTCGTCGAGTGCGGTTCGTACTCCAGCCCCAACCTCGGCTGTACCGACGAACGCGAGGACGCGATCGCCGCCTACACCCAGGCCCTCGCCTGGTACGTCACCCGCGACGAACGGCACGCCCGCAAGGCCATCGAGCTGATGGACGCCTGGTCCGCCGTGATCAGGGACCACACCAACAGCAACGCACCCCTGCAGACCGGCTGGGCCGGCTCCTCCTGGCCCAAGGCCGCCGAGATCATCAAGTACACGTACAACGGGAACTGGGCGAATTCCGGCCGCTTCGCCACCATGCTCCGCACCGTCTACCTGCCCGAGATCATCAACGGCTCGAACTCCAACGGCAACTGGGAGCTGTCGATGATGGAGGCCGCCGTCGGCATCTCCGTCTTCTTGGAGGACAAGACGTCGTACGACAAGGCCATGGCGAAGTTCCGCACGCGCACGGCCGCCTATGTCTACCTGGAGTCCGACGGCGCGCTGCCGAAGACCGTGCCGAGTCAGAACCTCAACACCCGGGACAAGATCGTCAAGTACTGGCAGGGCCAGTCGACCTTCGTCAACGGACTCAGCCAGGAGACCTGCCGGGACTTCACCCACACCGGCTACGGCCTCTCGGCCATCTCCCACGTGGCCGAGACCAGCCGGATCCAGGGACAGGACCTCTACGGCACCGACGTGGGCGAGCGACTGCGGCACGGGCTCGGCCTCCACGCCAAGTACCAACTGGGCGCGGCCGTCCCTGACTGGCTGTGCGGCGGCTCCCTCAAGCTCGGGCTCGGACCGGTCTCCGAGGTGGGCCACAACGCCTTGGCCAACCGTCTCGGACACGCCATGACCAACACCGAGACGCTGACCCTGCGGGGCCGCCCCGCCGGCAGCAACAACCTCTTCGTCGCCTGGGAGACCCTCACCCACGGCGACAATCCCGCGTGAGCCTCTGAGCGGCCGGGCGCGTCAGGGTTCCGTCAAAGACGGCCCCGCTCCCGCGCCCGGCACCCGTCTGCCGTAATCGCCGGCCGTAAGGTCGACGCTGCGCGGACGGCAGACCGGAAGACAATGAGGCCATGGGACGCGGCAAGCTTCGGATCTACCTCGGTGCGGCACCGGGCGTCGGAAAGACGTACGCGATGCTCTCCGAGGCACACCGCCGCGTCGAACGGGGCACGGACTGCGTGGTGGCCTTCGTCGAACACCACGACCGGCCGCGCACCGAGGTGATGCTGCACGGTCTGGAGCAGGTCACGCGCAAGTGGCTGGAGTACCGCGGCGGCCTCTTCCCCGAGATGGACCTCGACGCCGTCCTCGCCCGCCGCCCGCATGTCGCCCTGGTCGACGAACTCGCCCACACGAACATCCCCGGATCCCGCAACGCCAAGCGCTGGCAGGACGTGGAGGAGCTGCTGGCCGCCGGCGTCGACGTGATCTCGACCGTCAACATCCAGCACCTGGAGTCGCTGGGCGACGTCGTCGAGTCGATCACCGGAGTGCGACAGCAAGAGACCGTCCCCGACGAGGTGGTACGGCGTGCCGACCAGGTCGAACTGGTGGACATGTCGCCGGAGGCGCTGCGGCGGCGGATGGCGCACGGCAACATCTACCAGCCCGACAAGGTCGACGCGGCCCTGTCGAACTACTTCCGGCCCGGCAACCTGACCGCCCTGCGCGAGCTGGCCCTGCTGTGGGTGGCCGACCGGGTCGACGCCTACCTCACCCAGTACCGCAGCGAGCACCGGGTCTCGGCGATCTGGGGCTCGCGCGAGCGGATCGTGGTCGGGCTGACCGGCGGCCCGGAGGGCCGGACGCTGATCCGCCGGGGCGCGCGGCTGGCCGAGAAGGGCGCCGGGGGCGAGGTGCTGGCCGTCTACATATCCCGCAGCGACGGACTGACCTCCGCCTCGCCCAAGGAACTGGCCGTGCAGCGGACCCTGGTCGAGGACCTCGGCGGCACCTTCCACCACGTCGTCGGCGACGACATACCGGCGGCCCTGCTCGACTTCGCCCGCGGGGTCAACGCCACCCAGATCGTGCTGGGCTCCTCGCGGCGGAAGGCCTGGCAGTACGTCTTCGGACCCGGTGTCGGGGCGACGGTCGCCCGGGAGTCCGGGCCCGACCTCGACGTGCACATCGTCACCCACGAGGAGGTCGCCAAGGGCCGCGGGCTGCCGGTCGCCCGGGACGCGCGCCTGGGACGGTCCCGGCGGGTGTGGGGCTGGCTGGTCGGTGTCGCCGGCCCACCGGCCCTCGCGGCGCTGCTCAGCGCCGTCGACCTCGGCCTCGCCAACGACATGCTGCTCTTCCTGGCGCTGACGGTGGCGGCGGCCCTGCTCGGCGGGCTCTTCCCGGCGCTGGCCTCGGCGGCGGTGGGGTCCCTGCTGCTGAACTACTTCTACACACCGCCCCTGCACCGGTGGACCATCGCCGACCCGAAGAACATCGTCGCCATCGTGATCTTCGTGGCCGTCGGAGCGGCGGTGGCCTCCGTGGTGGACCTCGCCGCCCGCCGCACCCACCAGGCGGCCCGGCTGCGGGCCGAGTCCGAGATCCTGTCCTTCCTCGCCGGCAGCGTGCTGCGGGGCGAGACCGGCCTGGAGGACCTGCTGGAACGGGTCCGGGAGACGTTCGGCATGGAGTCGGCGGCCCTGCTGGAGCGGGCGAGCGACGTCGCGCCGTGGACCTGCGCCGGCCGCGTGGGCCAGGGGCGCCCCGTCGACCGGCCCGACGAGGCGGACGTGGACGTGCCGGTCGGTGACCACATGGCGCTGGCGCTGACCGGCCGCGTCCTGCCCGCCGAGGACCGCAGGGTGCTGGCCGCCTTCGCCGCCCAGGCCGCCGTCGTCCTGGACCGCCGCCGGCTCCAGGAGGAGGCCGACCGGGCCCGCGCGCTCGCCGAGGGCAACCGCATCCGTACGGCGCTGCTGGCCGCCGTCAGCCATGATCTGCGCACCCCGCTCGCCGGGATCAAGGCGGCGGTGTCCTCCCTGCGCTCCGAGGACGTCGAGTGGTCCGAGGAGGACCGGGCGGAGTTGCTGGAGGGCATCGAGGACGGCGCCGACCGTCTCGACCACCTCGTCGGGAACCTCCTCGACATGTCGCGGCTCCAGACCGGCACCGTCACCCCGCTGATCCGCGAGATCGACCTCGACGAGGTGGTGCCGATGGCGCTCGGCGGCGTGCCCGAGGGCAGCGTCGACCTGGACGTCCCGGAGACCCTGCCGATGGTCCGGGTGGACCCCGGACTGCTGGAGCGGGCGATGGCCAACCTCGTCGAGAACGCCGTCAAGTACAGTCCGGCCGGCGCGCCCGTGCTGGTCGCCGCCAGCGCGCTCGCCGACCGGGTCGAGGTACGGGTGGTCGATCGGGGGCCGGGCGTCCCCGACGAGGCCAAGGGCCGCATATTCGAGCCTTTCCAGCGCTACGGCGACGCCCCGCGTGGCGCCGGAGTGGGCCTGGGTCTCGCGGTGGCGCGCGGCTTCGCGGAGGCCATGAGCGGCACGCTCGACGCCGAGGACACGCCCGGCGGCGGGCTCACCATGGTCCTCACCCTCCGCGCGGCGGAAACGCACCCGGAGCCCTTCCACACAGCGGAACCCGAAAGGCAGGCCTCATGACCCGTGTGCTGGTGGTCGACGACGAGCCGCAGATCGTGCGCGCCCTCGTGATCAACCTCAAGGCACGCAAGTACGAGGTCGACGCCGCCCACGACGGCGCCACAGCCCTCCAGCTCGCCGCCGCCCGCCACCCCGACGTGGTCGTCCTCGACCTGGGCCTGCCCGACATGGACGGCGTCGACGTGATCAGGGGCCTGCGCGGCTGGACCCGGGTGCCGATCCTGGTGCTCTCCGCACGGCACTCCTCCGACGAGAAGGTCGAGGCCCTGGACGCGGGCGCCGACGACTACGTCACCAAGCCGTTCGGCATGGACGAGCTGCTCGCCCGGCTCCGGGCCGCCGTGCGCAGGGCCGAGCCGGGCGGGGGCGGTGAGGACGACGTGGTGGTGGAGACCGACGGGTTCACCGTCGACCTGGCCGCGAAGAAGGTCGTCCGCGCAGGCAAGGACGTACGGCTGACGCCCACCGAGTGGCACCTGCTGGAGGTCCTCGTCCGCAACGGAGGGCGCCTCGTCGGGCAGAAGCAGCTGCTCCAGGAGGTGTGGGGGCCGTCCTACGGGACGGAGACGAACTATCTGCGCGTGTACATGGCACAGCTGAGGCGGAAGCTGGAGGCGGATCCCTCACATCCGAAGCACTTCATCACGGAGCCGGGGATGGGGTATCGCTTCGAGAAGTGAGTGCTGCGGCGCGCGGCCGGGGGCCCGGGGGTCGGCCCCCGGGGGGTGCGGTATCACGGAGCCGGGGATGGGCCATCGCTTCGAGAAGCAGGGCGCGCGCTGCGAGGTTACGGGGTTGTCGGCAGGCCCCGGTACGCTTCAGACATGAGTGCTGTTCCTCGTTCGCAGAAGTCGGCGGGGCGGTTCCGGCGCATGCTCGACCGGCTCTCCTCGTCGCAGGAGGACCTGGAGTCCGAGGAGCTGCGCGAGGACACCGAGACCACCGGCTGTATCCGGATCGGCGACTGCCAGGACCGGCAGATAGTGACGGTAACTGGTACCTTGCGCACGGTCACGCTGCGGCCGCGCGCCGGAGTCCCGGCCCTGGAGGCCGAGCTGTTCGACGGCTCCGCCGCGCTGGACGTGGTGTGGCTCGGCAGGCGCTCCATCGTCGGGATAGAGCCGGGGCGCAAACTGATCGCATCGGGCCGGATCTCGATGAGCCGGGGCCGCCGTGTGTTGTTCAATCCCAAGTACGAACTGAGACCCCTCGGACGGGAGTAGCCGGTGACGTCGCTCGACAAGCCGACCGAAGAGACATCTGCGGACGACGCCCGGGCGGTGACCGAGGCCGCCCTCTTCGAGGCGTTCGGCGGCCTGCGGGGCATGATCGAGACGGTGCTGCCCGGCCTGCTCTTCGTCACCATCTACACGATCAACAAGGATCTGCACCTGTCGGCGATCGCGGCGCTGGCCGTGTCGCTGGTGCTGGTCGTGGTCCGGCTGGTGACGAAGGACACCGTCAAGCACGCCTTCAGCGGTGTCTTCGGTGTGGCCTTCGGCGTCGTCTTCGCGATGATGACCGGCAACGCCAAGGACTTCTACCTGCCCGGCATGCTGTACACGCTGGGCCTGGCCCTCGCGTACATCATCACCACCCTGTGCGGTGTCCCGCTGATCGGGTTGATCCTCGGCCCGGTCTTCAAGGAGAACCTCTCCTGGCGCACCCGGAACCCGGGCCGCAAGAAGGCGTACGCGAAGGCCAGTTACGCCTGGGGCGCGATCCTGCTCGCCAAGTGCGCGATCCTCTTCCCGCTGTACTGGTGGGCCGACACCACACAGCTCGGGTGGGTCCTGATCGCCCTGAAGATCCCGCCGTTCCTGCTCGCCGTGTGGCTGACGTGGGTGTTCCTGGCGAAGGCGCCCGCGCCCATCGACGTGTTCGCGGAGATGGAGGCCGAGGAGAAGGCTGCGGAGGAGCGGGAACGGGAGGCCGCTGCCCGGTCCGCCGAGTAGGTACGTGGCGTCGGTGCCGTGATGTAGCAGAGAAGGGGCGTCCTGAGTGCTCAGGACGCCCCTTCCGCGTGCTCCCCGCAGGGCCCCGCTCAGCTCGCCGCGCTGTCCCGCCGTACCGACAGCAGGTCCTCCAGCTGCTCCTCACGCGCCTGCGCGGCCACGAAGAGCAGCTCGTCGCCGGCCTCCAGGGAGTCCTCCCGGGAGGGCGTCAGGACGCGGGTGCCGCGGATGATCGTGACCAGGGACGTGTCCTGCGGCCACTCGACATCGCCGACCTGTGTGCCGGCCAGGGCGGACTCCTCCGGCAGGGTCAGCTCGACCAGGTTGGCGTCGCCGTGGCTGAAGCGGAGCAGGCGCACCAGGTCGCCGACGCTCACCGCCTCCTCGACCAGGGCCGACATCAGACGCGGCGTGGAGACGGCGACGTCCACGCCCCAGGACTCGTTGAACAGCCACTCGTTCTTCGGGTTGTTCACCCGGGCGACCACACGCGGGACGCCGTACTCCGTCTTCGCGAGGAGCGAGACGACCAGGTTCACCTTGTCGTCGCCGGTCGCGGCGATGACGACGTTGCAGCGCTGGAGCGCCGCCTCGTCCAGGGACGTGATCTCGCAGGCGTCGGCGAGCAGCCACTCGGCCTGCGGGACGCGTTCGACCGAGATGGCGGTCGGCGCCTTGTCGATGAGCAGGACCTCGTGGCCGTTCTCCAGCAGCTCGCCCGCGATCGAGCGGCCGACCGCGCCGGCTCCGGCAATGGCGACCCTCATCAGTGACCGCCCTCCTCTTCGGGACCCTTGGCGAACGCCGCCTCGACCGTGTCGACCTCGTCGGTGCGCATCATCACGTGCACCAGGTCGCCCTCCTGCAACACCGTCTGCGAGGTGGGCAGGACCGCCTCTCCGAGCCGGGTCAGGAACGCCACGCGTACACCGGTCTCCTCCTGGATCCGGCTGATCTTGTGGCCGACCCACGCGGTGGAGGTGTGCACCTCGGCGAGCTGGACACCACCGGTCGGGTCGCGCCACAGCGGCTCGGCGCCGGAGGGGAGCAGACGGCGCAGCATCTGGTCGGCCGTCCAGCGGACGGTCGCGACGGTCGGGATGCCCAGGCGCTGGTAGACCTCGGCGCGGCGGGGGTCGTAGATGCGGGCGGCGACGTTCTCGATGCCGAACATCTCGCGGGCCACGCGCGCGGCGATGATGTTGGAGTTGTCACCGCTGGAGACGGCGGCGAAGGCGCCGGCCTCCTCGATGCCCGCCTCGCGCAGGGTGTCCTGGTCGAAGCCGACCCCGGTCACCCGGCGACCGCCGAAGGACGACCCCAGGCGGCGGAAGGCGGTCGGGTCCTGGTCCACCACGGCGACCGTGTGGCCCTGTTGCTCCAGGTTCTGGGCCAGGGCGGACCCCACCCTTCCGCAACCCATGATGACAATATGCATCGCGTCACACCGCGCTTCCTGCAGGCCCTCTGGCCTTCATGACTGTCGTGCTCATGTCTCTCTTTCGGCTCGCCGGGCACCACGTCGCGGCCTGGGTGCGGGCCGCCATGCACCATCATGCCGGTGGAAACAGGCCATGATGCCCCTCGGGGGCCGGTGCCGCGTTCGACTGCCCGACTCCAACGTATCGGCAAAGTCGCGGGGGTTGCCGAGGGCCCTGCCGGGGCGCCCCCGGGGGAGGAACTCGCCATGAGTACCGAGATCGACGTTCTCGTGCTGGGCGGCGCGGGCGTGGACACGATCGTGCACGTGCCCGAGCTGCCCGTGCCGTTCGCGGACAGCCACATGATCCGGCCAGGGATCGTGACGCGGGCGGGCCAGAGCGGTGACTTCGTCGCCCTCGGGACCAGCGCGCTGGGGCTGCGCACCCACCACCTCGACATGCTGGGCGACGACCCCGAGGGCGACCTGGTCCGCGCCCTGCACCGCGACCACGGCATCGCCCTCACCGCCGTCCCGCAGCCGCTCGGCACCAAACGCGCGGTCAACCTCGTCGCCCCCGACGGCAGACGGCTGTCCCTGTACGACGCCACACGCGCCGCCGACACGGACCGGCTGCCCGAGGCCACGGTGCGCGAGCTGGCCGCCGCCAGCAGGCACGCCCACGTCGTCATCACCCAGCCGTGTGCCCAGGCACTGCCCGTCCTGCGCGAGGCAGGCGTCACGATCTCGACCGACCTGCACGACTGGGACGGGTCCAACCCCTACCACGAGCCCTTCGCCCTCCAGGCCGACCTGGTCTTCCTGTCCAGCACGGCGCTGGCCGACCCGGAGCGGACCATGCGGCGGATCGCCGAGCGGGGCAGGGCCCGGGCGGTCGTGGCCACCGCCGGGGCGGCCGGGGCGTACCTGCTGGCCGACGGCGACCTGACCCACGTACCCGCCGCCCCGCCGCCGGCGCCGGTGGTCGACTCCAACGGCGCGGGCGACGCCTTCGCGGCCGCGTTCCTGCACGCCTGGCTCAACTCCCAGCCGCCCCACCGCTGCGCCCGCTTCGGGACGGTGGCGGGCGCGTACGCCTGCACGATCCCCTCGACACGGACGGGCGGCATCGGACGGGAGGAGCTGGAGGCCCGGGTGGCAGAGCTGGAGCGCTCCCCGGAGCGGACCGGCTAGCGGGCGCCCGGGGAGACGTGCTTGCGGCGGCTGATGCTGCGGATGCTCGCCGCCGTCAGGAATCCGAGGGCGATGAGGGTGGCCGCGGCGCCGATCAGTTCTGCGGTCGGGTGCATGGGACCTCCAGGGGGCGGCAACGGCCGGGAGACGGACAGGGCTTAGTCATATAGGCATGAGAAGCGGGTGACCTGCGCAATCCGCAGCCGCAGCCGCCTCTGAATTCACTCGGAGAGCAGACGGAACACCGATGAGGGGTGGCGGGTGGTCGAGCCCGCAATCGAACGCTTACGATCCTCTGTTGTGTCCAAACTGACCGACGTGCCCAAACGGATCCTGATCGGGCGCGCACTGCGCAGTGACCGGCTGGGTGAAACGCTCCTGCCGAAGCGCATCGCACTCCCCGTCTTCGCCTCCGACCCGTTGTCCTCCGTGGCGTACGCGCCAGGCGAGGTCCTGCTGGTCCTGTCGATCGCGGGCGTGACGGCCTACCACTTCAGCCCCTGGATCGCCGTCGCGGTCGTCGTGCTGATGTTCACGGTGGTGGCCTCGTACCGGCAGAACGTGCACGCCTATCCCAGCGGCGGCGGCGACTACGAGGTGGCGAACACCAACCTCGGGCCCAAGGCGGGTCTGACGGTCGCGAGCGCGCTGCTCGTCGACTACGTCCTCACCGTCGCCGTGTCGATCTCCTCCGGCATCGAGAACCTCGGCTCCGCGATCCCGTTCGTCGTCGAGAACAAGGTGGCCTGCGCGATCGGCGTGATCGTGCTGCTCACACTGATGAACCTGCGCGGTGTGCGCGAGTCGGGCACGCTGTTCGCGATCCCCACGTACATCTTCGTCGCAGGCGTCTTCACCATGATCGTCTGGGGCGCCTTCCGCGGGCTGGTCCTGGACGACACCATGCGGGCACCGACGGCGGACTACGTCATCAAGCCCGAACACCAGGGCCTCGCGGGCTTCGCACTGGTCTTCCTGCTGCTGCGCGCCTTCTCCTCCGGCTGTGCCGCCCTCACCGGCGTCGAGGCCATCTCCAACGGCGTCCCGGCCTTCCGCAAGCCCAAGTCGAAGAACGCCGCGACCACCCTCGCGATGATGGGCCTGCTGGCCGTCACCATGTTCTGCGGCATCATCGCGCTGGCCGCCGCGACCGACGTCCGTATGGCCGAGAACCCGGCCAAGGACCTCGTCCACGACGGCGTCCCGCTCGGCCCGGGCTACGTCCAGAACCCGGTGATCTCCCAGGTCGCCGAGGCCGTCTTCGGCAAGGGCAGCTTCCTGTTCATCGTCCTGGCCGCGGCCACCGCGCTGGTGCTGTTCCTCGCCGCGAACACCGCCTACAACGGCTTCCCGCTGCTCGGCTCGATCCTCGCCCAGGACCGTTACCTGCCGCGCCAGCTGCACACCCGCGGCGACCGGCTGGCCTTCTCCAACGGCATCGTGCTCCTCGCGGGCGCCGCGGGACTGCTGGTCGGGATCTACGGAGCGGACTCCACCCGCCTGATCCAGCTCTACATCGTCGGCGTGTTCGTGTCCTTCACCCTCAGCCAGACCGGCATGGTCCGCCACTGGAACCGCCACCTGGCCACCGAGACCGACCAGGCCAAGCGCCGCCACATGGTCCGCTCGCGTGCCATCAACGCCTTCGGCGCCTTCTTCACCGGCCTCGTGCTCGTCGTCGTCCTGCTCACCAAGTTCACGCACGGCGCCTGGGTCGCCCTGCTCGGCATGGTGATCTTCTACGCCACGATGACGGCCATCCGTAAGCACTACGACCGGGTCGCCGCCGAGATCGCCGCCCCCGAGGGCCCGACCGACGACCTCGTACGCCCCTCGCGGGTCCGCTCGGTCGTGCTGATCTCCAAGATCCACCGCCCGACGCTGCGCGCCCTGGCCTACGCCAAGCTGATGCGCTCGGACTCGCTGGAGGCGCTGAGCGTCAACGTCGACCCGGCGGAGACCAAGGCCCTGCGCGAGGAGTGGGAGCGGCGCGGCATCGACGTACCGCTGAAGGTCCTCGACTCGCCCTACCGCGAGATCACGCGGCCGATCATCGAGTACGTCAAGAGCCTCCGCAAGGAGTCCCCGCGCGACGCGGTGTCCGTGATCATCCCGGAGTACGTGGTCGGCCACTGGTACGAGCACCTGCTGCACAACCAGAGCGCCCTCCGGCTGAAGGGCCGGCTGCTGTTCACCCCGGGGATCATGGTGACGTCCGTGCCGTACCAGCTCCAGTCCTCCGAGGCGGCCAAGCGGCGGGCCCGCAGGCAGCAGGACTGGAACGCCCCCGGTGCGGTACGGCGTGGTCCGGCGCAGGAGCGGCCGAAGGAGTCCTCGGAGCCGAAGCCCTGAGGCGACGGCTCGGGAAGCGCTGGTGAAAGGGCCGGGCGGCAGCCACGTAGACTGGTGGGCTGTTGTCCGGCTGTTCCCGTTCGGCCCTTCCCCCTCACGCGTTATGGAGTCACCCCGCCATGCAGGCAGAACCGAAGAAGTCGCTGGTGGGGGAGGAGTACGAGGTCGAGGTCGGCCCCGTCGCCCACGGCGGCCACTGCATCGCCCGCACCTCCGAGGGCCAGGTGCTGTTCGTCCGGCACGCGCTGCCCGGTGAGCGGGTCGTGGCCCGGGTGACGGAGGGCGAGGAGGGCGCGCGGTTCCTGCGCGCGGACGCGGTGAAGGTGCTGGACGCCTCCAAGGACCGCATCGACGTGCCCTGCCCGTTCGCCGGCCCCGGCCGCTGCGGCGGCTGCGACTGGCAGCACGCCAAGCCGGGTGCGCAGCGCCGCCTGAAGGCCGACGTCATCGCCGAGCAGCTCCAGCGCCTCGCCGGGCTCACGCCCGAGGAGGCCGGCTGGGACGGCACGGTGCTGCCCGCCGAGGGCGACAAGGTGCCCGCGGGCCAGGTCCCCGCATGGCGTACCCGCGTCCAGTACGCGGTCACGGCCGACGGCCGCGCGGGTCTGCGCCGGCACCGCTCGCACGAGGTGGAGCCGATCGACCACTGCATGATCGCCGCGGAGGGCGTCAGCGAACTGGGCATCGAGAAGCGGGTCTGGACCGGCATGGACTCCGTCGAGGCGATCGCGGCGACGGGCTCCCAGGACCGCCAGGTGGTCCTGACGCCGAAGCCGGGCGCGCGCCTCCCGCTGGTCGAACTGGACCGCCCGGTGTCGGTCCTGCGCGTGGACGAGCGCTCCGGCGGCGTCCACCGCGTCCACGGCCGCCCGTTCGTCCGCGAGCGCGCGGACGGCCGCACCTACAGGGTGGGAGGCGGCGGCTTCTGGCAGGTCCACCCGAAGTCGGCGGACACCCTGGTGACAGCGGTCATGCAGGGCCTGCTGCCCCGCAAGGGCGACATGGCCCTCGACCTCTACTGCGGCGTCGGCCTCTTCGCCGGAGCCCTCGCCGACCGGGTCGGCGACCAGGGCGCGGTCCTCGGCATCGAGTCCGGCAAGCGGGCGGTGGAGGACGCGCGGCACAATCTCGCCGAGTTCGACCGCGTGCGTATCGAACAGGGCAAGGTCGAGAGCGTGCTGCCGCGCACGGGCATCACGGAGGTCGACCTGATCGTGCTCGACCCGCCGCGGGCGGGGGCGGGCCGGAAGACGGTGGAGCACCTGGCGTCGCTGGGGGCCCGGCGGATCGCGTACGTGGCATGCGATCCGGCTGCGCTGGCGCGGGACTTGGGGTACTTCCGGGACGGGGGGTACCGGGTGCGGACGCTTCGGGCGTTCGATCTGTTTCCGATGACGCATCATGTGGAGTGCGTGGCGATTCTGGAGCCTGCGGCGAGGGGGCTCTGACCTGCGGTTTTCGTAGGTTTCTCAGGCGAGGCCGGGCGCGCTCGACCTGTTTCCCGCGCTGACCTCGTTACTCTGTGTCGGCTGGGAGGCGCTCTTCGCCGGCACCGGAGCCCGCCGTGTCCCGCTGCCTACGTACGCCTTCCACCACCAGCGGTACTGGGTCGACGCGCTCACGTCCGGGAGCCGCGACGCCGGCGGCTTCGGTCTGGACAGCACCGACCCCCCTCATCGGCGCGGCACTGTTCCCAGGAAGGCTGCACGGCGGTCGGCGAACTGGTCGTCGGCACGCCGCTGGTGCTGCCACGCACCGGTGCCCTGCACCTCCAGGTCCGCGTCGGCGAACCGGATACCACCGGCCGCCGGCTCCTCACCGTCCACGCCTGAGCAGCCGCATCTGGACGGCCGACTCCGGAGCTCACACGCCCCTCACTCACTCGTGACAGCAACAAAAGGGCAACAACGACCTGAATCCGAAGGGAAGAAGGCGGATTTGTATCACAAATTGATGTTGTTATGAGGGTTCTGGCGCTGAAAAATGGCCGAGTCATGCCAAGTTGCCCGGTTGAGCACCTTTTGGATCTCTGTACGGTCACCCAGGCACTTCACAGGAAGTGCACAGATGTGATCAAGAGACCGAGGAATCATGGCGATTCACAGTCCCACGCCGGAGGAGCGGGGACGGCTCTGGTCAGGGGAAAGTCTGCGTTGCATAGCGGGCAGCCTCACCCTGGCGTTGACCGTCACCCTGCTCGACGGCGCGACCGCCGCCGCGGCGCCGCGCTCCCAGGCGCCGTCCGCGCCGAAGAAGCCGGCCGTCACCCAAGCAGCGGACTTACCGTCAGCCCGCGTCGCGGCCCGCCTGTCGGGCAAACGCGTCGAAGCGCTGTCCGAGCGGACCGAGACCTCCACGACCTGGGTGAACAAGGACGGCAGCCTCACCACCGAGTTCGCGGCCGGGCCGGTCCGCTTCGAGCGGGACGGCAAGTGGGTCGACGTCGACGTGGAACTGCGCGAATCCGGCTCAGGTGTGGAGCCGGTCGCGCACCCGGAGGGACTGCGGCTCGCGGGCAGGAAAGGTACGCCCGCGACATCACTGACGGCCGCGCGCGAGGCCAAGGCCACCGACCTCGTGACGCTCGGCGAGGGTGACCAGCGGATCACCCTGCAGTGGAAGGGCGGGCTGCCGAAGCCGAAGCTCGACGGGACGCGGGCGGAGTACGTCGACGCCGTGCCCGGTGCGGACGTGGTCGTCGAGGCGACACGCACCGGCTTCGAGCAGTACGTGGAGCTCAGGCGGCGCCCCGCCGGCGACGGCTACTCCTACACGCTGCCGCTGAAGGCCAAGGGGCTGAAGGCGAAGCAACTGAAGGACGGCAGCGTCCGATTCACCGACCGAAAGAACAAGACGCGGGCCGTCATGCCCGCTCCGGTGATGTGGGACGCCACCGTCGACGAGCGCTCCGGGGAGCACACCCGCAAGGCCAGGGTCGGCCTGAAGGTCGTACAGAAGGGCTCGTCCGTCGACCTGGTCGTCACCCCGGACGCGAAGTTCCTCGCCGACCCGGACACCAAGTACCCGGTCACCGTCGACCCGTCGACGTCCTCGCTGTCCAACGTCTTCGACACCTACGTCCAGCAGGGCGAGACCGTCGACTGGTCCAACGACACCGAACTGGACTTCGGCAACCCCGGCACGAAGAACGCCGACGGCACGCCGCGCACCGCGCAGTCGTTCATCTCCTGGAACACCACGCCGCTTCAGGACGCGCTGGTCCTGGACGCCAAGCTGAGTCTGTGGGACTTCCACTCGGGCAACACCGACTGCAAGCCCTACCCCTGGGAGGTGTGGTCCTCCGGCGCCGCGTCCACCTCCAGCCGCTGGTCCAGCCGTCCCACGATGACGGCGAAGAAGGCCACCTCCACCGAGACCCGCGGCAACCCGGGCTGCAGCACACAGCCGGACGGCTGGATCAACGCCGACGTCACCACGCTGATGCAGGAGTGGGCCTCGGCCAAGGCCACCCGCGGCCACATGGGGCTGCGCGCCTCCGACGAGTCGGCGACCGCCCAGTGGAAGCGGGTCAACTCCGCGAACGCCGCCTCGAACCCGCCGAAGCTGGTGGTGAACTACAACTACCGGCCGCGCACGGGCACCAAACAGGAGGCCGGCCCGCCGTACTTCTCCTACAGCGGCGCCTACGTGGTGAACACCACCACACCCACTCTGCGCGACACCTTCGTCGACGCCGACGGTGACAAGGTCAACGGCACCTTCCAGATCTTCGACAACGCCACCAACACCCAGGTCGGCGACGTCATCGTGTCCAAGTACGTGCCCTCCGGGCAGGTCGCCTCGGTGACCGTCCCGTCCGGTGTGCTGGCCAACGGCAAGACGTACAAGTTCCGCACCTCGCCCTACGACGGCTCCCACTACAACAACGGCTGGTCGGCCTGGAAGACCTTCACCGTCGACACCACCGCCCCCTCCGCCCCCACCTCCGTCACGTCCACGGACTACCCGACGACCGCGTGGGTGAAGGGCGCCGGACAGGCCGGCACGTTCACCGTCACCCCCAAGGGCACCGACCACAACTGGCTCGAGTGGTCGCTGGACGGCATGACCTGGACCAAGGTCGCCACCGGCGGCTCCACCGCCGCCAAGGCCATCGGCATCACCCCGCCCAAGGACGGAACCCACACCCTTCAGGTCCGCCAGGTCGACAAGGGCGACAACAAGTCCGAGGCCGTCGACTACACCTTCCACGCCGGCCCGGGCGGCTTCGTCCGGCCCGACGAGGGGGAGCGCACCGCCCGGCGCCTGCCGCTCGTCGCGGAGGCCGACGGTTCGAAGTACGACAAGGTGTCGTTCTCCTGGCGCCGCTCCGAGGCCGACGCGTGGGTGCGGATCCCTGCGGGTGACGTCACTTCGTCCGGCACTGCGCTGACCGCCTGGCCGGTGGCTCTCACGGCCGGCCGGAACGATCAGCTGGTATGGGACGCGACTACCACGGTCGACCCGGACGGCACCGTCCAGATCAAGGCCGACTTCACCGGGCCCGACAGCGCGTCGGGCAGTACGCAGCCGCTGTCCGTGGTCGTCGACCGCAACGCCTCCGGGGCCGCGACCGACGAGATCGGCCCCGGTTCGCTGAACCTGCTGACCGGTGACTACAGCCTGTCCGCCACCGACACCTCGCACTTCGACCTGTCGGTGACCCGCACCGCGTCCTCCCGGAGGCCGGACGCCGGGGAACAGCAGACCGGCCAGGTGGCCATCTTCGGCAAGGAGTGGGTGTCGGGTACGGCCGCCGAGGCCACCGACTCCGACTACTCGCACCTGCGGAGAATTTCCGACACGGCCGTGGCCGTGGTGGACCTCGAGGGTGAGGAGATCTCCTTCACCGCGAACGCCGCGAAGACCGGCTGGATACCGGAGCCCGGCTCGGAGGAGCTGACGCTCAAGGGCAGTGTGAGCAGCACCTTCACACTCTCCGACACCGAGGGCACGGTCACCGAGTTCACCAAGCCGGATCCGGCCGCGACGACCTGGCAGGTCTCCAGCGCGCTGATGGACGGCCTGGCGCAGACCTCCACGACCGTGGTCTCCGAGACGGTGAACGTCGCCGGCAAGACGCTGGCCCGGCCCAAGCGGGTCATCGCGCCGACGTCGGCCGTGTCCGCCGCGACCTGCACAGCCACCCCGGCCACCAAGGGCTGCCGCGCGCTGGAGTTCGTGTACGCGAGCACCACCACCGCGAGCGCCTCCACGCTCGGCGACTTCACCGGCCAGGTCAAGGAGATCCGTCTCTGGTCGACCGACCCCGGCGCGGCATCGGCGACGTCCAAGGTCGTGCAGACCTACCGGTACGACGAAGCCGGCCGGCTGACCGAGACGTGGAACCCGCTGATCAGCCCCGCGCTCAAGACGCAGTACGCCTACGACACCGCGGGCCGTGTCACCCAGGTCACCCCGCCGGGTCAGCTTCCGTGGACGTTCACCTACGGCAAGGCCGGCTCCGGCAGCGCGGCCGGTGACGGCATGCTGCTGAAGGCGTCGCGGCCGGCGCTGCGGCAGGGCACCCTCGACGTGGTCGAAGGGACCGCCGCGACCAGTGTCGTCTACGACGTTCCGCTGACCGGCACCGACGCCCCCTACAAGATGGGCGCCGCCGATGTGAAGGCATGGGGCCAGTCGGACGCCCCGACCGACGCGACGGCCGTGTTCCCCGCCGACGCCGTCCCGGCGTCGAACGCGGGCAGCGGCCTGACCGCCACGTCCTACAACCGCGCGGACGTCACGTACATGGGTGTCTCGGGCCGCGCGGTGAACGCCGCGACGCCCGGCGGGCACATCACGACGACCGAGTACGACCGCTTCGGCAACACCGTCCGTGAGCTGACGGCGGCCAACCGGGCCGTGGCGCTCGGCACGACCGCCGCGGACCGCGCCATGCAGGCCGAACTGGGCATCGCCTCCCTGGCCTCGTCCGAGCGCGCCGACCTGCTCACCGCCAAGTCCGTCTACAACGACAACGGCACACGTGAGCTGGAGGAGTTCGGCCCGCTGCGGCGCGTCGACCTGACCGCGGACCTGAAGTCCGGCACGACCACCCTGGTGGCGGCCGGGTCGCCGGTCACCGCCCGCAGCTGGACGGTCAACGAGTACGACGCGGGCCGGCCGACCGACGGCACCGCCAAGGTGAAGGACCAGGTCACCAAGGTCACCACCGGCGCCCAGGTCCGTGAGCACCCCGGTGTGCACGGCGAGACCAGGGTCGTGCAGACCACGTACGACTGGGCCAAGGGCCTGCCGGAGAAGTCGGTCCAGGACCCGGGCGGCCTCGCGATCACCACCACGACCGAGTACGACGCGCTGGGCCGTGTGGCGAAGACCTACAACACGGGCAGCACAGGCGCCGACGCGGGCACCGTGGTGACCACGTACTGGTCCGCGACCGGCACCGGCACGTGCGCCGGCCGCCCGGAGTGGGCCGACCTGGTGTGCTCCACCGGACCCGGTGGCGCCATCACCGGCGGCGGCAGCAACCCGGCGCAACTCCCCACGACGAGCACCCAGTACGACTGGTGGGGCAACGCCACGGTCGGAACCGACACCGCCAACGGCGTCACGCGGACCACGACCACCAGCTACGACGCGGCGGGCCGCCCCGAGACCGTGAAGGTCACCGGCGGCACCGGCCAAGCCGTCCCGGAGACCACCACCGAGTACGACCCGGCCACCGGGCAGGAGATCCGCACGACATCGCCGACCGGCGGCACCATCACGCAGGTCTACGACAAGCTCGGCCGAGCCGCCTCGTACACGGACGCCGACGGCGGCAAGACCACGACCGAATACGACGCGCTGGACCGCCCGGTCAAGGTCAGCGACACCGCCCCGTCCACCGTCACCTTCACCTACGACCACACCGCCGAGCCGCGCGGCCTGGCCACGAAGGCGACGGACTCCGTCGCGGGTGTCTTCCAGGCGACGTACGACGCGGACGGCTCGGTCGCAACGGAGAAGCTGCCCGGCGGCTACACCCTCACCCAGACCGAGGACACCACCGGCGCTCCGGTCGACCGCACGTACACCCGCGACAGCGACGGCACCGTGGTGATGTCCGACGCCGTCACCGAGTCCGTGCAGGGCCAGACGACCAGCCACGCCGGCTGGTCGGACCAGACCTACCGCTACGACGCCGCCGGCCGCCTCACCCAGGTCGACGACACGGTGGAGACGGTCTGCACCCGGCGCGACTACGGCTACGACAAGCACGCCAACCGCACGTCCCTGACCACGGCCGCAGCGGCGCCCGGTCTGGACTGCCCCACCTCCGGAGGAAGCAGCAAGACCTCGACGTTCGACAGCGCCGACCGCATCACCGACTCGGGCTACGTCTACGACGCCTTCGGCCGCACCAGCGCCCTGCCGGGCGGCGTGAGCGTCGGCTACTACACCAACGATCTCGCCTACCAGCAGACCAGCGGCACCAAGCGGCAGACCTGGACCCTCGACGCGGCACTGCGCTTCCGCGCGTGGACGGTGGAGACCAACAGCGGCGGGACCTGGTCGCCCACCGAGAACAAGCTCAACCACTACGACGGCGACAACGACAATCCGCGCTGGATCGTCGAGAACACCGCCACCGGTGCCCTGACCCGCAACGTGGACTCCCTGTCCGGCAACCTCGGCGCGGTCACCAGCGCCACCGGTGACACGGTGCTCCAGTTCACCGACATCCACGGCGACGTGGCGCTCCAGCTCCCGCTCAACGCGGGCGAGGCGCCGGTCGTCCTCGACACCGACGAGTACGGCAACCCGCGCGACCGTCAGCAGGCCGTGCGCTACGGCTGGCTGGGCGGAAAACAGCGCTCCAGCGAGACAGTGGCCGGCTACACCCTCATGGGCGTACGCCAGTACAACCCCGCCACCGGCCGCTTCCTGTCGGTCGACCCCCAGCACGGCGGCAACGCCAACGCCTACGAGTACTGCTCGGCCGACCCGGTCAACTGCTTCGACCTCGACGGCAAATGGGGCTGGAAGAAGATCTTCAAAAGGGCCAAACGCTGGGCCTGGCGCAACAAGTGGGACATCGCGCTCACCGCGGCGGGCTTCATCCCCGGCCTCGGTACCGCCGCGTGGGGCTACCGCGCCTACCGCGGCTACCGCGCCCTGCGAGCAGCCCGCACCATCGCCCGCAGCTGCCGCCGGAACTCCTTCCTGCCCGAGACGCCGGTCGTGATGGCCGACGGCAGCACCAAGCCGATCAGCCAGGTGGAGGTCGGAGACCTGGTCCAGGCGGTGGACGAGATCACCGGTGAGACCACGATCTCCCCGGTGTCAGACGTGATCACTGGTCACGGCACCAAGGACCTCGTCACCTTGTCCGTGGATGCGGACGGCGACGGCACGTCGAAGAAGATCACAGCGACCGCCAACCACCCGTTCTTCGTCCAGGGCCGCGGATGGCTCGACGCGGTCCAGCTGAACCCGGGCTCAAGCCTGTCCGGCCCCAGCGGGACCGCGCCGATGGTCACGGCCACCAGCCGCACGCAGGCGGTGCGCACCGTCTTCAACCTGACCGTCGTCGGCACCCACACCTATTACGTGGTGGCTGACGGACAGTCCGCGCTCGTCCACAACTGCGCCCGGTACATCCCCAAGAAGCGCAATGTACTGAACTGGTGGCATCCCACCCGGTTCAGCAGCAAGGGTGCCGCGATCCGCCACGCCAAGCAGGTAGCGCGAACCGGAGGCCGCTGCCGATACCGGGGCCCCTGCGGCTCCGGCAACCACGTGCATGTCGACTTCATCAACCGATTCGGACGGATCTTCCGCACGAATCACTACCGCTGGTGAACGCCGCGGCTATGAAGCGAAAGGAGTGACATGAAGCTCGGGGCGGTCAGCATCTGCCGACCGCCCCGACTCATGCCGTCCCTATGGCCTCAGCAGAATTCCTCGACGTACAGCAGGACACGGCCGTCCTCGGAGCGAAAGTCGAACGCCTGGTACCTCCCCGACCCGGATGCGTTCAGCTCGTCCTTGATCAGGGTCCATGCCTCCTCGCGCACGTCGGCCGGCACGGGCCGCAGCACCTCTCCGGCGCCCTCCCCGACGATCATCTCGTCCGCGCCGCTCACCAGTCGCCTGATCAGCCGAGCGTCCAGAGGGCCCCTGCTCTTCCGCCACAGACAGCCCTGCTGGTCGACGAGTTCGCCCGCGCTCGCGGGGGAGAGCTGACCGGTGGCCGGATCAGACCCTTCCCCGTGCTCCAAAGAGGCCGTCACCTCGGCGAAACTCTTGTCGGACGTTCGCTTTTTCGGCATGGGTCCAGTCTGTCAGCAGAACCGTCTGCCGACGACCTGGTCGGGGGAGGGGCCACCAGTGAACAAGCCGAGGTGATGTCCGGACAGGACGTCGCGCCCAAGAGGGCTGTCGACGTCATGGAGCGGGTACGTGTCGCCGCGGCGCGCTACTCCGACGCGACCTCGGTGACGGCTCAGTACCAGCAGACGCCGAGCGCGTCAGCACAGCAGCGGCGGCTTGGATAGAGTACGGGAGCGCTCCGACTGCCGGAGCTCGACCGCGCCGCAACAGAACACGCCGAGCGCCGCAGCCTCACCCTACGGTGTACCGCCGCGTTCGCGAGCCTTCCGCCGGCGCACGTATGCGGCCGGGGCCGCGATCCGAATGGGGTGGGGATGTCCAGTCACAGGCTGTCCAGGAGAGGCCGTTACATCGCGTGGGCCACGACAGGCGTCGTCGTGGTCGCCGGCGCCGGGATCGCGGCGCAGACCTCCATGGCCGCCACGAGCTGGCCTGCGCAGAAGACGTACACGGGTCGGGCCTTCGACACCTGCACGGCGCCCTCCCTCGCCGCGATGAAGGCGTGGAAGACCGGCTTCTACGGGGCCGCCGCGGTTTACATCGGCGGCAAGAACCGCGGCTGCGCCCAGCCCAACCTCACCGCGTCCTGGGTAAAGTCGGTCAGCGCCGCCGGATGGAAGCTCATCCCGCTCTACGTCGGCGCCCAGCCGCCCTGCCAGACCAGCAGAAACCCGGAGAGGTTCACCGCCACCACGGCAGCCGCCCTCGGCAAGAGCAACGCCGAGGACGCCGTCGCCAAGGCATCCGCACTCGGCATGAAGCCCGGCAGCCCCATCTACCTCAACATGGAGTCGTACGACATCACGAACAAAGCGTGCAACGACGCCACCCTGACGTACGTGCGCTCCTTCACCAAGACCCTGCGAGCCAAGACCTACCGCGCCGGGCTCTACGGATTCAGCAGTTCCAGCGCCAAGGCCATCGCCACGGCCACCGACCGGACCGACCTGCCCGGCAACCTCTGGTACGCGCTGTGGAACAACAAGAACACCACCACCGCCGACTGGCCCTGGGATCCCAAGCTCTACACCAACCACAGCCGCGCGCACCAGTACATGGTCAACAGCAAGGAGACCCGCGGCGGCCACACCATCACCGTCGACCGCAACGCCTGGGACGCCCCGGTGGCCATCACCGGATAGGGCCGGGTCGGCCGTGACACCCGGGCACCAAGGCGTCCGGGAGTCCTACTGGATCGGTGGGACGCTCACCAGCGTCCGCGCGGTCCGTCACCGGTGTGATGTGCCGGTTTGGTGTCAAGCACGCCAGCACCGGGTGTCGTTCCAAGCCGGAGCAGCGGTGGGAGACCGAGGGCGTGTGTCTGGTGTCCGAAGCGAGCGAAGGCGGATCTCCGGGTGAGTTGGTTGCCGCAGTCTGCTCAGCCCTGAGCAGGACGGACTCTCGGCCACGGTGTTCACCCTCGCCACCTCGGCGGGCGCCGGATGCACCGCGGCGAGCATCCCGATCGCGAGGTCGCCGCCACCACGGCGGCGACCCGGGCCCATCGACGATGTACTTACGGAGGGGTGGGGGAAGCCGCACCGTGGGCTGTCACGGCTTCCCCCTTCGTTTGTGGCAGGCCCCCTCAGGTACGGGTCCAGTGTTGGTTGTTGCCGTTCGAGCAGGAGTAGAGCTGGATCAGGGTGCCGTTGGCGGTGCCGCCTGAGACGGCGTCGAGGCAGAGGCCGGACTGGACACCGACGATGGATCCGTCGGAGGTGAGGCGCCATTTCTGGTTGTCGCCGCCCCAGCAGCTGTAGATCTGGACTTTGGAACCATTGCCTGTGCCGGCGGCGTCAAGGCACTTGTTGCCGTAGACCATGAGCTCGCCGGCGTCGGTGTACGTCCACTGCTGGTTGGTGCCGCTGTGGCAGTCCCACAGCTGGAGCTGTGTGCCGTCGGTGGTGCCGGCTCCGGGCACGTCCAGGCAACGGCCCGAACCGACGCCCTTGATCTGTCCGCCATCCGCAGGGGGCGTCGTGGAGCCGCCGTTGAGTGCGTTGAGGACGGCGGTGTAGGCGGGCTTCTTGCTGCCGTTGCCGTTGAACAGCAGCGGTGTCTGCTCCGAGCGCCAGGAGTCGGTGTCGCGCACACCCCAGACGGTGATGCCGAGGCAGCGCGGGACGGCCAGGCAGTCGTTGGTCACGTTGGCGTAGCTCGTGGCCGAGGCGCCCTGGATGTCGAGTTCGGTGATCGCCACATCGACGCCGAGCGCCGCGAAGCTCTGCAGGGTGGTGCGGAAGTTGCTGTTGTACGGGCTGTCGTTGTTGAAGTGCGACTGGAAGCCGACGCAGTCGATCGGCACGCCGCGCTGCTTGAAGTCCCGGACCATGGCGTACACGCCCTGGGTTTTGGCCCAGGTCCAGTTCTCGATGTTGTAGTCGTTGTAGCAGAGCTTGGCGGCCGGGTCGGCGGCGCGCGCGGTGCGGAAGGCGACCTCGATCCAGTCGTTGCCCGTGCGTTGCAGGTTGGAGTCCCGCCGGCCTCCCGAATTGCCGTCGGCGAAGGCCTCGTTCACGACGTCCCACTGGGCGATCTTGCCCTTGTAGTGGGCCATCACGCCGTTGATGTGGTCGATCATCGCCTGGCGCAGTGTGCTGCCGCTGAGGCTCTGCATCCAGCCGGGCTGCTGGGAGTGCCAGGCCAGTGTGTGGCCGCGCACCTTCTTGCCGTTCTGTACCGCCCAGTTGTAGACGCGGTCGCCGGCGCTGAAGTTGAACTGGCCCCGCTGCGGCTCGGTCGCATCGATCTTCATCTCGTTCTCGGGCGTCACCGAGTTGAACTCGCGGCCCGCGATCGTCGTGTACGCCGAGTCGCCCAGCCTGCCCGAGGCGATGGCGGTGCCGAAGTAGCGGCCGCTCTGTGCCGCCGCGGCGCCAAGCGTGTTCTCGGCGGCGTCTGCGGTCGGCGGTGCGGCCAGTGCGGTGACCGCACCGAGGACGCCGACGACCAGCGCCAGCAGCAGGCCGCGGATCTTCCGGCGGGTAACGGATCTGGGAAGGGCATACCAGCCCATGACTGTGCCTCCGAGGTAGAAATCGCTGATCGACTGAAGCGCACGGGCTGCGTCGTCCGGCCCCGTCCGGCAGACGGACGGGGCGGGTCGGAGCCCGGGCAGCACGGAATCACCGGACATCGCAGTCATTGGGACCGGGATGATGCCAACCGGCACGGGCGCCGCACCCGGTCGGCCGTCGGTAGACGTACGGCGGGCGGCGGGCGTGTTCCACGTCTCGGCACAGGCATGGGGTACTCCATCGCGGCTCAGCCGGGGGACCGTCACACGGCATCGCATACCTCTCCGACTGCGGGAAGAGCCAGGATGCGCTGGTGCGAATCTCACCGGAACGGAACGGGGTGGGCAGGCGATGTGGTGCGCGGGTCTGCCGTGCAGCTGGTGACCTGCCGTGCAGCATGGATTGCCCAGACAGGGATGATTGAGGCGTGACCGTGGATCGTCAATACTCTCCGCCGAAGAAATTTCCGATTGGTGGACGAAACTTTCGGTCATCCGGCAAGCGGACGGTGGCCCCCGGTGCTGGCGTCGGCGGCGTGCGGAAACTTCGGTGTCGCGGACGTTGAAGGCAGGGTCGACCGAGTGTGTGCGTCGTCCGCACATCGCTCTGTGCCGGGGTCAAGTCGCATACGAGCCAGCCATTTGACGGTGTGGCGCACGCTGGTCGGCTGCGGTGGTGCGAATGTTTCGGCGCTAGTGGCGATACATGCGAGAGGTGTTGACGCCGTTCACCGGTTCTCTATGATTCGGGTTGCTCGACGCCTTGACTTTTGTTCGACATGGCGAACGTTCTGAGCCGCTCCATCGCACGGTAGGGCCATGCCGGGCAGCAGCGCCTGAAGTCGGAATCACAACGACCATGCCGCATGCGTATGCCATGGATTCGTATGTCATGGCCCCGCCAGTTGTCGCCGTCCGCCCTGGTGCTCGCGGACTGCTGCACACCGCACCACGCCGACAGGCCGGCCAGCCTCTGACGAGGCCAACCGGAACCGCCTGGTCAAGATCTAGGGAGTATCCATGCGCAGAGGAAGTTCCGGCCGCAGGCATCCGTCTGTGGTGCTCGCCGCCGTGGTTGCGGCCCTGGCGGCGCTGGCGGCGATACTTGTCGCCGCCCCGGCTCAGGCGGCTTCCAGCGGCGCCTTGCGCGGTGTTGGTTCCGGCCGGTGTCTCGATGTGCCGGGCGCCAGCCAGACCGACGGCACGTATCTGCAGATCTATGACTGCTGGGACGGGGCCAACCAGCAGTGGACGTCGACGGACAGCAACCAGCTGACCGTGTATGGCAACAAGTGCCTGGATGTTCCGGGCCACGCCACGGCGGCCGGTACCCGGGTGCAGATCTGGACCTGCTCCGGCGGTGCGAACCAGCAGTGGCGGGTGAACTCCGACGGCACGGTCGTCGGCGTGGAGTCCGGGCTGTGCCTGGAGGTTGCGGGCTCCGGTACGGCCAACGGCACAGCGGCGCAGATCTGGACGTGCAACGGGGGCAGCAACCAGAAGTGGACCGGCCTGTCCGGGACGACCCCGCCGGGGGACGGCACGTGTCCTCTGCCGTCGACGTACCGGTGGACGTCGACGGGTGCGCTGGCGCAGCCGGCGAACGGATGGGTCTCGCTGAAGGACTTCACCAACGTGACGTACCAGGGCAAGCACCTCGTCTACGCGTCGAACGTGTCGGGATCGTCGTACGGCTCGATGACGTTCCGCCCCTTCACGAACTGGTCGGACATGGCGTCGGCCGGCCAGGCCGGCATGAACCAGGCCGCGGTGGCGCCCACGCTGTTCTACTTCGCGCCGAAGAACATCTGGGTGCTGGCCTACCAGTGGGGCCAGTGGCCCTTCGTCTACCGCACGTCGAGCGACCCCACCAACCCCAACGGCTGGTCCGCGCCGCAGCCGCTGTTCACCGGCAGCATCTCCGGCTCCGGCACCGGCCCGATCGACCAGACCCTGATCGCCGACGGTCAGAACATGTACCTGTTCTTCGCCGGCGACAACGGCAAGATCTACCGGGCGAGCATGCCGATCGGAAACTTCCCGGGCAACTTCGGCTCGTCGTACACGACGGTCATGAGCGACACGGAGAAGAACCTGTTCGAGGCGCCGCAGGTGTACAAGGTCCAGGGCCGGAACCAGTACCTCATGATCGTCGAGGCGCGGGGTGCGACGGAGCAGCGCTTCTTCCGCTCGTTCACGGCCTCCAGCCTGAACGGGCCGTGGACCCCGCAGGCCGCCACCGAAAGCAACCCCTTCGCCGGCAAGGCCAACAGCGGTGCCACCTGGACCAACGACATCAGCCACGGTGACCTGGTCCGCAACAACCCCGACCAGACCATGACCATCGACCCCTGCAACCTGCAGTTCCTCTACCAGGGCAAGTCCCCCTCCGCGAGCGGCCCCTACGACCAACTGCCCTGGCGGCCGGCCGTCCTCACCCTGCAGCGCTGAACCGGCCTGTGTACCTCGCCGACGGCCGGCCTCACCCAGATCGGGCCGGCCGTCGCCTTTGCCACCATGAATCAGCGCCGAGGAAGCCGATGAACCGCTGACGAGCGCCGAGCCGGACACGGTGCTCTGAGATGAAGCCTCAGAACGCCAGGGCTGCCAACTGTCTCCTTGCATCTTCGCCGAGCAGCCTGCGCGGCATCCGTATGCTCCCGGTCATGAGATTCTTACGACGGCGTGGCCGAAGCGATGCCCAACGAATGGCGGGGACGCCTGTGGGTGAGGCCAAAGCCCTTTACGAAGCCAGGCGTTATGCCGAGGCGGAGGCCGAAGCCCGCGCCGTGGCCCGATCGCGGCCACGCGACGACGAGTACGCAGCCGTGGCGCTGAACATCGCCGCGCTCGCGACGGGCGCCCAAGGCCGCCACGCCGAGGCACTCGCCACCTACGACGAAGCGTTGCCTGCCTTCAGCAGGATATTTGGAGCCGATCACTGGCTGACCCTGAAGCTGCGCTCGGACCGCGCCCAGCAGATGACCTCGCTCGGCCAGTACACCGAGTGCGAGGCAGAATGCGCGGCCGTCGCCGAGGCCGCAGGCCGCGGTACCGGCCCGGAGATGGCATTCCTGGCAGCGGCCGCCCGCAACGGGCTGGTCTTCGCCCTCAATGCGCAGGGCCGCCACCAGGAGGCCGAAGCACTCGCCCGCGAGGCCCTGGCCGCCCACCGCGTACGTGACCGGGGGTCCGTCGTCCTGCGACTCGGCCTGGCTCGCAGCCTCAACGGCCAGGCCCGCCACGAAGAGGCCCTCACCGAGGCACAGGGCGCCGAAAAGCTGTACCGCGCTCTGCCCGACGACCAGCGCCATCCAGATACGGGCGCCGTCGAACTGGCCTTTGCCAATGCCCTGTTGGGGTTGCGCCGCGCTCCCGATGCCCGTCGCAAGGCTGCAGCCGCTCATGATGCCTGCCTGGCGTCCTTCGGCCCGGACCACAGCCGCACCGTCGAAGCGCGAACGCTGCTCGAGCGCATCGACGCCACTCGACCGTAAGCGCAGCGCCCCCGCTCGGGGCGCGTCACAGGCGCTCCCTGGGCAGCTCATCCAGCTGTCGCAACGCGCCGGACCTCGCTCGTCCGGACCCGGGTCGACGGCACATTTCGCCGGGCGGGTTAACCGGCCGGCCCCACCCACTGCTGAGGCTGTCCCTGGTCGCCGCCCTGGCCGCCGCGGTTCGGCTCCGCGGACTCGGAGGAGCTCCACGGTCTCCGCCGCGCTCCCGGCCGCACGGTCGGTGGGGTGGCGGATGAGTACTGAGGCGGGCGGATGCGACCGCCTCAGTACTCTCGATCGACGCCGTGCTCCTGCTCGACTGAGGGCACCCGATCGGGTGGACGCCGGGACTCGGCAGGCGCCATGACGGTCATTCGTCTTGGTCACTCCGTTGATTAATCACAGTGGTGCTAGCGTGGGCCCATGGCTTTGCGGAACGCGGTGATGGCCGCGCTATTGGAGGGCGAGGCGTCCGGCTACGACCTCGCGAAGGCGTTTGACGCGTCGGTCGCCAACTTCTGGATGTCGACACCCCAGCAGCTCTACCGGGAGCTGGAGCGCATGGAGGTGGAAGGGCTGGTCGCTGCTCGTGTCATCGAGCAGGAGCGCCGACCCAACAAGCGACTGTTCTCACTGACGGAGGCCGGACGGGAGGCCGTGCGCGCCTACACCGCCGAGCCGTTGGGCAAACCTTCGGTGATCCGGGACGAGTTGCTGGTCAAGGTGCAGTGCCTGGACGCCGGCGACATCGAGGCGGTCCGAGCGGCCATCAGCGAACGCATGGAGTGGGCCACCGCCAAGCTCGCCCGCTACGAACGACTCCGCCAGCGCCTGCTCGACGGGCGCTCGGAGGAGGCGTACTTCGCCGAGGCCGAGCGCATCGGCCCGTATCTCACCCTGCTGCGTGGCATGGCGTTCGAGCGGGAGAACCTCCAGTGGGGGGACATGGCGCTGCGCAGGCTCGACCAGCGCAGGGCCGCCCTTCAGGCCGACGGCTAGCTCGCCTGTTGGCCACCGATGGGACTGGTCAACGGAGTGACTGAGCGGGCCTACGCCTTGCCTACGCCTCGACAGGCTGCGGCTCGGCGTCGTCGTCGCAGGCCGGGGCCTCACACGGCCGACGGGGCGTCCCCGGCGGGTGAGCTCACCGGAAGAAGGGTGGGCCGCTTGGCCTGGCGGCCGTCACCGGAGGAGCGGCCGCGCAGGCGGCGGACGAGCCAGGGGCCGAGGAAGGTGCCGGCCCAGCGCAGTTCGGCGGCCGCGACCCGCCGGGCCGAGGCCCGTGGCCCGTCGACCGGCAGGGGCAGCGTCCAGTGGTCGTCGGTGCCGGGCAGGCCGAGCGTGTGGGCGACGGCTGCCGCGATACGGGCGTGCCCGAGCGGGCTGGCGTGCAACCGGTCGGTGCTCCACAGCCGCGGGTCGGTCGCCACCGCGTGCGCGGCCGTCTCCGCCACCAGGACGCCGTGGCGCCCGGCGGCCGCCCGGATGCGCTCATTGAGCGCGAGCACCCGGTTGCCGATCGGGCGGGCCAGCGGCGTGATCCGCCCGACGTCGGGAAACATGAGCGTCGCCACCGTGGCGCCCTGCGCGGTCAGAGCGGCGAACATCGCCTCCAGATGGCCGACCACCTCGTCGAGGCCGCAGCTCGGACGCAGCACATCGTTGACCCCGGCCACCACGGTGGCGAGATCGGGCCGCATCGCGAGCGCCGGGGCGAGCTGCTCGGCGCGCACCTGACCGGCCTTGCGGCCGCGCACGGCGAGATTGGCGTAGAGCAGGCCAGGGCTGGTCCGCGCGACCTCCGCGGCGAGCCGGTCCGCCCATCCCCGGAGGCCGTGGGTGTCGTCGCCGTCACCGAGGCCCTCGGAATGGCTGTCGCCGAGGGCGACGTAGCGCAGATACGCACTGTTCGGCATGGGCCGACCGCCTCTCGCATGCTGCTGGTGAAGTGGCAACCAGCCGTCGATAGCAAACTAAGCACCTAGGTGCATTGTTGACTATGAAGATAGCTTTGAGTGCTTCACCCCGCAAAATCGATCACTTCAGTGCCCGCCGCAGCCGATCAGCCTGCCCGGCTGCCCGTCAGGCCGAGATCGGCCGAGGCCTCGTCGTCAGGCCCGCCATCACCAGCGCGTGCCTGCGTGCGCGGTCGGCGGCCGGGCGGCTGCTGGGGATGGAGCCGAAGAGGAGGTGGAGGTCGGCGACGGCGACGTCGGGATGGATGTCACCGTCGGCTTCTCCGGCCTCGATCAGTCGGGCCAGGGCCGCATTGGCCCGGTCGAAGGCGTCGGGCTGGACGCCCCGGTGCCGAGGGTCTCGGCGGCGGCCTTGACGGCTGAGTGATCAAACAGCCCGCTTCGGCCGTTCCGGAGCAGCGCTCTCGGAGCCACCCATTTCGACTTTGTCCTGTGTGTGGAAAAAGAAGCTCTGATTCGGGCGCAAGTACTTCCCACTCTGGAAAATCGTTGTTACGTTCCTCTCCGACAGGCTGACAGCGCAGTCGGCGCCTCGGCGGAGACAGGCACCAGGCCTCAGCCGTGGGTGAGAGGAGGGGAGGGATCGTGAGACGGATGACCGCTCGACCTGAGAACGCGCATCAGGCGCGGCTGCTTCGTCTACTGCGTGACAACGGGTCCAACTCTCGTGCCCAGATGGGTGATCTGGTGGACCTGTCCCGTTCGAAGCTGGCGGTCGAAGTGGACAGGCTGCTGGAGTCGGGGCTGGTTGTCGCGGACGGGCTGGCCCCGTCCCGGGGCGGCCGGCGGTCGCACAACATCCGGCTCGCGCCGACACTGCGTTTCCTCGGTGTCGACATCGGTGCCACGTCGATCGATGTCGCCGTGACGAACGCGGAGTTGGAGGTCCTGGGGCATCTGAATCAACCGATGGATGTCCGGGAGGGGCCGGTGGCGGTCTTCGAGCACGTGCTGTCGATGGCTGCCAAGCTGAAGGCCTCCGGTATCGCGGAGGGCTTCGACGGCGCCGGTATCGGCGTCCCGGGCCCCGTCCGCTTTCCCGAGGGTGTGCCGGTGGCTCCGCCGATCATGCCGGGCTGGGACGGGTTCCCGGTGCGGGAGGCGCTCAGCCAGGAACTGGGCTGTCCGGTCATGGTCGACAACGACGTGAACCTGATGGCGATGGGGGAGCAGCACGCGGGCGTCGCACGCTCCGTGGGCGACTTCCTGTGCGTCAAGATCGGTACCGGCATCGGCTGCGGCATCGTCGTCGGCGGTGAGGTCTACCGGGGGACGACCGGCAGTGCCGGCGACATCGGTCATATTCAGGTGGAACCGGGAGGTCGCGCGTGTGCGTGCGGCAACCGGGGCTGCCTGGAAGCCCACTTCAGCGGTGCCGCGCTGGCCGGGGACGCGGAGCAGGCCGCACGTGAGGGCCGGTCGGCGCAGCTCGCTGCGCGGCTCGAGGCGGCCGGGCGTCTGACGGCCGAGGACGTGTCGGCTGCCGCGGCGGCCGGGGACGCGGTGGCTCTGGAGCTGATCCGGGAGGGCGGAATGCGTCTGGGGCAGGTCATCGCCGGTCTTGTCAGTTTCTTCAATCCGGGGCTGGTGGTGATCGGCGGCGGTGTGACCGGGCTCGGGCACACGTTGCTGGCCAGTGTCCGGACCCAGGTGTACCGGCAGTCGTTGCCGCTGGCCACGGGCAACCTGCCGATCGTGCTGGGCGAGTTGGGACCGGCCGCCGGAGCCATCGGCGCGGCCCGGCTCATCAGCGACCACGTCTTCTCACCGGCCTGACCGCTGCCGCCCTCGTCGGCAACGGACCACCACTCGGCCCACTGCGACCCTGTGGCGCCCTACAACCAAGCGCCACTGCAACCAGGCGCCACTGCAACCGCAATGGCGATGCTGCACCCATCACGCCTCGGCAACCCCATGGGCCCTCGCAACACCCGTAGAGCCGCCGCAACACTCACTTCACCGCCGTGACCACACCGCATGAAGCGTCGGCGGCCGTCACCACCGCATGGTTGCCGGGCCATCAGGCCTGCCCTGCCCTTTTCAGCCCCTACGCCCCAGCGCACACGACGCCAGGGGATCTCCAGAGCCGCCTCCCTGAACCACCCCGCCCAGCCCTGCCCGCTCACGGCCCGCATCCGCCGAGGGGAATCCTCATGGCACCACAACCACCCCTGCTCACCATGTCCGGTATCACCAAGTCGTTCCCGGGCGTTCGCGCCCTGGACGGCGTGGATCTCGAGGTCCAGGCCGGTGAGGTCCATTGCCTGCTCGGCCAGAACGGGGCCGGCAAGTCCACGCTCATCAAAGTGCTCGCCGGAGCCCACCAGCCGGACAGCGGCGAGATCACCTGGCGCGGTGAGCGCGTGACCCTGGGGTCGCCGGTCGCCGCCATGCGTCTCGGCATCGCCACCATCTACCAGGAACTCGACCTGATCGAGGGGCTGTCCGTCGCGGAGAACGTCTTCCTCGGGCACGAACCCACCTCCGCCGGGTTCGTCGTGCGCGGCTCTGCCGCCCGTACGGCGACCGCCGAGTTGCTGAAACGTCTGGGGCACTCGGAGATCGATCCGACGACGCTCGTCGGAGATCTGTCCGCGGCGCAGCAGCAGATCGTCTCGATGGCCCGCGCGCTGTCCCACGAGGTTCGGTTGATCGTGATGGACGAGCCGTCGGCGGCGCTCGACCCGGAAGAGGTGGACAACCTTTTCAGGATCGTCAGCGATCTGACGGCGGACGGGGTGGCCGTCATCTACATCTCCCACCGCCTTGAGGAGATCCGGCGCATCGGCGACCGGGTCACGGTCCTGAAGGAGGGCCGGTCGGTCGCGGGCGGGCTGCCCGCCGAGTCGACGCCGACCGATGAGGTCGTGGCCCTGATGACCGGGCGGAATGTGGAGTACGTCTTCCCCGAGCGCCCCGAGGCCGGGTTCGCCGCAGGGAAAGATCCGGTGCTGACGGTCGAAGGGCTGACCCGGCGAGGGGAGTTCGCCCCCGTCGATCTGGAGCTGCGGCCCGGCGAGATCGTCGGTCTGGCCGGGCTCGTCGGGTCCGGGCGCAGCGAGATCCTGGAGACGATCTACGGGGCTCGCAAGCCCGACGAAGGCCGTGTCCTCGTCGACGGCACACCCCTGCGTCCTGGAAGCGTCCGCGCCGCCGTACGCGCCGGCATCGGCCTCGCGCCCGAGGAACGCAAGGCGCAGGGCCTGCTGATGCTGGAGTCCGTCAGCAGCAACGTCTCGGTCTCCACCCTGTCCCGGTTCGCTCGCGGGGGCTGGCTCGACCGGCGTGCCGAGCGAGCCGCGGCCCACCAGGCGGTTCGGGAACTGTCCCTTCGGCCGGACAATCCCGATGCCGCGATCAGGACCCTGTCCGGCGGTAACCAGCAGAAGGCGGTGCTCGCACGGTGGCTGTTGCGAGGCTGCAAGGTGCTGCTGCTGGACGAGCCGACCAGGGGTGTCGACATCGGCGCCCGGGCGGAGCTTTACGCGGTGATTCGCCGGCTGGCCGACGAGGGCCTGGCGGTACTGCTCGTGTCCAGTGAGGTGCCCGAAGTGCTGGGGCTCGCCGACCGGGTGCTGGTGCTCCGTGAAGGCAGCGTCGTGCACACGGCGGACGCCCGGGAGCTCGACGAGCACCGTGTTCTTGATCTTGTGATGGAAGGGAGCATGACGCCATGACGCAGCCGGCCACTGCGGCGCAGCAGGAAGCGCCGACGTCCGCCGCCAAGTCCGCGGGGGAGAAGGAGAGTTCGCGCCGAACCGGACTGCGGTGGGATGTGCGCACTCTGTCCCTGCTCGGAGTACTCGCCGTCCTCGTCGTGGTCGGTGGGATCACCGCACCAAACCAGTTCCTGGCGACGAGCAATCTGCAGCTCGTCCTCACTCAGGCGTCCGTGATCGGCGTCGTCACCGTCGGTATGACGTTCGTCATCACCAGCGGCGGGATCGACCTGTCGGTCGGGGCGATGGTGGCGCTCGCCTCGGTGTGGGCGACGACCGTGGCCACGCAGGAGTTCGGCTTCGCGGGCATCCTCTTCACCGCGGTGATCGTCGGTGTGGGCTGTGGTCTCGTCAACGGTCTGCTGATCGCCTACGGCAGGATGGTGCCGTTCATCGCGACGCTGGCCATGCTCGCCTCCGCCCGGGGCCTGGCGTTGCAGATCACGGACGGCAGCACCCAGGTCGTGACCGTCCCGTCGGTGCTCGATCTCGGTGCCAGGGACTCCTACATCCTCGGCATCCCGCCCCTCGTCCTGATCTTCGCCGCTGTCACCGTCATCGGCTGGCTGCTGCTGAACCGCACCACCTTCGGCCGCCGCACCGTCGCGGTCGGCGGCAACGCGGAAGCGGCACGCCTCGCCGGCATCGACGTCCGCCGCCAGCGTCTGTACCTGTATCTGCTGTCCGGACTGTGCTGCGGTATCGCCGCGTTCATGCTGATCGTGCTCGCCGGCTCGGGTCAGAACACCAACGGCAACCTCTACGAGCTGGACGCCATCGCCGCGGCGATCATCGGCGGCACCCTGCTCAGCGGCGGTCGCGGCACCATCATCGGCTCCGTCCTCGGTGTCCTGGTCTTCACCACGATCACCAACATCTTCGCCCTGAACAACCTCGAGACCGCTGTCCAGCAGATCGCGAAGGGCGCCATCATCGTCGCCGCCGTCCTGGTCCAGCGCCGCTCGATGCGCGGCGGGGACGCCTGACGCCGTGCATCGCCGCCTGACGCCGTGCATCGCCGCCGGACGGCGGCCCTGACACCGCCGGACGGCGGCCCCTGACACCGCCGTCCGGGCACCCCCCAACATCCTCCATCTGACGCACACCGCCCAGTCGAAGGGGCCATCCGCCATGGCACGAACCCCCGCCACCAGCCGCAGATCACTCCTGTTCGGCACCGCAGCCGTCTCCGCCGGCGCGCTGCTGACGGCCTGCACCAGCAATGAGCCCACGAACCAGGGGAAGGCCGCGGACAACGCCGCCCCGGTCGCGGACGACAAGCCGGGCAAGCCTGTCACCATCGGCTTCGCCGGCCCCCAGGCCGACCACGGCTGGCTCAACGCCATCAACGACAACGCCAAGTCGCGAGCGAAGAAATACTCCGACGTCACGCTGGAGATCACCGAGGGGTCCAACGACACCGCCCAGCAGATCGGCCAGATCCAGACGCTGATCAACAAGAAGGTCGACGTCCTGGTGGTGCTGCCGGCCGACGGCAAGGCGCTCACCCAGGTCGGCCTGCAGGCCATGAAAGCGGGTATCCCCGTCGTCAACCTGGACCGCGTGTTCGCCTCCCAGCAGGCGTACCGCTGCTGGATCGGCGGCGACAACTACGGCATGGGACTCAACGCCGGCCACTACATCGGCGAACAGCTCAAGGGCAAGAAGAACGCCAAGGTCGTCGAACTCGCCGGCCTCGACAACCTCGAACTGACCCAGCAGCGCACCAAGGGCTTCGACGACGCCCTGAAGAACTACCCGAACATCAAGAAGGTGGCCCGCCAGGCGGCCGACTTCACGGTCGAGTCCGGCCAGGCCAAGATGGCTCAGCTGCTCCAGGCCCAGTCGAAGTTCGACGCGCTGTGGAACCACGACGACGACCAGGGCGTGGGCGCGCTGCGCGCCATCGACCAGGCCGGCCGGGACGACTTCCTGATGGTCGGCGGCGCGGGTGCCAAGTCCGCGATGGACGCCATCAAGGCCGGCAACAGCGTGCTCAAGGCGACCGTCCTGTACCCGCCGACGATGGCCGCCTCCGCCATCGATCTCGCCCGGGCGCTCGGCCAGGGCAAGGGCGTCGGCGGCCTCGCCGAGTTCGAGATCCCGTCTTCGCTGACCCTCTACTCGGCCGTGGTCACCAAGGACAACGTCGACCAGTACCTGCCGACCGGCTTCATCTGACCGGGCCGGGCAGTGCGGTGACCCGTCGCCGCGTGCCCCGCGAACACAGCGATGAGTCAGTGACACTCCGACGAGGAGCAATCCGTATGGAACAGAGGGACAGTGGGACCGCACCGCAGGCACTCGGCGTGGGCATGGTCGGTTACTCGTTCATGGGTGCCGCGCACTCACAAGGGTGGCGCACCGTAGGGCACGTGTTCGACCTGCCGCTGCGGCCGGTCCTGGCCGCGATCGCCGGCCGCGACGCGCACGCCGTACGGGCGGCGGCCGACAAGCACGGCTGGGCCGCGGCGGAGACCGACTGGCGCGCCCTCATAGCCCGCGACGACGTGCAACTCGTCGACATCTGCACACCGGGCGACAGCCATGCGGAGATCGCCATCGCGGCGCTGGAGGCGGGCAAGCACGTCCTGTGCGAGAAGCCTCTGGCCAATTCGGTCGCCGAGGCGGAGGCCATGGTCGCCGCCGCCGAAGCGGCGCGCTCGCGCGGCCAGTTGGCCATGGTGGGCTTCAACTACCGGCGCGTGCCCGCCCTCGCTTACGCCCGCAGGCTCATCGCCGACGGGAGGCTCGGCACGTTGCGCCACGTACGCGTCAGCTACCTCCAGGACTGGCTGGTCGACCCCGACTTCCCGCTGACGTGGCGGCTGCAACGGGAGCACGCGGGGTCGGGGGCGCTCGGCGACCTCGGCGCGCACATCGTCGACCTCGCCCAGTACCTGGCGGGTGAGGTGCTGGTCGGGGTCTCCGCCCAGATGGAGACCTTCGTCAAGGAACGCCCCCGCCTCGACGGTGCGTCCTCCGGCCTGGCCGCGTCCGGCGCCACTCGACGCGGGCCGGTGACGGTCGACGACGCGGCCGTCTTCACCGGCCGGCTCGCCTCGGGGGCGCTCGCCACGTTCGAGGCGACCCGGATGGCGGCGGGGCGCAAGAACGCCCTGAGGCTGGAGGTGAACGGCGAGTCCGGTTCACTCGCGTTCGACCTGGAGCGGCTCAACGAGCTGTCCTTCCACGACCATCGGGAGCCCGCCGCCACGGCGGGGTTCCGCAGGATCGTCGTCACCGAGCCCGAGCACCCGTACCTGGAGGGCTGGTGGCCGCCGGGCCACGCGCTCGGCTACGAGCACACCTTCGCCCACCAGGCCCGCGACCTCGTCGAGGCCATCGCGTCCGGCACCGACCCGAGGCCGTCGTTCGCCGACGGTCTACAGGTGCAGCGGGTGCTCGGCGCGGTGGAGGAGAGCGCGCAGAAGAACTCCGTCTACACCCCTGTCCAGGCCGTCGAGGCCGAAGTCCGGTAGAGATCCGGCAAGAAACCCCGCTCGGAGGCACGATGCCACGCCCGTTCACCCTGTTCACCGGTCAGTGGGCCGATCTGCCGTTGGAGGAGGTCTGCCGGCGGGCCGCCGACTTCGGCTACGACGGCCTCGAACTCGCCTGCTGGGGCGACCACTTCGAGGTCGACAAGGCCTTGGCCGATCCGTCCTACCTGGCCGGCCGGCACGCCCTGCTGGAGAAGTACGGCCTGAAGTGCTGGGCGATCTCCAACCACCTCGCCGGTCAGGCCGTCTGTGACAACCCCATCGACGAACGGCACCAGGGCATCCTGCCCGCCCGGATCTGGGGCGACGGGGAGCCGGAGGGCGTACGCCGACGGGCAGCGGCCGAGATCCAGGACACGGCGCGGGCCGCGGCCGCCTTCGGTGTCGACACGGTCGTCGGTTTCACCGGTTCGTCGATCTGGCATCTGGTGGCGATGTTCCCGCCGGTGCCGGAGCGGATGATCGAGCGCGGTTACGAGGACTTCGCGGAGCGCTGGAACCCTATCCTGGACGTCTTCGACGCCGAGGGCGTCCGCTTCGCCCACGAGGTCCATCCGAGCGAGATCGCCTACGACTACTGGACCACCAAACGCGCGTTGGAGGCGGTGGACAACCGCCCGGCCTTCGGGCTCAACTTCGACCCCAGCCACTTCGTCTGGCAGGACCTGGACCCGGTCGGTTTCCTCTACGACTTCCGGGACCGGATCTACCACGTCGACTGCAAGGAGGCCCGCAAGCGTCTGGACGGGCGCAACGGGCGGCTCGGCTCCCATCTGCCCTGGGGTGACCCGCGGCGCGGCTGGGACTTCGTCTCCGCCGGGCACGGCGACGTCCCCTGGGAGGACGTGTTCCGGATGCTGCGCTCCATCGGCTACGACGGGCCGATCTCCGTGGAGTGGGAGGACGCCGGCATGGACCGGCTGAAAGGCGCGCCGGAAGCACTCGCCCATCTGAAGCGGTTCGACTTCGACCCGCCTTCGGCGTCCTTCGACGCCGCCTTCGGAGCCGGAGACAACTAGACGCTCCGCTGCGGGAGGCGCGACCTGCCGCCGGCGAACCGTAGCCGCCCGCCGCCGCCGACCTGTTGAGAGCCCATCAGGCCAGTGCTCGAGGCCGAGAGCCTGCCTGCTGGGCTGGTCCGGGATGCCCGAACACGACTTTGTCCTGCCCTAGGAAGAAGTTCGCGCATTCGTTGCGCAAGGGGTTCCGGTCAAGGACGAACGCGGCTACGGTCCTTCTCGAACAGGCACCACACAGTGGTTCGAGACTGACGGCGTGTTCAAGTCACACGGTGCGCCGCCCGTTTGACCGGCCTACGGAGGAAGGCCCTCCACAGCGCAGGGCCAAGACCCTCGCGGTACCGCGCTTCCCGCATCAGACCCGCACCCTCATCGCCGCCGGACTGCGCGGCATCGACGACCTCGGCGAGGCGCCGGCCGGCATGCCCTGCCCGGCGACGCACCCTGGCGCGCCCACTTCCACGTCCCCGGCATCGCCGCTGAACTGACCCTCGCCCGTGACCTGTTGACGGACATCGGCCTGAAGGAGCCGGCATGAGCCCCCGCCCCACTCCAGTCCTGGCGCTTCAGTCGACCTTCCTCACCGGCGCGCTCCTCGCCCGGCCCCGCCGAGCCGTTCATGGATCCCGAGAACCCTTACGTGCGGCCAAGGCTGCCCATGCGGCCAAGGCTGCCCGTGCGGCCAATGTGGCCAAGGCGGTGGCCCGCACGTAGCCCCGCACGCGCTGTCGGCTCGCCGTCGTAGCCCCTGACGCTCACCCGTACGCGGCAGCCACGGCCGCCTCCCCACGAGCGACGAAGAAGGTCCGCTCGTCCTGGTCTCCACCCCCCGCGCAGTATCCGGCCGCGCAGCGGCCACCGAGGTGAAGTCCCTGCTCCTGCGGCTCGCCGGCCCCTCCTGAGGCCGTAGCCGTCGGGCACCCGCAGCACTGCGACAACGAAAGAGAGAACCACTGTGACCGCGTTCAACGACGAAGCCGTCACCGGCGACTCCCTGCGCCGTGCACTCGGCGTCAGCCGCCGCCGTTTCCTCAGCACCTGCACGGCCGCCACCGCCGCGGCGGTGGCGGCCCCGGTCTTCGGTGCCGCGCCCGCTCTGGCGCAGGACGGAGCGGAAGCCGCCGGCCATGACGGTGGGCGTTCCGCTCTGGTCCCGCCGCACAAGCGCGGCATCATCCTCTACACCGTGCGTGACGCGGTCGGCCGCGACCCGCTGGCCTCCGATCTGCCCTCCGGTTTCCGTGAGGTGTTCAAGCAGCTGTCGCGCTTCGGCTACCGCCAGGTGGAGTTCGCCGGCTACGGCCAGCACGCGGGCGCGCCCGGCGGCGCCGATCTGGGCACCGTCCAGGGCGCGAAGCTGCTGCGCTCCTGGCTCGACGAGTACGGCCTGCGGGCGCAGGGCAGCCACGGCTTCATCCCCCCGTCCTGGCCGCTGACCCCGTCCGACCTGGACACCTTCAAGCGCTTCCTGGAGATCGCCAACATCCTCGGCATGGAGCACATGGGGACCGGCGCCGACCCCACCAACACCCCCTACCGGGCCGACTGGGACGTCGCCGCGCAGAAGTGGAACACCCTGGGCGCCATCGCCCGCCGTGAAGGCATCAAGCTCTACACCCACAACCACGACAGTGCCTACGACTTCCTGCTCGACGGCGGCCCGCTCGACGCCCAGGGCCGGCCGACCCGCAGCTCCGGTATCCGGAAGCTGGAGTACTTCCTGAAGGTGACGGACCGCAAGAGCGTCTATCTGGAGCTGGACGTCTTCTGGGCGCACGTGGCCCAGTACAAGTTCCACACGTACACCGCCCACGACGGCTCGCAGCGTGAGAGTGTCTTCGACCCGGCCGGACTCGTGGTCCGCAACACCAACCGCTTCCCGCTCTTCCACGCCAAGGACGGCGTGGTCAATCCGCAGAGCGGCCTGGGCTACGACATGGTGCCGTTCGGCACGGGCGACATCGACTACCGGAGGTTCTTCACCCGGGTGGGTGCGAAGAACTACCACAACCCGATGGTCGAGCAGGACACCGCACCGAGCGCGAGCGTTCCCGGTCAGTCCCTGGAGTACGCCCGGATCGGCTACGACAACCTCGCAGCTCTGCGCGCCCGTAGCTGACGCGACGTCATGCGCGATGCCTGCTCGGCGACTTGGCGCCGGGCGGGCACCGGGCGTGCCCGAAAAGACATGACATACAAGGGCGAACTTTCTTTGAAAAGATTGGAACTTTGTCCTTGACGAGTTGAAAGTGGCCGCTCTAGCGTCCAACTCACGCATCTCGCCTGGCTTTTCACCCGCTGGCCGGACAAAGGAGTTCTGAGTGCGCAACAGACAGATCGTCACCCTCGTGGGGGCGGCTGCGCTGGCCGGAGCCGTCGGGCTCCTGCCCCTCTCCGTAGCCCAAGCCGCCCCAGCAGACCCCGTGCCGCCGGCCTCGTCGGACTTCCAGAAGGTCACCCTCAACGACCGCCCGGGCGAGCCCATGGCCCTCGCCGTCCTGCCCGACCGGCGGGTGCTGCACACGGCGCGTACCGGAGAGGTCCGCATCCACGACCCCAAGAGCGGCGTGAACTTCCTCGCCGCCGACATGAAGAAGAGCCCCGCCGGGCTCTACCAGCACGACGAAGAAGGCGTGCAGGGCATCGCCGTCGACCCCGGCTTCGCCAAGAACCACTGGGTCTACCTCTACTACTCGCCCCGCCTCGACACCCCCATGGACGACCCGGCCACCCCGGGCGTCAACGAAGGGGACGCACCGCAGTCCGGCAAGGCCGAGGACTTCGCCAAGTACAAGGGCGTCACACGGCTGTCCCGGTTCAAGCTCGCGGGCAACAAGCTCGACTACGCCACCGAGCAGAAGATCATCGACGTACCGGCCGACCGCGGCCTCTGCTGCCACGTCGGCGGAAAGATCGACTTCGACAACAAGGGCAACCTGTTCCTGTCGACCGGCGACGACACCAACCCGTTCTCCTCCGACGGCTACGCCCCGCTCGACGACCGGCCCGACCGCAACCCGGCCTACGACGCGCGGCGCACCGCGGGCAACACCAACGACCTGCGCGGCAAGGTCCTGCGCATCAAGGCCAAGCGCAACGGCGGCTACGTCATACCGGACGGCAACCTCTTCGCGCCGGGCACCCCGAAGACCCGCCCGGAGATCTACGCCATGGGTCTGCGCAACCCGTTCCGCTTCGGAGTGGACGACAAGACGGGCGAGGTCTACGTCGGCGACTACTCACCCGACGCCAAAAGCGCCGCCCCCGACCGCGGCCCCGCCGGCCAGGGGCGCTGGATGGTCATCGACCGCCCCGCCAACTACGGCTGGCCGTTCTGCGTGACTCAGGACATGCCGTACCAGGACTACGACTTCGCCACCAAGACCTCCAGCGGTGCGTTCGACTGCGCCAAGCCGGTCAACGACTCGCGCCACAACACCGGCCGGAGCGTGCTGCCCCCGGTCACGGACGCGGAGATCGTCTACGGCTACGACGCCTCCCCGACGTTCCCCGAACTCGGCACGGGCGGCATCGGCCCCATGGGCGGCCCGGCGTACAGCTACGACCCGCGGAACAAGGCCCAGAACCGCTGGCCCCAGTACTTCGACGGCAAGCCGCTCTTCTACGAGTGGACCCGCGACCAGATGAAGGCCATCACTCTCGGCAAGAAGAACGAGGTCCAGAAGATCGAGGACGCGATCCCCTCGATCAAGACGGACGGCCCGATCGACGCCGAATTCGGCCCGGACGGCGCCCTGTACGTCCTCGAGTACGGCACCGGGTACTTCGCGGAACTGCCCGAGGCCCAGCTCTCCCGCATCGACTTCACCCGGGGCAACCGCACCCCTGAGCCCAAGGTCGCCGCGGACGTGGTCAACGGCACCAGCCCGCTGACGGTCCAGTTCTCCAGCGCCGGCACGAAGGACGCCGACGGTGACGCCCTGCGCTACGCATGGGACTTCGACGCCGACGGCACGGTCGACTCCAGGGAGGCGAACCCGAAGCACACGTTCACCAAGAACGGCGTCTACGACGCCACGCTGAAGGTCACCGACAGCACCGGGCGCTCGGCCTCCGCGTCCGTTCCCGTCGTCGTCGGCAACAAGGCACCGGTCGTCTCGCTCACCACCGACCCGGCCCCGCACGGCGGCACCCCGTTCCACTGGGGTGACACGGTCACCTGGCAGGTCACCGTCACCGACGATCAGCCGGTGGACTGCGCGAAGGTCAGCGTCTCGTTCATCCTCGGCCACGACACGCACGGCCACCCGCTGTCGACGAGCAACGGCTGCTCCGGATCGTTCAAGACGTTCGTGGACGGCGGTCACTCCGGTTCGGACAATCTGAAGGCGGTCTTCAACGCCACCTACACGGACACGCCCCCGGACGGCCTGCCGTCCCTCTCGGGCAGCGCCGAGGTCGCACTGACCCCGGCCGACTGACCGGCAGGGGGACACCGTGGCGGGGCGCCACCTGGGCTGCCCCGCTGCCGTGGCACTGCGACCCGATACCCAGACGTCCACAGGCGTGACACACCTGGGGTGAGGGACGTAGCCCCTGCGGGCCTCACGGTTCTACGGCCGTGAGGCCCGCAGCGTTTCGCCGCGCGGGCAGGTGAACCGGCGACGCGGAACCGGCCGCCGCCGTTCACCGTCGTCAGATTCGCCTCAGCGTGGCCGACACCACGCCTGCGGCGAGCATGCCGCCGGTCACCCCATGGGCAGTGATCAGGGGTCATCCTCGTGGAAGGACTGTCGTGACCGCTGAGCCTCCCCCCATACCCAGGGCCGCGGGTTCCCTGCCGTTCCTGGGTCACATGATTCCGCTCATCCGCGACAACCTCGGTTTCATCGCCTCCCTCCGCCGCGACTACGGACCTGTCGTCGAGATCACCCTCCAGCCCGGCACCCGAACCGTCATCGTCCAGGACCCTGAACTCATCCAGGTCATGCTGAAGGACCTCAGCCCCCACCTCGACAAAGGGCGCTTCTTCGAGAAGATGGGCCAGCTCCTCGGCGACTCCGTCGTCACCGCCGCCGGGAGAGTGCACCGCGACAAACGCCATCAACTGCAGCCCGCTTTCGCCCGTGACGAGATCGCCCGCTACGTCGACAAAATGCGCGACGAGGTCACCGCGGCCGTCGACAACTGGAAGCCGGGCCAGGCCTTCGACGTGCGGGAGGCAATGGTCAAGCTCTCCCTCGACATGCTCGCGAAGACCGTGCTGTCCGACAGTCTCGACGACAGCGCCTTTCGCCGCGTGCGCCAGGACCTGTCGGTCGTCATGGCCGGCGTCGGTGCCCGCGTCATGATGCCCGACTGGGTCGAGAAACTGCCTCTGCCCGCCAACCGTCGCTTCAACAGGGCCCGGGACGCCGTACGCGCCACCATCGAGGACGCCGTCGACAGGTTGCAAGCCGAACGAGACGCCACGGGCGGCGACCACGGCGCCGACGACATGCTGTCCATGCTCCTGCGCGCGAACATGACCAGGCATCAGATCTGCTCCGAGATTCTCACCCTGGCGGTGGCCGGTACCGAAACCACCGCGTCCGTGCTCTCCTGGACCCTCTACGAGCTCACCCGCCACCCCGACATCGAGGCCCGCGTCCTTGCCGAGCTCGACGAGGTCCTGGCCGGCCGCCCGGTCACCTTCGAAGACGTCGTCAGGACCAAGGGCGAGGCCCGCCTGCCGTACCTACAGCGCGTCCTCGACGAAGTGCTGCGGCTTCACCACACCGGCCTCCTGGTGACTCGGCGCACCCTCGCCGAGACCCGCCTGGGGGAGTGGACGCTGCCCGCAGGCACCGAACTCGCTTACTGCCAGCACGCCCTGCACCGCGATCCGGACCTCTTTCCCGACCCGCTGTCCTTCAACCCCGACCGCTGGCTGGACACGGAGCAGCCGCCGCCCTCCGGTGCCTACCTGCCCTTCGGTCACGGCAAGCACAAGTGCATCGGTGACTTCTACGCACGCGCCGAGCTGATCACTGCCGTCGCCACGATCCTGCGGCGCAGGCGCTTCGATCTGGCCCCCGGCCAGACGGTTCGGCCGGTAGGAGGGGCGACGGTGCGGCCGGGGAAGATGGTGATGACCGTCCAGCCGCGAGAGGCGCCCGCCCGCGCCTGACACCTCGTCGACGCACGTTCCAAAGCCGAAACTCTCGGACTTCGTCACCGGTTTCGTGTGAAGATCTACTGGCCCTGTCGGGCTCCATCCTGCCGTAGTGACGATTCCCGGAGAGCCCATGCACCGTGCCCACGTCCTTTCCGCTGCTGTCCTCCTGCTCTGCACCGCCTGTTCCGGTGGCGCGGACACGGACTCGGGGGAGAGCGCGGAGAAGGCCGTGGATCACGGGGCGGTCGTGCGTGCCGCGATAGAGAAGACGAGCGCGGGCAGCGCGCGACTGGACGAGAAGGTCGAGCTGCGGTCCGCCGACAGTCCCAGGACGTACGTGTTCGCGATGTCCGGCGCCTTCGACCTGGCGGGTGACCGGGGCCGGCTCACGGTGGAGCTCGAGGACAGTGGCATGGACCCTGTCGAGGAGGTCTTCGTCGACGACACCGTCTACGTGCGGGGCTCGCGGACGGTGGGCGAGGGCGAGTGGGCCTCGGCCGACCGGAGCGAGGCACTGACCCGGTATTTCCTGCGGGCGCCGCTGAACGACCCCGAGCACCTGCTCCGCCAGGTGAAGGCAATGCGGCAGGTGTCGAACGAGGGCAAGGAGCAGGTGAACGGCGTCCCTGCGGTGCACTACCGGGGCACGATCGACCACGCCACCGCGACGCTCCGGATGACGACGCAGACGCGGAAGGGGCTGGACGAGCTGCGCAAGAGGCTGGGTGACGACATGCCCGTCTACGCGGACGTATGGGTCGATGGCAAGGGGCGCGCCGTCCAGGCCCGGCTGTCCTGCTTCGGCGGTTTGAAGGCCATGACGACGATGACGCTGTCGGACTTCGGGACGCCGGTGAAGGCCGAGGAGCCGCCGGCCGAGCAGGTCGTCCCCGTGACGGCGGGCGAGGATGTCCTGCTGGCCTGAGCAGGAATTGGGCGAGCCTGGCGCGGGTCTACGTGAAGGACATCGCCGGGAGCGGCCCGGGCCCTGAGAAGGCGACCGATTGCTGCGTTCCGTGGCCGCGAAGCTCGGGCCCCGTCACGCCCATCTGCCCTCAAACGTTGGTGCGTCCGTGTGACATGGGCCTTGCTCTGCGCGTCGGTGTCCGGTCGGCGTGGGAACACTGCGGCCGACGGGTCGCTCGGCCCGGTGTGCCGCCGAGAGAGGTGCCAACGTGAATCGCCTGATGATGAGGGCTGCCGTGCTTGCGGCCACCGCCATGTTCGGACTGGTCTCTCCCCTGCCCGCCGCCGGGGCCGCGGAGCCCCTCCAGGGAGGCCGGTCACACCAGGTCGCACCGCGCCCCGCGTACCGCCCGGACATCGACTACATCACGTGTGAGATCAACAAGGAGCGGGCCGCCCAGGGCCTGCCGGCGCTTCGGATCTCCGAGCGCGCGTCAGACGTGGCGAGGAGTCACGCGGCCGACATGAACAAGATGGGGCGGCTCAGCTTCGTCGGCAGCGACGGCAGGAACACGCGGGACCGGCTCAACGATGCCGGCCTCTTCTCCTCGTACTACAGGGAGCATCTGCTCTACGGCTACAACCACGACGGATGGTTCGTGGACAAGGCCACCGACCCGGCCCCGGAGAACGGGTTCTACAAGCGGCTGATGAGCCGGGACGTCGTGGTCATCAGCCTGGGCTACGACAGCCTGTACTGGGACGTGCTCCTCCTGGGTCCGCACCGCCGTTTGGTGACCAGGGCCGCCGCCTGCGGTGGGAGCGCCGGCTGATCCGAGAGGTCGCACGAACCCCCGGCTTCGCCGCCCTGCCTCACCACATCGGCCGTGCAGGCCGAAATCGCTCTCTTTTCAAGCGCGTCGAGGCGAACGGACCCTGGTGGAAAGGGTTGCGCACGGACGGTGCCGAGGGGGAGCCGCGATGTCCGGACCGCTCTATGTTCCCGTTCTGCCGACGCGGCCACACGCGGTCGGGGCCTGCCGGCGATTATGGCCGGACGTCCGTGCCGCGATCCGGCCGCTGTGGAACCTGCCACCACTGCCTGGAGCGGCCCCGGAGACGCTGACCACGCTGGTCGGCAAGTACGTCGATCCGGTGAGCGCCGCGAGCCGCCACGGCGGATGGATCGACGCTCCCTTCGGTGAGGACGCCCAGACCGCCGCCCTTGCCGAAGCGCTCTCCGTCTACTGCGAGTGGGGGCGGCTGCTGCCGGTCACCGGACCGGAGCGGACCGAGGCGCAGCAGGCGGCGGCTGTGGAGACGGCTCGGCGCTGTCTGCGCGGACTGGGGGTCCGGGTGCGGGTCACGGGCGAGTGGGACGGCCACCTGGGGGAGCACGTCCGGGATCTGCTGGCCCGAACCGGTCCTGAGGTGCCCGTGGATCTGCTGCTCGACATGGGTGCGGTCCTCGATGGCCGGCCTGACGCCGGCAAGGAGGCGCTGCGTGCCCTCGACGCGTTGATGCCCTTGGCGGTCTGGCGGAGCGCCGCTCTGCTCGGAGGGGGCTTTCCCCGCGTCACCGCCGACATGCTGGAGGACGGATCGGGTGAGTGGTCGCGGGCGGAGTGGCGCATGTGGCACGAGGTGCGCGCGACGGGCAGTGCGTATGCTCCGTTGCTCGGTTACGGCGACTACGGGGTGCAGCCCTCGAGTGCCCTGGCACAGGCCCCGGCACCCGGGAGGAAGGGCGGGCCGCCCTGGGGTGTGCTCCGCTACACCACCGACAGCTCGTATCTCCTGTTCAAGGTGCGGACCCGGGGATCCGACCGGATCGCCGTCAACCGCAGTGCGGCCCGCCGGATCATCGAGCTGCCCGAGTTCCGGGGAGCGGGGGCCGGACAGGGCGAGGAATGGCTGAGTGACTGTGCCAACGGTCCGCTCTCGACCAGTGAGGGTGTGGGTGGCCCTGCGGAGTGGCTGCGGGCGGGAAACCTCCAGCACATGACGTACGTCGTGCGGAGCTTGCCCGGCGGTTGAAGGGAACAAGAGGAAACTGTCGTCACTGTTCCTTGAATCAACGTCAGTATTGACGGTTGCAGAACTGTGAAATTTCCTGGTGTATTGGATCTTTTTCCGCTGGAAGAATTTCCCTTCGGTTGCCTCGTCGGAGGAGCCTCAGTGCAATTGAACACCAGGGGGAAATGTGGCAGGAGCGACTGGTCGCGACGGGTGGAAAGTCGAACGGGATTGCGATTCATGGACCGTTCCCGGATATGTCGACCTCAAGAAACTGGGTAAAGGTGGGAACGGGCGGGTGGTGATCGCCCGTCACACCGCGACCAGCCGGAACGTCGCGATCAAGTACCTCAATGAGGAACTGTGCTCGAAGACGGAATTTCGCACTGCCTTGCGAAACGAGGCCCGGCTTCTCAGTGGTCTGACATCGCCTCATGTGACGCGACTGTACGAGTACGTCGAAGCCGAGCAGGGCGCGGCGATCGTCATGGAACTGGTCTACGGCGCCGCACTCCGCGCGCTGCTGGAGAAAGAGGGGCCCACGCACCCCGAGGCCGCACTCGTCGTACTGAAAGGCTCCCTGCGCGGGCTGGCCGCCGCGCACGGTGTCGGCGTCGTGCACCGCGACTTCAAGCCCGAGAACGTGCTGGTGAACTGGGACGGCCAGACCAAGCTGGTCGACTTCGGGATCTCCGCGCGCACCGGCGACCGCCACAACCTCTGCGGCACCTGTGCGTACATGCCCCCGGAGCAGTGGAAGACGGAGGCCGCCACCCCGGCCGGTGATGTGTACGCGGCGACCGCCACCCTCTACGAGTGCCTGACCGGTGTGCGCCCGTTCGAAGGGCCGGAACCACTCGACTTCCTGCGCCAGCACGTCGAGGAACCGGTGCGGATGGACCGGGTGCCGGAAGAGGTACGCGGTCTGGTCCTGCACGGCATGGCCAAGGACCCGGCGCTCCGTCCCGCGACCGCTCTCGACTTCCTGCGGGAACTGGAGTGGGTGGCCGAGAACGCGTACGGAGCCGACTGGGAGGAGCGTGGTCAGAGCCGGTTGGCCGCGGTGGCGGCGGCCCTCGTGCCGCTGGCGATCTCACGCCTGGACGCCCGCCTGGTGGGCTCCTCGGCCGAACTGGCCCACACCGTGCTGACCGCACGGCGCCGCAAGCGGCTGCGCAGGCGGGGTGATGTGCTCACCGGCGCGGCCGCCGTGGCGGTGGCGGGGCTGCTGAGCGTGATGCCCAACGGCTGGGCGGGCGGGGCCGAAGCGCACGCCGGTGCTCACACCGAGGCCGTCACCAAGGTCGACGCGGGGAAGGGCACCGGCTCGTCGAACGAGACCTCGTCGAACGAGACGCGGGGCAGTGGGCGTGACCACACGCCCGGGGCGGTCGCGGACTCCGACAAGGCGGGCACAACGGATGCCCGAGGCGGCGACGGTCAGCGAGAGGGTGGTGACGGCAACGCACCCACCGATGGTGGCACCCGCTCCGACTCGGACTCCGGCGGCGCGGCCGGGAACCCTGGCACGGACGGCCGGACTCGGGCGGGTGATACCGGCCCCGAGACGGAGAGCACTGGCGTGGAGAGCGACACCGACCCCCGCGACACCGACCCCCGCGACACCGACGCCCGCGGCACCGACCCCAGCCGCATCGGACCCAGCGATACTGCATCCCCCAAGGACGAAATCCCCGACAAGCCGGGTGGCGAGCCGGACGGCGAGGTCCCCGATGAGGGCATGGGACCCGGCACAGGCCCCACAGGCCAGCCCGGCTCCGGCCAGGACGGCACCGGCACCGGCACTGGAGGGGACACACAGCGGCCGGGACACGGTCACTCGAACGCGGGCACCGGCGACGGTGTGCCCGGGTCAGCGGGCGGTCCCGGGACCGGCAAGGGGACCGGCCCGGAGGATGACACCAGCCCCAGTCCCAGCCAAGGCACCGGTGCGCCCGGCAGCTCGACCCTTGGCTCCGGCACGCTGACGACCAACGCCACCAGCCAGAACAGCACCGACTCCGGCACCCCCGTCGGCGGCAGCGGCTCGGGTTCCGGAGGGACACCGGCGGTGACTCCGCGGCAAGGGTCTCCGGCGGCCGTGGAGGGTGAGCCCGGCTGATACCGGCCCATGTGAGTCTCTGAGAGCGAGCCGAACGGAGGGGCGAGGATGACGGACCACGGCGAACGCCCGGTGGTGCCGTGGGAGTTACCGGAGCCGGGCCTGCAGCCGACCCTGCAGGACCCGGATGTGCAACCGACCATCAGAGACGTCGTCGACGCCACCTATGTTCCGACCGCCCTCGACGCCCACTGGACCAGTACCGAGCCAGAGCCAGAGCCAGAGCGAGAGCCCGCGCCCGAGCCAGAGCCCGAGCCAAAGCCCGCGCCCGAGTCCGAAGTCCTGCACTTCGGACCGGGCGTCCCGCCCCTGGGGCTGACGGACACCGCCGTCGACGTCTGGCGCGGCACGGGGGAGCGCGGGAGCCGGAACGCTCCCCACGGCCGACCGCGCCGGCTGCGCAGATACGGCCTGGCGGCGGCCGTCCTGGTCGTCGTGCTGGCCTGGCTGCTCTGGCAACGGCAGACGGGGGACCTGCGGATCACCCAGGTGACGGCGCAGACCGGCAGCGTCCTCGGATGCGACGGAACGGCCGAGGTGGTCGCGGTGGTGAGCACCAACGGGGCGGCCGGCGCGTTCACCTACGAGTGGAACCGCAGTGACGGCACCTCCTCGGGTCCGCGCGAAGAGCGGTTGGGCAAGGGGCAGGAGGAGACGCGTCTGCGCCTGCTGTGGACCTTCCACGGCAAGGGCACGAGCAAGGCGACAGCGTGGCTGGTCATCACGTCCCCCAGCCGGCACACGGCGTCCGCGTCCTTCGCGTACACCTGCCGCTGATCCCGGGGGTGGGGAGGCGAGGAATGTCGTGACGTCGTCGGATTTCGCGTTTCCGGCCAGGAATCGGTCGGCCTCGGAACGATGGGAAACAGAACGGCAATCATTTGATAGGTAAGTTCACATCTTGTGTCGTATGTCCCTCTGGCTGGATAAAATCCATGCAGACGGGACATCTGCGAGGGGGACGGTGTGCCCAGTGTGTGGGAGCCGAGCGGGGAGCGCGGGCCCGCCAGGCGTCAGGCGCAGACCGCGTACCCGCGAGGCACGCTGTTGTGGGAGCTGGACCAAGTCGCCGAGGCGCACGGGGTGTCCGCCGACCAGGCGCGGTCGGCCCTGTTGCAGGCCGGCACCGCGCGCAGCTACGAGGCCGGCGAGATCATGCTGCTCGAAGGTGCCACGGACACGTTCGTGCTCCTGTTGCTGAACGGCTTCGCCAAGGTGGCGACGGCCGATGACCAGGGCGCGACCTCCCTGGTGGACATCCGTGCCGCAGGTGACGTCATGGGAGAGACCGCGGCCTTCGACAACGAACCCCGTTCGGCCACGGTCACGGCAGCCGAACGGCTGTTCGTGCGGCGCATATCGCAGGAGGAGTGGCTGGGTTGGCTCGCCCGGCACCAGGCCGCCGGGCTGGCCGTCAGCCGGAGTCTGGCCCATCGCAGTCGTACCGCGGTGCGTCGCCGCACCGAGTTCACGCGCGGTCCTGTCATCGCCCGTCTGTGCCGTGCCGTACTGGATCTGACGGAGCAGTACGGAGCCCGGACACCGGACGGTGTGTCGGTCCGGCCCGGGCTGACGCATGCGGAGTGGGGCGAGTTCATCGGAGCCCGGGAGCGGCGTGTGCAGCATGCGCTGGGGGAGTTGAGAGCCTCGCGCGCCGTCAGCTACGGACGCTGCCGCCTCACCGTCCACTCGGTTCCCGTACTGCGGAGAATCGCCGCCGCTCACTGACCGCGCGGCCCGGCCGGCGGCGTCTCCGCTGCGAGCACCTGGCCGAAACGTTTTCTTGGCCGACCTTGGCCCGAACCCGCACTGCGACCGGTTCGGACGGTCGTCGGACGGCTTCACTACAGGCCAGGAGTACGGGGGAGCGTCACGCACGGTTCGCCGTATTCGCTTGTGTGTCAGGCGAGACCACCATGTGAAGCGCTGCGAGGCACTGCATGCCGACCATTCCCGTCACCGTGCTCGGCCCCGCCGAGTCCGGCAAGACCGTCTATCTCGCCAGTCTGTTCCGCAGACTCGCGATCCCGCGACCGGACCTGGGCTTCCACGTCCAGCTGCCACCAGACCAGTCGACCAGGCTGAACAGGATCTACCAGCAGATCACGAGCCCCGACGCCTGGCCGGACCCCCAGCGCCGGCACGACATATCGGAGTGGGAGTTCACCTGCTCCGTCCGCACCGCGCGCAACGAGACCTACAGCCCCTTCTCCATCACCTACCTGGACTACTCCGGCGAGCACCTCACCGAACCGGACGGGCGGGTGGAGGCAGGCAACCGGGTCCTCACCCGGATCCAGGAGTCCGAGTTCCTCCTCGTCCTGCTGGACGGTGTCAAGGTGCTGCGCTTCCTGGACGGGGACCTCACGCTGATGGAGGATCTCGTCGCCGTCTTCAGCCACATGCTGAAGAGCCGGGGCATCGTGCATTTCGTCATCACCAAGTGGGACGTCCTCGTGGCCGAGGGACACACGGTGCAGGGCGTCAAAGACCGCCTCTTGCGGCACCCGGACTTCAGGGACACGGTGGAGACCCAGCTGCGGACTCCGGGCAGCGCCAAGGGAGTGCGTTTCATCCCCGTCAGTTCCGTCGGGCTGGACTTCGCGGCTCTCGGTCCGGACGGCACAACCATGGTCAAGAAGGGCGGATTCCCCACGCCGTTGCACGTGGAGATTCCCTTCATGGCCGTGCTGATGGACCTCTTCGAGGCCCAGTTGAGGGAGATGGAGCGGCACGCGCCCCCCGAATCCCAGCAGATCCAGCGGGGCAACCAGCGGCTTGCGTGGACGCGGATGGTCAAGGACAGGGTGCCGCTCGTACGGACGCTGCTGAACACGGTCGCCACGAGATCACCCGTGATGCGGTTGGTGCGGGACCACATGGCCGACGCCTTTCTCCAGTTCGTGGAGACACAGGTGACCGCCTACGGCGACCGGGTCGAACAGGACATCAAGCAGCTGCGTGATCGCATGCTGCGGGCCACCTCCGAGAAGGAGGCGCTCGCCGGTCTGGTCGCACTGTTCCACGCCAAGCTCGCCGAGTTCGAGGCCGAGCATCCGGGCTCGCGCTTCATCAGGGAGGAATCGTCGTGGACCACGGCATGAAGCACTCCTCATTCGTCCAGGTATGGCCGTTCGCCGTCACGCGGTCCGTGAAGACCGGCTTCCGGATCGTGGCCGCGCCTGACTTCCTCGTGGACGAGCACAGGCACTCCCTGCTCCACGACGTGACGGCCGGCGACCCCACGGAGGACGCGGTCTACCGACGTGAGTACCGGGAAGGCGGGTCGGAGTCGCTGTTCCTGCTGTACCGGGTCGTCTACCTCAAGGCCGCCGACGTGGGCCAGGACGGCGAGTACGCGATGAGCGGACCCCGGCGCACCCCCCTGATCGAAGGGGTCGTCTGCACGACGCCGCCCGGAGCGCCCGCCACCCAGGACCTCTTCGCCGAGGTGCACCGCCGATGCCGAGCGGACGTACGGGCGTTCTTCGAAGCCGACACCACCAGCCACCCGGTGAGCCCCTGCCCGTCGTTCGACGCACCGGAGACCGGCGAGACCCTGCGGGTCGTGACCCTCGACCCGTACCTCACGGGGCCCTCCCCCTCGGAAGGGAGCACTGTCACGGCCCACCCGGGCCGTCGACCATCGCGCATCAGGCGAATCGCCCGAGCATTCCTGTCCGCTGTCCTGTCGGCCCTCGGTCTGCGCACTGCTCGACAGGCTGCTGACGCTGGGGGCTCCGTACCTGGAGAGGGCGGAAAGAATCCTGTATCTCCTGAGCAGACTCGCGGCGGGGGAAGCGGCGGGAGAACAGGGACGGGACGTCCCACGACAGGCAGGCCCCGGCGGTTGGCGCGAGCCGCCGGAGCGATCCTGCTGACCGTCCTGGTGCTGATGGTCATCAGGAAGCTCAAGTGACCTACGAAGGCCGGCACACGGCGGACGGCATCCGTCTGCTCGTCCAGCTCCTCATGACCGATCTGCGGGGCGTGGATCCCGTCACCGTCAGGCCGGAGCGCTGGGCCGAGCCCGTGCGGGGCTGGCTGACCGCGGGGGCCGCCCTGGCCGCCGGCGAGCCCAAGCGGGCGCTGGCCGTACTCGACGACCCCGAACCCGAGGAGACCTACGACGACCTGGTGACGCGAACCCTGCGGACCGCGGCCACCGCCATGGACGTCAACTGGGGTCCCGGCGGCGCCGTCGGCTGGGCCCTGCCGGCCCAGGGCGAGGCGGCGCTGCTGAAGGCCATGGACGGAACGCACGCCCGCCTGACCATCCTCGCCCGAGACCCCGGCCTGCGGCTCGCCGCCTTCCTGGCGGCCCGATACCTCCCCGACCTGCTGGTCGCCCGCGCCGTCCTGATGGCCGGGGAGACTCTCGCCGCTCAGCCTCCCGAGGTGATCGCGGCGGTCGGTGGGGCGGGAGAAGTGGGCGAGGCCGTGCGGTGGTTCGACGAGGTGCCGCGCGAGATCGCCGAGGGCGGCCTCGTCGGCCCGGTCGCCTACCACGTGCTGGTCGCGGGAGACGTGCGGGCACGGGCCGGAGACCGGCGCCGGGGTGAGGCGTTGCGTCGGGAAGCGCTGCGGCTCGTGCCCGGAGACCCGGCCTTCGCCGCCCTGTCGTCGCTGCTGGCCGGTGACGAGGAGCTCGGGACGCCCGGCGCGGCGGAACGCTGTCTGCCCCTCCCCGCAGCACGGAAGACACTCGACCGAGCCGCGAAGCACTACGCCGCCGCGGACGCGCTGTTCCGGGACGCCGGCGCGGCGCGCGGGCGGGCAGCGGCTGCGCTGCGCCTGGCGCACGTGGCACGGCTGCGGCGGAAGACCGGCGACCGCACCGCATGCGTCGACCGGGCGCTGACGCTGGCCGCGGACGCCGGTGACCAGGCGTGCGTGGCGCTGCTCAAGGTGCACCGCATGCTGGACGCCGTGGCGGACGGCAGGCCGTCGTCCGGGCAGGACGTGGAGGAGGTCCGCCGCTGGGCGTCGACCGTGGGCAGCGGTTCCTGGCTCCGGGGCTTGGCGCACCTCGTCGCCGCGCGGGCCGGCGACTGGACCCGGCAGGGGCACATCGTCCGCGGCCGGGAGGCGGGCGACCTGGCACAGTTGCTCGTGGAGAGGGTCGCAGCGGCTGACGTGACAGGGCCCGTCCCCACAGCCGTCCGCGTGACGGCGGGGCCGATGACCGGCTCGCCGGGGGCGTATCACGACGCCCGCCACCGGCTGGCCTCTCTCGTCCTCGCCGACCTCGATCTCCGCAACCGGGAGCGGCAGTTGCGGGACATGTACCCGGAGGATGCCGACGGGCCGGCCACGCGGCCCGCCCCCGTGATCAACGCCTGGCTGTCCACGGCCCTCGCAGCCGAACTCTTCCTCAACGAGGCGGTGGGACTGGGCGACCCCGACCTCGTCGCCGCCGCACGGCCCCGGCTTGCACGGGTGATCGGTCTCGGAGAGCGACTGCGGTGCGGGCAGGGGGCAGACACCGCCGCGGCGCAGGCCCTGCGCGATCCCCTGGAGGGGTTGCACGCCGGACTGCTCTCAGCCCATGCCGTCGAGAAACTGCACCGGCTGCGTCGGTTCAGGACGGCAGGTCTGCGGGCCCCGGCGGAACGCGCCGCCCGGGAGGCGGAGGCGCTGATCGAGCGTGGCGCACCGCCTTCCTTCGCGCGCTGTGCGCTCCTGGTGGAACTGGGCCGCTTGGAGGAAGCGCGGGCGGAGGCCGACGGGCTGGAGGCACACGGGGCGCTCACGGCACAGCAGTCGGCGGCGCTCCGGATACGCCTTCGACAGCCGGAACGGGCGGCCGTGGCGGAGCGGCGCATCGGTGCGGACGGCGCGGAGCCGGTGAAGCCCTGGGAGAGGCCCGCGATCGCGGCGGAGGCGTCGCTCGCCCTCGGCGACCCACGGCGCGCCGCCGAGCGGGCTCTGGAGGCGGTCACCGTCTACGAGGAACACCGGTCGAGGATGGGGCGGGACACCCTGCGGGCCGCGTCGGCCGACGACCCCGCGGTGGCCCGTGCCTATCACACAGCCGTGCTGTCCCAGTGGGAGCTGCCCGGTGGGAAAAACATGGCCTTCGCCACCGCGGAGCGCGCCCGCTCCGGCTTCCTCGAGGCCGTGCACGCCCTCGACAGCACCGCCGGGCAGCCTGCCGCGCGACGAGCCGTGCGGGGCTGGCTCCAGGCGGAGGCACGCTGGGCCGCGCGGTTCGAGGAGTCGGCAGCCGCCCTGCGGGGCGGCGTCCCGGAGGGCGCCGCGCCGCAGGAGCGGGAGTCGGCGGACGCGGCCGACGAGCGTTCCGTGCGGCGTCGCCTTACCGAGGCCGAACAGGCCCTCGGCGCGGCCGAGAGCGAAGTGCGCAGAGTCGCCCCGGCCGCCCTCACCGTCCGGCGGGCACCCGGCTCGGTGCCCGACGCCGACGCCGTGGCCCGCGCGCTGCCACCGGACACCGTGCTCCTCCAGTACCACCTCCTCGACCAGGACCTGATCAGCTGGGCGGTGACCCGCGAAGGGCTGCTCGCCGACCGCAGTCAGTGGTCGGCGGACGACCTGGTGGCGACGGCCCGCCGCTTCCACACCGCCTGTGCGTCGGGCACCGACGTGACGGAGGCGGGACAGGTGCTCTCCGACGTCCTGCTCGGCTTCTGCGCACCTCTGCTGTCCCGCTGCCGCAGGATCGTGGTCGTGCCGCCCGCGCGGCTCGGCCTGGTGCCGTTTCACGCGCTGCCCGTGGGCGGTGCGGTCCTCGGCCTGACCCACGACGTTTCCTACCTGCCCGCCGTCTCCCTCCTCACCCGGCCCGGCCCCCGCGCACCGGAGCCTGACTGGAGGGAGGCCGCGGCGCTGCTGGTCGGCGCGCCGGCCACCGCGCCGGAGCGGGGCCTGGCGCCTCTGCCCGGCACCCTGACCGAGGTCGCCACCGTCGAACGGATGCTCCCTCGCTGCCGCGTGCTGACCGGGCCGGACGCCGACCGGGAGAGGGCCCTTGAGCAGGCCGCCGACTGCTCCGTACTGCACCTGGCGACCCATGGCGACGTCCGGGAGCTGACTCCCTATCTCAGCCGCCTGGCGCTCGCCGGCCAGGACCACCTCGGCATCGACGACCTGCTGAGCCCCGAGCTCACCCCCGAACTCCTCGTGCTGTCCGCCTGCGAAACCGGACGCGGCACCGCCACGGCGGGTGGTGACGTGCTCGGGCTGACCCGCACGGCCGTCGTCAGCGGGGCCCGGCACGCTGTGGTGTCGCTCTGGCCGGTCGACGACGTGACGGGGTGTCTGGTGATCACACGGATGTACCGGCACCTGACCTCGGCCGACCGCCCGCCGGTGGGAACCGCACTGGCCCGCGCCCAGCGCGAGGTCCTCAGGGCATCCCCCGACGAGCGGACGGAGGAGTACGCCCGGCTTGCCGAAAGCGCCGACCTGGTCGCGGATCCCCCCGGCCGCCGGGTACGGGCCCGCGACAGCGGCCCCCGCCCCGTTCCCGAGGGAACCGACCGGCACCACCCGTTCCACTGGGCGCCTTTCATCCACGTGGGCACCTGAGGAGTGCCCGTCGCCGACGGCAGCTCAGGGCCCCGGCAGTTCGCAGCGGAAAGGACGGACGACCAGCGTGACGAGGCGAGCCCTGCTGATCGGTGCCCAGACCTACGACCTGACCGGCGTGGCCGAGGACGTGACCGTCATGGAACGGCTGCTGACCGACCGTGGCTTCACGGACCTGCGCGTCTGCCGCGAGCCCGGCGAGACGGGCTACCACGGCATGGACGAGGCGTTGACGAGACTGGCCCAGGAGACACGGACGGGCGATGCGGTCGTCGTCTACTACTCCGGTCACGGTGCGCTGATTCCCCTGCCCGGAGCCCTGCGCGAGTGCCACCCCGGACGACCCGCCTACCTCCAGTACCTGGTGCCCAGCGACCACGAAGCCGGTACCGCCACCGACTTCCGCGGCTATCTGGCCGAGGAACTCACCGCGGCGCTGCGGCGTCTGACGGCGGCCACCCCGAACGTCACCTGCATCCTCGACTGCTGCCACTCCGGCGGGATGGTTCGCTCTCCGGGGGAATGGCGGATCAAGTCCGTGAGGTGTGACGTACCCGTCGAGGCAGGGGTGGCCAGGTCGGTCGCCCTCGCCACCCCTGCGCGCCCGGCCGATCCGGACGTCGTGCGGCTGGTCGCGTGCCAACGGCTGGGCGTCGCGTACGAGAACGAGCGGCAGGGCCTGTTCACCGCCGCTCTGGCGCGGGTGCTGGAGGACTTCCGCAACCGTCCCGTCCCCTGGTCGGTGCTGATCACCCGGATCCGCGACCGCGTCCGGCTGTCGGAGGCGCTCCAACGGCCCGACGCGGGCGGACCGTCAGGACGGCTGCCGTTCTCGCTCGATGCGCCGCCGCAGCCCGAGCGGCTGCCGCTGCGGGCACACGGCGGCGAACTGCGCGTGCGCGGGGGCGCCTTGTTCGGCCTGCGGGCCCTGGACCGCGTGCGGCTGGTGTTCCCCGCTGACGGAACGCGGCCCGGCAGCGAGGCGGAGGCGCAGGTGACGGCGGTCGACGCGACCGACGCCCTGCTCGACCCGCCGCCCGAAGCGTCCGCGTCCCCGCTGCCCTCCGGCTCGTACGCGGTCCCGGTGCGGGTCCACACGCGTTCCCACGTACGCATCGACGTGGGCGGGCCCTTGGCCGACGCCCTGCGCGGGCGGCTCGCGTCGTCCCCCCGTCTGGTGGAGGCCGACGGCGGCAGCGACATTCTGGGCCTGGTCCGAGCGCGCGGAGGGAGGTTCGAAGTGGCCGACAGGAAAGGGCTGGCCTACCGACGTCCGGAATACATGCCCGGCCTGGCGGAACCACCGTCCTCCGCGGTCCGGAAGATCGTCGAACTGCTGGAGACGATCTCGCGGGGCGAGCGGCTGCGCGGGCTCGCGGACCCAGGGCCGGACGGTTGCGCCGCGGAGGACCTGCGGGCCCGGATGGAGGTCGAGACGACTCCGGACAGCCTCGACTTCCGCGAGTTCCGGCCCGGTGACGTGCTGCGGACCGGGGACCGCTACCGGATCTCCGTCGCCGGCCGCACCCGCACACCCCTGTACGTCTGGCTGCTGGGCGTGGGGCTGAGCGGCCGCACCTCATTGGTGACCCACGACCAGCCCAGCGGCATCGCCATGGAGCCGGACACCGGGCACGACGGCGGGTTCGGAGACCGTCCCGGGCCGGTGGAGGTCCGGTGGCGGTCCGGGCCGGTGGAGGTCTGGTGGCCGCAGGACGTACCGGCCGTGGGCAGCCGTCCGGAGAGCGTGCTGCTGCTGGTCGGCGACCGGCAACTGGACCTGAGCGCGCTGGGCGGTGCCGCACGCCACCACCGGTCGGAGCCCGCCGCGTTGAGCGCGTTGCTGGACGAGGTGTGCGAAGGCGTCCGGGACTCACGCCTGTCGATCACCGCGAAGGAGCTGCGGTACCGGGTGTTCGACTGGCACACCACCGTTGAGCCGCCGTCATCGTGAGGCGCGGACGACAGCCGAGGAACGAGGGGACGGAACGGCCAGTGGACGCAGACACGCCTCGACGACACGACGCTTCCCCCGGCCAGGTGCCGCATGACCTGCTGGCCACCGCCGAGCTGGTGGCCGGCGGTGCCCTGAGATCCAGGGACCGGATGTGGCGCGCGGGCGTCGCACTCGGCCGCCCCCTGGCATACGCGCTTCCCACCACCGGAGCGGGTTCCCCTCCGATGGCCGGCGCGGCGACGCTGCTGCTGTGTTTCCCGTTCGACCTGGAGGAGATGCCGGCCGGGTGCGGCTACCGGAAGATCGAGCTGGCGGTCACCTTCGACGACGAGAGCCTGAGGGCCCTGGACCTGCAACCCGGAGCCGGGTGGGCCGGGCCCGACGGAGCGCGGGTGACCGCGTTCGGGCTCGGCCGCAACCGCCTGCGCTGGACGTTCGAAGCGCCGCGGACCGGTGGAACGCTGTCTCCTGACGGGCGCTGGGCCCAAGCCGTCCTCGCGTCACCGGCACCGCTCACGGACGTGTCCGGCCGCGTCCAGGTACGAGGGGTGATAGAGCACCCGCTGCTGAGCGGGACGCGGGCGGAGGGCGAGGTGCGGACACGCGACGAGGTGCCCTTTTCCCTGACACGTGCGGACGTCTGGGCCGCGGCGCCCCTCGCGGGGCGGACACCGCGGCCGGGCGCCTGGGCACTCACCGGCCACGAGAGCATCGGTCCACCCGGCGAGCGACTGCCCCCAGGGCGACAGCACCTGTGCCTGGCGGTCGACATCGAGAAGTACAGCACCCGCGGTAACGCGGACATGATCCGGCTACAGCGCTCGCTGCTGCGCGTCATGCGCGCGGCCTGCGCCCGGGCGGCAGTCGACTGGGACGCCTGCGGCCGACAGGCCCAGGGGGACGGCTATCTGCTGGTACTGCCGCCGGAAACCGACGACACCCGTGCGGTCCCCCACCTGCTGGACGGTCTCGCCGGCGCCCTGGCCGCGGTGAACCGTGAGCCGCACGGGGGCACCCGGTCGCCTCTGCGCACCCGCATGCGGGCGGCCTTCCACCACGGAATCGTCCACGAGGGGGACAGCGGCTACGCGGGCTCGGCGGTCGTGGAGCTCTTCCGCATGCTGGACGCCGACCCCCTGCGAGCACTCCTGGCCGACGACCAGTCCACCGACCTCGTGGTCGCCTTCTCCGACCGGACCTACCAGGACCTGGTGCCGCAGGGGTACGAGGGCCTGTCGCCCGTCGGGTTCAAGCGCACCGACATCAGGGTCAAACAGTTCGCGGGGGTGGCCTGGATCCGCTCACACGGGCACGCCGGCCCCCCTCCTCCCGACCTCACCGCACCGGTCTGAAGTCCCGCGCTCCTATGAACTCCGGTCGCCGGACCGGGGCCGCGAACGGTTCCACCGCCGTGTTCTCCACGCTGTTGAAGACGATGAAGACGTTGCTGCGCGGGTACGGCGTGATGTTGTCGCCCGAACCGTGCATGCAGTTGCAGTCGAACCAGGTCGCCGACCCCGCCGCGCCGGTGAACAGGCGGATGCCGTGCTCGTCGGCGAAGCGGGTCAGCGCCTCGTCGGACGGCGTGCCGGCGTCCTGCATCTGGAGGGACTTCTTGTAGTTGTCCCTCGGTGTCCGGCCGGCGCAGCCGACGAACGTCCGGTGCGAGCCCGGCATGATCATGAGTCCGCCGTTGGTGTCGTGGTTCTCGGTCAGCGCGATCGAGACCGACACCGTGCGCATCCGCGGCAGGCCGTCCTCGGCGTGCCAGGTCTCGAAGTCCGAGTGCCAGTAGAACCCCGAAGCTCCGAAGCCGGGCTTGACGTTGATCCGGGACTGGTGGACGTACACGTCGGAGCCGAGGATGCGGCGGGCGGTGCCTGCCACGCGTTCGTCGCGGACCAGGTTCGCGAAGACCTCACTGATCTTGTGCACCTCGAACACCGACCGGACTTCCTGTGTCCTGGGTTCGACGATGCGGCGTTCGTCGGCGCGGAGCCTCGGGTCGTGGAGCAGCCGGTCGAGTTCGGTGCGGTACGTCTCGGTCTCGTCGTCGGTCAGCAGGTGGCCGTCGGTCAGGAAGCCGTCGCGTTCGTACGACTCCAGACCGGGGGAGGGCGGTCCCCAGACGACCGGGTCCCTGCGGGGTGTGATGACCTCCGCGGGGCCCCGGGTGGGGTACAGGTCCTGGACGGCCGTGGTGGTCGCGGTCATTGGCCGGTCCCCTTCCGTCAGGCGTTGGGTTCGGGGGGCGGGTAGCTGCCGTTCTCGTCGTGGTCCTCCCACCCGGTGACCGGGGGGTTGAAGACGCACACGCAGCGAAAGTCCGTCTTGGGGCGGAGCGTGTGCCGCTCGTGGCCGTCGAGCAGGTACATCGTGCCGGGTTTGATCCAGTGGGTCTCGCCCGTCTCCTCGTCGGTGAGTTCGGCCTCGCCCGCGACGCACAGCACGGCCTCGACGTGATGCGCGTACCACATCGACGTCTCCGTGCCCGCGTACAGCACGGTCTCGTGCAGCGAGAAGCCGGCCTTGTCCCGGGCGAGCAGGAGGCGCCTGCTCTCCCAGGTACCGGAAGCGGCCCTCACATGGCGCTCGGTGTTCTCGATCTCGCTCAGTGACCGGACTATCACGTCGTCTCCCGTACCGACCGGGCGAGGATTCGCAGCCCCTCGTCCAGCTCCTCCGGAGGGATGGTGAGGGCCGGCAGCAGCTTGACGACCTCGTCCTCGGGCCCGGACGTCTCGACCAGCAGGCCGAGTTCGAAGGCACGGCGGGCCACGGCCGACGCGCGCTGCTTCTCGGCGAACTCGATCCCCCACACCAGCCCGCGTCCGCGGACGGCGGCGCCGAGCCCGGGGTGCTCCTCGCGGATCGTGTGCAGCGCCTGCTCGACCTGTTCCCCGCGTGCGATGGTCTGCTTCTCCATCCGGTTGTCGGTCCAGTACGTCTCGAGCGCGGCGGTCGCGGTGACGAAGGCGTGGTTGTTGCCGCGGAAGGTGCCGTTGTGCTCACCCGGTTCCCACACGTCCAGGCCGGGCTCGAACAGGCACAGCGACATCGGCAGGCCGTAGCCGCTGATGGACTTCGACAGCGTGACGATGTCCGGTGTGATGCCGGCCTCCTCGAAGGAGAAGAAGGCCCCGGTGCGTCCGCAGCCCATCTGGATGTCGTCCACGATGAGCAGCATGTCGTGCCGGTGACAGAGATCGGCCAGCTCCCTCAGCCACTCGCCCCGGGCCACGTTGACGCCGCCCTCGCCCTGCACCGTCTCGACGATCACCGCGGCGGGCTTGTTCAGGCCCGAGCCCTGGTCGTCGAGCAGCCGCTCGAACCACAGGAAGTCCGGGACCTGGTCGTCGAGGTAGTGGTCGAACGGCATGGGGGTGCCGTGCACCAGCGGCACGCCGGCGCCGGCCCGCTTGACGACGTTGCCGGTGACGGCCAGCGCACCCAGGGACATGCCGTGGAACGCGTTGGTGAAGGAGACGATGGCCTCGCGCCCCTTCACCTTGCGGGCCAGCTTCAGTGCGGCCTCGACGGCGTTGGTGCCGGCCGGGCCCGGGAACATCACCTTGTACGGCAGTTCGCGCGGGAGCAGCACCAGATTCCGGAAGGTCTCCAGGAACGCGCGCTTCGCGGTGGTGGCCATGTCGAGGCCGTGGGTGATTCCGTCGGCCTCGATGTAGTCGAGGAGGGCCCGCTTGAGAGCGGGGTCGTTGTGGCCGTAGTTGAGCGATCCGGCACCCGCGAAGAAGTCGATGTAGGTGCGGTCGCGCTCGTCGCGAAGGCGGCTTCCCCGCGCGTGCACGAAGACGGTGGGCCACCCTCGACAGTAGCTGCGTACCTCGGATTCGAGGCTTTCGAATACGCTCAGATCCGGCTGCCTTTTCGTCATGACACTCCTAGGTGCGGGAAGAGCCCGAGCACCGGCACGTTCGCTGCGACGCCGAATTTCAGCGCAGTGGTCCGATGCGGTACAGGTACTCGGGCTCGTGGGCCTCGGGAAACAACTCCGCGGGAAAGAGGAGTTCGCGTTTCAGCGGTGCCCTGTGTCGTTCGGCGAAGGAGAGGAACAGCTGTTGGGAGGCGGTGTTGTCCGGGCTGATGGTCGTCTCCAACCGGTGGAGGACGCTCTGCGCACGCAGTCGGCCGGTGAGATGGTCGAGCATGGCGCCGGCGAGGCCCCGTCCGCGGTCGGCCCCGGTGACGGCGATCTGCCAGATGACGAGCACGTCGGGCCGGTCGGGGCGGCGGTAGCCGGTGGTGAAACCCTTCGGTGCGCCGTTTCCGTCACGGGCCACCGCGGAAGTGTGTGCGAAATCGCGGAACCACAGCAGGTAACTGTACGGAGAGTTGACGTCGAGTTCTGCGGATTCGCGGGCGATACGCCAGACAGCCGGACCGTCCGCGATGGTTGGTTCCCCGATGTATTCCGTCAGTGTCGTCATACGGAGCACCTTTGTTCCACGGTCACCGGGTGTTACCGAATTCCCGGGGCGTGTGCGACTACTCATGTTACGTGGGTGGTCCCGACTCGGCCACGGGACCAGTACTTGAAACCCCAACGGTGCTCGGGGAGGGGGCGGCGACGGCCCACCCGAGCGAGGATGCGCTGGTCACCGCCCAGTAGAGTGCGCCTCTGTCCGTCCCCGAAAGCCGAGGTACCGCGCAGTGACGCCCGCACCCCCCGCACCGACCGCCACCGTGACCGTCGTCGGGATCGGGGCCGACGGCTGGGCGGGGCTGCCCGGTGCCTCCCGTGCCGCGCTGAGCGAGGCCGAGGTCCTGATCGGGGGCGCGCGCCAGCTGGATCTGCTGCCGCCGGAGTGCACCGGACAGCGCGTCGCCTGGCCGTCGCCGCTGCGCCCCGCCGTCCCCGGCCTGCTCGCCGCGCACGCCGGCCGCCGGATCGCCGTGCTGGCCAGCGGGGACCCCATGTTCTACGGCATCGGACGCGCCCTCGCCGAGGAGACGGACGCCCTGCGCGTCCTGCCGCACCCCTCCTCGGTCTCCTACGCCGCCGCCCGGCTCGGCTGGCCCCTGGAGGACGTGGAGGTCGTCACCCTCGTCGGCCGGCCCGCCGCCCGCCTCGCCGCCGCCCTGCACCACGGCCGGCGCCTCCTCGTCCTCAGCGCGGACGCCACCACCCCCGGCGAGGTCGCCGCCCTGTTGCGGGACCGGGGCTTCGGTCCCAGCCGGATGCGGGTCCTGGAGCAACTGGGCGGCGAGCAGGAACACGCCACCGCCGAGTCCACCGCCGACGACTGGCCGCACCCGCCCGGCGACCCCCTCAACATCGTCGCCGTCGAATGCCGCCGCGCCCCCGGCGCCGTGCGGCTCGGCGCCGTGCCCGGGCTGCCGGACGAGGCGTACGAGCACGACGGCCAGCTCACCAAGCGGCACGTCCGCGCCGCCACCCTCGGGGTCCTCGCGCCCGCACCCGGTGAGCTGCTGTGGGACATCGGCGGTGGCTCCGGATCCATCGCCGTCGAGTGGATGCGCACCCACCCCTCGTGCCGCGCGGTCACCGTGGAGCGCGATCCGGCGCGCGCCGAACGGATCACGCGCAACGCGGACCGGCTCGGCGTGCCCGGCCTGCGGGTCGTCACCGGTGCCGCCCCCGCCGTCCTCGCCGAGCTCCCGCCCCCCGACGCGGTGTTCGTGGGCGGCGGACTCACCGCGCCCGGCCTCCTGGACGCGTGCTGGGAGGCGCTGCCCGACGGGGGGCGGCTGGTCGCCAACACCGTGACGCTGGAGTCCGAGGCGCTGCTCGCCGACGCCCACCGGCGCCACGGCGGCGAGCTGGTGCGGCTCGCGGTGGCGCACGCCGTGCCGGTGGGGGGCTTCACCGGGTGGCGGCAGGCGATGCCGGTGACCCAGTGGGCCGTGCGGAAAGCCCTGGGTACCTCAGGACACGAGACCTCAGAACACGAGTTCCCAGGACCCGACACCTCAGGACCCGACACCTCGGGACCCGACACCTCAGGACCCGAGACCTCGGGCCACGACACCCTTTCGGGAGCAGACAGATGACCGTGTACTTCATCGGGGCCGGCCCCGGTGCCGCCGACCTGATCACGGTGCGCGGTGCCCGCACGCTCGCCGCCTGCCGGGTCTGCCTGTACGCCGGCAGCCTGGTCCCGCGCGAACTGCTCGCCGAATGCCCACCGGACGCCCGGCTGGTGGACACCGCGCAGCTCGACCTGGACCAGATCACCGCCGAACTGCTGCGCGCCCACGAGGAGGGACACGACGTGGCCCGGCTGCACTCCGGGGACCCGTCCGTGTTCAGCGCGGTGGCCGAGCAGATGCGGCGGCTGGACGCGGCCGGGGTGCCCTACGAGGTCGTCCCGGGCGTCCCGGCGTTCGCCGCCGCGGCGGCCTCCCTGAAACGGGAGCTGACCGTGCCGACCGTCGGCCAGAGCGTGATCCTCACCCGCGTCGCCAACCGGGCCACCCCCATGCCCGAGGGCGAGGACCTCGCCACGCTCGGCCGCAGCGGCGCGCTGATCGTGCTGCACCTGGCCGCCAAGTACGCGGACCGCGTGGTCGAGGAGCTCCTCCCGCACTACGGCGCCGACTGTCCCGCCGCGGTCGTGGCCTACGCCTCCCGCCCCGACGAGATCGTCATCCGCGGCACGCTGGAGGAGATCGCCGGGAAGGTGAAGGAGGCCGGTGTGCTGCGCACCGCCGTGATCATGGTGGGGCGGACGCTGGGAGCGGAGCAGTTCCGGGACAGTCACCTGTACTCGCCGGAGCGGGAACGCCACGTGTGCTGAGCACGGTGAGCGGCCGTCAGGCCACCGTGCTGCGCCCCACCACCGTCCCCGCCCGGTCGATGCAGATCACGTCGACCGCCACCGGTGCCCCCCGCAGCACGGCCAGGGCCTCGTCGCGGGCGGTGGTGGCGACCAGGTCGCCGAGCGGTACCCCGGCCGCGATGCAGGACTGGAGCGCGGCGAGGCCGGTGTTGGCCTCGGCCACCTGGGCGGCCAGGGCCTCGTCCGCGCCGCCGCGCCGGGCCAGTTCGGCGAGGAAGCCCTTGTCGACCTGGGAGCGGGCGGAGTGCAGGTCGAGGTGGCCGGCGGCGAGCTTGGAGAGTTTGGCGAAGCCGCCGCAGACGGTCAGGCGGTCGACGGGGTGGCGGCGGATGTACTTCAGCACCGCGCCCGCGAAGTCGCCCATGTCGAGCAGGGCGTCCTCGGGCAGGCCGTACTCGGCGACGACCGTCTTCTCCGACGTCGACCCGGTGCAGCCGGCGACATGCGTACGGCCCGCCGCCCGGGCCACGTCCACGCCCCGCCGGATCGAGTCGATCCAGGCCGAGCAGGAGTACGGGACGACGATGCCGGTCGTGCCCAGGATGGAGAGGCCGCCCAGGATGCCGAGCCGGGGGTTCCAGGTGGAGCGGGCGATCTCCTCGCCGTGGTCCACGGAGACGGTGATCTCGACGTCCCCGGTGCCGCCGTGCCGGGCGGCGACCTCGGCGACGTGGTCGCCCATCATGCGGCGGGGGACGGGGTTGACGGCCGCTTCGCCGACGGGCAGGGGCAGGCCGGGGCGGGTGATCGTGCCGACCCCGGGCCCCGCCCTGAAGACGACCCCGGCCCCGGCGGGCAGCGGCCGTACCGTGGCCCGGACCAGGGCCCCGTGGGTGACGTCCGGATCGTCGCCCGCGTCCTTCACGATCCCCGCCATCGCGTGCCCGTCGCCCAGTTCCTCGGCGGCCAGCGCGAACGACGGCGTCTGGCCCTTCGGCAGGGTGATGGTCACCGGGTCGGGAAACTCGCCGGTCAGCAGGGCGGTGTACGCCGCCGTCGTGGCCGCCGTCGCACACGCGCCGGTGGTCCAGCCGGGCCGCAGGCCGGTGTGCTCCAACTGGGCCCTGCGGCCGCCCTTCACTTCGCTGCTCATGAACGGACCTGGACTTCCATGCACGTACTGATCCTCGGTGGCACCTCGGAGGCCCGCCGTCTCGCCGAACTCCTGCACGCGACACCCGGGGTGACCCCGACCAGCTCCCTCGCGGGGCGGGTGGCCAGTCCGCGGCTGCCGCCGGGTGAGGTGCGGGTGGGCGGTTTCGGCGGGGTGGAGGGGCTGACCGCCTGGCTGCGTGAGCACCGGGTGGACGTGCTCATCGATGCCACCCACCCTTTCGCCGGGACGATCAGTTTCCACGCGGCGCGGGCCGCCGCCACCGCCCATGTTCCCCTGCTCGCCCTGCGGCGCCCCGGCTGGGTCCCCGTCGAGGGTGACGACTGGCACGACGCCGGCTCCCTGGAGGAGGCCGCGCGGCTGCTGCCCGGGCTCGGCCGGCGGGTGTTCCTCACCACCGGACGGATGGGCCTGGCCGCGTTCGCCGCGCTGGACGAGCTGTGGTTCCTCGTACGGTCGGTGGACGCGCCCGAGGCTCCGCACCCGGCCCGGATGGAGGTGCTGCTGGACCGCGGCCCGTTCACGCTCGACGGAGAGCGCGAGCTGCTCCGCCGCCACCGTATCGACGTCGTGGTGACCAAGGACAGCGGCGGAACGGCCACGGCGCCGAAACTGACGGCAGCCCGGGAGGCCGGGCTGCCGGTACTCGTGGTCCGCCGGCCCCCCGTCCCCGAGGGCGTCCCGGTCGTCTCCGACCCGGAGGCGGCGGCCCGTTGGATCACCAAGCGCCTCCCCCAGGGCGACTCCCCGACCACCAGCTGAAAAACGCCCCCGCGGGGGCGGGGCGGTCTTCTCGCGGTCCTGCGTCGCAACACACTGGGTCCCCAGGAGACCGTTTTGGGCTCGGCCTCGGGACACCGGCGCGGGCCGCGCGGTCTTCTCGCGGGCCCGCGTCGTCCCCCCCGGGTTCTCAGGAGGTCCCGTCGGGCTCCGTTTCCGGGTAGCGGCGGGGGGTCCAGGTGATCTCCTCGTCGTTCCCGCGGCGTACCGCCCGGGTCTGGGAGGAGCCGACCAGGAGGATCGTGCGCATGTCGACCTCGGACGGGTCCAGGTCGGACAGCCGTACGATCCGCACGCGTTCGCCGGTTCCGCCGACGTCCCGGGCCACCACGACCGGGGTGTCGGGCGCCCGGTGCTCCAGCAGCAGCTCGCGTGCCTTGCCCACCTGCCAGGTGCGGCTGCGTGAGCCCGGGTTGTACAGGGCCAGCACCAGGTCCGCCGAGGCGGCGGAGCGCAGCCGCTCGGCGATGACCTCCCACGGCTTGAGCCGGTCGGAGAGGGAGAGGACGGCGTAGTCGTGCCCGAGCGGGGCGCCCGCGCGGGCCGCTGCCGCGTTGGCGGCGGTCACGCCCGGCAGCACCCGCACCGGCACATCCGCGTACTCCTTCTGGGAGGCGACCTCCAGCACGGCCGTCGCCATGGCGAAGACGCCCGGGTCGCCGCCGGAGACGACCGCCACCCGCCGCCCGCGCCGGGCCAGTTCCAGGGCGAACTCGGCGCGCTCCGACTCGACCCGGTTGTCCGAGCCGTGCCGTGTCTGCCCGGGACGCTCCGGCACCCGGTCGAGGTAGGTCGTGTAGCCGACCAGGTCGTCGGCGGCGGCCAGCGCACCCCGGGTCTCGGGCGTCAGCCACAGCGGACCGGCCGGCCCGGTCCCGACCACGACGACCTCGCCCCGCTCCGGCGTGCGAGGCCGCTCGGCGTCCACCTGGCTGGGCAGCACGGCCACCGAGAAGTACGGCACCGACTCGGCGTCCACGTCCGCCAGTTCGGCGAGCCGCTCCCCGGCCATGGTGGCCCGCTCGACGTACCGGGCCTCGCCCAGCCGCCCCGACTCGGCGAACGCGCTCCGCACCTTGGTGAAGGTCCGCCCCAGCTTCATCACCACGGCGGCGTCCGTCGAGGCGAGCCGTGCGGTCAGCTCCTCCTCGGGCAGGGTGCCCGGCAGGATGGTGAGCACCTCCTCGCCCTCGGCGAGCGGCGTGCCCAGCCGCGCGGCCGCGGCGGACACGGACGTGACGCCCGGGATCACTTCGGTGTCGTAGCGGTCGGCGAGCCGCTTGTGCATGTGCATGTAGGAGCCGTAGAACAGCGGATCGCCCTCGGCGAGGACCGCGACCGTCCGCCCCGCGTCCAGGTGCGCGGCGAGCCGGGCCGACGCCTCGGCGTAGAACTCCTCCATCGCGCCCTTGTAGCCGCCGGGATGGTCGGTGGTCTCGGTCGTGACCGGGTAGACCAGCCGCTCCTCGATGTGGTCTGCACGGATGTGCTTCGCCGCGATCGAGCGGGCGATGGAACGGCCGTGCCGGGCGCTGTGGTACGCGATCACATCCGCCTCGGCGATGACCTCGACGGCCCGTACGGTCATCAGGGACGGGTCGCCCGGGCCGAGCCCGACCCCGTACAGCCGCCCCGCGCTGGACTGCTCGCCGCTCACTCTTCCTCACTCGCGATCGCGTTGAGCGCGGCGGCGGCGATGGCGCTGCCCCCGCGACGGCCGCGTACGACCAGGTGCTCCAGGCCGGACGGATGCGCCGCCAGGGCGTCCTTGGACTCGGCGGCCCCGACGAAGCCGACCGGGACGCCGATGACGGCGGCCGGCCGGGGAGCCCCCTCCTCGATCATCTCCAGCAGCCGGAACAGGGCGGTGGGCGCGTTGCCGACGGCGACCACCGAGCCCTCCAGCCGGTCCCGCCACAGCTCCAGCGCGGCGGCGCTGCGCGTGGTGCCGAGCCGCGCCGCCAGTGCGGGCACGGACGGGTCGGAGAGGGTGCAGAGCACGTCGTTGCCGGCGGGCAGCCGCTTGCGGGTCACCCCGCTGGCCACCATCTGCACGTCGGTGAAGATGGGCGCACCGGAGCGCAGGGCCTCCCGGGCACGGGCCACGACGGCCGGTGAGTAGGACAGGTCCCGTACGAGGTCGACCATCCCGCAGGCGTGGATCATCCGGACCGCTACCTGGCTGACGTCGGCGGGCAGGGCGGCGAGGTCCGCCTCCGCGCGGATGGTGGCGAAGGACTGGCGGTAGATCGCCGGGCCGTCCTTCTCGTAGTCGTACGTGGTCACGGTGGTCTTCACACTGCTCTCGGTCGTCATACGGCTCATGAGGTGATCGCCGCCAGGGCGGTGGCGAGTCGGGCGGGGTCGTCCATCGAGGTGGTCCGGGGTTCCTGGCCGCTCACGGCGGTGGAGAGTCGGTAGCCGCCTCCCTCAGCGGCGACCACGTCGACGCGGTCGCCCCGGGGGTGCCCGCAGCGGCGTTCGCACCCGGACCAGTACAGGGGCAGGCCGTGCGGCTCGACCGCGCCGAGGGCCCCGGCCGCGTCGGTCCGTACGTCGGCCCGCGACTTGGCGCATCCGGGCCTGCCGATGCAGGCGCCCACGCGCAGCCAGGGGGAGTCGGGGTCGGTGACGAGGCCGGCGGCGGCGAGGCGGGAGAGGGACTCGGCCGTGGGAGCCCCCTGTGTGGGAAGAACCACACCGCGCCACGGCGTCAGACGCAGCTCATCCGCGGCGATATGGGTCAGTTCGCGCCATTGGCGCACCGTGAGCCGTCCCAGCGGTACGTGCACCGAGAGGCTGGAGGAGAGGGCCCCGGGGAGCGGGCCGTCCGCGCGGCCGGTCTCACGGGCCCGCGGCTCGTGACGGATGCCCTCGGCCGTCAGACGCCGGCCGACCGCGTCGAGCAACTCCTCCGCCGGGCGGTCGAGTTCCTCGACGCGCCAGACGCGCGCCCCGCTCGTCCGCGCCGCCTCCAGGAAGGTCTCCGCCGCCACCAGCGCGGCCCGCGCCGCCTCCTCGGCACGGACGTGCAGCGCCTCACCGGCTGCCCCCAGGCCGAGTTGCGCGCCGCCGTCCGCCGTCGCCCGGACCGTCACGTCGGCGTCGAGCCCGGTCACGTCACCGCGTCCGTCGTCGAGCGCGAACAGGAAACGCCCCGACAGGTCCCGCGCCGCCTCGCTCGCGCACAGCGCCGCGTCGAGGGCCGTCAGCCAGGGCCGTACGTCCAGCACGCCCCGCCCGTCGAGACCCGACAACGGCGAGGCCACGATGTTGCGCACCCGCTCGTGCCCGTGCGACGGCAGCAGCCCGGCCGCGTCCAGCAGCCCGGTCAACTCGCCGCCGCAGCCGTCCGCCAGGCCCCGCAGCTGCACGTTTCCGCGCGAGGTCAGGTGCAGGTCGCCGTCGCCCAGCCGCTCCGCCGCGTCGGCGAGCGCCGCCGCCTGCCGAACGGTCAGCACACCGCCGGGTATCCGGACCCGGGCCAGCGCGCCGTCGTCCGCCGCGTGCAGCCGCAGCGTCCCCGGGCAGGCGTCACCGCGGTCCCGGGAGACCGCCGTGGCCAGGGGCGATGAAGGGAGGGCAGGCGTGGACATGGCGGCGAGCATACCTACCATCACACCCGCTGTACGCCCCGCCCTTTTCACGTGCCCCTTACTATGATCGCGGCGGATCATCCGGTCCGCCGACGCCACGACGGCGACAGGGGAGGAAGCCCGGTGCGAGTCCGGCGCGGTCCCGCCACTGTGAGCCCGGCCCTCACCGGCCGGGCGAGCCAGGAACTCCCGCCGTCCTCCCACCGCCCGGGGCGCGGACACCCCGAGGAAGGCCAGACGCCGCATGATCCTTCTCCTGTCGACGTCCGACACCGACCTGCTCAGCGCACGCGCGGCGGCCGGCCCGGTCTCGTACCGCTTCGCCAACCCGGCCCGTCTCGCCCTTGACGACCTCCCCGGTCTGCTCGAGGGTGCCGACCTGGTCGTCGTACGCCTCCTCGGTGGCGTCCGGGCCTGGCAGGAGGGCCTCGACCTGCTCCTCGCCGACGGCCGCCCGGTCGTCGTCCTCACCGGCGAACAGGCCCCGGACGCCCAGCTGATGGCCGCCTCCACCGTCCCGGTCGGCATCGCCGCCGAGGCGCACGCCTATCTCGCCCACGGCGGCCCGGCCAACCTGGAGCAGCTCGCCCGCTTCCTCTCCGACACGGTCCTGCTGACCGGCCACGGCTTCGAGGCACCCGCGCCCGCGCCCACCTGGGGCCCGCTGGAGCGCACGGCCCGCGAGGACGCCGACGGACCGACCGTCGCCGTGCTCTACTACCGGGCCCACCACATGAGCGGCAACACGGCCTTCGTAGGCGCCCTGTGCGACGCGATCGAGGAGGCGGGCGGCAGGCCCCTGCCGCTGTACGTCGCCTCCCTGCGCGCCCCCGAGCCCGAGCTGATCGAGGAACTCCGCGCCGCCGACGCCATCGTCACCACCGTGCTCGCCGCGGGCGGCACCAAGCCCGCCGAGGCGTCGGCCGGCGGCGACGACGAGTCCTGGGACGCCGGCGCGCTCACCGCGTTGGACGTCCCGATCCTCCAGGCCCTGTGCCTCACGGGTTCGCGCACCGCCTGGGAGGAGAACGACGAGGGCGTCTCCCCGCTCGACGCGGCCAGCCAGATCGCCGTCCCCGAGTTCGACGGCCGCCTCATCACCGTCCCGTTCTCCTTCAAGGAGATCGACGAGGACGGCCTCCCGGCCTACGTCGCCGACCCCGAGCGCGCGGCCCGCGTCGCCGGTATCGCCGTACGCCACGCGCGACTTCGGCACATCCCGCCCGCCGCCAAGCGCTTGGCGCTGGTCCTCTCCGCCTACCCGACGAAGCACTCCCGCATCGGCAACGCGGTCGGCCTCGACACCCCCGCGAGCGCGGTGGCCCTCCTGCGCCGGCTGCGCGGCGAGGGCTACGACTTCGGAACGGACACCGAGGTGCCGGGCCTGGCCTCCGGTGACGGCGACGAGCTGATCCGCGCGCTGATCGAGGCCGGCGGCCACGACCAGGACTGGCTCACCGAGGAGCAGCTGGCCCGCAACCCCATCCGCATTCCGGCCGCCGACTACCGCCGCTGGTACGCCACGCTCCCCGAGGAGCTGCGCACGGCGGTGGAGGAGAAGTGGGGCCCGGCGCCCGGCGAGATGTTCGTCGACCGCAGCCGCAACCCGGAGGGCGACATCGTCCTCGCGGCCCTGCGCTTCGGCAACCTGCTGATCCTCATCCAGCCCCCGCGCGGCTTCGGCGAGAACCCCATCGCGATCTACCACGACCCGGACCTGCCGCCCTCCCACCACTACCTGGCCGCCTACCGCTGGATCGCCGCGGCCGCCGAGGACGGCGGGTTCGGCGCGGACGCGATGATCCACCTGGGCAAGCACGGCAACCTGGAGTGGCTGCCCGGCAAGAACGCGGGCCTGTCCGCCGCCTGCGGCCCGGACGCCGCACTCGGCGACCTCCCCCTGATCTACCCCTTCCTGGTCAACGACCCCGGCGAGGGCACCCAGGCCAAGCGCCGCGTCCACGCCACGCTCGTCGACCACCTCGTCCCGCCGATGGCCCGCGCCGACTCCTACGGCGACATCGCGCGCCTGGAGCAACTCCTCGACGAGTACGCCCAGATCTCCGCCATGGACCCGGCGAAGCTCCCCGCGATCCGCGCCCAGATCTGGACCCTCATCCAGGCCGCCCGGCTCGACCACGACCTCGGTATGGAGGACCGCCCCGACGACGACGGGTTCGACGACTTCCTCCTGCACGTCGACGGCTGGCTCTGCGAGGTCAAGGACGCCCAGATCCGCGACGGTCTGCACGTCCTCGGCAACCCGCCGCAGGGGGAGGACCGCGTCAACCTCGTCCTCGCCATCCTGCGCGCCCGCCAGATCTGGGGCGGCGCGACGGCCCTGCCCGGCCTGCGCGAGGCCCTCGGTCTGGACGAGTCCGCGGCGACCCGTACGACGGCCGACGAGGCGGAGGACAAGGCCCGCGCGCTCGTCCAGGCGATGGAGGACGCGGGCTGGGACCCGGCCGCCGTGCCCACGGAGCACGGCGAACAGGTCGCGGCCGTCCTCGAGTTCGCCGCCCGCGAGGTCGTCCCGCGCCTGTCGGCGACCACGAACGAACTCGACCACGCGGTCCACGCCCTGGCCGGCGGCTTCGTCCCGGCGGGCCCCTCCGGATCCCCGCTCCGCGGCCTGGTCAACGTCCTGCCGACCGGCCGCAACTTCTACTCCGTCGACCCCAAGGCCGTCCCCTCCCGCCTCGCCTGGGAGACCGGCCAGGCGCTCGCGGACTCCCTCCTGGAGCGCTACCGCGCGGACAACGGCGACTGGCCCACGTCCGTCGGCCTCTCCCTCTGGGGCACGAGCGCGATGCGCACGGCGGGCGACGACGTCGCGGAGGCCCTCGCGCTGCTCGGCGTCCGCCCCGTCTGGGACGAGGCCTCGCGCCGGGTGACCGGTCTGGAGGCCGTCCCGCACGAGGAACTCGGCCGCCCCCGCATCGACGTCACCCTGCGCATCTCGGGCTTCTTCCGGGACGCCTTCCCGCACACGATCGGCCTGCTGGACGACGCCGTACGCCTGGCGGCCTCGCTGGACGAGCCGGCCGAGGTCAACCACGTCCGGGCCCACGTCCAGGCGGACCTCGCCGCGCACGGCGACGAACGCCGCGCCACCACCCGCATCTTCGGCTCCCGGCCCGGGACCTACGGCGCCGGCCTGCTCCAGCTCATCGACTCCCGCGACTGGCGCACCGACGCCGACCTCGCCGAGGTCTACACCGTCTGGGGCGGCTACGCCTACGGCCGCGAACTCGAAGGCCGCCCCGCCCGCGAGGAGATGGAGACCGCCTACAAGCGGATCGCGGTCGCGGCGAAGAACACCGACACCCGCGAGCACGACATCGCCGACTCCGACGACTACTTCCAGTACCACGGCGGCATGGTCGCCACGGTCCGCGCCCTGCGCGGCACCGCCCCCGAGGCGTACATCGGCGACTCGACCCGCCCCGAGACGGTCCGCACCCGCACCCTCGTCGAGGAGACGTCCCGGGTCTTCCGCGCCCGGGTCGTCAACCCGAAGTGGATCGAGGCGATGCGCCGCCACGGCTACAAGGGCGCCTTCGAACTCGCCGCCACGGTGGACTACCTGTTCGGCTACGACGCCACCACCGGCGTGATCGCCGACTGGATGTACGACAAGCTCACCGAGACCTACGTCCTGGACCCCGCCAACCGCGAGTTCCTCCAGCAGGCCAACCCCTGGGCCCTGCACGGCATCGCCGAACGCCTGCTGGAGGCGGAGTCCCGCGGCATGTGGGAGAAGCCCGACCCGGCGGTGCTGGAGGGGCTGCGGCAGGTGTACCTGGAGACCGAGGGGAACCTGGAGGACGACGGGTCCTGACCCCGGCGCTCACCACCCGGTGCGCAGCACGTGGTTGAGGAGCAGGGCGAGCAGGGCCTGGGCGGTGAGCCAGGCGCGGGGGCGGGGGAGGAGCGCGCAGGCCGGGAGGAGCCACACCGCGAAGGGCAGCCAGATGCGCTCCGTCTCCGCCTTGCTCATGCCGGACAGGTCGGCGAGCAGCAGGGCGAGGAGCGCGGCGCACACGAGCACCGCGAGGCGGACGCCGTCTCGCGGCTCGGTGTGCCGCCCCCTCAGCGCGGCGCCCGTCCGCCGCAGCCCCGCCGCCGTCGCCAGGCCCGTGACGGCCACCGCGCAGGCCAGGTTGGCCCACACCCAGTAGCCGTAGGGCCGGATGCCGCCCGCGCCCTGGTGATAGCGCGTCACCAGCAGGCGGTACGCCTCCCACCAGTCGAACCCGGCGAGCGTGAACGCCGTGGGGACCACCGCCAGTCCGGCGAGCAGCGGCAGCAGCAGGGCGGGGCGCTCCCGGATCCCGTCCCGGCCGAGTGCCAGTACCGCCGCCGCGATCAGCGCGACGAGCGTGAGTCCGTACGACAGATAGCAGGTCAGGCCGAACAGCAGCCCGGACGCGCCGGCCCACCGGAAGGACCGGCCGGTGACCGCCAGTGCCAGCAGCGCCACCGCCCATGCCGCCACCGCGGCGAAGTACGCGTCGGCCGAGGTGCCCATCCACACGGCGGCCGGGGCCAGTACGAGGAAGGGCGCCGCCCGGCGCGCGAGTGCCTCACTCGCCAGGGCGCGAACGGCGACCAGCACGGCCACACAGGCCGTCGCCCCGACGGCGATGCACCAGATGCCGGCCCAGCCCCCGCCCCGTAGCCCGGCCCGGTCGAGCAGAACGAAGGTGAGCGTGGCCGCGGGCGGGTGGCCGGCGACGTGGGCGGGCCAGTTGTCGGGGGAGTCGAGAAGGATGTGCCCGGTGAAGTCCCGCAGAGCCGCCGGGATGTCGTGGAAGCGGTCGATCACCTGGAGGTATTCGTAGCGGGTGGTGAGCCTGCGCGCGATGCCGCGCTGCCAGCCGTCGATCAGCGCGAGGGAGCAGATCCACGCCGTGCCCGTGACCCAGGCCACCGGCAGCAGGGCACGCCAGGGCAGACGGGCCGCGAGGGCGGGCCCGTACGCCACGGTGGCGATCGCGACCAGCAGGGCCGCCGGAGTACCGGGGCCCAGGTGCGGCCCCCAGGAGGCCAGCAGCGGGGGCCAGTCGACGAACAGTGTGTGGCTGGTGTCCTGGATGCGGCGGCCGGCCAGGACGGCCGCCGCCACGAGCAGCGCGGCGGCCACGGCGGCGTACAGGTCACGGCGGAGGGAGCGGGTCACACCGGAACGCTAGGCCGACAGGGCGGGCACGGGCCGCCGTCCGGGCCGGACGTCAGCGTTTCGTCATGGGTCGCGCACGCCTTCCCGGGGTCATCCCGGCCTACCGTCGGGCCATGCGAGACGACCCACGGCTTCCCTCCTCTCCCGGCTTCTGGCGCAGCCCCCTGCGCGGCCCCTGGTTCACCTCGGTGCTGGGCCTCGTCCTGCTCGTCGGCATCACCGTGCTCTTCGTGACGGGCCTGGTCTCGTACGCCGCCTACAACCCAAACCTGTCGCCGGTGAACGACAAGACCCCGGAGAAGGGCATCCTCGGCTTCTACCTCTTCGACTGGCCGACGAACCCGCACTGGCTGTACCGGCTCAACCAGGGCGTCCACGTCACCCTCGGCGTCACCCTGATCCCCGTTCTGCTCGCCAAGCTCTGGTCCGTGATCCCGAGGCTGTTCGCGTTGCCGCCGGCCCGCTCGGTCACACACGCCCTGGAGCGGATCTCGCTGCTGCTCCTGGTGGGCGGCGGACTGTTCGAGTTCGTGACCGGGGTGCTCAACATCCAGCTCGACTACGTCTTCCCCGGCTCCTTCTACCCGCTGCACTTCTACGGGGCGTGGGTGTTCTTCGCCGCCTTCGTCGCCCACGCGCTGCTGAAGACGCCCGTCGTCCTGCGCAATGTGCGGCAGCTGCGGGGGGAGAAGCGAGGGGAGCAGCGGGAGGAGACGAACGACCTGGTGACGCCGCGTCCCGCCGAGCCGACCGTCTCCCGCCGTGGTGCCCTGTGGTTCGTCGGGGGTGGCTCCCTGCTGCTGTTCGCGACGACGGTGGGGCAGAACTTCGACGGTCCGCTACGGCGCACCGCCCTCCTCGCACCCCATGGCGGCGAGGATCCCGGCAGCGGCCCGAACGGGTTCCAGATCAACAAGACCGCCGTGTACGCCGGGATCGACCCGGCCGAGACGGGCGAGGACGCCTGGCGGCTCGTGGTGACGGGGCGTACCGGCACCGTCCGCCTCAGCCGTGCCCGGCTCGCCGAACTGCCCCTGTACAGCTCGGCGTTGCCCATCGCCTGTGTGGAGGGCTGGTCGACGTCGGACCAGTGGTGGCGCGGAGTGCGGCTGCGCGATCTCGCGGCGCTCGTCGGCTACGAGGGCGACCCGCCGGACGTGTTCGTCCAGTCGCTGCAACGGCACGGCGCCTTCCGGAGCGCCGCCCTGAGCGCCGACCAGGTGGCCGACCCGCGTTCCCTCCTCGCCCTGTACGTCAACGGCGAGGAGCTGTCCCCCGACCACGGCCACCCGGCCCGGGTCATCGTGCCCGCGGCGCCCGGTGTGCTCAACACCAAGTGGGTGGCCCGGATGACGTTCGGAGACCTGTGATGCGCCGACCGCGGATCCCCGTGGGGAGTCCCCTCCCACTCCTCCTGCTCGCCTGCTCCTTCGCCCTCACCGCCTATGCCGGGGTGCGGCTGCTCGCGGACGACTGGTTCGGCGTGGCGCTGTGGGTCGTGGGGGCGGCGCTGCTGCACGACCTCGTGCTGCTGCCGCTGTACGCGGCGGCGGACCGGGCGGTCGTACGGGGGTTGGGGGCGCGCCGGGAGTGGGTGCCGTACGTGCGCGTACCGGCGGCCCTGTCCGGGCTGCTCCTGCTCGTGTGGTTCCCGCTGATCAGCGGCGCGGTCGAGCGGCGCTACCGGTCCGCCACCGGACTCTCCCCGGACGGCTTCCTCGCCCGCTGGCTGCTGATCAGCGCCGTCCTCTTCGGTGCCTCGGCGCTGCTGCTGGCGCTGCGGCTGCGCAGGGCGACGAAGGTGCGCCCGCCGGCCGTCCACTGACCGGCCCGCTCCCACCCCCGCGCGTGCCGGAGCAGTGCCGGCGTGCCGAGCCGCGCCCAGGGGAACGCGGCACCGGCGGCCGTGTGCGTGTCGGTGATGCGGACGTGGACGCGTTCGTCGACGTCCGCCGGGGCGGTCTCGGCGATGAGCAGGCCGCCGGGACGCAGGAGTTCGGCCGCCCGGTCCAGCAGGGCACGCGGGTCGCCGCCGATGCCGACGTTGCCGTCCATGAGCAGGACGGTGTCCCAGCGGCCCTCGCCGGGCAGCGCCTCGAACACCGAGCGCCGCAGCGCCTGGCCGCCGAGCCGCACGGTGTGGTCGACGGCGGCCTCGCTGACGTCGATGCCGAGGACGGCCCGGCCCCGGGCGGCGAGTTCCGCCACCAGCCGCCCGGGCCCGCAGCCCACGTCGAGCACGGTCCCCTCGCACCGGTCCAGCACGTCCAGGTCGACGCGGTCGGCCCGGGCACACCAGCGTTCCACCTCCAGCGGCAGCAACCAGCCGTCGGAGCGCCGCAGGAACAGCGGCCCGCGGCCCGCGCGCAGGGCGGCGGCATAGGGGTCGGCGCTCGCCCAGGCCAGGGCGGTGGCGGGCGGGGCGCTCATCGTGCGGTGACCGATGCGCACCGGGCCAGCCGGGCGGCGAACCGGCCGTGCGGGGCGAGGGCGGCGACGGCGTGGGCGTCGGCGGCGGTGTCGACGTCCCGGAGCGGGGGCAGCTCCCGCACCCGCAGCCCGGCCGCGATGAGCCGTTCCCGCTGGACGGCGCCGGTCACCGGTGTGGACATGGGCACGCCCCGCAGCAGAGCGGGGTCGGGAACCGCGAGGCCGAGGGCCCAGAAGCCGCCGTCCTCAGCCGGGCCGAAGCACGCGTCACAGCCCGCGAGGTCCAGCGTGAGCAACTCCGGCGTCACCTGCGGGGTGTCCATGCCGATCAGCAGGGCCGGTCCGTCGCACCGCGCGAAGGCGTCCGCCAGCCGCTCGTCCAGCCCGCCCGCGCACTGCCGCAGGACCTCGAAGCCGGGCGGCAGCCAGGGGCCGGGCTCCCCGTCGAGGACGAGGATCCGGCGGGTGGCCGGGGTCGCCGCGACCACGTCCAGGGTGTCGGCCAGCGAGGCCTCCGCCAGTGCCGCGGCCTCCCCGGGCGTGAACGGCGGGGTGAGCCGCGTCTTGACCCGGCCCGGCCGCGGCTCCTTGGCGATGACGAGAAGCGTGGTCACCGTACGGCCCCTTCCCCGGCCGGGGACTCGGCCAGGACGCGGCTCATGTCCCGTACGGCCTGCCAGGTGCCGCGCCAGGTGCCCGTCACCTTCGAGGTCCCGGTCCGCGGCAGGTACGGCACGTCGTGCTCGGCGATCCGCCAGCCCGCGTCGGCCGCGCGGACGACCATCTGGAGCGGATAGCCGCTGCGCCGGTCCGTGAGGCCGAGCGCGAGCAGCGGCTCGCGGCGGGCGGCGCGCAGGGGACCGAGGTCGTGCAGGCGCAGCCCGGTCCGCCGGCGCAGCATCCGCGCGAGCGCGAGGTTTCCGGCGCGGGCGTGCGCGGGCCACGCGCCCCGCCCCTGCGGACGCCGCCGGCCGAGGACCAGGTCGGCCCCGCCGTCGCGCACCTCGCGCACGAACGGGGCGAGCAGCGCCGGATCGAGGGAGGCGTCGCAGTCGCAGAAGCACACCACGTCCGCGGTGGCGGCGGTCAGCCCGGCGTGGCAAGCCGCGCCGAAGCCCCGGCGCGGCTCGCGCACCACGGTCGCGCCGTACGCGCGGGCGACCCGGTCCGAGCCGTCGGTGGAACCGTTGTCGACGACGAGTGCGCGCCAGCCCGGCGGGATCCGCTCGAGGACCCAGGGCAGGGCCTCGGCCTCGTTCAGGCAGGGCAGCACCACGTCGACGTCAGAAGGAGTCGTCGTCACGGGTCTCACCCTACGAACGCGAATCAGTACATACCGGACTGACGCTCCTTACGAAACGCGGACGTCGGCGACCCGGAGGCGTCCGGGCACGGCATCGCAAGCGGCCCGGTGCCAGGCTGGAGGCATGCAGCAGCCCCATCAGCACGAGGACACCCCCGACGGGCCCCCGCGGGTCCTGGTCGTCGACGACGATCCGACCGTCGCCGAGGTCGTCGCCGGATACCTGGACCGCGCCGGATACCTCGTCGACCGCGCGGACGACGGGCCCACGGCCCTCACCCGCGCCGCCGCGCACCGGCCGGACCTGGTGGTCCTCGACCTGATGCTGCCCGGGATGGACGGCCTGGAGGTGTGCCGGCGGCTGCGGGGGCACGGGCCGGTCCCGGTCATCATGCTCACCGCCCGCGGCGACGAGGACGACCGCATCCTGGGCCTGGAGGTCGGCGCCGACGACTACGTCACCAAGCCCTTCAGCCCACGCGAACTGGTCCTGCGCGTGGAGTCGGTGCTGCGCCGCAGCAGGCCCGCCACCCCCGGGCACCGACTGGGAGCGGCCGGTCTGACCGTCGATCCGGCGGCCCGCCGCGCCACCAAGAACGGCACCGAACTCGCCCTCACACTGCGCGAGTTCGACCTGCTCTCCTTCTTCCTGCGCCATCCGGGGCGGGCCTTCGGCCGCGAGGACCTGATGCGCGAGGTGTGGGGATGGGACTTCGGTGACCTGTCGACCGTCACGGTCCACGTCCGCCGTCTGCGCGGCAAGGTCGAGGACGACCCGGCCCGGCCCCGCCTGATCCAGACCGTGTGGGGCGTGGGCTACCGCTTCGACGCCACAGGAGGAGCCGGCGGAGCCGCCGGAGCAACCGAAGAGGGGTACGGATCGTGAACGACACCCTCCTCATCGCCCTGTACGCCTTCGCCGGCGCGGCGGCCACCGGTCTGGCCGGTGCGGGCGCACTGCGCCTGATCCGGCGCCGCTCGCTCACCGCCTCGCTCGCCGTGGTCGCGGCGGTCGGCGTCGTCGCGATGCTCGCCGGCACGCTCGCCGTCGCCTGGGCGATGTTCCTCTCCGCGCACGACCTGAGCGTCGTCACGACCGTCGTCGCCATGGCGGCCGTGGTCTCCCTGGCCACCGCGCTGCTGCTGGGCCGCTGGGTCGTGGCCCGCAGCCGTGCGCTCGCCGTGGCCGCGCGCTCCTTCGGCGACGGCGGGGCCTTCGCCGCCCCCGAGGGGCCGGCCACGGCCGAACTGGAGTCCCTGAGCCGCGAACTGGCCGCCACCAGCGCCCGGCTCGCCGAATCCAGGGAACGGGAACGCGCGCTGGAGACCTCCCGGCGGGAACTCGTCGCCTGGATCTCGCACGACCTGCGCACCCCGCTGGCCGGTCTGCGCGCCATGTCGGAGGCTCTGGAGGACGGCGTCGCCGCCGACCCCGACCGCTACCTGAAGCAGATGCGCACCGAGGTCGAACGCCTCAACGACATGGTCGGAGACCTCTTCGAACTCTCCCGCATCCACGCCGGCACGCTTCCCCTCGCCCCCACCCGCGTCTCCCTGTACGACCTGGTCGGCGACGCGCTGGCGGGGGCCGACCCGCTCGCCCGGCAGCACGGGGTGCGGCTGGTGGGCGGCCGTGTCGAGCCGGTGCCGGTGGAGGTGGACGGCAAGGAGATGAGCCGGGTGCTGGGCAACCTGCTGGTCAACGCCATCCGCCGGACCCCGGCCGACGGCACGGTCGCCATCGCCGCGGAGCGTTCCGCCGAGGGCGTGGTGCTGTCGGTGACGGACGCCTGCGGCGGCATCCCCGAGGAGGACCTGCCGCGTGTCTTCGACACCGGCTGGCGCGGCACGCACGCCCGGACGCCCCCGGCCGGCGCGGGCCTGGGCCTCGCCATCGTCCGCGGGATCGTGGAGGCCCACCAGGGCCGGGCGACGGTACGCAACATCCCCGGCGGCTGCCGTTTCGAGGTGGTGCTGCCCGCTGCCGCTTCTCTCTGATGCGGGCAGCACCACCGGCTCAAGGGGCTATGCGGTCCGCATCCCGGCCCGCGCGAACTCCGCCATGCCCTCCTCGAACCCGACCTCGGGCTTCCATCCCAGCCCGTCCCGCAGCCGTGCCGAGTCCGCGGTGATGTGCCGGACGTCGCCGAGCCGGAACTCGCCGGTGACGACCGGTTCGGGCCCGCCGTACGCGGCGGCCAGCGCACGCGCCATCTCGCCGACGGTGTGCGGGTCACCGCTGCCGGTGTTGTACGCCGTGAGCGCACCTGTGGGCGACGGGGCCTCCACGGCAGCCAGGTTGGCCGCCGCCACGTCCCGGACGTGCACGAAGTCCCTCCGCTGCCGCCCGTCCTCGTACACGCGCGGCGCCTCGCCCCGGGCGAGCGCCGAGCGGAAGAAGGAGGCGACCCCGGCGTAGGGGGTGTCGCGGGGCATGCCCGGTCCGTACACGTTGTGGTAGCGCAGCGACACCGCCGATCCGCCGGTGCAGCGGGCCCATGCGGCGGCCAGGTGCTCCTGGGCGAGCTTGGTCGTCGCGTACACGTTCCGTGGATCGGCCGGAGCGTCCTCGCCGACCAGCCCGGGGGCGAGGTCCGCCCCGCAGACCGGACACGGCGGCTCGAACCGCCCCGCGTCGAGGTCGGCGACGGCACGCGGCTCGGGCCGGACGACCCCGTGCCGGGGGCACTCGTACCGCCCCTCCCCGTACACCACCATCGACCCGGCCAGTACGAGACGCCGTACGCCTGCCTCCGCCATGCCGGCGAGCAGCACGGCGGTCCCGAGGTCGTTGTGCGAGACGTACTCCGCCGCGTCGGCGACCCCGTCGCCGAGCCCGACCATCGCCGCCTGGTGACACACGGCGTCCACACAGGACAGGGCGCGGCGGACGGCCGCCGGATCCCGCACGTCGGCTCCGGGGTCCTCCCGCACGTCGAACACGACCGTCTCGTGCCCCCGTTCCCGGAGCGTGGTGACGACGTGGGACCCGATGAACCCGGCACCGCCGGTGACCAGTACGCGCATACGGCCACGCTAGGCCCGCACCGGTCCCGGGCCACGGGGCCGCGCCCAGGCGTCATGACTCCGTAAGGTCGTGCACGGTGCGTCGAACCGGGACAAACGGGGCATCACTTGGGGCGCTGCCCCCATGACGACAGCCGCCTCCTCCGGTGACGCCGTGCCAGGGCCTGATCGACAAGAGCCGGGCCATCATGGACGCCGCCGGTGTGACCACCGACGTGATCCGTGCGGTCAACCATGACATCGCGCCCGGCGTCTACCCGGACGTGACCGAGCACGGCTTCGCCACGGACGCCTGGCCGGGCCTGTACGGGAAGGTGATGGCGGCGGACATCCTCGTCCTGGCCGGGCCGATCTGGCTGGGCGACAACAGCTCGGTCACCAAGCAGGTCGTGGAGCGTCTCTACGCCTGCTCCTCGCTGCTCAACGCCAGCTGAACGATCGTGGAAAGTCCCGGAACCGACCAACCTGGGGCACACCACTCCGATAACATGTTCGATCGTGCGACGATCACCTACGAGAGATGATCTACTCACTTAACAACACGCAAACCGAATAAGACAATTGATGCCTATATCCACGCGAATACCCTCGCCGACCAGACGCAGGGGCATACTGTGGGCCGCGGCGGGCGCCGTGGCCCTCGGCTTCCTCATAGCGCTCGAGTTCGTCGCGCGCCACTACGACGTGCCGGGGCCGATCACCCGCCAGGTGCGCGAAGTGATCGTCGCGCCGAAGTCGGGCGCCCTGCTGTACGCCGGCATGGCGTTGATGATGGTGGTGCTCACCTGGCGGCAGCGCTTCGTCGCGCTCGGCATCGCGATGGGCATCGACGTCGTCTTCCAGCTGGTGCGGTGGGCGGCCGGCATCAAGATCACCGAGGGCCACCCCTTCGGCAACGGCGCGTTGTGGGTACTGCTCGGCTACGGAGTCATCGCGCTCACCCGCCGCACCGGCGCGGAACGCGTCCTGCTGCTGAAGGGCGTCGGGCTGGGCCTGTTGCTGGTGGCCGGCCGCAAGACCGGCGACACCTGGCTGTTCATCACGTCCAAGGCCCGCCCGATGGTGCTCGACCAGTACGTGGCGACCGCCGACCAGGCGCTGGGCAACCCGTCGTGGCTGGTGGGCCGGATCGTCATGGCCAGCGGGTCGATCGGCTTCAACATCCTCGACCTCGTCTACGGGCAGCTCGCGGTGGCCGCGGTCCTCGTGGCGCTGTACCAGCTGCGCAACGTGGCGGTCGAGCGCCGCTTCCCGAGCCACCACCTGGTGCGCACCTTTCTCGTGATCGGCCTCCTGGGACCCGGCATCTACATGATCTTCCCGGTCGTCGGACCGATCTACGCCTACGGCACCGGCACCGAGCACTGGGACGGCATGAGCCTGTGGTGGTCGGACGCGCCGGCCACCTCGCACTGGGCGCTGGCCAACCTGTGGCCGGACGTTCCGCCGCCGGCCTACGCCCCGCAGGCGATGCCGTTCGACGGGATCACCCCCCGCAACTGCATGCCCAGCCTGCACACCGCCTGGGCCACCGCGATCTTCATCCACTCCCGCAAGGGCCCCCGCGCCCTGCGCTTCGCCGGCACCTTCTGGCTGATCGCCACGCTCACCGCGACGCTGGGATTCGGCTACCACTACGGCGTGGACCTCGTGGCCGGGGTGGTCTTCACGCTCACGATCGAGGCGGCACTGCGCTCGCTCGAACGCGGCTGGGACCGGTCGGGAACCCGGCTGGTCGCCTACGGGACGACGGTCTTCGGCGCGCTCCTGGTCTCCTACCGCTACCTGCCGACGGAGATGGCCGCACGTCCGTGGCTGTTCGGGCCGCTCGTCCTGCTGGCGATGGGCTCGGTGATCTACGGCTACGTACGGACCATCAACCTGTGGGAGCCGAAGGCCGTACCGGCGCCGCGGTCGGAACCCCAACCGGAACCCGGTCTGGCGACGGCCGAGTGAGCCGGCCCGTCACGGGTACTCCGCCCTCCACGAGGAGAGGGCGGCCATGTCAGGGACCACCGACAACCTCGCCGACGCCGCGGTCGACGTCCGTTTCATCGGCAACGCGACCGTCCTGCTGTCGTACGGGCCGCTCACCCTGCTCACGGACCCGAACTTCCTCCACCGCGGGCAGTACGCCCACCTCGGATACGGCCTGCTGAGCCGGCGCCTGACGGAACCGGCCCTCGACGTGCACGAGCTGCCCCGCCTCGACGGCATCGTGCTGTCGCACCTGCACGGGGACCACTGGGACCGCCGGGCCCGCCGGCACCTGGACCGCTCGGTGCCGGTGCTGACCACACCGCACGCGGCCCGCCGGCTCAGGGTGGTGCAGGGCTTCCGCCGCACCGCCGGACTGCGCGCCTGGCACGGGCTCAGTCTCCAGCGTGGTGGTGCACAGGTCAGGATCACGGCGCTGCCCGGCCGGCACGCCGGCCACGCGGTGCTGCGCGGGCTGCTGCCGCCGGTGATGGGCAGCATGCTGGAGTTCGGCCCCGTCGGGGGACCGGTCCGGATGCGGCTGTACATCTCCGGCGACACGCTCGTGTACGACGGCCTGGACGAGATCGCCAGGCGCTTCCCGGCCGCCGATCTGGCCCTCCTCCACCTGGGCGGCACCACGCTCCCCGGCGGGTTCGTGGTCACCATGGACGGCGCCCAGGGAGCGGAACTGGCCCGGCGCCTCGACCCCCGGCTGCTGCTCCCCGTGCACTACGGCGACTACACGGTCATGAAGTCGCCGCTGACGGCGTTCCTGGCCGAGGCGGACCGCATCGGGCTCGGCGACCGTGTCGTCCACTGCGGCCACGGCCGGACCGCCCGCGTCGCCTGCGAGCCAGGGGCGGCCCCGACGGTCCGGTGACCGGCGAAACGGCGCACTCGGGTATGTACGTGCCCGCCGGCCGCTGCCGGTCGAGGGCCGTATGGGTCCCGTCAAAGGGGCGGGCGTCGCCGTAAGGGAGCCGTCAACGGACGACCGGATCCGGCCACGGAGCGGTTTCCTCGAAGAGTCCGTTGCCCTCCCGAAACCCACTCCAGGAGTCCGCGATGGCCGATCTGGCCTTCGTCGTCACCACGATCGCGCTGTTCGCGCTCGTGGCCTTCGTCGCCAAGGGGGTGACGAAGCTGTGACCGCCGAGAACGCTGTCGGCCTGGTGGTGGCCGTCGCCCTGCTGGGCTATCTCGTCCTCGCTCTGCTCTTCCCCGAGAGGTTCTGAGCGGCGATGAGTCCCGTACTTGCCGGCGTGCTTCAACTGCTCGCCCTCGTGGCGGCCCTCGCGCTCGCCTGCATCCCCCTCGGCGCATACATGGCCCGTGTCTACTCCTCCGACCGGCACTGGCGGGTCGAGAGGTGGATCTACCGGAGCATCGGTGCCGACCCGGACACCCAGATGCGCTGGCCGGCCTACCTGAGGGGCGTCCTCGCCTTCTCGGCGGCCGGGGTGCTGTTCCTCTACCTGCTCCAGCGGCTCCAGGGCGTGCTGCCCGGCTCGCTCGGCTTCGACTCGGTGAACCCGGCGCAGTCGTTCAACACGGCCGTGTCGTTCGTGACCAACACGAACTGGCAGTCGTACTACGGCGAGCAGACCATGGGGCACGTCGTGCAGACGGCCGGTCTCGCGGTGCAGAACTTCGTCTCCGCGGCCGTCGGCATGGCCGTCGCGATCGCGCTGGTGCGGGGCTTCGCCCGATCGCGCACCGGTGAGCTCGGGAACTTCTGGTCCGACCTGGTGCGCGGCACCGTGCGGATCCTGGTGCCGCTGGCCGTGGTGGCCGCGATCGTCCTCATGGCGTCCGGGGTCATCCAGAACTTCTCCGGGATCCACGAGGTCGGCCAGTTCACGGGCGGCTCGCAGCAGTGGAACGGCGGTGCGGTCGCCTCGCAGGAGGCCATCAAGGAGCTGGGCACGAACGGCGGCGGCTACTTCAACGCCAACAGCGCCCACCCGTTCGAGAACCCGACGCCCTTCACCAACCTCTTCGAGATCTTCCTGATCCTGGTGATCCCGTTCGCCCTGACCCGCACCTTCGGGGTCATGGTCGGCTCGGTGAGGCAGGGCTACGCCGTCCTCGCCACGATGTTCACCATCTGGCTGGGATTCACAGCCCTGATGATGGGGGCCGAGTTCGCCCACCACGGCCCGGCGCTCCAGGCCGCCGGTGGCGCGATGGAGGGCAAGGAGGTCCGCTTCGGCGTCGGCTCCTCGTCGATCTTCGCCGTGTCGACCACGCTCACCTCGACCGGCGCGGTCGACTCCTTCCACTCCTCGTTCACCGGCCTCGGCGGTGGCGTCGCCCTGCTGGGCATGATGCTGGGCGAGATCGCGCCCGGCGGCACCGGCTCCGGCCTCTACGGCATGCTGATCATGGCCGTCATCGCGGTGTTCATCGCCGGCCTGATGGTGGGCCGTACGCCGGAGTACCTGGGCAAGAAGATCGGCACCCGCGAGATCAAGCTGGCGGCCTGCTACATCCTGATCACCCCGGCGCTGGTGCTCGTCCTCACCGCCGCCTCCATGGCGCTGCCGACCCCGCCGCACTCGATGCTGAACTCCGGCGCGCACGGCTTCTCGGAGGTGCTGTACGCCTTCACCTCCGCCGCGAACAACAACGGCTCGGCCTTCGCCGGCCTGAACGCGAACACCGACTGGTACAACACCATGCTCGGACTGGCGATGCTGCTCGGCCGCTTCCTGCCCATGGTGTTCGTGCTGGCGCTGGCCGGTTCGCTCGCCGGACAGAGACCGGTGCCGGTCACCGCGGGCACGCTGCGGACGGAGAAGCCGCTGTTCACCGGGCTGTTGGTGGGCGCGATCCTCGTCATCACCGGTCTGACGTACTTCCCGGCACTCGCGCTGGGCCCGCTGGCCGAGGGGCTGGCGTCATGACCCCCCGTACCGAACCCCGAGAGGACGCCATGTCCACTCCCACCCTCGCACCCCACAGGGACGACCCGACGGGCCGGAAGGCTCCCGAAGGCCGTGTCGGAGCGGGCCTGTTCGACCCCGGGCAACTGCTCACCTCGCTGCCCGAAGCCCTCCGCAAGCTCGACCCGCGGGTGATGGTCAAGTCGCCCGTGATGTTCGTGGTGTGGATCGGCTCCCTGCTGACCACCGTCTTCTCCTGCGCGCACCCGGGCGACTGGTTCGGCTGGACCATCAGCGCCTGGCTGTGGCTGACGGTCGTCTTCGCCAACCTGGCGGAGGCGGTCGCCGAGGGCCGGGGCAAGGCGCAGGCCGACACCCTGCGCAGGGCCAAGACGGACAGCGTGGCCCGCAAGATGGACGGCAGCGTCGTACCCGGCACCGAGCTGAGGATCGGCGACCTGGTCGCCTGCGAGGCCGGTGACGTCATCCCCGGCGACGGCGACGTCGTCGAGGGCGTCGCGTCGGTCGACGAGTCGGCGATCACCGGCGAGTCCGCCCCGGTCATCCGGGAGTCCGGCGGCGACCGCTCGGCCGTCACCGGCGGCACCAAGGTCCTCTCCGACCGGATCGTCATCAGGATCACCACGAGGCCGGGCGAGACGTTCATCGACCGGATGATCAATCTCGTCGAGGGCGCCGCCAGGCAGAAGACGCCCAACGAGATCGCGCTCAACATCCTGCTCGCCTCGCTGACGATCGTCTTCCTGCTGGCCTGCGCCACCCTGCCGCCCTTCGCCGGCTACGCGGGCACGCACCTGACGATGGTGGTGCTGGTGGCCCTGCTGGTCTGCCTCATCCCGACGACGATCGGCGCGCTGCTCTCCGCGATCGGCATCGCCGGCATGGACCGGCTGGTCCAGCGGAACGTGCTGGCCATGTCCGGGCGTGCCGTCGAGGCGGCCGGGGACGTGTCGACGCTGCTGCTGGACAAGACCGGCACGGTCACCTACGGCAATCGCAGGGCCGCCGCGTTCGTACCGGTGGCGGGCACCGCCGAGGCCGAACTGGCCGACGCGGCCCAACTGTCGTCGCTGGCCGACGAGACGCCGGAGGGCCGCTCCGTCGTCGTCCTCGCGAAGGAGAGATACGGCCTGCGCGAACGGCAGCTCGTCGGCGCCGACTGGATCGCCTTCACCGCGCAGACCCGGATGTCCGGCGTCGACATCGGCGGCCGCCGGGTCCGCAAGGGCGCGGCCGGGTCCGTCGCCGCCTGGGTGAAGGAGCGGGGCGGCACGGTCGCCGGGGACGCGGACGGCATCGCCGCCCGCATCTCCGAGGCGGGCGGCACGCCGCTGCTGGTGGCGGTCGAGGACTCCGACGGGGCACGCGTCCTGGGCGTCATCCACCTCAAGGACGTCGTCAAGGACGGCATGCGCGAACGGTTCGGGGAACTGCGGCGCATGGGCATCAAGACCGTCATGATCACGGGCGACAACCCGCTCACCGCGAAGGCGATCGCCGACGAGGCCGGGGTCGACGACTTCCTCGCCGAGGCCACCCCCGAGGACAAGATGGCCCTCATCAAACGCGAGCAGGCGGACGGCAAGCTGGTCGCGATGACCGGCGACGGCACCAACGACGCCCCGGCTCTCGCGCAGGCGGACGTGGGCGTGGCGATGAACACGGGCACGTCGGCCGCGAAGGAGGCCGGCAACATGGTCGACCTCGACTCCGACCCGACCAAGCTCATCGAGATCGTCGGGATCGGCAAGCAACTCCTCATCACCCGGGGAGCGTTGACGACGTTCTCCATAGCCAACGACGTCGCCAAGTACTTCGCGATCATCCCGGCACTGTTCGCTGCGGTCTACCCGGGCCTGGACAGACTCAACATCATGGGCCTGTCCTCGCCGGACTCCGCGATCCTCTCGGCGGTCGTCTTCAACGCGCTGATCATCATCGCGCTGGTGCCGCTCTCCCTGAGGGGCGTGCGGTACCGGCCGGTCAGCGCGGACCGCATGCTGCGGCGCAACATCACGATCTACGGGCTGGGCGGTCTGATCGCGCCGTTCATCGGCATCAAGCTCATCGACCTCCTCATCTCTTCGATCCCCGGGCTGTAACTTCTCGAAAGCGTGCTGAAGGACCATGAACAACTCCGTCGTGAACACGGCCCGACTGCTCGGGGCGGGCCTGCGCGCCCTCCTCGTACTGACCCTGCTGACCGGTGTCCTCTATCCGCTCGCGGTGACGGGCGTGGCGCAGGCGCTCTTCCATGACAAGGCGAACGGCTCGCAGGTCAGGGCGGACGGCAGGATCGTCGGCTCGTCCCTCATCGGCCAGCAGGACTACGGCCCGGGCTACTTCCAGCCGCGGCCGGCGAACGGACTGGGGACCAACTCGGTCAACACCCGGTACAAGCTGGTCCTCTCCGGTGCCACCAACCTCTCCGCCGACAACCCGAAGCTGATCAGGTCGGTGGAGGAGGCCAAGACCAAGGTCGTCGAGGAGAACTCCACCGCCCGGTTCAAGGTGAGGCCCTCCCAGGTGCCCGCCGACGCCGTCACCTCCTCCGGGTCCGGCCTGGACCCGGACATCTCGCCGCAGTACGCGGACCTCCAGGTCCACCGGGTCGCCGAGAGGAACGGCCTGTCCGTCGCCCGGGTCCAGAGGCTCGTGGACGACCACACCGAGGACCGCACCCTCGGCTTCATCGGCGAGCCCCGCGTGAACGTCCTGGAGCTCGACATCGCGCTGCGGGCCCTGCTGGCCAAGACCTGACGGCGGCACGACGGGAACACCGTACGGCTGCCGCCGCCGCGCCGGAACCGGACGAGACGCCCCGGCCCTGGCCGGACCGGGCTCCCGCCGGATCACGCCTCGCGGACGTCCTCGGCGCCTTCGTCCCGGCGGAAGGAGGCGCGCTGCTGGAGGATCGTCGCGGCAGCGGCCAGGAGGGGGAGCCGGACGAACTCGCGCAGCGCGTGGGCCGCGTGGTCCCGGGCGACCCACGCGGTGAGGTCCTCGCCGGACACGGACACGGGCCCGGTGCCGTCATCGCGCAGCAGCTCCCGGGCCGCGTGGACCTCCGCGGTCAGTGTGCGCATCCGTACGCCCAGGGGATCGCCCTGGTCACAGCGGACGGGCAGACCGCGGTGGATCCGGTCCAGGGCCTCGGCCACCTCCGGGTAGGCGTCGATGCCCGTCTCCGACGCCAGCCGGGACAGCTGGGCCGCGACGGCGACGCGCAGACGCTGAGGCGGCGTGCTCTCCACGAGCCGGGCCAGGTCGAAGTCCCCCACCCGCGCCGGTGGTTCGTCCTCCGCTTCCGGCAGGTCGTCCAGGAGGGGCAGCAGCAGCGCACCGGTCAGCTCCGTCGGTCCCTCCTCGGCCGGGTCGTAGATGATGCCGAACTCCTGTTCCAGCACGGCCAGGAAGCGGGTGTAGGCGGCGGTGGAGCCGGGCCAGAGGTCCACGCCGAGGCGCCGCGCCCAGGACCCGCCCGCGGTGTGGGGCTTCCGCGGCGACATGACGCGCCGGGTCCGCTCCTGCGGGCAGGGCACGCCGTCCTCGGCGAAGGTGAGAGCGACCTCCGGCCCCTGCCTGGTCAGGACCACCACCCGCGTGCCGGCCGACAGGGCGCGCAGCACCGCGGGCCGGGCGAACTGCGCGGCACCGCCCTCCAGTGTGGCGAACGCCCAGCCACCGCGCTCCCCGGCGCGGACCAGGGGCCGGTGCGCGGCCCACGCCGACTCCACCGCCCGCTGCGCCTGCCGTCGGTCGCGCGGCCGGACGGTGCCGGGGACCGCGCCGAGCCGGCGCAGCATCTCGTCCGGCGTCAGGCCGGCGGCGAACACGACGTCAGGCTGGTCCGGGAGCGGCGCGGGACGGGAGCGGCCGGTGCGGACGAAGGAGAGCCTCTGCGTCCCCGACCCCTGCGATGGCGGCGGGGTACCCGCGTCGTCCGGGAAGACCGGCCGCCGCAGGGCCGGCGGGTCCGACTCCGGTTCGGCGAGCGTGCCGGCGTGCGTGAGCGGGGAGACCGGGTCGGCGGGCACCGTCCTCTCCGTCTCCCACACGAGCCTTCCGTCCTCGGCCGAGGGGGTGTGCCCGAGAAAAGGGAAGCCGCCGTTCAGGGCTTCTGCCAAGTCGGCCAGAAAGTGACGCAGAGAAGGCGAGGGCGAGGGCGGAAGGCAGGGCACGAACCCGTCGAAGTAGCCCACCACCCGGCCGTGGTGAGGTCCGGGGCGACAGGCGAGGAACAGGGCGTCCGAGGCCCCTCGCGCGCTGCCCCGGGTGAGGGGCAGCCGCTCGGCGCCCTCTTCGGCTTCCTCCGTGACACCTCCGAGGAGAGTCGCGCTCCGCACGATGTCCGCGACTGCGCACAGCGCCCCGTAGGACGCCAACTCCATTGCGCCGTCACCGAGTTCCACCCCGTCGTGGCAGCGCAGCGACGCCACCAGGTCCGGAGGGAACGGCACCCCGAGGGTGCGCTCGGCCGCCTCGATGCCGGCCCGTGGCGCCGGTGGACGCAGGGTGGCGTGGGTGCGCGGAGCGTGCCGGGCCAGCCAGGCGTCGACGCGGGCCCAGGACTCCTCGACGGCGGGGATGCTCATGGCAGCGGACCCTAGCCGGGCCACTGACAGCGCCCCTGCCGCGCCCGGTGCGGCAGCGTCGTAATCCCGCCGATTTCACGGACGTGGCGCCGGTGAGGTGAGCGAGGAGTCGAGCGGCGGAAGAATGTGAAAGCAGGCTCCCCAGATGCGATCGCATCCTCTTCTGACCGGCACGCACGCGCCGGAACGGAGGACTGACTCATGGCCACTCCGCTCACCGCCGACCGGCTCGTCGCCGCGCTGAAGGCCGAGGGCTGCGCCGTACACGAGGTCGGTGGCTGGCGCACCAACAACCGCAACCACAAGGGCCCGTGGGGTCCCGTGCACGGTGTGATCGTCCATCACACCGTCACCGGCCCCGGCACGGACGTCGTCGACCTGATCTACCACGGCCACAGCGCCCTGCCCGGTCCGCTCGCCACCGGCTGCATCACCAAGGACGGCGTGGTCCACCTGACCGGCAACGGCCGGGCCAACCACGCCGGCGGCGGCGACGGCGACGTGCTGAACGCCGTCATCGGCGAGTCGTACGGCACGTACCCACCCGCCACGCACGAACATGACGGCTCGGCCGGCGCGGTCGACGGCAACGCCCGTTTCTACGGCTGGGAGTGCGAGAACAAGGGCGACGGCAAGGACCCGTGGCCGGAGGTCCAGTACGTCGCCATGGTCAAGGCCACCGCCGCCGTGTGCCGCGCGCACGGCTGGGGCGCCAAGAGCACGATCGGCCACCTGGAGTGGAGCGACTGGAAGGTCGACCCCCGCGGATTCGACATGGCCGACTTCCGCCGTGACGTCGCCGACGCCCTGGCCCGGCCGGCGGGCCGGTGGAAAGGAGAGGACCCCATGCCCCAGTACGTCAACCTCGGTGTCGCCGGGCAGTACCAGCTCGCGCCCGGCGCCTGGGACTCGATCGAGTTCACCTCGGAGTGGGCCGACGAGACCGGCGACCACGCCAGTGGCGGGAGCGTCTTCGCCCGTGGCCCGGCCCGATTCAGCGGGAGCCTCGGCCTGCACGTCGACGGGCTGCCGGCGGGCTCGGTCGTCCAGGCACGCATGTCGGAGTACGAAGGCGACCAGCACCGCGCGGACCACCCGATCCACGAGGTCGTCGGGACCGGTGGCGGCACCTTCGCGGTCGTACCCCTGACGAAGCGGCTCGCGTCCGGCCGCAGCATGCGCGTCCGGCTGCTGAACCAGTCCGCCGCTCCGGTCACCGTCGCGAGCGCGGTGCTGACCGTACTGGTGTGGAAGGAGACCTGAGCCGCCGTAGGGCACCGCCGCCCCCCCCGGGAGACGAACCCCGGTCCGGGCACGTATACGAGGGCATGAACCCAAGCGAGCCACTCCCGTTACGAGTTGAACGAAGGTACGGCCCTGTGATTAGGGTGCGGGCGATGTTCTGCGCAGACCCCACCCCTTTACTCCCGGCAAGACGAGGCACCGCCGCTTCGAGTCGCTTCGGGAGGGCTCGTGAGTGACACGGTGAGCACGGCCCGCCCGGCGGCCGAGGAAGCCCGGGAGTCCCGGAGTACGGAACAGGCCGCGCCGGCCCGCCCGGTGAGGCAGCGGGACGCGTTCTTCGACAACGCCAAGTACCTGGCGATCGTGCTGGTGGCCGTGGGGCACGCCTGGGAGCCGCTGCGGCCGGACAGCAGGGCCCTCACCGCCCTGTACATGATCGTCTACGCCTTCCACATGCCGGCGTTCATCATCATCTCCGGCTACTTCTCACGCACCTTCGACGGGAGCCCGGGGCGCCTCAAGCGTCTGGTCACCGGCGTCGTCGTGCCGTACGTGGTCTTCGAGACGGCCTACACCCTGTTCACCCGCGTCACGAGCGAGGACCCCGACCGGCCGATCAGCCTGCTGGACCCGCTCTACCTGACCTGGTTCCTGGCGGCGCTGTTCGTCTGGCGGCTGACCACGCCGATCTGGCGGCGGGTGCGGTGGCCGCTGCCGCTCGCCCTGGTCGTCGCGATGCTGGCGACGCTCTCCCCGTCCGTCGGCAACGACCTCGACCTCCAGCGCACCCTGCAGTTCCTGCCGTACTTCGTGTTCGGCCTGCTGCTGCGGCCGGAGCACTTCCGGCTGGTGCGCCGCCGCGAGGCACGGATCCTCGCCGTGCCGGTGGCCGGGTGTGCCCTGGGAGTGGCGTACTGGGCGGTGCCGCGGATGAACTACGCCTGGTTCTTCCACGCCGACAGCGCCAGGGGCCTGGCCGCCCCCTCCTGGTACGGGCCGGTGATGACACTGGCCGCCTTCGGCTGCTCGGTCGTCCTGGTCGCCTGTTTCCTGGCCTGGGTGCCCGGGCGCAGAACCTGGTTCACGGTGCTCGGCGCGGGCACGCTGTCCGGCTATCTGCTGCACGGCTTCCTCGCGCAGGCCGCGAAGTACTGGGGCTGGTACGAGCCGGCCTGGGTGCGGGAGCCGGTGGGCGTGGTCGTCGTCACGGCCGTGGCGGCCGCGGTGATGACCGCGCTGTGCACACCGACCGTACGGCGGTTCTTCCGTTGCGTGACCGAACCCGGGATGGAGTGGGCTTTCCGCCGAGCTGCGGGGTGACCGGCCGGCCCGCACGCTGGAGAGACAGCACACATCTCCGCGAGGGAGCACGGGCATGGCGAATCACCGCGGTGGGAGCGGGAAGCCCGAGAAGGGCGACAAGGTCACCTGGAGCAGTCACGGCAGCCAGGTCGAGGGCGAGGTGGAGCAGGAGATCACCGAGCGGACCCGGGCAGCTGGCCGCACGGTCGACGCCTCGCCCGAGGATCCGCAGTACGAGGTCCGCAGCGACAAGTCCGGCAGGACCGCCGTGCACAAGCCGTCCGCGCTCAAGAAGAAGAAGTGAGGCGGCGTGGACGGCGGGGAGCGCGAGGAGACCTGGAGCGACTTCCGTGAGCTGGTGAACATGTCACCGGCCGAACTGGAGAAGTGGCTGGCCTCCGACCGGTCGCGGAACGCCGGACAGAGTCAGGACGGGGGCGAGTCCACCGGGCACGCCTCCGGCCGGCGGATCGTGGCGATCCTGCGGGCCAGGAAGGGCGACCTCACGGACGACGACTACCAGCACATGCGCAAGGTCGTCGGCTACGTCCGCCGGCACCTGGCCCAGCGGCCCGCCGGCGACGTCCGGGACACCCGGTGGCGCCACTCACTCATGAACTGGGGGCATGACCCGCTGACGTGACACCGTGCAGTGCCTGCGTCGCCTGGTGCTGCGTCTCCTCGGACACCACGCGAGCCTCCTGCACGACGTCACCGCGTTCGCGTACGAGGCTCTCGTAGATGGGAAGTTCTTCGTTCCGGGTCGAGTCGGGTTTCACAGGGATGGTCCTATCGCTTTACAGCCGGGTCTGAGGGGCCCGTGTAAGTCTGCGTCATTCCCTTCCGCGGTGTTACCCACCCCCGTCGTGTACATATTTCCGTCACGTGCTTCGCGAATTCCCCAACATTGCGACCGTGGGCAGCACGAAGGGCCCCGGGAATCGATCCCGGGGCCCTTCGCAGGGGGTTCGTCAGAGCGAGGCCGTGTGAATGCCCGCGCTGCCGCCGGCCGTGGCGCCCTCCGTCGACAGCGCCGCCTGCAGACCACCGCAGACCTCGGCGGTCAGCGGGCCGACCAGGCCGGCGGAGAGGCCGCCCGCGAGGCCGCCCGCAAGACCCGCGGAGGCACCGGCGCCCGCGTTGCCGCCGGAGACCTGCTCCAGGTCCGCGTCCGACAGCTCGGCGATGTCGACCCGGGGGGTGTTGTTCATGGGGGTGTTTCCCTTCGCGTGAATGTCGCATTGGCGAGGAGCGTCGGTGATCGCCGGTTCGAAGAACCGGGTTTCCGTACCGGCGGCTCCGCCGTGCGGAGGATCAAAGCACTCCCCGCCGCTCGACGGCCAGTCGGATGCCCGCGCCGCGTCCCACTTTTCGCCGAACGCCTTCACTGTCATGACCGAGGGCACACCGAACAGGCGCATTTCTTCACACGCCCCGTCGACGGGCCGTGGGCGGGGGTATTGCGCCCCGAATTCCGAAGCGGGCACTTCGGCGCCAAGTTCCCATGACGTGCCCCGGACTTGGTGCCCGAAACGGGCCGCACCGCGGCATCCTGGCCCGCGGTGTGCAGATGTGCTGGAGGTTCGGCCCCCGCCTCCGTGAGGCCACCCCTGTGAGGCCGCCCCCGTGAGGCAGCCCTCGTCAGGCCGCCGCCGTCATGCCGCCCTCGTCAGGCCGCCGCCGGCTGCATCAGCCGGGCCAGCAGGTCGTCCAGGGTGACCAGGCCGGTCAGCCGGCCGCCGCTGTCGCGGACGACGGCCAGGGACGACCGGCGGCGGCGCAGCACCTCGATCGCGTCGGCGACCGTGGTGGCCTCCGTCAGCTCGGGCACCGGGCGGGCCAGCTCGCGGGCGGTCCTGGCCCGGCCCCGGGCCCGGGCCACCAGGGCGTCACGGGCGTGCACGGAGCCGAGGACGGCGCCGTCCTCCCGGACGAGCAGCCGGGTGCGGTCATGGCCGGCGGCCAGCCGCAGCAGGGCGTCGACGTCCGCGCCGCCCTCGACCCAGGTGATCCGCGCGGCCGGTACGGCCAGCGTGGCGATCGGCGTCTCCGGCTCGGTCAGCGAGCGGGTCAGCAGCTCCGAGTCGGTCGCGCTGATCAGCCCGAGCCGCTCCGACTCCTCCACCAGGTGGGTCAGCTGCTCCCGGTCGTGCACCGGGGCCAGCTCGTCGCGCGGGGCCACCCGGCACAGCCGTACCAGCGCGTTGCTCACCGCGTTGAGCAGCCGGATCAGCGGACGCACGGCCCGCACCACGGCCCGGAAGGGCGGCGACAGCAGCATCGCCGAGCGCTCCGGGTGGGCGATCGCCCACGACTTCGGGGCCATCTCACCGACCACCATGTGCAGGAACACCACCACGACCATCGCCAGGGCGAACGCCACGCCGTAGCTCACGGCGCTGGGCAGCCCCAGCGTGTGCAGCAGCGGGTCCAGCTCGTGCGAGATCGCCGGCTTCGACACCGAACCGAGGCCCAGCGTGCACACGGTGATGCCCAGCTGGGCACCGGCCAGCATCAGCGACAGCTCACGCATACCGGCCAGCGCCGCTCCGGCCCCGCGCCGCCCCTCGGCCGCCGCCTTCTCCATGCGGTGCCGCTTGGCGGCGACCAGGGCGAACTCGGCCGCCACGAAGAAGCCACTGCCGATCAGCAGCAGCACGGTCACGAAGACCGCCATCGGGAAACTCACGCCATCTCCTCGGCTTCCACCAGCGGGCTGATCCGCACCCGGTCGGCCACGTGCCGGTCGAGCGTGCGGACGTCGATCACGGCCCGGCCGCCCTCGGGCAGCTCGACCGTGACCCGGTCGCCCACCGTCGGGAACCGGCCGAGCCGGTCCACGACCAGGCCGGCCACGGTGTCGTAGTCGTCGTCCTCCGGCAGCCGGACACCGGTCGCCTCGGCGACCTCGTCCAGCCGGCGTCCGGCGTCCACCAGCCAGCCGTCGCCGTCCGCGACGGCGAGCACGGTGACGGTGTCGGACTCGTCCGCGATGTCACCGACCAGCTCCTCGGCGATGTCCTCGTACGTGACGATGCCCGCCACGCCGCCGTGCTCGTCGAGGACGACCGCGAACTCGTCGTCCTGCTCCCGCATCCGTGTCACCGCGTCCGGCAGCGCCAGGGTGTCCGGCAGCAGCAGCGGACGGCGCGCCACCGCACCGGCGGTGGCGGTGGCGAGGCGGGCGGCGGGCAGCGCCATCAGCTCGCGCACCCCCAGCACGCCCACGATGTCGTCCGGGTGGTCACCGAGGACCGGGTAGTTGGAATGGCCGTGCGCGGCGATCAGGCCGACCGCCTCGTCGGCGCCGGCGTCCGTGCGGACGAAGACGGCGTCGGCACGCGGCACCATCACCTCGTGCAGGGTGCGCTCGGAGAACTCCAGCGCGTGGTCCAGCAGCGCGGCGGTGTCCTTGGGCAGCGCGCCCTGCTCGTGGGACTCGCCGATCAGATGGCCGAGCTCCTCCAGCGTCGCGCCGTGGTGCAGTTCCTCGACCGGCTCGATGCCGACCTTGCGCAGCAGCTTGTTCGCCGCGTTGTCGAAGATCCGCACCACCGGGCCGACGATCTTCAGATACGCCAGCGTGGACGGGGCCAGCGCCTTCGCCAGCCGCTCCGGCACGGCGATCGCGAGGTTCTTCGGCGCCAGCTCGCCCAGCACCATCTGCACGACCGTGGCCAGTACGAAGGCGAGCACGACGGCGATGCCGCTCACGGCCGCGTCGGGCAGGCCCAGCCCGGACAGGGCGGGTCTGAGCAGCGCGGACACCGAGGGTTCGGCGATGAAGCCGACGACCAGTCCGGTGACGGTGATGCCGAGCTGGGCGCCCGACAGCATGAACGACAGCCGCTCCAGCACCTTCAGGGCGCGGACGGCCCCGCGGTCCCCGGCCTCGGCCGCGCGGGCGAGGGCCAGCCGGTCGGCGGAGACGTAGGCGAACTCCTGGGCGACGAAGTAGCCGGTGCCGGCGGTCAGCACGAACACGGCGAGCAGGCCCAGCAGAGCCTGGACGGCACTCACAGAACACCACCCCGCCGTGTGCCGCGATCACTGGTGTCGAGGCGGGATGGTCGGGGACTGTGCCCCGGGGGGTCCGTCGGTCTGGCGGACAAGGAGTCGCTCCTTAAGAGAGGTGTGCACTCGGGCCAACGCTCGTCGGCGTCCCCGTGTTCCCGCCCGAATTCTACGACGCTGTAGAGACGGCCGCTCGAGCGCCCCGGTGGCGCAGCCCGCGCACCAGCCCGGCGGTGACACCCGCGGCGGCCAGTCCCGCACCGGCCAGCGCCAGCGCCCTGGCCCCCCGGCCCGGGGGCGCGGGCCGGGCACCGGGGGCGACGCCGTACGCGCTGCCCGGGGCGCCTGGCAGCGCCGAGGCCAGGAGTTCCGCCAGGTGCACGCCCTCGTGGCCGCCGCTGTCCAGCTCGTGGATCTGCGTACGGCAGCTGAAGCCGTCGGCCAGGACCACCGTCTGCGCCTCCTCGGCGCGCAGCCGGGGCAGCAGCACGCGTTCCGCGCACGCCTCGCTGACGTCGAGATGACCGCGTTCGAAGCCGAAGTTGCCGGCCAGTCCGCAGCAGCCGGCCTCCAGCCGCTCCGCGTCCACCCCGGCCCGGCGCAGCAGCTCCCGGTCGGCGTCCCAGCCGAGTACGGCGTGCTGGTGGCAGTGCACCTGTGCCAGCGCCCGCGCGGACCGCTCGGGGACCTGTGGGGGCTCGTAGCCGGGGGAGTGCTCGGTGAGCAGTTCCGCGAGGGTCACCGTCTGCTCGCGCAGGCGGCGTACATCCCGGTCGCCCGGGAACAGCTCCGCGGCGTCGGAGCGGAACACGGCCGTGCAGCTCGGCTCCAGCGCCACCACCAGGCCGCCCGCGCGGACGTGCTCGGCGAGATGCCGGACGGTCCGGGTGAGGACGCGTTCGGCGATGCCGAGCTGGCCGGTGGAGATCCAGGTCAGACCGCAGCACAGCGGCTCGGTGGGCAGCTCGACCCGCCAGCCCGCGTGCTCCAGCAGCGCGACGGCCGCCCGGCCGATGTGCGGGTGGAAGTGGTTGGTGAAGGTGTCCGGCCACAGCAGGACCGTGCCGCGCCGCCCGTCGCCCTCCGGCCCGCGGTCGCGGAACCACTGCTGGAGCGTCTGCCCCGCGAACAGCGGCACCTCCCGGTCCGCGACCCCGGCCGCGGCGACCGCGGCCCTGGACAGGGGCGGGGTGTGGGTGAGCGCGTTGACGACCGGCCCGAGCCGGGTCCGTCCGACCGCCTGGGCGAGCGCCGGCAGCCAGCCCATCGACAGGTCCGAGCGCGGCCGGCGCCAGGGCCGCCCCTGGTAGTGGTGGGACAGGAACTCCGCCTTGTACGTCGCCATGTCGACATCGGCCGGGCAGTCCTGCTTGCAGCCCTTGCACGCGAGGCACAGGTCGAGGGCGTCCTTGACCTCCGCCGAGCGCCAGCCGTCGCCGATGGCGCTGTCGCCGTGCCCGTCGAGCATCTCGAACAGCAGCCGGGCGCGTCCGCGCGTGGAGTGCTCCTCCTCCCGCGTCACCTGGTACGAGGGGCACATCACCGAGCCGCCGTCGTTGGTGAGCTGCCGGCACTTGCCGACGCCGACGCACCGGTTGGCCGCCTCCGCGAAGGACCCGCCGTCGTGCGGGAAGCGGAAGTGCAGGTCGCGCCGGTCCTCGGGCGCCCAGTCGCCGCCCAGGCGCAGATTGCGGTCCAGCCCGTACGGCGCCACGACCTTCCCGGGGTTCATCCGGTTCAGCGGGTCGAAGACGGCCTTGAGCCGCCCGAACGCCTCGACCAGTTCCTCCCCGAACATCCGGGGCAGCAACTCGCCCCGGCTCTGGCCGTCGCCGTGCTCCCCGGAGAACGAGCCGCCGAACTCGGCGACCAGATCGGCCGCCCGCTCCATGAACCGCCGGTAGGCGGCCACGCCCTCGGCGCTGTACAGGTCGAAGGGGATCCGGGTGTGCACGCAGCCCTGCCCGAAGTGGCCGTAGAGGCTGGGCCCGGTGTCGCTGAGGTAGCCGAACTCCTCGTACAGCCGGCGCAGTCGGCGCAGGTACTCGCCCAGCCGTTCCGGCGGCACGGCCGAGTCCTCCCAGCCCTCGAAGGTGTCGGGTCGGTGCGGCACGTGCGCGGTGGCGCCGAGCCCGGACTCCCGGACCTGCCACAGCTCCTGTTCGTGGCCGGGGTCGTCGAGGAACGCCACCTCGGGGTCGTGGTCGCTCTCGTGCAGCGCGTCCAGCATCCGGTGGGCCCGGTCGTCCGCCTCCTCGACGGTGTCGGCGCCGAACTGCACCATCAAGAAGGCCCGGCCGTCGGGGAGTTCGCCGAGGGCCTCGGGGTTGAGGTGCTTGAGCCGCTGGTCGTGGATCAGCCGGTGGTCGACGCCCTCCAGCGCGATCGGCTCGTGCGGCAGGATGTCCGGCACGGCCTCGGCGGCCTCGTCGATCCGGGGGAACCCCAGCACCACCAGGGTGCGTTCCTTCACCACCGGCACGAGTTCCAGTTCGGCACGGAGTACGGTCACGAGCGTCGACTCGCTGCCGACCAGCAGCCCGGCGACGTCGAAACCGTGCTCCGGCAGCAGGGAGTCGAGGTTGTAGCCGGAGACGCGGCGCGGGATGTCGGGGAAGCGGCGCCGGACCTCGTCCCCGTACCGGTCGCGCAGCGCCCGCAACCGCCGGTACACCGACGCCCGCGGATCCCCCTGCCGCTCGATCTCGGCGTACTCCTCGTCGTCGGTCTCGCCGCACCAGAACCGGGTGCCGTCGTAGAGCAGCACCTCCAGCCGGGCGATGTTGTCGACGACCTTGCCGTACGCCTGGGCGGTGGCGCCGCAGGAGTTGTTGCCGATCATGCCGCCGAGGGTGCAGTTGGGGTGGGTGGCGGGCTCGGGGCCGTAGCGCAGTCCGGTCGGGGCGAGTTGCCGGTTGAGTTCGTCCAGGACGATGCCGGGCTGCACGACGCAGGTGCGCCCTTCGGCGTCCACCGACTCCAGCCGGTCGCAGTACTTCGACCAGTCGATCACCACGGCGGTGTTGGTGCACTGTCCGGCCAGACTGGTCCCACCGCCCCGGGACAGCACCGGCGCCCCGTGCTCGCGGGCCACGGCCACCGCCTCGACCGCCGCCTCGGGCGTCCTCGGCACCACCACACCGATCGGCGTCTGCCGGAAGTTGGAGGCATCCGTCGAGTACGCGGCCCGGCTTCCCCCGTCGAACCGCACCTCACCGTCGACCCGGGCCCGCAACGCCTCCGCGAGCGCCCCCACGTCGACCGGCGGACCGCCCACCTGGTGGCGGACGACAGGATCGGGCAGGTCCAACGCGCCCATGAGGCCTCCTGCTGATGTCGGGACGAGCAGGCGCCGGGTACCCCCGAGCGCGTGGCGGTGAACCGCCCGGTCCCTCACCCCCGGTGGGGCTCCTGGGCGAGGTCCGGCACCAGCCCGCGCATCGCCGCGCACTGGTCCGGCCCCATGAAGCGGGCCAGGCCCTCGGTGACCGTCTCGGCGAGTGCGCCGGAGGTCTCGGTCAGGAGGCGGCGGGCCTTGTCGGTGAGGGCGACCTCGATGCCGCGTTTGTCGCCGCAGACCGACCGGCGGGTGACGAGGCCGGCGTGCTGGAGACAGGCGATCTGGTAGGTGAGGCGGGTCTTGGGGCGGCCGAGGAGTTCCGCGACCCGGGTCATGCGCAGGCCGCCCTCGGGCTGTTCGGCGAGCAGGCACAGCACCAGGAACTCGTCGTGCGAGACGTCCAGCTTCTCCTTCACGACCGTGCGCAGCCGCTGTTCCACGGCTCCCGTCGCGGCGAGCAGCAGCATCCAGGCGCGCAGCTCGGCGGGCAGCAGTCCGGTGCCCTCGGTGGGGCATCCGGGCAGGTCGGCGGGTTGCTCCTGGGGGTCGGCCATGGCTTCGAGTCTACCTGTCGTCCAAATTTGGAGCAGAAGGGTTGTCCAATTTTGGATGAGCGGCTAGCGTGCCGAGTAGTCATCCAAATTTGAACCACTTGCTGGGAGAACGATCATGACCGTCGCCGTGGAAACCGGACTGTGGCAGCTCGACACGACCACCTCGACCGTCGGCATCCGGCACAGGACCATGTGGGGCCTGGTCACCGTCAAGGGAGGCTTCGGCGCCGTCAGCGGCACCGGCGAGGTCCGGCCCGACGGGTCCGCCGTCGGCACCCTGACGCTCGACGTCGCCACCCTCGACACCGGCAACGCCAAGCGCGACACCCATCTGAAGTCCGCCGACTTCTTCGACGCCGGGAACCACCCCGAGATCACCTTCGCGGCCGACAGCGCCGAGCTCCGCGACGGCGACCAGGTGCACGTCGTCGGCCGGCTCACCGTGCGCGGCGTCAGCAGGCCGCTCTCCCTCACGGCACGGCTGAGGGACGGGGACACGGCGGGGCTCACCCTGGAGGCGGAGTTCAGCGTGGACCGCGAGCAGTTCGGCATGGGCTGGAACCAGCTGGGCATGATCCGCGGCCGGACCACCGTCACCGCCACCCTCCGCTTCGTCCGGGCCGCGGCCTGAATCCGACCTCAGGCCGCCGCACGCACCCACCCGCCGCACGTCCGTGCTCGACAGCGTCCGCGGCGACGAGGTGAACGCGCGCAACCGATCCGGACACCCGGGCCGGGGCTCAGTACACGTCCCGCACGTACCGCTTGTCCGCCGCGAGTTGCTTCACGTACGCGGCGGCCTCCGCCTCGCTCAGCCCGCCGTGCGCCACCGCGATGTCCCGCAGCGCCCGGTCCACGTCCTTCGCCATCCGCGAGGCGTCGCCGCACACGTAGAAGCGGGCGCCGTCCCGCAGCCAGTGCCACAGTTCCGGCCCGTGCTCGCGCATCCGGTCCTGCACGTACACCTTGTTGCGCTGGTCGCGGGAGAAGGCGGTGTCCAGGCGGGTGAGGGTGCCCTCGTCGAGCAGCGCCGTCAGCTCCTCCTCGTAGTAGAAGTCCGTCGCACGGTGCTGCTCGCCGAAGAACAGCCAGTTGGGGGCCCGGTGGCCCAGCGCCCGCCGCTCCTGGAGGAACCCGACGAACGGCGCGACGCCGGTCCCGGGGCCGACCATGACCATCGGTGCCGACGCGTCGGCCGGAGGCCGGAAGTGCGCAGAGCGCTGCACGAACACCGGGACCTCGGTGTCCGGCCCGGAGTCGGCGAGGAACGGCGAGCACACCCCGCCGCGGGCCTGCCCGCGCAGGTTCTCGTACCGCACCACGGACACCGTCAGCGACACCTGCCGCGGGTCGACCAGGGGGCTCGACGATATGGAGTACAGCCGAGGCTGGAGTGTGCGCAGCACCCCCACCCACTCCTGGGCACTCGCCCGCGCCGCGTACTCGGCGACGACGTCCACGGCCTGCCGGCCCCAGCTCCACTGCGCGAGACCGTCCTTGTTGTCGGGCCGCAGCAGCCTGCGCAACTCGTGGTCGTCCCGGGCCCGTTCGGCGACGAAGCGCAGCAGGTCGGGGGTGATCCTGGTGATGTCGAGGTGCCGGCGCAGCGCCTCGGCGAACGGCACCTCGCCCGCACCGCCCACCTCGACGGCCGCCCCGGCGTCCAGTCCGGTCACCGCCAGCCACTCCGCCACGAGGGCGGACGAGTTGACCGGCCGCACGCCGAGCGCGTCCCCGGCCTCGTACGCCAGGTCCGTCCCGCTCGTGTCGAAGGTGAACCGCCGGACCTCCTTGCCCGCGCCGGGCCGGCTGAGCAGCCGGTTGCCGACGAGCCGGGCGGTGGTGGCCGGCGGCTTGGACCTGGCCTCGGGCCGGGGTGCGGGCGTCGGCTCCGGTTCCTGCGTGGTGGTCCCGCCCAGCGCCGACAGCACCTGGTCGAGCCACGCCCCGGCGGAGCTGTCGTAGTCCGGCTCGCAGTCCGTACGTGGGGCCAGCCGCACCCCGCCCAGTTCGTCGAGGCGCGCGTCGAGCCGTCGCCCGTGCCCGCAGAAGTCGTCGTACGAGGAGTCGCCGAAGGCGAGCACGGCGTACCGCACGCCGTCCAGCCGGGGTGCCTGCTCGGCGGCGAGTTCGTCCCACAGGCCGGAGCCGTTGTCCGGCGCGTCGCCGTCCCCGAAGGTGCTGGTGATGAAGAGCAGGTCGGCGGTGCGGGCGAGCGTGCCGAGTTCGATCTCGTCCATGCCGACGAGGGTCGTACGGTGCCCGGTCGCCGTCAGCCGCTCGGCGGTGGCGGCGGCGAACTCCTCGGCGTTGCCCGTCTGCGACGCCCACAGCACCACGACCTCACGGCCGGCCGGCTCCTGCGGCGCCGCGGTCGTGCTCCGCGAGTACATACCGGCCAGGACGCCGTTGACCCACAGGGCGTGCTCGAGGGAGAAGGGCGCGTCGGGCGGGAGCACCGGCACGCCCGGGGCGCCCGAGCCGAGCCCGGCGAGGAAGCCCGTGAGGTACCGCCGCTCCTGTGCGGAGAGCACCGGCGGCGGGGAGGGTTCGAGCCCGAAGGGGTCGGCTCCGCGCGGCGTCACGGCCGTGGGGACGACGGCCGCCGGTTCCTCGTCGCCGGGCGTCGCCACCTTCGCCAGCGACACGGCGCACACCTTGAACTCCGGCTGGAACGACAGCGGATCCACCGCGTCGCTCGTCACCGCGTTGATGCTCAGGTACTCGCCGAACAGGTCGTTCCAGTGGAACGGCGCGAAGCAGCACCCCGGCCGCACCCGGTCCGTCACGACCGCCGGCAGCACGGCCCGCCCACGCCGTGAGGCGACCTCGACCAGATCGCCCTCGGCGACGCCGAGCGCGTCCGCGTCCCGCGGGTGCACCTCCACGAAGGGCCCGGAGTTCAGCTTGTTGAGCTTGGCGACCTTCCCGGTCTTGGTGAGCGTGTGCCACTGGTGCTGCACCCGCCCCGTGTTGAGGACGAACGGATAGTCGTCGTCGGGCATCTCCTCGGCGGGCAGATGGGGCCGGGCGAAGAAGACGGCACGACCGCTCTCGGTCGGGAAGCGCGGTTCACCGTCCCCGACGTACCGGATCGGATTGCGCGCCGGCCCGTCCTCCCGGGCGGCCGGCCACTGCACGGATGTCTCGCGCAGCCGCGCGTAGGACACCCCGCGCAGATCCCACCCGGTCTTCGGGTTCCAGAACCGCCGGATCTCGTCGAAGACCTGCTCGGCGCTGTCGTACGAGAACGCCTTCTCGTACCCCATCGCGCACGCCACCTCCGCGATGATCCGCCAGTCGGCCATCGCCTCCCCGGGCGGGTCCGCGGCCCGCCCCGTCAGCGTGAGGTTGCGCTCGCTGTTGACGAAGACGCCCTCCGACTCGGTCCACATCGCGCCCGGCAGGACGACGTCGGCGTACGCGTTCGTCTCGGTGTCCGTGAACACGTCCTGCGTGACGACGAACTCGGCGGCCTCCAGGCCCTCGATGACCGTGCGGCGGTTGGCGACGGAGGCGACGGGGTTGGTGCAGATGATCCAGCAGGCCTTGATCTCCCCCTCGGCCATCTTCCGGAACATCTCGACCGTGCCCTGCCCGGCCCCGTCCGCGCGCAGCGTCCCGGGCGGCAGCTCCCACACCTCCTCGGTGAACGACCGTTCCTCCGCCACGAGCAGCGACCGCTGGCCCGGCAGACCCGGGCCCATGTAGCCCATCTCGCGCCCGCCCATGGCGTTGGGCTGGCCGGTGAGGGAGAACGGCCCGGCGCCGGGCCGGCAGATCGCCCCCGTCGCCAGGTGCAGGTTGACCAGGGCGTTGGTGTTCCAGGTGCCGTGCGTGGACTGGTTGAGGCCCATGGTCCAGCAGCTCATCCACCGCCGGCCGGCCGCGCCGATCAGCCCTGCGGCCTCGCGCAGGTCGTCCTCCGCGAGCCCGGTGATCTCCGCGACCGCCGCCGGGGTGTAGTCGGCGAGGAATTCGGGCAGGGCCTCCCAGCCCTCGGTGTGCGCCGTGACGAACTCGTCGTCGGTGTGCCCGCCGGCGTGCAGCAGATGCAGCAGGCCGTTCAGCAACGCGAGGTCGGTTCCCGGCCTGACCTGGAGGAACAGGTCGGCCTTCGCTGCGGTGGCGGTCCGGCGCGGATCGACGACGATCAGTTTGGCGCCGGCCTTGACCCGCTCCATCATCCGCAGGAAGAGGATCGGGTGGCAGTCGGCCATGTTCGACCCGATGACGAGGAAGGCGTCGGCCTGCTCGAAGTCCTCGTACGAACCGGGCGGCCCGTCCGCGCCCAGCGACAGTTTGTAGCCGGTGCCCGCGCTCGCCATGCACAACCGCGAGTTCGACTCGATCCGGTTCGTCCGCACGAACCCCTTGGCCAGCTTGTTCGCCAGGTACTGGGCCTCCAGGCTCATCTGCCCGGAGACGTAGAGGGCGACCGCGTCCGGCCCGTGCGTCTCGACGATCTCGCGCAGCCGCCGGCCGGTCTCGGCGATCGCGTCGGCGGCGGGGGAGAGCACCGGCTCCTCGCCCCGGTCGTTTCGGACCAGCGCGGTGGTCAGCCGGCCGGGCGCGGCGAGCATGTCGGCCGTGGTCGCGCCCTTGGTGCACAGCCGGCCTGCGTTCGCCGGATGGGCCTTGTCGCCGGAGGCCTTCAGGACCGTGCGCCGCCCGTCCGGCCCCGTCCCGACATCGAGGACGAGGCCGCAGCCCACACCGCAGTACGAGCAGACGGTGCGCACCTGCCGCGTCTCCGGCCGCGGGCGGGGGGTCGTGGTCATGCCGTCGACGGTACGAACGTCCCGTTACGCGGGTGTCACTTCGCTTGATCACTACGAGTTACGCCCGTCACACAGCCGCCTTCCGGCCGTTGTGAGGTGCTTTGGCGTCGCGGAGCGTGTCGCTGTTGGGCCGAACGGGTGACCGTGCGCAACAATTGGCCGATGCAGACAGCCAGTGCGAGCCAGGACGGAGCATGCCGGTGAACAGCCACGATGTCACCGACGAACAGTGGGAGGGGCTCGCCCAGGTCGTGCCGCTGCGGGGCCGGGACGCCTGGCCCTCCTCCGTCGGCCGGCGGTCCATACCCGAGGCCGAGACACAGACCCGCCGCCGCTTCGTGGTCCTGCGCGTCAATGTCTTCGCCGACGCGCGTGACGTCGCCGAGAGGCTGATGGCGGGCGTGCCCGTGCTGCTCGACCTGACCGGCGCGGAGACGGATGTCGCCAAGCGGGTTCTCGACTTCAGCACGGGTGTGGTCTTCGGCCTGGCGAGCGGTATGCACCGGGTGGACCGCAACGTGTTCCTGCTGACTCCGGCGGGGACCGAGGTGACCGGGCTGATGGAGGGGGTCGGCCTTCCGGGGATGTGACTCCCCGCCCCGGGGCCGGGTCGCTCGATCGTAGGAAGGCCCCGCAGACGGAACGGTTCGTCCTGCCGGGGGTGCTCCGCGACGCCCTACCGTCCGGATATGACCCAGCCCCCCGCTCCCGCCCACCTCGTACAGCCCGGCCCTCCCGCGGACGGCGCCGTGCGCACCGGCCGCCCCCGGATCACCGAGCTGCGGCTGTCCGCCTTCACCACCCACCGCCGTGCCGTGCTCCCGCTCGGGCCGCTCACCCTGTTCGCCGGTCCCAGCGGCAGCGGCAAGTCCAGCGCGCTGCGGGCGTACGAGGCGCTCGCCCGGCTCGGGGGCGGCGCCGGGCTCGGTGAGGCGTTCCCGGACCCCGTCGCCTGTGTGCCGGAGCGGGCCCGGCCCGACGCGCAGCGCCGGCGCGGCTTCCGGATCGGGTGCACGGCCGACGGCCCGGCCGGACCCGTCCGGCTCGACGTCGCCGTACAGGCCGAGCCCGAACTGCGCGTCGTGGGGGAGCGGTTGACCGCCGACGGACTGGTCCTGCTGGAGACCGCCCTGCGCGACCCCGGCAAACGTGCCGTGCAGGCCGCCTGGCACACGGCCGGACCGACGCCCGTCACCCGCGGTCCGCTGCCGGACGACCGGCTCGGTACCGCCCTGCTGCCGCTGCGCGTGGCCGGCAAGACGCCCGGGCAGCGCAGGGTGCTGGCCGCGGCCGAGCAGATGGTGGTCGCCCTGCGCTCCGTCTTCGCCTGCGACCCCGATCCGGCCCGGATGCGCGGCCCGGTTCCGGCCGGCTCCGGACGGCTGCTCGGCGGCTGCGGAAACCTCGCCGACGTCCTGTGGCGCACCCGCGCCGAATGCGCACGCCGGCACGCGCAGTTCGTCGCCGCGGTACGCGCCGGCTGCGCGGGACCGGTGGCGGACGTCCTTGCTGGGCCTGCGTCGGACGTCCTCGCCGGACTTGCGTCGGACGTCCTCGCCGGACCTGCGTCGGACGTCCTCGCCGGACCTGCGTCGGACGTCCTCGCCGGACCCGCGCCGGCCGTCCTGCCCGGGCCGGCGCGGGACGCGCGGGCCCGGCCGAACGGCACCGGCAGCCGGGCCGGGGCCCTCCGTGCCGCCCTCGACCGGGGCGACGGCACCGCGACGGACCTGCGGCGGCTCGGCGACGGCGAACTGCGGTACCTGGCCCTTGCGCTGGTCCTCTTCACCGGCCCCGGTGTCCTGGAGGTCGACCCGGCCGGAGAGGTGCCCGCCGCCCTCCAGACGCTCACCGTCCTCGCCGACGGCTTCGACCGGAACCTCGACACAGGGCAACGCCACGAACTGCTGCGGCTGGCGGCCCGGATGTGCGAGCGCGGGCACATCCGGCTCGTCGGTGCGGTCAGCGACGCCTCGTGGGCCGACGGGGCGGAGGGCGTCACGGTGGTACACCTGAGCCGTGACTGATCCCCGCGACGAACCGCAGCCCGGACCCCACGGCGAGCCCCTGGACGTGGCGCGACTGCAACGCCGGCTGGCCGAGTTCGCGGCCGCGCGGAACTGGCAGCCGTACCACACCCCCAAGAACCTGGCCGCCGCGCTCAGCGTGGAGGCGTCCGAACTGGTCGAGATCTTCCAGTGGCTGACGCCCGAGGAGTCGGCCCGCGTCATGACCGACCCGGACACCGCGCACCGCGTCGCCGACGAGGTCGCCGACGTGCTCGCGTATCTGCTCCAGCTGTGCGAGGTGCTCGGCATCGACCCGCTGGCGGCGCTGGACGCCAAGATCGACCGGAACGAGCGGAGGTTCCCCCTCTAGGATTCGGATCGTCCGCTTGTACAGTGAGTAACCAAAACGCGGCCCGAAGCCGAATTGTTGTCCGCTAATTTCCGTCTTCCTCTGGCTTTTCGTCTCAGAGCCCTTCACTCTGGGTAGTGAACAAGGGAGTTCGGGCGGATGGACGCGCCAAGCGCGTCGCGACAGGACGGGGGCAGCGCATGGAAGCGGTGCGGCTCATCGTGACGAGCAGGCGGTCCCTGGCCGCGGGCGGCGACGTGCCGGAGATCCTGGCCGAGGTGTGGCAGGCGCAGGCTCTCGCACAGGCCATAGGGAGTCGGCTGGCCGTCTCAGGCCCGCCCGAACTGCGGGGCGAGGCACTGGGGTTGACCGAACTGGCGGGCCGTGGCTGCGGCGTCCTCGACCCGCCCGAACTGGCCCCCGGCGAGCTGCGGGCGGGCCAGCTCACCGAGTTGGGCGACGCCCGTCAGACCCTGATGTGCCTCGGCGGCCTCCTCGGCGAGGTCGGTATCGCCCTGGTCGGCCTCGCCTGCGCCGCGGACGACGAGGGCACGTACTGGCAGTGCATGGAGGCCATCGACGCGGCGGACGAGTCCCGCGACCGCGTCCTGGAGATGCTCCGCAGACTCGCGGACCGGGAGCAGGTCTTACCGGAGATGGAGGCGGGATAGGGCGCAGCGGGGGGCGGGTCTCAGCCGGCCTGCCCCTCCTCGCCCGAGCCGGCCCCCCGGCCGCCGTCCCCGGCCGCCTGAAGGTCCGCGTCCAACGCCGACAGATCCGCGTTCAACGCCGCCATCAGCTCCTCCATCTGCTGCAACAGCCCTTTCGGCTGCCCGCTCCCGCCCTGCTGCGGCACTGTCTCTTCGGACATGACGGCCTCCTCGGCCCATGGCCCCACGGGGAGGCCGACGCGGGTGACGCCCCGGCGTTCACCGCCCGGCGCGGAAGCCGGGGGCTCCGGCTCCGCCCGAGCCAACGATCACCGCCGGGGCCGGTCACTGGCCCGGTCACGGGGCAGACCCGGTATGGACGTAATTTCACCCGACCGGGGACGGGGAGGCGCGGGGGACCGACCTCGTGGTCCCGCGCCCCGGCGTGCAGGATGGGATCATGGACCTTCGCATCTTCACCGAGCCCCAGCAGGGGGCGACCTACGACACTCTGCTCACCGTGGCCAAGGCCACGGAAGACCTCGGATTCGACGCGTTCTTCCGTTCCGACCACTATCTCCGCATGGGTTCCGTGGACGGCCTGCCCGGCCCCACCGACGCCTGGATCACCCTGGCCGGACTCGCCCGTGAGACCAAGCGCATCCGGCTCGGCACCCTGATGACCGCCGGCACCTTCCGGCTGCCCGGCGTGTTGGCCATCCAGGTCGCGCAGGTCGACCAGATGTCCGGCGGCCGTGTCGAGCTCGGCCTCGGCGCCGGCTGGTTCGAGGACGAGCACAAGGCCTACGGCATCCCCTTCCCCAAGGAGAAGCTGGCCCGCCTCGAGGAACAGCTGGAGATCGTCACCGGCCTGTGGGCGACGGAACTCGGCAAGACCTACGACTTCCACGGCACGTACTACGACCTCACGGACTCGCCCGCGCTGCCCAAGCCCGCGCAGGCGAAGATTCCCGTGCTCGTCGGCGGTCACGGCGCCACCCGCACCCCGCGGCTGGCCGCGAAGTACGCCGACGAGTTCAACATGCCCTTCGCCTCGATCGAGGACAGCGAGCGCCAGTTCGGCCGGGTACGCGCCGCCGCCGAGGCGGCCGGCCGCGGCGGCGACGACCTGACGTACTCCAACGCCCTCGTGGTCTGCGTCGGCCGGGACGAGAAGGAGGTGGCCCGCCGGGCCGCCGCCATCGGCCGTGAGGCCGACGAGCTCAAGCTCAACGGCCTGGCCGGTTCCCCGGCCGAGGTCGTCGACAAGATCGGCCGCTACGCCGAGATCGGCGCGAGCCGCATCTACCTCCAGATCCTCGACCTGGACGACCTCGACCACCTGGAGCTGATCTCCTCGCAGGTGCAGTCGCAGCTGTCCTGAGGACGGACGCGGCGTGACGGCCGTCCGGCGGATCGGCCCGTGGGGCACGATCCGCCGGGGGCCGTTTCGTCACGGCTTGCGGGCGACCGCCACGCAGAGGGGTGGCCGGTCGAAGTCGAGGGTCTCCCGGGCCGCCGGCGAAAATTCCCGGGTGCTGCCGGTGCCCACTCGGTACCGTGTGCGTATCCGCAGTTCAGACCACTGATCGAGGTCGACCCACCGTGTTCCTGACCCTCACCACCACCGGCACCCCGGAGCGTCCCGCCACCGATCTCGGCTTCCTGCTGCACAAGCATCCCGAGAAGGCGCAGGCGTTCTCCACGTCCTACGGCACGGCCCACGTCCTCTACCCCGAGGCGGACGCCGAACGCTGCACGGCGGCGCTGCTGCTGGAGGTGGACGCGGTGGCTCTGGTCCGGCGGGGCAAGAGCAAGGGCCGCGGCGGCGCCCCGGACGCGGCTCTCGCGCAGTACGTCAACGACCGCCCCTACGCCGCCTCCTCCCTCCTCGCCGTGGCGCTGAGCGGTGTGTTCTCCAGCGCGATGCGCGGCGTGTGCCAGGCCCGGCCCGAACTGCCCTCGACACCACGGCCGTTGCGGATCGAGGTGCCCGCGCTGCCGGCCCGCGGCGGCCCCGCGCTGGTACGAGCGCTCTTCGAGCCGCTCGGCTGGACGGTCACGGCCGAACCCGTTCCGCTGGACACCGAGTTCCCCGCGTGGGGCGACTCCCGCTACGTCCGACTCGAACTGGAGTCCGCCGACCGCACCGTCGCCGAGGCCCTGCGGCACCTGTACGTCCTCCTCCCGGTCCTGGACGACGCCAAGCACTACTGGGTCTCCCCCGACGAGGTCGACAAGCTGCTGCGCGCCGGCGAGGGCTGGCTGGCCGGCCACCCGGAGCAGAAGCTGATCACCAGCCGCTACCTCTCGCGCCGCTGGTCGCTGACCCGGCAGGCGACCGAGCGGCTGGAGCTGGTGCGGCTCGCGGAGACGGACGACAGCGAGGTCGAGGAGATCGACAACGCGGTCGAGGCGGAGACCGAGACCGAGGAGCGGCCCACCCCGCTGGCGGTCCGGCGCCGGGAGGCGATCACCGCCGCGCTCAAGGCCTCCGGGGCCGCCCGGGTGCTCGATCTCGGCTGCGGCCAGGGCCAGTTGGTGCAGGCGCTCCTCAAGGACCCGGCGTTCACCGAGATCGTGGGTCTCGACGTGTCGATGCGGGCGCTGACCATCGCCTCCCGGCGGCTGAAGCTGGACCGCATGGGGGAGCGGCAGGCCGCGCGCGTCCAGCTCCTCCAGGGCTCGCTCGCGTACACCGACCGCCGGCTCAAGGGGTACGACGCCGCCGTGCTCAGCGAGGTCATCGAGCACCTCGACCTGCCCCGGCTGCCCGCCCTGGAGTACGCCGTGTTCGGCTCGGCCCGCCCGCGCACGGTCCTCGTGACCACCCCGAACGTCGAGTACAACGTGCGGTGGGAGAGCCTCCCGGCCGGCCATGTCCGGCACGGCGACCACCGCTTCGAGTGGACCCGCGCGGAGTTCCGCGCCTGGGCCGAGGCGGTGGCCGCACGCCACGGCTACGACGTCGGGTTCGAACCCGTCGGCCCCGACGACCCGGAGGTGGGACCACCCACCCAGATGGCCGTGTTCACCCTGACCACCCCGAAGGAGGCGAAGGCGGCATGACCGACGTACAGAACAAGGCCGACGCCCCGAAGGGGCGCGTGCTGCCCGTCACCGACCTCTCCCTGGTGGTGCTCGTCGGCGCCTCCGGCTCCGGCAAGTCCACCTTCGCGCACCGGCACTTCAAGCCGACCGAGATCATCTCGTCCGACTTCTGCCGCGGTCTCGTCTCGGACGACGAGAACGACCAGAGCGCCACCAAGGACGCCTTCGACGTCCTGCACTACATCGCGGGCAAGCGCCTCGCCGCGGGCCGCCGCACCGTCGTGGACGCGACCAGCGTGCAGCCCGACGCCCGACGGCAGCTGATCGACCTGGCCAAGCGGCACGACGTCCTGCCCATAGCCATCGTGCTCGACGTGCCCGAGGCGGTGTGCGCCGAGCGCAACGCGGGCCGCCGCGACCGCGCGGACATGCCCCGCCGGGTCATCCAGCGCCACACCCGCGAACTCCGCCGCTCTCTCAGGCACCTGGAGCGCGAGGGCTTCCGCAAGGTGCACGTCCTGCGCGGTGTCGAGGAGGCCGAGCACGCCACCGTCGTCACCGAGAAGCGCTTCAACGACCTGACCCACCTCACCGGCCCCTTCGACATCATCGGCGACATCCACGGCTGCTCCGCCGAACTGGAGGCGCTGCTGGCCAAGCTCGGCTACACCGACGGCGTCCACCCCGAGGGCCGTACGGCCGTCTTCGTCGGCGACCTGGTCGACCGCGGCCCCGACAGCCCGGGCGTGCTCCGCCGCGTGATGGCGATGGTGAAGTCCGGCAACGCCCTGTGCGTGCCCGGCAACCACGAGAACAAGTACGGGCGTCACCTCAAGGGCCGCAAGGTCCAGCACACCCACGGCCTCGCCGAGACCGTCGAGCAGATGGCGGGCGAGAGCGAGGAGTTCCGCGCCGAGGTGCGGGAGTTCATCGACGGCCTCGTCAGCCACTACGTCCTCGACGGCGGCCGGCTGGTCGTCTGCCACGCCGGGCTGCCCGAGAAGTACCACGGCCGCACCTCCGGCCGGGTCCGCAGCCACGCCCTGTACGGCGACACGACCGGGGAGACGGACGAGTTCGGCCTGCCGGTGCGCTACCCGTGGGCGGAGGAGTACCGGGGACGGGCCGCCGTGGTCTACGGCCACACCCCGGTCCCGGAGGCCACCTGGCTCAACAACACGATCTGCTTGGACACCGGCGCCGTCTTCGGCGGCAGGCTCACCGCGCTGCGCTGGCCGGAGCGCGAACTGGTCGACGTACCGGCCGAGCGGGTCTGGTACGAGCCGGTGAAGCCGCTGCGCACCGAGGCCCCCGGCGGGCACGACGGGCGCCCGCTGGACCTGGCGGACGTGCACGGCCGGCGGGTCGTGGAGACCCGGCACCAGGGCCGGATCTCGATCCGCGAGGAGAACGCGGCGGCGGCCCTGGAGGTCATGAGCCGCTTCGCGGTGGACCCGCGGCTGCTGCCGTACCTCCCGCCGACCATGGCCCCGACGGCCACGAGTCACCGCGAGGGTTACCTGGAGCACCCGGCCGAAGCGTTCGCGAAGTACGCCGAGGACGGTGTCGCCCGGGTCGTGTGCGAGGAGAAGCACATGGGCTCACGGGCGGTGGCCCTGGTGTGCCGCGACGCGGAGGCGGCCCGCAAGCGCTTCGGCGTGGACGGGCCGACCGGGTCCCTCTACACCCGTACCGGCCGCCCGTTCCTCGACGACGACGCCCTCACCGAGCAGATCCTCGACCGGGTGCGCACGGCGGCCGGCGAGGCCGGGCTCTGGGACGAGCTGGAGACGGACTGGCTGCTGCTCGACGCCGAACTGATGCCCTGGTCGCTGAAGGCGTCCGGGCTGCTCAGGTCGCAGTACGCCGCCGTGGGCGCCGCGTCCGGCGCGGTGCTCCCGCAGGCGCTGGCCGCCCTGCGGGGCGCGGCGGCGCGGGGCGTGGACGTGACGGACCTGCTGGCCCGCACCGGCGAACGGTCGGCCGACGCCGCCGCGTTCACGGACGCGTACCGCCGCTACTGCTGGACCACGGACGGCCTGGACGGCGTCCGCCTGGCGCCGTTCCAGCTCCTCGCGGTCCAGGGCCGCAGCCTCGCCGCGCTGCCGCACGACGAGCAGCTCGCCCTGCTCGACCGGCTCGTCGAGCACGACGGCAGCGGCCTGCTCCAGACCACCCGGCGGCTGTACGTCGACACCGGCGACCCGGAGTCCGTCCGGGCCGGTGTCGACTGGTGGCTGGAGATGACCGGCCGGGGCGGCGAGGGCATGGTCGTCAAGCCGGTCGGGGCGCTGGTCCGCGACAGGGAGGGCCGCCTGGTGCAGCCCGGCGTCAAGTGCCGCGGCCGCGAGTACCTGAGGATCATCTACGGCCCCGAGTACACGCGCCCGGAGAACCTCGCCCGCCTGCGCTCGCGGTTCCTGAACCACAAGCGGTCGCTGGCGATCCGCGAGTACGCGCTGGGACTGGAGGCCCTGGACCGGCTGGCGGAGGGCGAGCCGCTGTGGCGGGTGCACGAGGCGGTCTTCGGGGTGCTGGCACTGGAGTCGGAGCCGGTGGACCCGAGGCTGTGACCCCGATCCCAACAGTCCCTGGTTAACCGCTGGTTGCCGTGCTAACTTCGCAGGTCGGTCAGGCAGGTGAACCGACTCAGGGGGAAAGTCGGTGCAGACAGGTGCGGCGCCCGGCGGGTCCAGACGCGAATCCGGACAGCAGCCCGATTTCGAGCTGCTGTTGCAGCTCACCGACGTCCTCTGCGAACTGGGTTGCGTGGAGGACGCGCCGAGCCGGGTGCAGTTCGCCAGTCTGCTGGGGGGCCAGCTCCACCGGCAGGTGGACGTACGCGGTGTCAGGCTCCGTGAGGACGTGGTGAGTCTGGTGACCGCCGCGATGAGCGTGGCGGGCGGGGAGCACGTACTGGTCGGAGTGGTCCGCATCCTCGAAGGCGCTCCGGCCGGAGACGAACTCGCACGGCTGATCGCTCCCGTGCCCGCCGTGGCCGGACCGCTGTCCAAGGAGGACGAGAAGAGCGCCCGCGTCGCGCTCTCCCGCGGGGACCTGCCCGCCGCGCGATTACGGGACGGGCTGGCCGAGGAGCTCGTGGGCCTCGACCTCCCCGACGGACTCACCCCCGAGCAGCTCTTCGCGTACCTCTTCGAATGGAACGCGCAGGACGACGGCCTGCCGCCCGTCGTCGTCCTGCTCGACCACGCGGCCCGTCTCGCCCGGACCGTCGAACACCGTCTCGCGCTGACCGCGTGGGTCGACGACTGGGCCGGGCGCGCGGGGCTGGTCGCGGAGCTGGCGCGGCGCCGGGAGAGGCGCGCGGCGGTGGTGTGGTCGCCCGACATCCCCCGCACCCTCGTCGTCGCCGTGGAACCGGCCCGGGACGGCAGCTCGGACGTGGTCGTGCGGACCTGGACGAACGCGACCCCAGGTCGCTGGGACCCACGCCCCGGCGAGCCGGAGACGATTCCCCTGGACGACCTCGGCCGGGCGGTGGACAAGGCGCTCCGGCGCGGCACCCGGCTCTGGCTGGTGCCGCGCGAGCCGGACACGAGCGGACTCCGGGAACCGCCTGCGTACATAGAGTTCCTCCTTCCGTACGACCTGATGAACCACGATGTGGCGGGGTTGACGTTCGCCATCGGCGACGGTGAGCCCACTCCGCTCGGCCTGCGGTACGGGGTGCATCTACGCAGCCTTGAACGCATGCGTACGGACAACGCCGTGGTCCGGCAGCAGTGGCAGCGGCGCTGGGCGGCTCTGAAGCAGCATGGCATCACGGTGCATTCCTGGAGGGAGGCGGACGCCCGGCGGCTGCGCGCGTGGCAGATCGCGCTCGCGGGGGAGTCGAGGAGTACGGCGGTGCTGCTGGACGCGCCGTCGGGGGCGTCCGCGCTGGAGGCACTCAAAGCGGCGATCGCGGAGGGGGTCGGGCTGGCCGTATGGGACCGCAGAGGTGTGTTCAAGGAGGAGCGGCGCGAAGTGGTGACCGCGGTCTTCGCGGCCGTCACGCTGCCCGTGCAGCTTCCTTCCGTGATTCACCGCATGCGTCTGAACGCCGAGAGCGGAGCGGAGGACGCGGTGCAATATCTTGCCAGAAATGTCGGATTCTTATGGGACGACCCCACGCGCGTCGTCGACACCCTGACCACCGACCCCGGCGGTCTCGCCAGCTGAGCTAGGAGGCTTCGGCATGAGCGCACAGGAACGGACGGCCGCGGACGACTGGCGCGTCTTCCACGCCACCGGACACCCGCAGGACACCCCACCCGTGCTGCCGGACCCGCCGCCGTGGCGGAGGTTCCGTGGCGGCCCGGTCGAGGCCCCGCCCCCGGACGACACCGAGGCCGCGCTGCGCCGCCTGGGACCCGGCGGCCTCACGCCCCAGCTCGACGGGGAGCAGATAGAGACGGTCAACGCCGCCCTGCTGCTGCGCCGCCCCCTGCTGATCACCGGCCCGCCCGGCGTCGGCAAGTCGACGCTCGCCTACCTGATCTCGCGCGAACTGGGGCTCGGCCGGGTACTGGAATGGAACATCGTGAGCCGGACCAGCCTGCGGGACGGCCTGTACGTCCACGACGCCATGGGCCGCGCCCAGGCCATCGCCGCCTGGCAGGCGGGACTGCGCGACGCGGCCCGCCCGGAGCCGGTGTTCGAAGACGGCGAACAGCCCGTCAACCCGTCGCCCCTGTCAAATGATCGTCAACTTGCGCCGGTTATAGGCGAGTTCATTACACTGGGCCCGCTGGGCACCGCCCTGCTGCCCTACGAACGGCCCCGGGTGCTTCTCGTCGACGAACTCGACAAGAGTGACATCGACCTGCCGAACGACCTGCTGCACGTTCTGGAGAATGGAAGTTATGAGGTTCCGGAGCTGGTGCGTGACGCCGCCGACGCGGCGAGCGTACACACCAGTGACCCCGGAAGCCGGGCCGTGGTGCGGCGCGGACGGGTCGAGTGCCGGGAGTTCCCGGTCGTGGTGATCACCAGCAACGGGGAGCGGGAATTTCCCGCCGCCTTCCGCCGCCGCTGCCTGCCGATGGAGATGCACACCCCCACCCGGGAGCAACTACTGGCCATGGTGGAAGGCCATCTGGGACTCAGGCCGCGAGGCACCGAAGACCTCGTCGACCTGTTCGTTCAGCGGGTCCAGGCGGGCGGCGTCCACTCCCTCGACCAGTTGCTCAACGCTGTCCAGATGACTACCGCGGGTGGTTTCCAGGCGGACGGTGACGGGCGTAAGCTCGTCGAACTGCTGCTCCGCGACCTCGCGAAGGGCCGCTGATGACCCGGGAGCGCGCATCCGGATCGGGCGACGGGGATCCCGCATCGGGACCGCCGCCTCCTTCGGTGTACCCCGAGCCGCTCGCCCGCACGAGCGAGCGCGGAGACCGGGTTCCGGCCGCTCCCGATCACTACGTACCGCGCTGGCAGGAGTTCGCCGACGCGGTATGGCTCGCCGCGCACCGCAGCCGGTACGGCGGTTCCGGCGACGCGCCCGAGGAGACGCCCGCCCCGGCCCCGGCGGCCGAACTCCCGCAGGACGAGCAGACCGCACGGCCGGCCCGGCCGCCCGTGACCGACGACGCGCTCCCCGGCCTGCCCCCGGCCGGCGACGAGGACACCGGCCCCGAGCCGCCGTCGAAGAGCCGCGCCCCCGCCCCACCGGCCCCGCCCGCCGACCGCGCCGCCGCCCGGGCCGCCGACCGCTTCTTACCCCACCCCGAAGGCCGCTTCACCCTGCACCTCGGGCCGCCGCTGCTGCCCCGGCCCGAACCCGACCCGTCCGGCCCCGGCCGCGTCACGGCCCTGCTCGCGCGCGCCCTGCACCATCTGGCCCGCCGCATCCCGTCCCGGGACCACCTGGAGCTGGACGAGGAGACCACCGCCGAACAGGGCCTCGTCGACGGACTGTGGATGCCGTTCCTGCGGCCCGCCCGGATCTCCGCCTTCGACCTCGTGCTCCTGCTCGACGACGCGCCCACGATGCGGATCTGGGAGGAGAGCGCCGCGCGCCTGGCCCGCGCCGCCGAGCACAGCGGGGCCTTCCGGAGCGTGCGCACCCTCCGGGCGACCGTGCCGCGCACCGGCACCGCCACCCTGCGCTGGTCCACGGGACGGGCGGTCTCCGACCCCGCCGAACTGCTCGACGGCCGGGGCAGCCGGATCTTCCTCGTCGTCACCGACGGACTCGCCCACGGCTGGGCCGCCACCGCGGCGGACGAACTCCTCGGCCGTCTCGCCCACGCCGGCCCCACCGCCCTCGTCCACCTGCTGCCGCCGCATCTGCGCCACCGGTCCTCGCTCTACCCCTACCCGGCCGTTCTGGAGGCCGGCGGCTTCGGCGCCCCCAACGACGGCCTCGGCCACTGGGCGCCGCCCGGCGGCCCCGATCCCATGCGGCCGCTGCCCGAGGCGGGCGACGGCTCCGTCGCCGTCCCGGTCCTCTCACTGAAACCGGCCTCCCTCGCCGCCTGGTCCGACCTGGTCACCGGCGGGCGCGGTGTGCGGCGTTCGCTGCCCGTGGTGCTGGCGGGCGCCCTGAGCAAGGGCGCGCCCGCTCTCGGTCTGCGCGCCCCGCGCCTCCCACGCGCCGCCACCGCCGCCGTACGACGCTTCTTCAGTCTCGCCACCCCCTCCGCGCGCCGGCTAGCCACCCAACTGGCCGCCATTCCCTTCGACTTCGACCTCGTCGAGCAGTTGCGGCGACGCGTCATGCCGGAGACCGGCCCCGATCACCTCGCCGAGATCCTCATGGGCGGGCTGATCGACTGGGAGGGCGGAGAGGAAGGGCGCCCCGAGTTCGCCGAGGGCGTCCGTGAGGCACTGCTCGCGACCACCACCCGCAGCCAACTCGCCCACACCGTCAGCGTGGTGGGCGAGCTGCCCGCCGCCGGGAAACGGGGCGTCGCCCTGCGGGCCGCCCTGCACGACCCGCTGCGGACCAGCCTGCCCGACCCCGCCGAGCGCGGCTGGGCGCGCAGCGAACTGGCGGTGATGCGAGCCCTGTCGGGCCCCTACTCCGAGCGGGCCAGGCGCATCGAACCGAATCTGTCCAGGCACGCGCCCCCCGCGGCCGAGCGAGTCGAGACCAGCGCGCCCGCACATCCACCCCCACAGGTGAATAACACGGGCGATACGACTCCATCCAGCCCAGCGGGCAGTGAACCGGATTCGGGAAATTCCGATCTGACTGGAGAATCCGCGCCGTCTCCGACGGCCGGTGCGCATCGACAAGAGACCCCGGAGGCAGAGCCGCTCATGCAGAGCACCACGACCGCGACGCCGGCCCTACTGGTGAACGTCCCCATGCGTAACACCTCGTTCGTCGGCCGCCAGGCGCTGCTGAGGGCCGTGGAGGAGCAGCTCGCCGCCCAGGACACCGCGGCCGTGCTGCCCAACGCCCTGCACGGCCTCGGGGGCGTCGGCAAGTCGCAACTGGCGCTGGAGTACATCTACACCCACCAGCGCGACTACCGGATCATCTGCTGGATCCCCGCCGAACGCGAGAGCCTCATCCTGGCCGCGCTGTCCTCCCTCGCCTCCCAGCTGGGCGTCGCCCCGGCCGGCCAGGACAGCGTGGGCGCCGCCGCGGCCAACACCGCCGTGCCCGCCGTCCTGGAGGCGCTGCGCACCGGATCGCCGTACGACAACTGGCTGCTGGTCTTCGACAACGCCGAGGACATCGACGCGGTACGCGGCTACTTCCCCCACAACGGGCCGGGCAAGGTCATCGTCACCTCCCGGAACCGGGGCTGGGAACGGGTGGCCAGCTCGCTGCCGGTGAACGTCTTCGAGCGCGACGAGTCCATCGAGCTGCTCCAGAAGCGCGCCCAGGACCTGCCGCGGGAGGACGCCGACCGGCTCGCCGAGGCGCTCGGCGACCTGCCGCTCGCCGTGGAGCAGGCCGGTGCCTGGCTCGGCGTCACCGGCATGGAGGTCGACGAGTACCTCGACCTGCTCGCCCAGCGCAGCCCGGAGATCCTCGAGATCGAGCAGAGCCCCGACTATCCGGTCTCCGTCGCCGCCGCCTGGGACATCTCCCTGGAGCGCATCAAGGAGAACAACCCGGGCGCCCGGCAGCTCCTCGACATCTGCGCCAGCATGGCGCCGGAGCCGATCCCGAGGTCGATCCTGCGCAGCAGCCGAGGCGTCAACATCACGCCGCAGATCGACCCGATGCTGCGCGAGCCGATCAAACTGAACCGGGCCATCCGCGACCTCAGCCAGTTCTCCCTGATCAAGGTCGACCCGCGCGCGGGCACCCTGCAGATGCACCGCCTGCTCCAGACCGTGCTCCTCGCCAAGCTGAGCGAGGAGGAGCGCGAGCGGATGCGGGACGCCGCCCACCAGCTGCTGTCCGCCGCCAACCGGGGCTCCTACGGGGCTTCCCAAGGCTGGCGTGACTACCAGGCGCTGCTGCCCCACGTCCTCGCCTCCCAGGCGGTGACCAGCACCGACCCCTATGTGCGCGACCTGGTCTACGACACCATGTGGTTCCTCTACTACTGGGGCGACCACGAGGGCGCCGCGGTGTTCGGCCGGCAGGCGTGGAGCGCCTGGCTCGCCGCCTCCGGCGAGGAGGACATCTATGTCATCCGCATGACCAAGGGCCTGGGCTTCCTGCTGCGCCAGGTCGGTCAGATCGCCGAGTCGATCCCGCTCACCGAGAAGGCGCTGGAGGTCTCCCGCCGGGTGCAGGTCGAGCCGGAGGAGCTCATCGACTCCCTGTGCGAGATGTCCGACGCCCACCGGTACCAGGGTCGCTTCCAGGAGGCGCGGGACCTGGGCAAGGAGGCCACGGAACTCGCCCGTTCGCTGTTCGGCCCCGACGATCCCGCCGCCCTGCGCAGCAGCCACAGCTGGGGCGTCGACCTGAGACTGTGCGGGGAGTTCAAGGAAGCGCTGCCGCTGGACCAGGAGACCGCCCGCCAGCGCGACCTGCTGCTGGGCGACGCCAGCTTCTTCACGCTCAACACCCTGCACTGCGTCGGCATCGACACGCGGGAGGCGGGCCAGTACCCGAAGGCGCGCGAATGGCAGGAGGACGTCTACCGCCGGGCACTCACCGCGCTCGGCGACAAGCACCCGCTGACGCTGCGCATCGCCCGTGACCTCGCGGTCTGCCGCCGCAGGGACGGAGACCTCGCCGAGGGGGCCAAGCTCGCCGAGGAGACCCTGCGCAACTTCAAGTCCCGCTACGGCGACGAGCACATGGACTCGCTGACCACGGCGACCAACGTCTGCGTCGACCGGCGTCTGGCCGGGGACCTGGAAGGATCCCTGCGGATCGCCGAGTCCACGGTGAACAGGCTGGTGCGGCGTCTCGGCGCGGACCACGCGCACACCTTGGTCACCAGGGCGAACCTGGCCGCCACCGAGCGGGCCCTGGGCTCCCTGGACACCGCGCAGGAGCTGGAGGACGACGTGGCACGCCGGCTGAGCGCCACCGTCGGGGCCCGCCACATCCTCACCCTCACCGTCGGCATCGGCCAGGCCAACACCGCTTACGCGCGGCTCGACTTCGAGCGGGCGCACGCGATCGACTCGGCCAACCTGCCGCTGCTCACCGAGGTGGCGGGCGAGGACCATCCGCTGACCCTCTCCTGCACCTCGAACCTCGCCCTCGACCTGCGGGGCCTCGGGCGCGGTGACGAGGCCGACGTGATCCAGCGCAAGGCGGTGGAGGGTCTCGCCGCGGTGCTGCGCAACGACCACCCCTGGCTCCAGGCCGCCCGCCAGCGCCGCCGCATCGAGTGCGACCTCGCTCCCATGCCCATGTGACACGGACAGCCGAAAGGCCCGCCGCCCGGGAGCCCTCCCGGGCGGCGGGCCTCTTTGATTGCTTTCCTCCAACTCCCTTGTCATAGTGGTCAGTTGGCATAAGAGGGCAATCGTGCAACGGGGGGCTCATGGCGACGGTCGTCTTCGTCCACGGGACCGGGGTCCGTGAGCCGGGCTTCTCCGCGCTGCTGGGACGGGTGACGGCCGGACTGGCCGCACAGCGCGACGGACTGCGTGTCCTGCCCTACTACTGGGGCGCTGCACACGGTGCCACGCTCGCGGCCGGCGGGGCGAGCCTGCCGCCCCCGTCCGGCACCACACGCGGCCTCGGCGAGGGCCCCGCGGGGCCGGACCGGAGCGACGGGACGACCGCCGCATGGGCCGTCCTCTACGACGACCCGTACGCCGAACTGGCCCTGGCCGCCGCCGGATCCGGCCTGCCCGTCGAACGGCCACCCGGCTCCGTACCACCGCAGCAGTCCTTCCGGGCGCTGCTCGCCGCACTCGCCGCCCGAGGCGACGCGTCCGCCGCGGAACTGGGCCCCGGACTGGCCCGGGCGGCCACCGACCTGGCCGCCCACCCCCTGCTCGGCCCCGCCGCCGACGCCCTCGACCCGGCGGACCTCGCCGTTCTCGCCGCCCGTTCCCTGACCGCCCGGATCGTCGCCGACGCCCTCGACGCCGACTCCCCGCTGGTACCGGTCGGCGCGACCCGTGACGCCGTCACCGACCGCCTCGCCGAGGCCCTCGGCGCACCGCCCCGGGGCACGGAGCGAGGGCTGCGCTCCTACCTGCTGCGGACGGCCGGAGCAGTGGCCTCTCGGGCCGTCGAGCGCCGCCGGCGAGCCCTCACCGAGGCCGCCCACCCCGCCGCCGGTGACATCCTGCGCTACCTGAGCCGGGGCACGGCCTTCCGGGACGGCCTGCGCGACCTCATCGCCGGCCTGGAGCCGCCCGTCACCGTGGTCGGCCACAGCCTCGGCGGCATCATCGCCCTGGACACGCTGATCTCCGCCCCGCTGCCCCAGGCCGGGCTCCTGGTCACGGTGGGCTCGCAGGGGCCCTTCCTCTACGAGTCGGGCTCCCTGCCGTCCCTCGAACACCCCGCGCCCCTGCCCTCGCACGTCCCCGCCTGGCTGAACCTGTACGACCCGCGCGACCTGCTCGGCCATCTCGGCGCCGGACTCTTCCCCGGCCGTGTCACCGATGTCGCGGTCGACAGCGGCCAGCCGTTCCCCGCGGCGCACAGCGCCTACTGGACGAACCCCGCCGTGTACCGCCACATCGTGGACCACCTGCCGTGACCGGGCCGACGCCGCCCGTCGACCCCGCCCGGGTGCACGCCCTCGTGGTCGGGATCGAGGCGTACGAGGCCGGGGACGCCTGGCGGCTGCCCGGACCCGCCCGGGACGCCGTGCGCTTCTGGCGGCTGCTGCGGGACGCCGGGGTGCCCGAGTCCCAACTGCGGCTGCATCTGGCCCCGCTGCCGCCGTACGAGCCGGAAGTCCCCTACGGGCGCGCCGACCGGGCGACCCTGCGCCGGGTGCTCGTCCGCGAACTGTCCCCGGCCCAGGGTGACGTGCTGTGGGTGTGGTGGGGCGGGCACGGTGTGCTGGACCGGGCCGGGCGGCTCCGGCTGTTCTGCGCGGACGCGGGCGTCGCCGACAAGGTGGGCATCGACCTGGACTCCGCGCTCGCCCGGTACACGGGGGACGCCGTGCCCGGTCTGCGCGAGCAGATGTGGATCGTGGACGCCTGCGAGACCTTCGAGGAGGACCTCGCCTTCCAGGAGGCGCTGCCCGCCGACGCCCTGCCCGTGGGCCGGCCCGGCCATCTGCACCGGCAGACCGTGCTGCGCGCCGCCGGCCGGGGCAGGGCGGCGGCCAACGATCCCGTCCGTGCCACCGGCCTGTTCTCCGACGTCCTGCTCGGTCTGCTGGCCGACCGGGCGGCGGTTCTGCCCGCTCCGCCCGATCCGGAAGAACTGTTTCCGGCCGTTCGGGCGCGCATCGCGTCCCTCAGGGACGAGGGCCGTACCCTTCAGCATCCCGAGATCCGGCTCCAGGGGCCCGACCGCACCGAGATCCTGCCCCCGGCCGTGCCCCCCGCCGCGCCGGGCCCCCTCACGGCGATGCAGCGGGCGGTGGAGGCCCTGCTCGCCTACCCCCTGATGCACGATCCCGACGAGCGCCAGACGGTCGTCGCCATGCTGAACCCGCGTGTCACAGCCGTACTGCGCCGTCACAGCAGGGCACGCACCGACGTCGTCAACATCCTCGGGGGTCTCGCCCGGCGGGATCCTGAGGCCCTGTGGGACCTGTTCGACGCCGTGGTGTCCGTCGACGACGATCCGAAGCTGAAGAACGAACTCGCCGCCGCGCTCGGCGCATTGGCGGGCGGGTCCACGCGTCGGCGTGATCCGGGATGATCAGTGGCGTGATCGTACGGTTTTCGCCCTGGGGGGTATTGGCCATGATGGAGAGACACGGGGCATCGCGTGCCACCGTGCGAGAAGGGGGAGCATCTTGGACCAGCCGCCCGCTCTGCACCACGCCGGAGCCGCCCCACCTGAACCGGTCGTCGCCGCGGCGGGGACCGATGTCTGGGAATCCGACCTGGCGGACCTCGCGGCGCTGCCCCTGAGCGCCGTGGACGGTCTTCCCACGCTGCCCCTCACCACGCGCCTGCTGACCGAGGTGCTGCGCGCCCGCAGCAGCATGAGGAGCGGCGAAGGGGGAAACCAGGGCGCCCGCGCCGACTAGCCGCGTCGCGTCCCGACGGCAGAGCCCCGGTGCGACACCCGCACGCGCACCGGGGTCCCCGCATGCCCGCCAACCCGACCGGAGGTCCGCGACGATGACCAGCGAGCAGCACCTCGCTCCCTTCCGCATGCCGGACCGGCTCTTCGCGGAGCTGGCCGCCGGAGGCGGCTCGGCAGCGGCTGTCGCCTTCCTCGAACGGGCCGAACGCGCACGGCGGTTGCTGCTCCTGCGCACCCTCCTCGACGATCTCGCCGCCCTGCCCACCCCGCTCACCCCCGTCGCCGAGGCCTGGCGGGTGCTCAAGGAGGCGGCCGAGACGTCGCCCGAGCCGGTCGAACGCCTGCTGCTCGCCCCGGCGACCGGCGGCTGGATCTCCCACATGCTGCGCCGGGTGCACGGCACGGCGACCGGGCCGCCGCTGTGGGTGGAAGCGGGCCACCTGAGCGCCCTGGCCCTCTCGGCCTCTGTGCAGGCGGGCACCGAGGCGGCCCTCGACGTTCCTCTCACCAGCGGACGGTTGCACCTGCCCGGTCTCGGCATGGTCCGGCTCCCCGGCGGAGAAGACGGCTTGACGGTCGGCCGGGCCACGACGGCCGGGGGAGAGCTCACGGTCACGGCACCGGGCGGCGCGACAGGACCGGTGCGGGTGACCTGTCGACCGCGCAGGCGGCCCGCGGACGCCGACGGGACGGCGACCGACGCGGACGTCTGGCTTCCGCTGCGGACGCTCACCCACACCGGCCCCGACGGCACGGCCCCCTTCACCGTCCTGCTCGAAGACCTCGACCCCTACCGTGATCTCGACGACCACCTGCCCCCCGCCCGGCTCGACGACGAGGAGGCGCGGGAGTGGCAGCGGTTGTTCACCGAGGCCGCGCGGCTCCTCGCGCACCCGGACGGGCCGGGCCCCGGGCGGGTCGACCCCGCCATGATCCGGGCGATCGTGCCCTTCGGGCGCACCGCCGTCAGCCCGCCCCCGCCGCCCTTCGTCCAGGTGTCGGCCTCCAGCGGCGACTCCTTCGGCGGCATGCTCATCGTCCGCCCCTCCTCCCCGCTCGCCCTCGCCGAGACGCTGGTGCACGAGCTCCAGCACAGCAAGCTGGCCGCCCTCCTCCACCTGTTCCCGCTGCTGGAGGACGACCGGGCCGAGCGTTACTACGCCCCCTGGCGCACCGACCCCCGCCACCTCACCGGCCTGCTGCACGGCGTGTACGCCTTCACCGGCGTCGCGGGCTTCTGGCGGGACCGGCTGGCCGGGGCGCCGGACGAGCGGACGGCGGACACGGCCGGGTACCACTTCGCGCTGCGCCGCCTGCAGAGCCGCCTGGTCGTGCGCACCCTGCTGACGGAGGGCCGGCTCACCCCGCAGGGACGGGCCCTGGTCTCCGGTCTCGCCCGCACACTGGACGGCTGGCTGCGTGAGCCGGTCCCGGACGGCGCCCTCACGCGTGCCCGCACGGCCGCGGCGCTGCACCGCACCGAGTGGCGGCTGCGCAACGTCGACCCCGCGGCACAAGCACCGTCGGACGGCCCCCGCTTCCGCCCCGACCGCACCCTCTGGCCCGACGTCCGCACCCACGCCTTCGCCCCCCGCCCCGTCGCCCCGCGCACCGCCGACGAGCACCTCGCCGCCGGTGACGCGGCCGCCGCGCTCGCCGGATACGCGGAGCAACTGGCCGCCGACCCCGCCGAGCCGCACGCCCTGGCCGGGTGGATCGTCGCCCGGGCCGCGCACGATCCGGGGCGGGCGACCCGGCGCATGCTGGCCCGGCCCGAACTGCTCCAGCCGCTGCCGAGCGGCTGAGCGCGACGTACCCCTCCGGCGCCTTGTCGTCAGGGGGACGCGAACAAGAGTCCGCGGAAACGCGCGAGCAGCGCGTCAACGGGCGCCGTGATGGTCAGGATGGAGGCATGGCATACCACGTCCACTCCGAGGCCGGGCGGCTGCGCCGCGTCATCCTGCACCGGCCCGACATCGAGCTCAAAAGGCTCACCCCGAGCAACAGGACCTCGCTGCTCTTCGACGACGTGCTCTGGGTGCGCAGGGCCCGCGCCGAGCACGACGGGTTCGCCGACGTGCTGCGCGACCGCGGTGTCACCGTCCACCTCTTCGGTGATCTGCTGGCCGAGACCCTGGAGGTCCCGGCGGCCAGAACCCTCGTCCTGGACCGGGTCTTCGACGAGAAGGAGTACGGCCCGCTGGCCACCGACCACCTGAGAGCCGCCTTCGAGCACCTGCCCGCGCGGGAACTGGCCGAGCTCCTGGTCGGCGGCATGACCAAACGCGAGTTCCTGGACGTGCACCCGGAGCCGACCTCGGTGCGCTTCCACGTGATGGACCTGGACGACTTCCTGCTGGGCCCGCTGCCCAACCACCTCTTCACCCGGGACACCTCCGCCTGGATCTACGACGGCGTCTCCATCAACGCCATGCGCTGGCCCGCCCGGCAGCGCGAGACCGTGCACTTCGAGGCGATCTACCGGCACCACCCGCTGTTCCGCGACGAGACCTTCCACGTGTGGTCCGAGGGGCAGCCCGACTACCCGTCCACCATCGAGGGCGGGGACGTGCTCGTCATCGGCAACGGGGCCGTCCTCATCGGGATGAGCGAGCGCACCACGCCCCAGGCCGTGGAGATGCTCGCGCACAAGCTGTTCGCCGAGGGCTCCGCCGAGACGATCGTGGCCCTCGACATGCCCAAGGGGCGGGCCTTCATGCACCTCGACACCGTGATGACCATGGTCGACGGCGACACCTTCACCCAGTACGCGGGCCTCGGCATGCTCCGCTCGTACACGATCGAGCCGGGTGTCGGCGAGAAGGAGCTGAAGGTCACCGACCATCCGCCGGAGCACATGCACCGCGCGATCGCCGCCGCGCTCGGCCTGAGCGAGATCCGGGTGCTGACCGCCACCCAGGACGTGCACGCGGCCGAACGCGAGCAGTGGGACGACGGCTGCAACGTCCTGGCCGTCGAACCCGGTGTGGTGGTCGCCTACGAGCGGAACGCCACCACCAACACCCACCTGCGCAAACAGGGCATCGAGGTGATAGAGATCCCGGGGAGCGAGCTGGGACGGGGGAGGGGCGGGCCGCGGTGCATGAGCTGCCCGGTCGAACGGGAGCCGGTGTAGGCCCTCGACGGCTCCCGTATATACATGCTGAGCTTCGTATAGTATTCCAGGAGTCGTTGTTCCCCATCCGCATCCCTGGAGCGCCCCCATGGCGACAGTCCCGACCGCCCTCGCCGGCCGCCACTTCCTCAAGGAGCTGGACTTCACCGAGGAGGAGTTCCGCGGTCTGGTCGAGCTGGCCGCCGAGCTGAAGGCCGCCAAGAAGGCCGGGACCGAGACCCAGTACCTGCGGGGCCGGAACATCGCGCTGATCTTCGAGAAGACCTCCACCCGCACCCGCTGCGCCTTTGAGGTCGCGGCCGCCGACCAGGGTGCCTCGACGACGTACCTCGACCCGTCCGGCTCGCAGATCGGCCACAAGGAGTCGGTCAAGGACACCGCGCGGGTGCTGGGCCGGATGTACGACGGGATCGAGTACCGGGGCGACAGCCAGAGCAAGGTGGAGGAGCTGGCCGCGTACGCCGGTGTCCCCGTCTACAACGGGCTCACCGACGACTGGCACCCCACCCAGATGCTCGCCGACGTGCTGACGATGACGGAGCACTGCGCCAAGCCGCTCGACGAGATCGCCTTCGCGTACCTGGGCGACGCCCGCTTCAACATGGGCAACTCCTACCTGGTCACCGGCGCCCTGCTCGGCATGGACGTGCGGCTGGTCGCCCCGAAGGCGTACTGGCCGGCCGAGGAGGTCGTCGACCGGGCCCGCGCGCTCGCCGAGCACAGCGGCGCCCGCGTCACGCTCACCGAGACCCTGGACGAGGGCGTCCGCGGCGCCGACTTCGTCGCCACCGACGTCTGGGTCTCCATGGGTGAGCCGAAGGAGGTCTGGGAAGAGCGCATCACCGCCCTCGCCCCGTACGCCGTGACCATGGACGTCCTGCGCGCCACCGGCAACCCGGACGTGAGGTTCCTGCACTGCCTGCCGGCCTTCCACGACCTCGGCACCAAGGTCGGCCAGGAGATCCACGAGGCCCACGGCCTGTCGTACCTGGAGGTGTCGGACGAGGTCTTCGAGTCGGCGCACTCCGTCGTCTTCGACGAGGCGGAGAACCGCCTGCACACCATCAAGGCCGTCCTGGTCGCGACGCTCGGCTGACGCCGGCGGCCCTCAGGCCGAAGGGCGCCGCTGAGCCGGCACCGCCGGCAGCCTGAACCACACGGCCTTGCCGGCCTCGGTCGGGCGGTGCCCGCACGACGAGCTCAGGGCGCGGATCAGCAGCAGACCGCGCCCGTGTTCCTGCCACGGGTCGGGCGCCCCGATGGTCGGACAGGTGAGGTTGCCGGGCGGCGCCGGGTCGGTGTCGTGCACCTCGACCTGGCAGCCCGACGCCATCAGCTCCACGACCAGCTCGATCGGGGTCTCGCCGGAGGTGTGCTCCACGGCGTTGGCCACCAGCTCCGCCGTGAGCAGCTCGGCGGTGTCGCAGTCGGCCGCGTGGTCCCGCTCCGCCAGCGCCGAACGGACCAGGGCACGGGCCACCGGCACGGCCGCGGCGGTTCGCGGCAGCGCGACGCGCCAGGAGGCGGGGGCTGAGGAGAGTTCGTACACGGCGGGTCCGTTCATGGAGCAGGACATCCTGCTTTCAACCTTATGAATGGTACGGGGCCACTTCTCGGACGTGACCGAGGGGCGCCGCAGAGGAGCCGTCGGCTCCCTTGCCGCACGGCTTACCCAGGTCAACGCGGTGCCGCGCACGGCTGCGCCCGTTGTTACGCCGGTGTGGATGATCTGTGACGGATGTGACCGGCCCGGCGCACACCCGGGCTCACACCCATCCCTACCCGGACGGCCTATCGCGCAGTCATGACGACAGTCACGGATGAGTGATAACTTCATGGGGTAGAGCTCAGTGAGGCAGTGCCCGCCCGAGGAGGCCGCACGTCATGAGTCCCTTCACCGGCTCCGCCGCCCGCACCCCGAGCTGGGAGCACCTGCGCGTCGACATCACCGACGGCGTCGCCACCGTCACCCTCGCCCGCCCCGAGAAGCTCAACGCGCTCACCTTCGGCGCCTACGCCGACCTGCGCGACCTGCTCGCGGAGCTGTCCCGGGAGCGGTCCGTACGGGCCCTGGTCCTGGCCGGCGAGGGCCGCGGCTTCTGCTCCGGCGGCGACGTCGACGAGATCATCGGCGCCACCCTGGGCATGGACACCGCCCAGCTCCTGGACTTCAACCGCATGACCGGCCAGGTGGTCCGCGCCGTCCGGGAGTGCCCGTTCCCGGTGATCGCGGCACTGCACGGCGTGGCGGCGGGCGCCGGCGCGGTACTCGCCCTGGCCGCCGACTTCCGCGTGGCGGACCCCACGGCCCGCTTCGCCTTCCTCTTCACCCGTGTGGGCCTCTCCGGCGGCGACATGGGCGCGGCCTACCTCCTGCCCCGCGTCGTGGGCCTGGGCCACGCGACCCGCCTGCTGATGCTGGGCGACCCGGTCCGCGCGACCGAGGCGGAGCGCATCGGCCTGATCAGCGAACTGACGGAGGAGGGCCGGGCCCACCAGGCCTCCCAGCACCTGGCCCGCCGCCTGGCGGACGGCCCCGCCTTGGCCTACGCCCAGACGAAGGCCCTCCTCACGTCGGAACTGGACATGCCCCTGGCGGCCTCGATCGAACTGGACGCCTCCACCCAGGCCCTCCTCATGACAGGGGAGGACTACGCCGAGTTCCACGCGGCATTCACGGAAAAGCGCCCTCCCAAATGGAGCGGACGCTGATGGCAGCCCCGTCAGGGGCGCGGGGAACTGCGCGACCAGCCACAACGAACCCGCACTCACCCACGAAGCCTGGCCGCCCCCTACGCGTCGCAATCATCGGCGGCGGCCCCGGCGGCCTCTACGCCGCCACCCTCCTCAAACGCCTCGACCCCACCCGCGACATCACCGTCTGGGAACGCAACGCCCCCGACGACACCTTCGGCTTCGGAGTCGTCCTCTCCGACGAGACCCTCGGCGGCATCGAACACGCCGACCCCCGGGTCCACGAAGCCCTCCAGAGGGACTTCGTCCGCTGGGACGACATCGACATCGTCCACCGCGACACCCTGCACACCTCCGGAGGCCACGGCTTCGCCGCACTCGGCAGGAAGCGCCTGCTGGAGATCCTCCACACCCGCTGCCGGGAACTCGGCGTCGACCTCCGCTTCCGCACCGAGGCCCCGAAGGACCTCCCGCGCACCCACGACCTGGTCATCGCCGCCGACGGAGTCCACAGCACCACCCGCGAGACCTACGCCGACGCCTTCCGCCCCCACCTCACCCCCCACCGCTGCCGGTACATCTGGCTCGCCGCCGACTTCCCCTTCGACGCCTTCCGCTTCGAGATCGCCGAGACCGAGCACGGCGTGATGCAACTGCACGCCTACCCCTTCGCGTCCGACGCCTCCACCGTGATCATCGAGATGCGTGAGGAGGTCTGGCACGCGGCCGGCTTCGACGAGCTCGACGAGGCCGAGTCGATCGAACGCTGCGCCAAGATCTTCGCCCAGGCGCTCCGCGGCCGCCCCCTGAAGTCCAACAACTCCACGTGGACGACCTTCCGCACGGTCGTCAACGAGCGCTGGTCGCACGGCAACGTCGTCCTGCTCGGCGACGCGGCCCACACCGCCCACTTCTCCATCGGCTCCGGCACCAAGCTCGCCGTCGAGGACGCCCTGGCCCTGGCCGCCTGCCTGGAGGAGCGGGACACCCTGGAGGAGGCCCTGGCCGCCTACGAGGCGGAGCGGCGGCCGGTCGTCGCCTCCACGCAGCGCGCGGCCCGGGCCAGCCTGGAGTGGTTCGAGAACCTCGCCCTGTATCTCGACCAGCCGCCCCGCCAGTTCGCCTTCAATCTGCTCACCCGCAGCCGCCGCGTCACGCACGACAACCTCCGGCTGCGCGACCCGCGCTTCACCGAGGCCGTGGAGCACGAGTTCGGCTGCCCGCCCGGCACGCCGCCGATGTTCACCCCGTTCCGGCTGCGCGGCCTGACCCTGCGCAACCGGGTCGTCGTCTCGCCCATGGACATGTACTCGGCGGTCGACGGCGTCCCCGGTGACTTCCACCTCGTCCATCTGGGCGCGCGGGCGCTGGGCGGGGCCGGGCTGGTGATGACGGAGATGGTGTGCGTCAGCGAGGAGGGCCGGATCACGCCCGGCTGCGCCGGCCTCTACACTGGCCGGCAGGCCGAGGCCTGGCGGCGCGTCACCGACTTCGTGCACGCCCAGGCGCCCGGGACCGCGATCGGCGTGCAGCTCGGCCACAGCGGCCGCAAGGGCTCCACGAAGCGGATGTGGGAGGGCATGGACCAGTCGCTCCCGGAGGGCAACTGGCCGCTCGTGGCCGCGTCCGCGCTGCCCTACAAGCCGTACGGCCAGACCCCGCGCGAGCTGTCCCGCGCGGGGCTCACCGACATCCGCGAGCAGTTCGCGGCCGCCGCCCAGCGCGCCGCCCGGGCCGGCTTCGACCTGCTCGAACTGCACTGCGCCCACGGCTACCTGCTCTCCGGCTTCCTCTCCCCGCTGACCAACCGCCGCACCGACGCCTACGGCGGCTCGCTGGAGAAGCGGCTCCGCTTCCCGCTGGAGGTCTTCGACGCCGTGCGGAACGTGTGGCCGGGGGAGCGGCCCATGACCGTCCGGATCTCCGCGACCGACTGGGCGGAGGGCGGGACGAGCGCCGAGGACGCCGTCGAGATCGCCCGGGCCTTCGCCGCGCACGGGGCCGACGCGATCGACGTGTCGACGGGACAGGTCGTGGCGGACGAGCGGCCGGAGTTCGGGCGGTCGTACCAGACGCCGTTCGCCGACCGGATCCGGCACACCACCGGCGCCCCGGTGATCGCGGTCGGCGCGATCTCCTCCTGGGACGACGTCAACTCCCTGATCCTGGCGGGCCGTGCGGACCTGTGCGCCCTGGCCCGCCCGCACCTCTACGACCCGCACTGGACGCTGCACGCGGCGGCCGAACAGGGCTACACGGGCCCGGGCGCCGACTGGCCGGCCCCGTACCGCGCGGGCAGCCGCCGCCCTCAGACGGGCCGCACGGACGCGCCCAAGCCGCGCCTCACGCTGGGGGGTTGAGCCCGCTGGCCGAGCCGTTCACCCGGGGGAGCCGAGCAGCCCCACGAACTCGGCGCCCGCGTCCCGCAGCCGCTCGTGCAGCCCCCGGAACACCGCCGCCGAGCGGGCGCCCGGCCAGTCGCCGGGGAGCAGCTCGGAGGGCAGGCCGGGGTCGGCGTAGGGGAGGTGGCGCCAGGAGTCCAGGGCGAGGAGGTAGTCGCGGTAGGCCTCCTCGGGCGGGGTGTCCGCTCGCTTCTCCCAGTCGTGCAGCACGCGCTCGTGAGCGTCGAGGAACGCCTCGTGCTGCTTGGCGATGGCGGCCAGGTCCCACCAGCGGGCGACGGCGTCCGCGGTCGGCGCGAAGCCGAGGTGGTCACCGCGGAAGAGATCGACGTACGTGTCGAGCCGCAGCCGCCGCAGGGTGTGCCGGGTCTCCTCGTACAGCCGCGCCGGCGCGATCCACACGCCCGGCGCCGCCGTGCCGAAGCCGAGCCCGGCCAGCCGCGAGCGCAGCACGTGCCGCTTCTGCCGCTCGGACTCCGGCACGGAGAACACGGCGAGCACCCAGCCCTCGTCCCCGGGCGGGGCCGTGGCGTAGATGCGCCGGTCCCCGTCGTCGAGCAACTGCCGGGCGTCCGGTGAGAGTTCGTACCCGGCCGCGCCCTGTGCGGTGCGGGCGGGCACGAGCAGTCCGCGTCTCTTCAGCCGCGACACCGAGGAGCGCACGGACGGGGCGTCCACGCCGACCGCGGCGAGCAGCCGGATCAGTTCGGCGACGGGCACGGGGCCCGGGACGTATCGGCCGTACGCGCCGTAGAGCGTGACGATGAGAGACCGTGGTGCATGCTGGTCGGACACGTTGATCATCTTAGGTCGTACGGATCACTCCCGGTCGGTTGCGGTGCCGTCGTCCGGGTCCCCTCCGGCGCGCAGCCTGAACCGCTGGAGTTTGCCGGTGGCGGTGCGCGGCAGCGCGTCCAGGAAGACGATCTCGCGCGGGCACTTGTACGGGGCCAGCTCCGCCTTCACGAAGGAGCGCAGCGCCTCGGCGTCCCGCGCGGCGCCCTCCTTGAGGACGGTGAAGGCCACCACGACCTGCCCGCGTGCCGCGTCGGGTCGTCCCACGACCGCCGTCTCCACCACGTCCGGGTGCCGCAGCAGCGCGTCCTCGACCTCGGGCCCGGCGATGTTGTACCCGGCCGAGATGATCATGTCGTCGGCGCGGGCGACGTACCGGAAGTAGCCGTCGGGTTCGCGGACGTAGGTGTCGCCGGTGATGTTCCAGCCGCCGCGTACGTACTCCCGTTGCCGCGGGTCAGCGAGGTAGCGGCAGCCGACCGGGCCGCGTACCGCGAGCAGCCCCGGCTCCCCGTCGGGCAGCGGCTCGCCGTGCTCGTCCTGCACCCGCGCCTGCCAGCCCGGCACGGGAACGCCCGTGGTCCCGGGGCGGATCCGCTCGTCGGCCGCGGAGACGAAGATGTGCAGCAGCTCGGTGGCGCCGATGCCGTTGATGACGCGTACGCCCGTGCGCTCGTGCCAGGCCCGCCAGGTGGCCGCCGGCAGGTTCTCCCCGGCCGAGACGCAGCGGCGCAGCGACGACACGTCGTGCCCGTCGAGCTCGTCGAGCATCGCGCGGTACGCCGTCGGCGCCGTGAAGAGGACGGAGACCCGGTGCCGGGCGATGGCGGGCAGCAGCTGCTTCGGGCCGGCCTGTTCGAGCAGCAGGGCGCTCGCCCCGGCCCGCAGCGGGAAGACCACCAGGCCGCCCAGGCCGAAGGTGAAGCCCAGCGGGGGACTGCCCGTGAACACGTCGTCCGCGCACGGCCGCAGCACGTGCCGGGAGAAGGTGTCGGCGATCGCCAGCACGTCCCGGTGGAAGTGCATACAGCCCTTGGGGCGGCCGGTGGTGCCGGAGGTGAAGGCGATCAGTGCCACGTCGTCGGCCGCCGTGTCGACGGCCTCGTACGGCGTCGCGGGCGCCATGCGGTGGAACAGGTCGTCCGGGGCGTCACCGCCGTAGGTCGTGATCCGCAGGTCCGGCACCTCGGCCTTGGCGAGGTCGTCGACGGCCCGGACGTCGCACAGCGCGTGCCGGACCCGGGCGATCTCGCACATCGTGCTCAGCTCGTGCGGGCGCTGCTGGGCCAGCACCGTGACCGCGACGGCCCCCGCCTTCAGCACCGCGAGCCAGCAGGCCGCGAGCCACGGTGTGGTGGGGCCGCGCAGCAGCACGCGGTTGCCGGGGACGACGCCGAGTTCGCCGGTGAGCAGGTGCGCGACGCGGTCGACGCGGGCGCGCAGATCGGCGTACGTCCATGGCTCGCCGGTCTCGGTGAGGAACGCCGGGCGGTCGTCGGGCGGGCCGTCCAGCAGTTCGGCGGCGCAGTTGAGCCGTTCGGGGTAGCGCAGCTCCGGCAGGTCGAAGCGGAGTTCGGGCCATTGGTCCGGGGGTGGCAGATGATCGCGGGCGAAGCTGTCGACGTGGGCCGTGCTCCGTGGATGCATACGGTTCGCCCCCTCGGCGTGGTGGGCTCGCTCCTGGAGCGTATCGTGTTGGTGACGACAGTCAACGGTCCGCGATAGCCTCGGAGTGGTCCGGCCCGGGAGGCGGGGTGGCGGAGAAGGGACCGGCGATGACCGCATTCTCGCTCGAACCGGCACAACTCGCCTGGTGTGCCGAGCTGCGCACCCTGGCCGTCGAGCGGCTCCGCCCGCTGGCCGACAAGGGCGAACCGGGCCGGGTGAACCGCGCCCTGGTCGCCGAACTGGGCGGCCTCGGACTGCTCGGCCGACTGTTCACCTCCGGCGCCCTCGACCTGTGCCTGATGCGCGAGTCCCTCGCCTACGGCTGCACGGAGGCCGAGACGGCCCTCGCCCTCCAGGGCCTCGGCGCGCACCCCGTCCACGCCCACGGCACCGCGTCCCAACGCGCCCGCTGGCTGCCCCGGGTGGCCGACGGTACGGCGGTCGCGGCCTTCGCGCTGAGCGAGCCGGGCGCGGGATCGGACGCGGCGGCGCTGGCGTTGCGGGCGGACGGGGACGGCGCCACCGGCTGGCGGCTCACCGGCCAGAAGTGCTGGATCTCCAACGCCCCCGAGGCCGACTTCTACACCGTCTTCGCCCGGACCGCTCCCGGTGCGGGGGCACGCGGCGTCACCGCCTTCCTCGTGCCCGCCGACCGCCCGGGCCTGACCGGCACCGGCCTCGACATGCTCTCCCCGCACCCGATCGGCGCACTCGACTTCGACGCCGTTCCGGTGACGGCCGACGACGTGCTCGGCGAGGTGGACCGCGGCTTCCGCGTCGCCATGGGCACCCTCAACCTGTTCCGCCCGAGCGTCGGCGCCTTCGCGGTCGGCATGGCCCGGGCGGCCCTCGACGCGACCCTCGACCACACCGTCGGCCGGGACGCCTTCGGGGGCAAGCTGAAGGACCTTCAGGTCGTCTCCCACCAGGTCGCCGAGATGGCCCTGCGCACGGAGGCGGCCCGCCTGATGGTCTACGCGGCGGCGACGGCGTACGACGACGACGCCCCGGACGTGCCCCAGCGTGCCGCCATGGCGAAACTGCTCGCCACCGAGACCGCCCAGCACGTCGTCGACACGGCCGTCCAGCTGCACGGCGCCCGCGCGCTGCAACGCGGCCACCTGCTCGAACACCTCTACCGCGAGGTCCGCGCCCCGCGCGTCTACGAGGGGGCCAGCGAGGTGCAGCGCGGCATCATCGCCAAGGAGTTGTACGCAGCCCACGAGGAGGCCCGGTGACCACCGAGCGCGTCAATCCGCCCGAGCTGTCCCCGCCGACGGGCTTCTCCCACGCCGTCGTGGCCACCGGCTCCCGCGTGGTGTTCCTGGCGGGGCAGACCGCCCTCGACACCGACGGCAAGGTGGTCGGACGGACCCTGCCCGAGCAGTTCGAGAGGGCGCTGACGAACCTGCTGACCGCCCTCGCGGCGGCCGGCGGCGCACCCGCCGACCTCGCCCGCGTCACCGTCCACGCCACGGACGTCGGGGCGTACCGCGCGCACGCCCCGGAACTGGGCCGCCTGTGGCGGAGACTGGCGGGCCGGGACTACCCCGCCATGGCGGTCGTCGAGGTCGTCCGCCTGTGGGACGAGGAGGCGATGGTGGAACTGGACGGCTTCGCGGTGCTGCCGTGAGGCGACCCTCCGGTCAGGCCGCGACGGCCAGCTGCTCCGCCGTCACGCGGTGCGGCTCCACCACGCGTCCGTCCGGCAGCAGCTCACCGGTGTCGTCGAAGACGATCGCCCCGTCGCACAGCAGGCTCCAGCCCTGCTCGGGGTGGGCGGCGACGACGTGCGCGGCGCGGGAGTCGGTCGCGGGGCACAGGGTTTGGTGGGCACACATGGCGCACCTCCACGTCGGTAGGGCCATCCGTAGGTTCGTATGACTCTTACGGACAGACGATGCTCCCGACTCGAAGCTGATCGGAACGGCTCGGAGCAAAGCGTGACAGGCCCCGGACATTCCCAGGACGGTTCCACGACGGTCGGAGCGGATTCACCGCCGAAGGGGTGAGACCGGTTGCGTCGGCCCGGGAGCCCGGTTCGAGTGGAGGAGACATCTCACTCCTATCGGGAGGTTCCCCTGTGCGCCTTTGTCCCCTCCTCGGCGCCGCGACCGGCGCGGTGCTGCTCCTGCTGACCGGAGCCACCGCCGCACCCGCCACCGCCGCACCCGCCACCGCCGCGCCCGCTACCGCTGCGTCCGAGGACGTGACGGTCGAAGCGGTGGGCCGGATCGCCGCCGACGGCACCATCACCCTCTCCGGCACCTATACCTGTGTGGACGCCACCGGCCCCGTCTACATCGGCTCCTCCGTGAGACAGGGCGCCTCGACGACCAGTTACGGCATCGGTGGCACCCGGGCCGTGTGCGACGGCGCGCAGCACCGCTGGCAGAACACGGGCCGCGCCACGCCCGGCGCGATCGTGCCCGGCCCGGTCCATGTCCAGGCCACGGTCCTGGAGCTGCGCCTCGTCGGCATCCTGCCGCTGCCGCGCCTGCACGCCGTGAAGGACCAGGACATCACCCTGACCCGGAGCTGAGCGCGCGTCAGCGGACCGCGACGACCACGCAGCTGTCGCCGTACTGCCAGACCGGCCCGGCCGTGTCGAACCCCGCCTGCCGCAGCAGGCTCAGGTGGGTGGAGAGGGGGAGTGCCGCGGGGCGGCCGGTGCCGCCGGGCGCCGTGCGGCGACGGCGCTCGGCGAGGAGGTCGGCCAGCTCCGGGTCGCCGGCGACGGCCGTCCACCACGACCCCCAGTCCTCCTGCGCGAACACCCGCTGCCGGTCGGCCCGGCACCGTCCGACGTGGGTGGCGATGCCGGCCGGACCCGTGTCGTCCTGGGGGAGGTGGTCACCGTTGACGAGGACGCCGCCGGGCCGCAGCAGCGTGGCGAGCTGCCGGTAGACACGCAGGAGGGTGTCGCGGTCGAGGTAGTGCAGGGCCGTCGTGGAGACGGCCGCGTCCAGGGGCCGGTCCAGGTCCAGGGCCCAGGTCCAGCCGGGCGCCCCGATCTCCGCGTCGACATAGCGGGCCGCGTCCGGGTGATGCGTCCGGCCCAGCTCCAGCAGCAGCGGGTCCCGGTCCACGGCCACGACCTCCGCGCCCGGCAACCGCCGGACCAGCCGGGCCGCCAGGGAGCCGGGCCCGCAGCCCAGGTCGACGACCAGCGGCCGGGGTGTGCGCCCGGCCGTGACGTGCTCGACGACATCCGCGATCACCGTGAACCGCTCCTCGCGGTCGACGGCGTACCGCTGCTGCTGGAGCTCCCAGCGCTCCACCCACCGCTCCGCCGTCGCCAGACTCAGCCCCATCCGGTCGCGCCACCTCGCCGTACTCGAACCTGACTCTTCGGGCCCGAGCCTACAGGTGGAAACGGTTCCCATTACGCATAGTCGGCGCGGTCACGAGAGTGAGGCGAGAACCGACAGCAGCCGGTCGATCTCCTCAACGGTGTTGTACACATGCAGACTCACCCGCACCGAACCGGTCTTCTCGCCCGCGTCGCCCTGGCAGTGGTTGTCCGAGCGGACCATGAAGCCGTGGCTGAAGAGCACGAAGCCCAGATCGCCCGACTCCACGGCGCGGTGCCGCAGGGTCACGATGCCCTGGCGCCGCTGCACCGTCGAGTCCGCTGCCAGGCTGAGCGGGCAGCCGAGCACCTCGTAGGCCTCCAGGCGGCGCAGCCCGTCGGTGAGCCGGGCCGCCAGACCCGCCGTCCAGCGCTCGATCCGCTCGACACCTGCGGCCTCCAGCCAGTCCAGAGCCGCTTCCAGGGAGGCGATGCCCACGGTGTTCGGAGTGCCGCTCCACCCACCGGGCGCGAAGGCCGGTCCCCGTTCCTGCCGGGCCCACACCGCCCCGGAGCCGGGCAGGGCCAGCGCCTTGTGCCCGGAGAAGACGACGAAGTCGACGTCCAACTCGGCCACGGACACGGGCAGATGGCCGACACTCTGCGCCGCGTCCAGGCAGATGACCGCGTCCGGTCCGACGGCCCCGCGGATGCGGTGCACGTTCATGTCGCCGCCGTAGACGTGATGCACATGGGTCGCGGCGACGAACCGGGTACGCGGCCCAACCCGTTCGGCCAGCGCCCGGTGGTCGTAGTCCCCCGAACTCCGCTGGTACGGCATCGGCACCACCCGGACCCGCACGCCCGCACCGGCGAGCAGCCGCTGGGCTTCCAGCCAGGGCTCGATGTTGGCCCGGTGGTCGGCGTCCGGTACGACGATCTCGTCGCCGTCACGCAGGAACCCCGGCAGCCAGTCGCGGGCGATCGTACGCAGCCCCTCGGTCGCGCCGCTGGTGAAGTGCACGGCGGAGCGCCCGGGCCGGTCGTCCCCGAGGAACCGGGCGACCCGCTCACGGGTCCGCTCGACCAGCTCCGTGGTCCGGTTGGCCCAGGTGTAGGTGCCGCGCGCGGAGTTGGCGTTGCCGGTGGTGAGATACGTCTGCACGGCGTCCAGGACGGCCCGCGGCTTCTGCGCCGTCGCCGCGCTGTCCAGATATGCCAGCTCCGGGTGCCCGGTGATGATGGGGAACTGGGCGCGCAGCGCCTGCTGCCACTGATGGAGGCCGTCGCGGACGGCCGGTGCGGGCACGGCGGTCAGTCCCGCACCAGGGGCGCGCCCGCGTCCCGCCAGGCGATGACGCCGCCGGCCAGACTGCGCACGTCAGGGTGGCCCATCCGGGTCAGCAGCGCCGCGTACCGGGCGGACTGCTCGCCCACCGGGCAGGCCAGCAGCACGGGCCTGCGCCGGCTGAAGGGCAGCCCGCCCCGCAGGAGTTCGGCGAACACCTCGTCGACGATGTTGACCGACCCGTCGATGTGCAGCGCCGCGTACGCGAAGGGGCTGCGCAGGTCGACCACGAGCGGCCGGCCGGTGTCGATCCACCGCCGGGCTTCGGCCACGGTGACCGACGGCGCCCCGGCGACCTCGGCGTCCGTCAGGTCGGCCGGCGAGTTCCTCCGGGGCGGCCTGCCCAGCAGATCGGGCCGCCGCTGCCGGACGTAGCTCAGATAGCTCTCCACACGGTCGCAGACGATGAACACCGCGGTCCGGCGCTCGGCCGACTCCTCGTCCAGCGCCCGAAGATGGCGGACGGCCCCGAAGTAGGCGGCGCCACCGGTGGGCCCGCCCAGGATGCCGCAGCGGCGGTTCAGGGTCAGCATCCCCTCGATCGCCTCGTCGGAGGTCACCGACTCCATCGTGTCGTACGTCTCCGGGTCGAACAGGCCGACCTCCTGCACCTCGTCGAGGGTGCGGATCCCGGGGATGAAGTCGGACTTGGCCGCGACCAGACCGACCACCCGCACCGAGGGGTCCTCCTCGCGCAGCGCGCGGGCCACGCCCGTGGAGGAACCGGCCGTCCCCACACACGCCACGAACCAGTCCGGCACCCGGCCGTCCAGGTCCTTGACGATCTCCGGCCCGGTGCCGGTGAGGTGCGCCTCGGTGTTGCGCGGGTTGAAGTACTGGTCGGTGTGCAGATAGGTGCGGCCGGAGGCGGACAGGGTGCGGTGGAAGAGGGTCAGCGGATCGTCGGTCGCACTCGGGTCCAGGCACTCGCTCTGCCCCGGCAGCTCCTCGATCTCCGCGCCGAGCAGCAGCAGGAGGTCCTTGATCTCCGGGACCCGCATCCGGTTGGTGACGCTTCTGAAGCCCAGTCCGTGCATGCCGGCGACGACCGCCAGCGCCTTCGCCGTGTTGCCACTGGACAACTCCACGACCTGACTGCCGTGTTCCACCGCGTCGGCCAGCAGCGGGCCCGCCATGCTCCAGGCCGCACGGTCCTTGACCGAGCCCCACGGGTTGAGCATCTCCAGCTTGGCGAACAGGTCGATGTTCCGCAGCCCGTGCACGGCCGGGTCGATCCGCACCAGCGGCGTGTTGCCGATCGCCTCCGTGATGCTGTCGTACCTCACTGGGCTCCCCCCGAGGGCGTGGTCGGCCAGAACTGTTCGTCGAGGCACCAGCGCCACCCGTCGCCGTCCTGCCAGGCGGCGGCCTTGCGGGCGGCGGGCTGAAGCTGGGCACCGGTGGCGTGGAAGTCCATGGCGTACCCGGCGGTGTTGGCGAAGGCCAGCAGGTCGCCGGGGACCGGGCGGCGCGGCAGGAACACCGTACGGCGGGTGATCAGGTCCGTCTCCAGGCAGAGGCTGCCGAAGAGATGCACGGCGACGGGCCCCGGGCCGCCGGGTGGCGGGGCTTCGCCTCTGGGGACGACGACCGGGTCCATGAGCACTCCGTGGTCCTCCAGGGCGATGTCGTCCGCCTTCGCCGCCAGCCGTACGAGGAGTTCCCCGCCGGGCTCCTGGGCGCGGACCTCCAGCACCCGGGCCAGCGTCAGCCCGCACTGGTCCAGCAGCGCCCGGCCGGGCTCGGTGTGCAGGTCGTACAGGTGCTCCAGCAGCAGTGCGGCCAGCGGACGGCCGCCCAGGGATGCGGCGGGCTGGGCCAGCAGCTCGTCCAGGTAGGCCGCGCCGGCGACGGGTCGGTGGGCGGGGTAGAGGCCGAGCGTGCCGCGCAGGGTGCCGGCCTCGTCGCGCAGCCCGTAGCCGTGACCGCCCCACGCCAGGGGCGGGCGCCGGCCCAGCACGGCGGAGGTGAGCGCGCTCGTGTACGCCTCCCACTGCTCCCGTTCGGCGAGGTAGTTGACGCCGAACCCGCCGCCGACGTCCACGGCCCGGGGCCGTAACCCCCGGCTCCGGCACGCCTCCAGGGCGGCCAGGGACCCTTCGAGGGCGATCGCCTTCTCCGCGATCCCGGTGGTGTCCAGGTGGTAGCCCACGCCGGTCAGCTCGACCGCGTCACCGTGCCGCTCGACCGACTCCAGCAGGCTGTCCAACTCCCTCACGGGCGTACCGAACCGGCTGCGGCGGCTCAGCACCTTGACCCCCGACGCCTCGAACCCCGACAGCCGCGGCAGCACCCGCACCGGGGCGAGCCCGAACTTGCGGACCAGGGAGGCCAGTCGGTCCAGCTCGTCGGTCCCGTCCACGCTGACGGTCACGCCCGAACGGGCCGCGAGCCACAGGAACTCGGGGTTCTTCGGCCCCGTGGCCGTGATCCGGTCGGCGGTGAAACCGGCCCCGAGGGCGTGCTGCAACTCGCCCAGCGACGCGACGTCCACGCCCGCGTCCGTGGCGGCGAGGCGGCGCAGCAGCGCGCTGGACCGGTTGGCCTTGTGGGCGTAGAAGACCTGGCCCGACAGGTGGTGCGCGCGGTACACCGACCGGAACCGCTCCAGGTTCTCGGCGATCTGGTCCGGCACCACGACGTGCAGGGGTGAGCCGAGCGCGTCGGTGAGCGAGTGCAGCGTCCCGGCCGCCGCCAGGAGCGACCTGAGCCGTGGCTCCAGCCGGGGTTCCAGATACAAGGGCCGGCCGTCCATGCGTGCTCCCTCCCCTGAAGCCGCTGCGCCCGGCATCCGGGCACGTCCGACACTCCCCGCGTTTCGCCGTATAGCCCCTATCCATTCTTCGGTCGCTTTACGCCCTGTATCGCCCAGGGAAGGCCGCCCGGCGTTCAGTCCGTCCGGAAGCCGTCCCTGACCTGGTCGAAGACCGGACGGCACCGGCCGCCCCCGGGGCTGCCCGGGCCGGGAGCGAGCGGGAGCACGGGGCTCGCAGTGGCCGTACCCGCCCGCCCGGAGCCCGCGCCGGCTTCGCGCATGCGCCTCTCCCGCCCGGGGTACCCCGCACATCCATCCGGCCGTGTGCGTGCGGCCGGCTACGAGGAGGGACGGGACGTGGACTGGCACCCGCTACGGCTCACCACCCCCGTCAAACAGCACGTCTTCGGCGGGCGGGCCATCGCCGAGCGGCTGGGCCGCACCGGCCTGCCCGACGGCCCGGTGGCCGAGACGTGGGAGGTGAGCGACGTCGACGGCGACACCTCGACCGTCCTGGACGGCCCACTGGCCGGACGCACCCTGCGGCAGATCATGGTGGAGCACCCCGAGGAACTGCTGGGGCCACGCCTGAGCCCCGGCCCCCGCTTCCCGCTCCTCACCAAGTTCATCGACGGCAGCCACCCCCTCCCGGTGCACCTGCACGCCGACGACACCACCGCCCGGCGCCTGGAGGGCGAACCCCACGGCAAGACCGAGGCCTGGCACATCCTGGACGCGGACCCCGGAGCCACCGCCCTGGTCGGCACCCGGCCCGGCGTCGACCGCGAGACCCTGCACCGGGCGCTGCTCGCCCAGGACTTCGACGCGGTCATGCGCCGCCTGCCGGTCCGTGCCGGGCAGACGGTCTACGTCCCCGGCGGCACCCTGCACAGCTTCGGCCCCGGCACGCTCGTCCACGAGATCGAGCAGACCTCCGACATCCAGCGGCACGCCATGCGCACCCGCATGGAGGACGGCTCGCCGGTCCCCGACGAGGAGTGGCACAGCAACCTCGCCGCCCTGCTGGACCAATGGCACCCGGACCCCCGCCCCGAGTTCCACCCGGGCCTGGACATCCGCACGGACGACGGGGCGGTACGCACCGTGCTCTGCGCGGGCCCGTACTTCGCCCTGGAACGCTGGACCAGCGGCGCCACCCTGCGCCACTCCTTCTCCACCGTGCGGATCCTCACCAACGCCGGGGCCCCGGTGACCGTCACCTCCGGCGACCGGACCGTCCGGCTCGACCGCGCCCGCACCCTGCTCCTGCCCGCCGCGCTGGGCGAGATCCACGTCCAGGGCCCCGCGGACGTCCTGATCGGCTACGTCCCCGACCTGGACCGGGACATCCGCGCCCCGCTCCTCGCCGCCGGCCACGGCCCGGCCGCGATCGCCGCTCTCGGCGAGGGCCTCGGCCCTCGGTAGCGGTCAGCCGCCGGCCGGCTCCGCGCCCCCGTCGTAACCGTCGTACACGAGCAGCCCGTCCTCACGCAGCCGTACGCCGGGCGTCGGCGCATGGGCGTTGACGCGTCCGTCGTGCATGAGGTGGTCGGCCGGGACGCCGCGGGCGGCCACCGCGAAGTCGGCGATCAGCCGGCGGTGGCAGCGCCACCAGACCGCCTCGCTGCACATCACGGCCGTACGGGTCTCCGAGGCCTCGTGCAGCAGGCGGTCCATCGCGGTGACGAACTCGGGGGAGCGGGTGTGGGCGGCGTACCCACGGAAGGAGAGGTTGCGCCAGACGATGTCCGGGCTGTCCTCGGGCAGGGGCCGGAACCCGCCGAGGGCGGGTTCCCACCGGTAGGCGACACCGGCGGCGGGCAGCCAGTCGGCGAGCCGCTCCCGCAGCAGGTCGGGACTGCGGCGGCTGCCGGGAGCGGTCCGCACGTCCACGACGGCCACGACACCGGCCCGCCGCAGCAGCCCGGTGATCCGCTCCCGGTCGGCGGTGCTGTGCCCGAAGGTCAGCAGTCGTGCGTCCACGGGGTGCCGGTTCTCCCGTTCCGGTGGACGCACACGTGACGGGCGCCGGTCAGATGTCCCGGAAGATCTCGATCTGCGCGCCGATCGAGTTCAGCCGCTCGGCCAGGTCCTCGTACCCCCGGTTGATGACGTACACGTTGCGCAGCACCGACGTGCCCTCGGCCGCCATCATCGCCAGGAGGACGACGACCGCGGGGCGCAGGGCCGGCGGGCACATCATCTCGGCGGCGCGCCAGCGGGTGGGGCCCTCGACCAGGACGCGGTGGGGGTCCAGCAGCTGGAGCCGGCCGCCGAGACGGTTCAGGTCGGTCAGGTAGATGGCGCGGTTGTCGTAGACCCAGTCGTGGATGAGGGTCTTGCCCTGGGCCGCCGCCGCGATGGCCGCGAAGAACGGGACGTTGTCGATGTTCAGGCCCGGGAACGGCATGGGGTGGATCTTGTCGATGGGCGCCTGGAGCTTGGAGGGCCGGACGGTGAGGTCGACGAGCCGGGTGCGGCCGTTGTCGGCGAAGTACTCGGGCGTGCGGTCGTGGTCGAGGCCCATCTCCTCCAGGACCGCCAGCTCGATCTCCAGGAACTCGATCGGCACCCGGCGCACCGTCAGCTCCGACTCGGTCATGACGGCCGCCGCGACGAGGCTCATCGCCTCGACCGGGTCCTCGGAGGGGGAGTAGTCCACGTCCACGTCGATGGTCGGGACGCCGTGCACGGTGAGGGTGGTCGTGCCGATGCCGTCGACCTTGACGCCGAGGGCCTCCAGGAAGAAGCACAGGTCCTGGACCATGTAGTTGGAGGAGGCGTTGCGGATGACCGTGGTGCCGTCGTGCCGGGCGGCGGCGAGCAGCGCGTTCTCGGTCACCGTGTCGCCGCGCTCGGTCAGCACGATCGGACGGTCGGGCCGGACCGAGCGGTCCACCACGGCGTGGTACTGGCCCTCGGTCGCCGCGAGGTCGAGACCGAACCGGCGCAGCGCGATCATGTGCGGCTCGACCGTGCGGGTGCCGAGGTCGCAGCCGCCGGCGTACGGCAGCTTGAACTGGTCCATGCGGTGCAGCAGGGGACCGAGGAACATGATGATCGAGCGGGTGCGGCGGGCCGCGTCCGCGTCGATCGCCGCCAGGTCCAGCTCGGCCGGCGGCACGATCTCCAGGTCGACTCCGTCGTTGATCCACCGGGTGCGGACGCCGACGGAGCCGAGCACCTCCAGGAGGCGGTACACCTCCTCGATGCGAGCGACGCGGCGCAGCACCGTGCGCCCCTGGTTGAGCAGTGCGGCGCACAGCAGCGCCACGCACGCGTTCTTGCTCGTCTTCACGTCGATGGCACCGGACAGCCGGCGCCCGCCGACCACCCTCAGATGCATCGGACCGGCGTAGCCGAGGGACACGATCTCGCTGTCGAGGGCTTCCCCGATGCGCGCGATCATCTCAAGGCTGATGTTCTGGTTGCCGCGCTCGATCCGGTTCACCGCGCTCTGGCTGGTTCCGAGCGCCTCCGCCAGTTGCGACTGAGTCCAGCCCCGGTGCTGCCGAGCGTCACGGATGAGCCTGCCGATGCGTACGAGGTAGTCGTCTGCCATGTGGTTGATGTTATCTCAGATATGAGATGAGGCCCGACCGGGGGATCCGTTCGGGTGGCGGGACGTCGATCCGCTCCGGCGGCCTCAGTGCCGCTTGGCGGTGTGTGTGCGCCGCCAGCCGAAGGGTCCGGGCAGGTCCATCGAGGTCGTGCGGCGTCCCGTGCTGCTGCGGGTGTGTCGGGGGCCGTTCTTTCCGCCGCCGGTGGTGATGGACCAGGAGCGCTTGTTGATGTTCAGCCGCACCCCCGGAAGGATCCGGAAACTCTTGCGGAACGTGAGCGGCATGCCTGTCTCCTCTCCGTTGTCCGTCTCATGTGGACACCGGATTCGGATACCCGGGAAAAGGGCGCACATGACCCACGGCGGACTCCGGGGCATGACCAACCGGCCCGGGTGTATTAGAGTTATCTCGACATCGAGATATCTGCCGAGGAGCACCGCAGCCGCCACGCCCCGGTAAGGGTTACCTAACTTAGCCTTACCTTAGCGGATCGGTCGAGATGCCGTGGCGGCAGGATCGTGGTGGTACGCGCACATCAATGAAGGAGACTGTCGTGTCGGCGAACAGCTTCGACGCCCGCAGCACGCTGCAGGTGGGCGACGAGTCGTACGAGATCTTCCGGCTGGACAAGGTGGAGGGCTCGGCTCGCCTTCCGTACAGCCTCAAGGTCCTGCTGGAGAACCTGCTCCGCACCGAGGACGGCGCGAACATCACCGCCGACCACATCCGCGCCCTCGGCGGCTGGGACTCGCAGGCCCAGCCGTCCCAGGAGATCCAGTTCACGCCGGCCCGCGTGATCATGCAGGACTTCACCGGCGTTCCCTGCGTCGTGGACCTCGCGACCATGCGTGAGGCCGTGAAGGAGCTGGGCGGCGACCCGGCCAAGATCAACCCGCTGGCGCCGGCCGAGCTGGTCATCGACCACTCCGTCATCGCCGACAAGTTCGGCACGAACGACGCCTTCAAGCAGAACGTCGAGCTGGAGTACGGCCGCAACAAGGAGCGCTACCAGTTCCTGCGCTGGGGCCAGACCGCCTTCGACGAGTTCAAGGTCGTCCCGCCGGGCACCGGCATCGTCCACCAGGTGAACATCGAGCACCTGGCGCGCACGGTCATGGTCCGTAACGGCCAGGCCTACCCCGACACCCTCGTCGGCACCGACTCGCACACCACCATGGTCAACGGCCTCGGCGTCCTCGGCTGGGGCGTCGGCGGCATCGAGGCCGAGGCCGCCATGCTCGGCCAGCCGGTCTCCATGCTCATCCCGCGCGTCGTCGGCTTCAAGCTGACCGGTGAGCTGAAGCCGGGCACCACCGCCACCGACCTGGTCCTCACGATCACCGAGATGCTCCGCAAGCACGGTGTCGTCGGCAAGTTCGTCGAGTTCTACGGCGAGGGTGTGGCGGCCACGAGCCTCGCCAACCGCGCCACCATCGGCAACATGTCGCCCGAGTTCGGCTCCACCGCCGCGATCTTCCCGATCGACGACGAGACCCTGAACTACCTGCGTCTGACCGGCCGTTCCGAGCAGCAGGTCGCCCTCGTCGAGGCGTACGCCAAGGAGCAGGGCCTCTGGCTGGACCCGGCCGCCGAGCCCGACTTCTCCGAGAAGCTCGAGCTCGACCTGTCGACGGTCGTGCCCTCCATCGCCGGCCCGAAGCGCCCGCAGGACCGCATCGTTCTCGCCGAGGCCGCCCAGCAGTTCGCCAAGGACGTCCTCAACTACGTCGAGGCCCCCGCCGCGCAGCCCGCCGCCGCGGCCTCCCCGGTCGACGAGGCCAGTGCCGAGTCGTTCCCGGCCTCCGACGCCCCGGCTTACGGCAGCCAGGAGAACGGCGCCGGCGCGCCGCAGCACGCCGACGGCACCGGTGCCGCCGTCCCGTCCAACCCGGTCACCGTGACCGCCCCCGACGGCACGTCGTACGAGCTCGACCACGGTGCGGTGACGGTCGCGGCCATCACCTCCTGCACCAACACCTCCAACCCGTACGTCATGGTCGCCGCCGCCCTGGTGGCCAAGAAGGCGGTCGAGAAGGGCCTGACCCGCAAGCCGTGGGTCAAGACCACCCTCGCCCCGGGCTCCAAGGTCGTCACCGACTACTTCGAGAAGTCGGGCCTGACCCCGTACCTCGACAAGGTCGGCTTCAACCTCGTCGGCTACGGCTGCACCACCTGCATCGGCAACTCCGGCCCGCTGCCGGACGAGGTCTCCAAGGCCGTCAACGACCACGACCTCGCGGTCACCTCGGTCCTCTCCGGCAACCGGAACTTCGAGGGCCGGATCAACCCCGACGTCAAGATGAACTACCTGGCGTCCCCGCCGCTGGTCGTCGCGTACGCGATCGCCGGCTCCATGAAGGTGGACATCACCAAGGACGCCCTCGGTGTCGACCAGGACGGCAACCCGGTCTACCTGAAGGACATCTGGCCCTCCGAGGCCGAGGTGAACGACGTCGTCGCCAACGCCATCGGCGAGGACATGTTCTCCAAGTCCTACAGCGACGTCTTCGCCGGTGACGCCCAGTGGCAGGCGCTGCCGATCCCGACCGGCAACACCTTCGAGTGGGACGCCGAGTCGACCTACGTCCGCAAGCCCCCGTACTTCGACGGCATGGAGATGGAGCCGGCCCCGGTCGAGGACATCGCCGGCGCCCGTGTGCTCGCCAAGCTCGGCGACTCGGTCACCACCGACCACATCTCCCCGGCCGGTGCGATCAAGGCCGACACCCCGGCCGGCAAGTACCTCACGGAGCACGGCGTCGAGCGCCGCGACTTCAACAGCTACGGCTCGCGCCGCGGCAACCACGAGGTCATGATCCGCGGTACGTTCGCCAACATCCGCCTGCGCAACCAGATCGCGCCGGGCACCGAGGGCGGCTACACGCGTGACTTCACGCAGGACGGCGGCCCGGTCTCCTTCATCTACGACGCCTCGCAGAACTACCAGGCCGCCGGCATCCCGCTGGTCGTCCTGGCCGGCAAGGAGTACGGCTCCGGCTCGTCCCGCGACTGGGCCGCCAAGGGCACCGCGCTCCTCGGCGTCAAGGCCGTCATCGCCGAGTCCTACGAGCGCATCCACCGCTCGAACCTCATCGGCATGGGCGTCCTGCCGCTCCAGTTCCCGGAGGGCCAGTCGGCCGCGACGCTCGGCCTGACCGGCGAGGAGACCTTCTCCTTCTCGGGCGTCACCGAGCTCAACAACGGCACCACCCCGCGCACGGTGAAGGTCACCACCGACACCGGCGTCGAGTTCGACGCGGTCGTCCGCATCGACACCCCCGGCGAGGCGGACTACTACCGCAACGGCGGCATCATGCAGTACGTCCTGCGCAGCCTGATCCGCAAGTAAGCGGACCGCACGGCAGCACACGGCAGTTCGAGGGCCGCGTCCCCGGGAGACCGGGGGCGCGGCCCGCGCCGTGACAGGCGGCGGACCGCCGCCCCCGCCCGGGACCGGGCCGCCCTTCATCGCCAACGGCCGTGCCGCCACATCGGGGCCCTGGCGAGGGTGAGCCTCGGCGGGCACCGGCTGCCCGGCCCCTCGTCCTCCACGGGCGGCGCGGCGGGCGCGTGGGGCCGTCGCACCGTTTCCGCCGGGTCCGCCGGGTCCGCCGCGGCGGCCTCGGCAGTGTGCCGCCGCCGCTCGCCCCGGTTCACTGATGCATCACCCGGCCCCGCGTCGCCGAGTCTCTGCCGGCGCGGCCGCCGAGGTCAGGGGAGCCGCTCGGTTCCGGCCCCGCCCCGGTCGAGCCGGACACGGTCGAGCCGGTCGTGGCCGCGTGCGGCGGGCGCGCCGGTCGTCGGGGCCGCTGCCTCCCGGGCGGGAGGGGGAAGCGTCGTGACGGGCCGGGCGCTGGAAGTCTCTGCCTCGTGATGCACGCTCGGCCGGCGGAGGTCAGCCGCCGCGGTACTTCGCCGCTGCTGCCTGAGCGAGGTCCTGGGACTTGTCCAGGGCCTTGTCCACCGACTGCTGCCCCGCGATGGCCGCGGAGATCTGCTCCGAGACCGCCGTACCGAGCACGGCGAACTCGGGAATGCCCAGGAAGCCGATGCCGGTGTAGGGGCGCCTGGTGACGCCGGGGTTCTTCGGGTCGGCGGAGTCCGTGGCCGCCGTGTACTCCTGCCGGTACCAGGCCCCGGCCGCCTGCTGGTACTCGGGGTTGGCGTAGAGCGACTTGCGGTTCCCGGCGGGTGCCGAGGTCCAGCCCAGCTCCTGGCCTACCTGCTCCTGGTACTCCTTGGAGGAGGCCCAGGAGATGAACTTCCAGGCGGCGTCCTTGTTGTCGGAGGCCTGCTGGACGCCCCACGCCCAGGTCCACAGCCAGCCCGCCCGCTGGGTCCGGTCGTGCGGGGCCGGGACGTAGCCCACCTTGCCCTTGACGGTGGACCCGTCGGCCTCGATCGACGAGGCCAGCGACGTGGCGTCGTACATCATCGCGCACTTGCCCTCGACGAAGCTGTCCAGGATCTCCAGCACGCCCATCCGGTCGGCGCCGGGCTGGCCGTGGGAGCGGAGCAGGCCGACGTAGAAGCCGACGGCCTTCTTGAACTCGGGTGAGGTCAGGCGCGCGTTCCAGTTCATGTCGTACCAGGCGCCGCCGAAGGTGTTGACGACCGTGTTGATCGGGGCGAGGTTCTGGCCCCAGCCGGGCAGGCCGCGCAGGCAGATGCCGCTGGCGCCGTCCGCGCCGTCGACCCGGGCGGCGAGGTCGGCGACCTGCTCCCAGGTCGGGTTCGGCGGCATGGTCAGCCCGGCCCTGCGGAAGAGGTCCTTGCGGTACATCAGGAACGAGCCCTCGCCGTAGAACGGCTCGGCGTAGATCTTGCCGTCCTCCCCGGTCAGCGAGGACACCAGGTTGGGGAAGACGTCCTTCTGGTCGAAGGCCTTGTCCGCCTTCACATAGGGGTTCAGCGGGGCGAGCCAGCCGTTGTCCGAGTAGATGGGCACCTCGTAGGCGCTGACGCTGGCCACGTCGTAGGTGCCTGCCTGGGTGGCGAACTCGCGGTTCATGCGCTCCCGCGCCTCGTTCTCCGGGAGCAGGGTGTAGTCGACCTTGATGCCGGTCTCGTCGGTGAAGTGCTCCTTGGTGAGCTTCTTGAGCGTCTGCATCTGGGGCGCGTCCATGGCGAGCACGCTGAGATCGGCCTGATCGCCCCGGGACTCGTCCGAGCCGCCGCATCCCGCGAGTACCAGGCCTGCGGCCACTGTGGCGGCCACGGCCAGCCGGGCGGGACGGCTCCGTTTCATGGCACTCCGAGGGACGCGACATCGGTCCGTGGCCACACGCGTGGCCAGTACCCAGCTTTGCCATTCAGTTGGCATTTCACAAGCTAAAGGGCATATCACCCATATTGGGCCTGGTGGGCGCACCGTCCCTCAGGGACGGCCGCGCCGGGTCTCCGCGCGTCTGGTGAGCGCGTCGGCCGCGACGGCGGCCAGCAGCACCCCACCAGTGATCATGAACTGCACGGCGTCCTCCACCCCCAGCAGCCCCATGCCCGAGGCGATCGACTGGATGACCAGCACCCCGAGCAGCACGGACCAGGGCGAGCCACGTCCGCCGAACAGGCTCGTCCCGCCGATGACGGCCGCGGCGATCGCGTTGATCAGCAGCATCCCGGAGCCCGCGGCCCGGGCCGTCGTGGGGCTCGCCGAGGTGAGGCTGGAGGCCACGAAAAGGCCGCCGAACGCGGCCAGCGTCCCCGACACCATGAACATCTCGACCCGCACCCGCTCCACCCCGATGCCGGCCCGCCGCGCCGCCTCGACCCCGCCGCCGAGCGCGTACACACGCCGGCCGTAGCGGGTGCGGCGCAGCGCGTAGTCCGAGACGACGAGGACCGCCAGGAAGATCAGCAGTGCGAGCGGCAGCCCCTGGAAGCGGTTCAGGGTGTAGGCGGCGGCGAAGGCGACCAGTGCGAGGAGACCGGTGCGCGTCCAGATCTCGGCCGTCTGCCGGTACGGCATCCCGGCGGCCCGGTGGCGGCTGCGCTTGCGGTGGGCGGCCAGGAAGTACCCGGCGGTGCCGAGCGCCGCCACCGCGTACGCCGCCGCGGCGTCCTCGAAGTGCCGGCTGGTCAGGGAGGCGACCAGGCCCTCCTCGTCGATGTTGATCGTGCCGCTCGCGCCCAGCAGGTAGAGCGTCAGGCCGTTCCAGATCAGCAGCCCCGCGAGCGTCACGACGAACGCGGGCACGCCGAGCCAGGCGAAGAAGAACCCGTGGAAGGCACCCACGGCCGTGCCGACGGCCACCGCGACGAGCACCGCGATCCACTCCGGCCACCCCTGGTTCACGTTCAGCACGGCGAACGCGGCCCCGGCCAGCCCGCTGACGGAGCCGACCGACAGATCGATCTCCCGGATCAGGAGCACGAACACGATGCCGACGGCCACCAGGCCGGTCCCGACGATCTCCACGCTGAGGTTGGACAGGTTGCGCGGGGAGAGGAACTTGTCGTCCAGCGCCTGGAAGACGATCCAGATCACGATCAGTCCGGCGATCACCACGAGCGGCCCGCGCTCGCCGCCCTGGACACTGCCGCGGACCTCCAGGGCGTAGGCGCGCAGACCGGCGGACCAGCCGCGGGTGCTCGGCCGACCGTCGGCCGTGACCGGCACGGCGCCGCGGTCCGTCCCGGCCGGTTCGCCGTCCCGCTGCGACCCGCCCCGGCTCACGGCCAGGCCTCCTCGTCGCCCTTCGAGCGATGCGCCACGGCGTTGTCCGCCGCCCCGGTGACGGCGGAGATGATCTGCTCCTGTGTCACCGTGCTCACGTCGAACAAGCCGTTGTTGCGGCCCAGCCGCAGCACGGCGACCCGGTCCGCCACGGCCTTGATGTCGCCCATGTTGTGACTGATGAGGATGATCGCCATACCGTGGTCGCGCACCTCCTCGATGAGGTCGAGCAGATGGCTCGTCTGCTCGACCCCCAGAGCGGCGGTGGGCTCGTCGAGCAGCAGGACCTTGGGCGCGCCCATGAGCGAGCGGGAGATCGCGACGGCCTGCCGCTGCCCGGCGGACAGCGCCGCGACCGGCATCCGCACGTCGGGGATACGGATCGACAGCGCGCGCATCAGGTCGCGGGCGCGGCGCTCCATCTCCACCTCGTCGAGGACCCCCACCCGGTCGATCTCACGGCCGAGGAAGAGATTGCCGACGACGTCCAGGTTGTCGCACATGGCGAGGTCCTGGTAGACGGTCGCGATGCCCAGGGCGTGCGCGTCGTGCGGGCGTTTGATCTGCACGAGCCGTCCCTCCCACTCGATGGCGCCCCGGTCGGCGGGGCTGACACCGGAGATCGCCTTCACGAGCGTGGACTTGCCGGCGCCGTTGTCGCCCGCCAGGGCCACCACCTCACCGGCCCGGATCTGGAGGTCGACGTCCACGAGCGCCTGCACACCGCCGAACCGCTTGGAGATGCCGCGCAACGCCAGTACGGGTGGATGGGCCACGGGGGACCACCTCCCTCATCGGGTCAGCCCGATCCGGTCACAGGCGGGCCGGAGCTTCGGGGTGCAGATCTGGTCGATGGTGTAGACGCCGTCCCGGACGAGCGTCCGGCCGATGTCGTCCCGCGTGACGGGGAGCGGGTTCAGCAGCACCGCGGGGACGTCCTTGGTGGTGGGACTGTCCACGGTCGTCGTGACGAGGGCGCCCAGGTCGTTGCCGCGGGCCAGGGCGACCGCCATCGCGGCGGCCGCGTCGGTCTCCTTCCGGAAGGGCTTGTAGACGGTCATGTGCTGCTCGCCCTCGACGATGCGCCGCACGGCGTCGAGATCCGCGTCCTGGCCGGTGACCGGGGGGAGTGGCGTGATGCGCGCGCTCTCGAGCGCCGAGATCACGCCCGAGGCGATCGAGTCGTTGGCCGCCAGCACCCCGTCGATCCGGTTCGGGCCGAGGTCGCTGATCGCGGAGGACATGTGGTCGTGCGCGTTCTCCGCGCGCCACCCCAGCGTGGTGTACGACTTGAGAATCCGCACCTTGTCCTGGAGGACGGACCGGGACCCGCCCTCGTACCAGGCGGCGTTGGGGCTGGACGGGTCGCCGTTCATCATCACGACGCCCCCGCCGTCGGCCCTGGCCCCCATGCCCTCGAGCAGCGCCTCGCCCTGAAGCCGGCCGACCTGAGCGCCGTCGAAACTGACGAAACCCGAGATCGGGCCCTCGGCGAGCCGGTCGTAGGCGACGACCGGGATGCCCGCGCGGTCCGCCGCCCGGACCGAGGAGCGCAGGGCCTTGGGGTCGACGACGTCCAGGAGCAGTACCGAGACGCCCCTGGTGATCATGGAGTTCATCTGCTGCCGCTGGCTTCCCGCGTCGTTCTCGGCGTTGGCGTACATCACCGTGCACTCGGGGCACAGCTCCTTCACCCGCTTCTCGATCAGGGGCTTGTCCGACTGCTCCCAGCGCGGCACCGCACGGCTGGGCAGCAGCAGCCCGACGGTCACACCGTTCTCGCTCCCGCCGCCGTCCTCGGTGCACCCCGCCAGGGTCAGGGCGAGGACGCCCGCGAGCAGCCCGGCGGCCACACGCCACCCGTGCTTTTTCATCCCGCCCCTCCCTGCTCCGCCCGGCCCCTGCCCCGGTCCTGGTCCCGGCCTCGGTCCTGGTCCCGGCCTCGGCTCCGGTCCGGGTCCCGGCTCCTGCCGCGGCTGCGGCCCATGCCCCAGCCGCGGTCCCGGTTCCAGCCGATGCCCCAGCTCCGCTCCTTGCCCGGCGGCCGTTCCCCGCCCGCCTCGATCCACGGCCCGGCTCCCGGCTCCTCCGACTCCGACGGAGGCCGCCGGTTCCCTTCCGGACGGGACACGACGATCTCGCTCCAGACCTGCTTGCCGCCGCCGACCGGGACCGAGCCCCAGGCCGTCGACATCGCCTCGACGAGGAAGAGCCCCCGGCCGCCCGTCGACTCCCAGTCCACGACCACCGGTTTGGCCGGGGCACGCGGCGAGGAGTCGGTCACGGTCACCCGCACCCGGTCCGCCGCCAGGGTCAGTTCCACGCGGACCGCGCCCTGCGTGTGCACGAGTGCGTTGGTGACCAGCTCCGACACCACGAGCAGGATGGTGTCGGCCTCGGCCACGACGTCCCAGGAACGCAGCGTCCGCGCGCTGAACCGGCGGGCGTGCATGACCGCGTCCGGCAGCCGCCACACCACCCAGCCCGCCCGCACCGGCCGGACCCGCATCCCGTCGTAGCGCAGCAGCAGCAACGCCACGTCGTCCTCCCGGCGCCCGGCATCGCCGAGCAGGGCGTCGGCCATCCGCCCCGGGTCGGAGGGGTCGGCCGCGGCCAGTGCCTCACGCACGAGCCGCATCCCCTCGTCCACCTGAAGATCCGCCGACTCGACCAGGCCGTCCGTCACCAGCGCGAGCACCGTGCCCGGGGCCAGCGCCAGCGCCGTCAGCGGGAACTCCGCGTCCGCGAGGACACCCAGGGGAAGACCGCCCTCGACCGCGACCTCCTCCGTCCCGCCGTCGGGATGACGCACCAGCGGGGACAGATGCCCGGCCCGCACGAACAGCGCGTTGCCCTCCTCCATGTCCAGCTCCACGTAGCAGCACGTGGCGAACAGGTCGGTCTCCATGCCGACGAGCAGCCGGTTGGCGTGCGCGACGACCACGTCCGGCGGGTGGCCCTCGACGGCGTAGGCCCGGACGGCGGTGCGCATCTGGCCCATGATCGTCGCGGCCCCGGCGCTGTGCCCCTGCACGTCCCCGATGACCAGGGCCACCCTGCCCTCCGACAGCGCGATCACGTCGTACCAGTCGCCGCCCACCTGGAGCCCGCGCCGGGCGGGCAGATAGCGGGCCACGGCGGTGCCCCCGGGCAGCCGGGGCAGACGGCGCGGCAGCAGGCTGCGCTGGAGCATCGTCGCGAGCTCCTGCTCGGCGTCGTAGGCGTGCGCCCGTTTCAGGGCCTGCCCCACGAGCCCGGCGGTCGCGGTCAGCAGCGCGCGCTCCTCGGGAGCGAACTCGTGCGGCGCGTCCCAGCCGACCAGGCACACCCCGGCCATCCTGCTCTTCGCGGGCAGCGGCAGGACCGCGAGACCGCCGGGGCCGATCCCGGCGAGCCCGGGCTCCAGCTCGCTACCCGCCGGCCACAGGCTCATCCGCCCGTCCCGCAGCGCCGCCTGGAGCGTGGGCAGCGCGGAGACCGGCGCGTCGGGCCACTCCGAACGCCACTCGGAGCGCCACAGGTCCGGCCAGGCCCCGGCACCCGGCGGATCGAGCACGGTGACCGCCAGCCGGTCCTCCAGCAGTTCGGCCAGTGCCACCCGGTCGGCGGCCAGTGGTTCGCGCAGCGCGGCCACCACCACGCGGCTGACGTCCCGGACCGTCACGGCGTCGTCGAGCGCGGCCGTCAGCCACTGGATCCGGGCCACGTCGCTGGCGCTCCGGCGCAGCACCGGAGCGGCGGTCACCGCGCCCAGCACCCGCTGCGGAGCGCCCTCGGGACCTTTCAGCACGCGGCAGCTCAGCCGCAACCAGCACAGTTCGCCGGTGGGCCGGCGGATGCGGAACTCCAGCTCCCGGCGCCCCGGGGCCTGTGCGGACGGTTCGATGACCGACATCAGGGCGGGGACGTCCTCCGGCACGCTGCAGGAGAGCAGGGTGTCGGTCTTGCCGTCGAAGCCGCCCTCGGGGATGCCGACCAGTTCGAGCAGGGCCGCGTCGGTCTCGACCAGCCCGGTGCCGGGCGTCAGGGCGAAGGAGCCGACCCCCAGGGCACGCAGGGCGGAATCCAGCAGGGGCGCGGGGGCCGACCGGTCGGCCTCGCCCCGCAGTCGCTCGGCCACGGCGTCGGCGTACCGCTCCAGGAACTCCCGCTGCTCGGCCCCGAACCCCTCCCCGGCCTCTCCGACCACGACCAGACACCCCAGCCACCCACCCGCCGCCCCCAGCGGCAGGGCCCCGAGCGGGGAGCCGGAGGCACCGGCACCGGGCAGGCCGCCGAGCACGGCACCCCCCAGCCACAGGGCCCGCCCGCTGCGGAAGGCGTCGGCCACGGCCCACCCGCACCCCCCTGCCCCGGGCTCGGCGCCGGGGGAGGGCGCGACCGAGGCGCCCGGCTCCGGCGCCGCCACCGGGGAGTCCAGGGCCGCCCCCGGGACCACACCAGGCAGCGCGTAGACGCCGGGCTCGGCCACCCCGGCCGATTCCACCAACCGAAGCTCCGCACCGTCCTCGCTCCGCACGTACACCGCCGCCAGCGTCACCCCGGCGAACGCCAGCACCCGCTCCCTCGCGGCGGCCTCCGGCGCGGGAGGACGAGACGGACCGGGGACGGTCGCCCGGGTATCGCCGTACTGGGGCATCTCCGCATCCACCTCCCGTCCATGCCGCGGCCACCGGCAGGTGGGAGTCCCCGGAACTCGAACGACGACGCGGCGGTCCCACGCCGCACCTGAGCGGCAGGGCACCCTCACAACAGAATCGCACACCTGGATAACACCGACATATGAGACGTACCGGTCTGCCGGGCTCAGCGCATCCGGCCGTTCCCGGCGGACGCCCGACGGCACGTGCCCCGCCCCGGCCGACGTGGCGTCGCATGGCCCACACGGAGATCGAGATCACGGCGGAGCGGATCCGGGACCGGCTGCGCGACCAGCACCCCGACCTGGCCGATCGCCCAGGAGACGACCCGGCCGTCCGCCTCCCCCCTGTGCGCCGCCCGACGCGGACGTACTGCTCCGCAAGGAACACACCTGGGGCCCGCCGCCCCGGGAGGCCCGGCGCCGCCTCGTGGCGACGGCCGGCGAGGGCTTCGCCCACGGGGCGCCCGCGCCCGCATGAGAGTCCAGCGTGCCGGCGTGCCGACGGGCCCGGTGACCCGACCTCCCGGTCACCGGGCCCGCCTCGTCCACCGGGTCAGCCCACCCGGCAGGGCAGGCTCGTCGTACTGTCACCCCCGGAACCGGAGACGACGTAGCCGAACGTCGTGCTTCTGCCCGGTTCGAGGGAGCCGTTCCAGCCGGCGTTGTGGACCATCACCGCCTGGCCGGTGTACGTCGCGTTGCCGCTCCACAGGCTCTCGACCTTCTGACCGGCCGGGAGCGTCCAGTCGACCATCCAGCCGAGCATCGGCACGTTGCCGGTGTTGGTGACGGTCACCTCGGACTGGTAGCCGCCGTTCCAGGTGCCGGTCGTCTTCCTCGTGGCCGTGCAGGTGCCGGGCACCGGCTCGGACGGGTTGCCCGGCTCCTTGATGCCGGTCACCTCGCCGTTGCCGCCGTCGAAGACGACGTCGGAGCAGGAGTAGAAGGTCTCCTGGCTGTCGGAGCGCTGCCAGACCATGTAGACGATGTGGCGGCCCGACTTGCCGGCGGGGAGCTTGCCGGTCCAGGAGTAGTTGGCCTCGACCGTGCCCGGCGAGCCGTTCAGCGGCGGGTGGTCGACGCTCAGGAACGGCCGCTCCTCCATGTCGTTCCAGGTGAGCGGCTTGGTCGGGTCGAAGCCGTCCTTCGTGATGTAGACGTAGAACCAACCCGGGTGCGCCGCCCAGGCGTTGTACGAGAAGTCGACCGTCGCCCCCGAGGTGAGGTGGGTGAGCGGCCAGTCCGTGCTGGGCTTGTTGAACCCGGTGAAGTTGGGGTTGCCGCCGCTGCACAGCTCGCCGTCCGGCACGAAGCCCCGGGTGCGGCCGCCGCCGTCCGAGCGGAGGACCGAGAACCAGTTGTAGAACGGGGTGGTCCCGCTGACCTGCTGCGCGGACTTGCACGCCGGGTTGACCGGCTTGATCTCACCGGTGTCGGTCAGACCGTCCTGCCAGCACAGGAACGTACGGCTGCCCGGCTTCATGGGCGTGCCGTGCGCCTCCGCCTCACCACCGGCGGTCATGACCAGGCCGAGGGCCGGCACGGTCACCACCAGGGCCAGCAGGACCAGGAAGAGGGCTCTGGCCCGGGAGGGGAGCGCCGATCGGGGCAGCGTCGATCCGCCCGACGTATTTGTCAGGATCATGACAGCATCATCCGTTCGTGGGGTGACGGGCCTGCGGATGCGTGTGCACGGATGCGCGGGGCGGGAGCGGCTCGAGGGCGGGTTCCGGTCCACCGACATGGGAGCGCTCCCACCCCGCTTGTTGCGGAAGTTAGCGCCGGGCGGGCCACTTGTAAACGGCTGCGGCAGAGCGACGGGTGGTCAGACCCCGTCGCACGGGAGTCCGCGCAGCACACGTCCGGCCGCCTGCCGCAGGGCCGCGACGAGGGGCGTGCCCCGGCGGCTCGGCAGCCACCCGAGCACGGCCGTCCAGGGTTCGAGATCGGTGACGTCGACGTACGACACGCCACGGCGCGGGTAGAGCCACCGGGTCGCGCCGGGCGGGAACTGGATCCCCTGCCCCATGGCGATCAGCGGCAGGGCGCTCTCGTAGTCGACGATCGCGTGCCGGCTGAACCGCACCGGGCCGCCGTCCGGTCGCGGGCCGGCGGACCAGAAGTCACGGAACGCCCTCGGGACCTGCTCCGACCAGCCGATGCGGGGCTCGTCGGCGAGGTCCGCGAGCGTCAGCCTGTCCCGGGCGGCGAGGGGGTGGCCGTCGGCGATCGCCACGCACCGCGGGCCGCCGGCCAGCGTCAGGGTCTGGACGCCGTCAGGCACGGGCAGGAACAGGAACGCCGCGTCGACGTCCCCGCGCAGGACCGCCGGGCCGGCGTCGAAGCCCATCCGTACGACGTCGACCTCCACGTGCGGCCAAACCTCCCGGAGTTCGTCCAGCACGGCCGGGACCGGGTCCATCGACGTGATCGCCTCCAGGGAGCCGATCACGATCCGGCCCGCCGTCGCGTCGGCCTGCGCCGCGGCCTCACGGCGCAGTTCGTCGGCAGCCTCCACCACGGTCCGTGCCCGCCCCACGAGCGCCTCGCCCGCCGCGCTGAGCGCGACCCGGCGTGTCGTGCGGTCCACCAGGGGGACGCCCAGCCGCTCCTCCAGAGCGGTGATGTGCCGTGAGAACGTCGGCTGCGCCATGAACGCACGCCGCGCCGCCCGCCCGAAGTGCAACTCCTCGGCGAGGAGCAGGAACAACTGCAACTGCTGGATGCTGGGATACCTCACGTCGCGACGAGGCTACCAACGCAACGCCCCTGGAAGGGGCGCGGGGCTGGGTCGATGTGCGGCTCCGCCGCGTGGGCGCGACCGGCCCAGACGGACCGGCACCCGTCACCGCACCCGCGTCCCTACGGCGCAAGCACCCCCGCCACCCAGTCGAGTTGACGGCGAACATGCACCGCATCCCCACCCTCATGCCCGTTGAACGGATACGCGTGGATCTCCCGGCGCGGGTCCGCCCCGGCCAAATCCCCGTACCGATTGAACGCCGCATACACCCCACTCGGCGGACACACGACATCCCGCAACCCCACCCCGAAATGAGCCGGTGCCTGCGCACGACGGGCGAAGGACACCCCCTCGACGTAGGACAGCGTGCGCCAGGCGTCCCGCTCGGCCCCCCGATGGACGGACAGATACGCGGCGATCTCCCCGTACGGCCCCGCGTCCGTCAGGTCGAGCGCCCGCCGGATCCCGCACAGTAACGGGGCAGTGACGAGCACACCCGCCAGATCGGGCACGAGTCCGGCCACGGCGAGGGCCACTCCACCCCCCTGACTGTTCCCGACCGCGACGGTCCGCCCGGCATCCACCCCGGGCAGCCCCCGCACCGCCGAAACCGCCCGTACCGCATCGGTGATCAGCCGCCGGTAGTGGTACTCCTCGGGTGCCAGCAACCCGCGCACCGCCGGCCCGGGCCCGCCAGGGGCACTGGCGTGCGGGTCGGGCGTCTCACCACCGCACCCGTACTGGTCGCCCTGCCCCCGGTTGTCCATGAGCAGATGCGCGTACCCGGCGTTGACCCACGTCAGGCGCTCGTGCGGGAGCCCGCGCCCCCGGCCGTACCCGGCGAACTCCACGACGGCGGGCAGGGGTTCACCACCCTCGGCAGGGCGACTGAACCACGCCCGCACCGGGTCGCCCGCGAAGCCCCGGAAGGTCACGTCCCAGGTCCGGGTCAGCCGCAGCCCCGTCTCCACCGGCCGCACCGACACCAGGGGGTCCGCCCGCCCGGCCTCCTTCAGGGTGTTCAGCCAGAACGCGTCGAAGTCGGCGGGCTCCTCGACGTCCGGGCGATGGCGCTCCAGTTCTGTCAGCGGCAGGTCGAACGCGGGCACGACGGCACCTCGCAGGAGTCGGTGGCCATCCAGAAACTTGCGATGGACAACGGGCGGCAGGTCCCTGGGGTCTACCCAGCTTCGACGGGAATCCAACGCCGCGCGGGCGCCCCGTACGACCGTCGCGACACCCATTGACAGCGCTTTCTGGTAGCCATAGGTTGCCGCGAAGTTACCGGTAAGAGCTCGAAAGTTTCGGTTCCGCGTCCCATGCCCACGGGAGGCCCGAGCATGAGCACATCCACCACGTCGGCCCCGCCGGGCACCCAGGATCCGCCTCCGGCCAGAGCCGCACCCCGCCGCGGCAGACGGGCGCCCGCCCGGACCGGATGGCGCCGGGCACTGCGCCGCGACTGGCAGTTGTACTCCCTGGCGGTCCTGCCGCTGCTGTTCTTCCTGGTCTTCCGCTACCTGCCGATGATCGGCAACGTGATCGCCTTCCGGCGCTTCGAGCCGGGCGGTTCGATGTTCGGCGAGGAGTGGGTGGGGCTGCGCTATGTGCAGATGTTCCTCAACGACCCCACCTTCTGGCAGGTGTTCCGCAACACCCTGTGGATCGGCGGGCTCACGCTGCTGTTCTGCTTCCCGATCCCGATCGTGCTGGCACTGCTGCTCAACGAGGTGCGCCGGCGCTCCCTGAAGCGGTTCGTGCAGTCGGTGTCGTACCTGCCGCACTTCCTGTCGATCGTGATCGTCGCGGGCATCACGATGCAGATGCTCGCCAGTGACGGCCCCGTCAACCACGTCCTCGGCCGGCTCGGCCACGAGCCGATCCGCTTCATCCAGGAGCCCGAGTGGTTCCGCACCATCTACGTCGGCTCGGAGATCTGGCAGACCGCGGGCTGGGGCACGATCCTCTACCTCGCCGCGCTCACCACGATCGACGAGGACCTGTACGAGGCCGCGCGCATCGACGGCGCCAACCGCTGGCAGCAGATCTGGCACGTCACCCTGCCCGGCATCCGGCCCACCATGATGACCCTGCTGATCCTCAACGTCGGCACGTTCATGGCGGTCGGCTTCGAGAAGGTGCTGCTGCTGTACAACCCGCTGACGTACCCGACCGCCGACGTGATCTCGACGTACGTGTACCGCTCGGGTGTCGAGTCCAACAGCTTCAGTTACGCCGCCGCCATCGGCCTGTTCGAGGCGATCATCGGCCTGGTCCTCATCACGTCCGCCAACCAGCTCTCGCGTCGCGCAGTGGGGACGAGCCTGTGGTGAAGCCGAGCCGTTCCTACCGGGTCTTCCAGGGCGTCAACGGGGTGGTCCTCACCCTGGTCGTACTCGTGACGCTGTACCCCTTCGTCAACATCCTGGCGCGGTCCTTCAGCGGGGAGCGGCAGATCCGGGCGGGCGAGGTGACCCTGCTGCCCAAGGGGTTCAACCTCACCACCTACAAGATCGTCTTCCAGGACTCGATGTTCTGGCGGAACTACGGCAACACCGTGCTGTACACGGTGGTGGCGACGGCCGTGGCGATGGTGCTGACGACCTGTTACGCCTACGTGCTGTCGAAGAAGAACCTCAAGGGCCGCGGTGTCCTCGTCGGCGTCGCCGTGTTCACCATGTTCTTCACCGGCGGCCTGATCCCGAACTACATCCTCGTCACCAGCCTCGGACTGAAGAACAGCGTCTGGGCGATCGCCCTGCCGAACGCCATCAGCGTCTTCAACCTGCTGGTGATGAAGGCGTTCTTCGAGAACCTGCCGACGGAGCTGGAGGAGGCCGCGCAGATCGACGGCCTGAGCACGTACGGCACCCTGCTCAGGATCGTGCTGCCGCTGTCCAAGGCGGTCATGGCGACGATGGTCCTCTTCTACTCCGTGTCCTTCTGGAACTCCTGGTTCAGCGCGTTCCTCTACATGGACCGGACGGACTTGATGCCGGTCACGGTCTACCTCCGCAACCTCATCCAGGGCGCCACCGGCGGCGGCAACGCGGGCGCCGGCGCCGAGCAGCTCAGCCAGGTCGGCGCGAACATCCAGTCGGTGACCATCGTCCTCACCGCCCTGCCGATCCTCTGCGTGTACCCGTTCGTCCAGCGCTACTTCGTCTCGGGCGTGATGCTCGGCGCGGTCAAGGGCTGACGCCGCCTCCCCCCACTCGCTGACGGAACAAAGGAGTCTCCGTGAAGAACGCAGGACAGCTGTCGCGGCGCCAGATACTCGCCGCCGCCGGGTTCGTCGGCCTCGCCACCCTCACCGGTTGCGGCAGCGGGGACGAGGGCGGGGACGGGAAGGACCTGTCCAAGAAGCAGAACGGGGCGATGAAGAACTACCGGGCCGGGCAGCAGTTCAAGGCCGCCGAGCCGCTGTCGTTCTCGGTACTGCACAACAACAACCCGGTCTACCCGATGAAGAACGGCTGGCTGTTCTGGAAGGAGCTCACCAAGCGCACCGGGGTGACCCTCAAGCCGGTCGACGTCCCGCTGGCCGACTACGAGAAGAAGCGCAGTGTGCTCATCGGGGCCGGAGACGCCCCGTTCCTGATCCCCAAGACGTACCACCCCTCCGAGGTCGCCTTCGTGTCGTCCGGCGCGATCCTGCCGGTCAGCGAGTACGTCGAGCTCATGCCCAACTTCCGCGACAAGGTGCGCAAGTGGAAGCTGGAGCCCGAGCTCGACTCCATCCGCCAGTCCGACGGCAAGTACTACCTGCTGCCCGGCCTGCACGAGAAGGCCAAGGCCGGCTACTCGCTGTCCTTCCGCACGGACGTCCTCGACAAGCACGGCCTCACCCTGCCCACCAGCTGGGACGAGGTGTACGACGTCCTCAAGGCGCTCAAGGAGGAGTACCCCGGCAAGTACCCCTTCACCGACCGCTGGAGCACCAACACCCCGTTCCCCTGCGGCGCCCTGTTCAGCTACCTCGGCCAGGCCTTCGGCGTCAGAGCCGGCTGGACCTACGACAACATCAGCTTCGACCACAAGGCGCAGAAGTACGTCTTCACCGGCGCCCAGGACGCCTACCGCCAGATGGTCGAGTACCTGCGGAAACTGGTCGCCGAGAAGCTGATGGACCCCGAGAGCTTCAGCCAGACCGACGACCAGGCCGTGCAGAAGCTCCTCGCCGAGAAGTCCTACGCCATGAGCGCCAACCCCCAGGTGCTGGTGCAGGAGTACCGGTATAACCTCGAGAAGCAGGTCAAGGGCGCGAAGATCGAGATGGTCCCGGTGCCGCTCGGGCCCGCCGGTCCCGTGGTGCTGGGCGGCAGCCGGCTGGAGAACGGCGTGATGGTCTCCAGCAAGGCGCTGAAGAGCGACAGCTTCGTCGCCATGATGCAGTTCGTGGACTGGCTCTGGTACTCGGACGAGGGCCAGAAGCTGGCCCGCTGGGGCGTCGAGGGCGTCACCTACACCCGCTCCGCGGGCCAGTACCGGCCGAAGCCCGGCATCAGCCTCATGGGGTCCGACCCGGACGCGCCGAAGGACATGCAGAAGGACTTCGGCTTCTACAACGGTGTCTTCGCCTACGGCGGCAGCTGGGAGCTCGTCTCCTCGATGTTCAGCCCGGACGAGAAGAAGTTCCAGGACGCGATGGCCCGGCGCAGGCAGCTGCCCATCGACCCGGCACACCCGCTCCAGTCCTTCGAGCAGGAACAGGCGACCCTCTGGGACACCCCGCTCAAGGACACCGTCATCCAGAACACCCTCCGGTTCGTCCTCGGCAAGCGTCCGCTGTCCGAGTGGGACGCCTATGTCGCCGAGCTGAAGTCGAAGAACATGCAGCAGCTCGTCGACCTGCACAACAAGGCGTACGAGCGCTTCAAGAAGGAGAACGGGTGATCCGCAGAGCACCGGACCGGGGGACGGAATGAGCACCGTACGGACGACCGGCTTCGGCACCGGAGCCCTCTCCCGCGCCTCCGCCCTGATCCACACCCTCCTGACCGTCGAGGCCCTGCTGCTCCTCGCCGCCTCCCCGGGCCTGGCCGGACTGCTCCTGCTCGGCCCCGACCCGGCCAACGTCCCGCTTGCGGCCCTGTGCCTGCTGCCCCTCGGACCGGCCCTGTCCGCCGCCCTCTACGCCCTGCGGCACCGCAGCCGCGACCTCACCGAACTGCACCCGGCCCGGGCCTTCCTGCGCGGCTGGCGGCTCAACGCCGTAGCGGCGCTGAAACTGTGGACACCCCTGCTCGCCTGGCTGACGGTGATCGCCTTCACCCTCACCCACTTCTCGGCCACGGGCCTGCCCGGCTGGTGGGCGCTGCTGCTCGCGGCGATTGGGGCGGGCTCCCTCCTCTGGGGCGCGCACGCCCTCGTCCTCACCTCGCTGTTCGCCTTCCGCACCCGGGACACCGCCCGCCTCGCCGCGTACTTCCTGTTCCGGCACGGCCGCGCCACCCTCGCCGCCGCCTCCCTGCTGGTCCTGACGGCAGCGCTGACGGCCCTGCTGACCGAGGCCCTGCCCGCCCTGCTGGCCGCCCCGCTACTGCTGTCCCTGCTGCACGGCGGCCGCTCGGTGATCACCGAGACCCAGGAGGAGTTCACCGCATGACCGCGCCCCGCACGCCGAAGATCCCGTACGGCGGTGACTACAACCCCGAGCAGTGGCCCGAGGACGTCTGGGACGACGACCACCGGCTGTTCGCCCGGGCCGGCATCGACACGCTCACCGTCGGCGTCTTCACCTGGTCCCTCACCCAGCCGGCCCCGGCCACCTACGACTTCACCGTGCTGGACCGCGTCCTCGACCGCGCCGCTGCCGAGGGCCGCCGGGTCTGCCTCGCCACCGGCACCGCCGCCCTCCCGCCCTGGCTCGCCAAACGGCACCCCGAGGTCAACCGCACCGACTTCGAGGGCCGCCGCCACCGCTACGGCCAGCGCCACAACTTCTGCCCCAGCTCACCGGCGTACCGGCGGCACGCCCGGGACATGGCCCGTCGTCTCGCCGAACGGTACGCGCAGCACCCGGCCCTGCTCGCCTGGCACATCAACAACGAGTACGGCGGCGCCTGTTACTGCGACCTGTGCGCCGAGGCGTTCCGGGAGTGGCTCCGGGACCGGCACGGCACCCTCGACGCCCTCAACGACGCCTGGTGGACCACCTTCTGGTCGCACCGCTACACCGACTGGGACCAGATCGAGCCGCCGAGCGCCCTCACCGAGCACTGGCGGGGCCCCGACCACACCGCCTTCCAGGGCATCACCCTCGACTGGTTCCGCTTCACCACCGACGCCCTCCTCGGCTGCTTCCTGGCCGAGAAGGAGGTGATCCGCGCCCACGACCCGGACACGCCCGTCACCACCAACTTCATGGGCACTTTTCGCCCCCTCGACTACCACCGCTGGGCGCCCCACCTCGACTTCGCCTCCTGGGACAGCTACCCGCCCCTGGACGCCCCGCCGACCCGGCCCGCCCTCGCCCACGACCTGATGCGCGGCCTGAAGGACGGCGCCCCCTTCTGGCTGATGGAGCAGACGCCGTCCACCACCGCCTGCCGGGACGTCAACCCGCTCCGGCGCCCCGGCGAACTCCGCCTCGCCACCTTCCAGGCGATCGCCCACGGCGCGGACGCCGCCCTCTACTTCCAGATGCGCGCCTCCCGGGGCGCCTGCGAGAAGTACCACGGGGCGGTCATCGGTCACGCGGGACGCGACGACACCCGCGTCTTCCGCGAAGTGGCGGACCTCGGCGCCGAAGTGGAGCGCCTCGGTGCGGTCACCCTGGGCGCCCGCACCCCGGCCCGCACCGCTCTCCTCTTCGACTGGGACAGCTGGTGGGCCCTGGAGATCTCCGACGGCCCGTCCCGGCTGGTGAAGTACCCGGACGTGGTCCACGCCTACTACCGGGCCGCCCGCGCGGCCGGCGCCGACGTGGACGTGGTCCCGCAGACGGCCGACCTGACGTCGTACGACGTGGTCCTCGCGCCCGCCCTGTACATGGTCAAGGGCGACCTCGCCACCCGCCTCGAAGCGGTGGCGAGGCGCGGCGGCACGGTCCTCACCACCTTCCTCTCCGGCCGTGTCGACGAGCACGACCGCGCCGTCCCCACCGACGTCCCCGGCCCCCTCGCGCCCCTCATGGGCGTCCGCGTCGACGAATGGGACGCCCGGCCGCCGGAGTTCACCCAGATCGTCCCCGAGCTGGGGACCGAGGCGCGGCTCGTCTTCGACATCGTGCTGCCGCGCGGCGCCGAAACGGTCGCCACCTACGGCACCGACTTCTACGCGGGCACCCCCGCCGTGACCCGCAACCGGTTCGGCGACGGCGAGGGCTGGTACGTGGCCACCGCCCTCGACCAGCCGGGCGTCGACCAGGTCGTACACCGGATCCTGGCCCGCCACGACCTGCTCGGCCCCTACGCCGGCCACCCGGCGGTGGAGACCGCGACCAGGGTCGCCCCCGACGGCACCCGCCTGCTCTTCCTCCTCAACCACGCCCCCGAACCGGCCCACCTGACCGCCCACGCCATCGCCACCGACCTGCTCACCGGAAAGCGGGTGGACCAGGGCGAACCCCTGGTCCTCGACCCCCTGGGCGTAGCGGTCCTTCAGTAGATGCGCCGCCCCCGCTCGTCCGGCACCCCCGACTTGCGGAAGAAGTAGCTGTTGATCTGGTCGCGCCACTCGCGGGCACTGCGGAGCTGCTCCTCGTACCGCTCCGCCACCCGCGCGTGACGCCCCTGCCCGACCAGGTCCGCGAGGCCCGCCCACACCCGGCGGGCCTCCTCGACCTCCTGAACACCCTCGAAGTGCGTGTCGTAGATGTGCTGGATCACGGTCTTCCCGCTCTTCAGCACATGCCCGTAGGGCACGTGGTGGAAGAACAGCAGCAGCTCGTCGGGGCAGGTGTCCCGGGACTCGTACAGCTCGGACCACGGCTTGGCGTACTGCCCGGCGTACCCGGTGCCGGTGGCCGCACTGCGGTCGACCCCGACGCCGTCCCGGTCGGCGAAGTGGTAGGTCCCCCACGGGCTGTACTCGTAGCCGTCGACGCTCGGCCCGTAGTGGTGGCCCGGCTGCACCATCCATCCCACGCCGAGGGGAGCGGTGTACTTCTCGTACGTCCGCCACGAGCCGTCGAGCACCGCGTGCAGCCCGTCGGCCAGCGGCGCCGGGGCGTCCGGGAACGTGAGTGCGATCCACTCGTCCAGCACCGCGCGGGGTTCGGCGTCCGGCCGCCACGCCAGCCGCCCGAAGGTGTACAGGTTCGCCTGGGCCAGCGGATGCCCCGTCCAGAACGGGTCGTCCCCGGCGTTCGACACGGCCACGAGTCCGCCGCGCGCCAACTCACCTACGCAGAGGTCCTGTTCGGGCCGGAACCGCAGCACCTCGCTCCACATCGGCCCCAGCCAGCAGACGTGCCGCTGCTGGCCCGTGTACTCCTGGGTGGCCTGCACCTCCACCGCCGGCCGGGTGCTCGGCATCGCCCCGATCAGCGGTGAGACCGGCTCCCGCACCTGGAAGTCCATCGGCCCGTGCTTCACCTGGAGCACCGCGTTGGCGGCGAACTCCCCGTCCAGCGGCACGAAGTGGTCGTACGCGGCCCGGGCCCGGTCCGTGGTGCGGTCCCGCCAGTCCTGGCGGTGGTCGTAGACGAACGCCCGCCAGTGGACCGTGCCGCCGTGCGGCTCCAGCGCGGCGGCCAGCAGGTTCGCGCCGTCCGCGTGACTGCGGCCGTACGCGAACGGCCCCGGCTGCCCCTCCGAGTCGGCCTTCACCACGTACCCGCCGAAGTCGGGTATCGCCTCGTACACCCGCCGGGTCGCCCCGGCCCACCAGTCCCGCACCGACACGTCCAGCGGATCGGCCGTGGGCAGCCCACCGAGCACGATCGGCGCGGCGAAGGACACCGACAGGTGGGTGCGGACGCCGTAGGGCCGCAACGCGTCGGCCAGGTCGGCCACTTCACCGATCCGGTCGGTCAGCAGACGGGCCTCGGCCGCGTGCACGTTGACGTTGTTCACGCAGACCGCGTTGACCCCGCACGCCGCGAGCAGCCTGCCGTACGTCCGCACGCGGCCGAGTTCGCCCCGCGCCCTCCCGTCCTCCCAGAACAGCGAGCCACCCGCGTACCCCCGCTCCACCTGGCCCATGACCGGGTGCACGGCCACGTTGTCCCAGTGGTCGAGCATCCGCAGCGCGTGCGCCGGGCGATGTGTCTCCGGCGCCCAGTCACCCCGGAACGCCGCCTCCCCGAGGCGTACGACGTGGAACAGCCCGTACAGCAGCCCGCGTCCGCCGGAGGCGGTGACGGTCGTCGTGCCGCCCGAGCGCGCGACCGCGAAGCCCTCCTCTCCGAGACCGTCCGCCCCCAGGCCGAGGACCAGGTCGTACGGGCCGTCCGAAGCGGCCCGCACGACCCGGCCCCCGAACCGCCGGCAGGCCTCCGCCACCTCCCCGTGCACCGTCTCCACCAGCGGATCCGACCCTCGGATCAGCGTCCGTCGGCCACCGACCGCCCGGAAGGCGGCGGACGGCAGCCAGGCCGGGTCGACACCCTCGGGCGGGACGGGCACGGGAAGCGACATGAGACCACCAACTCCCTTGCTCAGGAGAGCAGTTCGACCTCCGCCAGGCTGCCCTCACCGTCGAGGACCAGGCGGTACCTCTCGTACGTACCCGGTGACCTCACGCTGAACGCGCGTGTCTGCCTGTCCCAGGCGAAGGACTCCCCGGAGCGCCGGTCCAGCGTCCGCCAGGTCGTGCCGTCGGACGAGCCCTGGAGCGTCCAGCCGGCCGGTGCCTTCGTCCGGTCGGACGACGACGTCAGCGTGTACTGGACGGCCTTGGCGCGCTCGCGGACCGGAAGGTCCACCGAGGTCGCGGCCGCGTCCGTCGCCGAGGTGTCGTCGAAGAGGGCGCCCTCGCCCTTCAGCACGTCCGCGCGGGGTGTCGGCACCTCGTCGTCCCGGGTGATCGACACGGGTGCGGCGTGCTCCCCCGTGCCCCAGGCCGACGGCCGCGAGCCCATGTCGAACTCCAGGACACCGCCCTCGGCGACCACGGAGTGGGGGAGCGAGGTCTTCGTCCACGAGCGGCCGTCGACCTTCAGCCCCTGCACGTACACGTTCTGCGCGCTGTTCCGCGGAGCCTTCACCACCAGCTCCCGCCCGTTCTCCAGATGCACGGTCACCTTCTTGAACAGCGGCGAGCCGATCGCGTACTCGCCGCCGCCCATCACCAGCGGGTAGAAGCCGAGCGCGGAGAACAGGAACCAGGCCGACTGCTCACCGTTGTCCTCGTCCCCGTGGTAGCCCTGGCCGATCTCACTGCCCGTGTACAGGCGCGACAGCACCTCGCGGACCTTCTCCTGGGCCTTCCAGGGCTGCCCGGCCGCGTCGTACATGTAGATGGCGTGGTGCGCGACCTGGTTGGAGTGCCCGTACATGCCCATCCGCACGTCCCGCGCCTCCGTCATCTCGTGGATGACGCCCCCGTAGGAGCCGACGAACTCCGGGGAGGCCGTCTCAGGTGTGGAGAAGTAGTCGTCGAGCTTGTCGGCGAGACCCTTCCGGCCGCCGTACAGGTTCGCCAGGCCTCGACTGTCTTGTGGGGCGGTAAACGCGTATCCGTATCCATTTGTCTCGGTGTAGTCGTGCCCCCAGACCCGAGGGTCGTACTTCGACGACTCGACCCGCCAGTCGCCCTTCGCGTCCCGGCCCTGGAAGAACCCGGCCTTCGTGTCGAAGAGGTTCACGTAGCCCCGGGCGCGGTTCAGGAAGTACTCCGACTCCTCCTTGTAGCGCCGCTCGCCGGTCTCCTCGTAGAGCTTGCGGCCCATCCGGGAGATGCCGTAGTCGTTGAGGTAGCCCTCCAGCGCCCAGGACAGGCCCTCGTGCGTCTCGGTGCTCGTGTAGCCGAGGAACGGGGAGGTGGCCATGCCCTTGCGGCCGACGCCCGAGCTCGGGGGCACCACCGTGGCGTTCTTCACGGCCGCGTCGTAGGCCGCCTTCGCGTCGAAGTCCACGCCCTTGACGTACGCGTCCGCGAACGCCACGTCCGAGGACGTGCCCGTCATGAGGTCCGCGTAGCCGGGGGAGGACCAGCGCGAGGTCCAGCCGCCGTCCTTGTACTGCTGCACGAACCCGTCGACCAGCTCGCCCGCCCGGGACGGGGTCAGGAACGAGTAGGCCGGCCAGGTCGTCCGGTAGGTGTCCCAGAAGCCGTTGTTGACGTACACCCGGCCGTCGACGATCTTCGCGCCGGTGTGCGTCGGGGTGTCCGGGCTCGGCATGGGGGAGAACGGCGAGGCGTACCGGTCCTTCCCGTCGACCTGCTCGAAACCGGAGTTCGGGTACAGGTACAGCCGGTACAGGCTGGAGTACAGCGTCGTCAGCTGGTCGGGGGTCGCGCCCTCGACCTCGACCTTGCCGAGCAGCCGGTCCCACTGCCGCTGGGCACCCTTCTTCACCGCCTCGAAGGACCTGCCCTCAGGGATCTCCTGGCGGAGGTTGTCCTTGGCCTGGTCGACGCTGATGAGCGAGGTCGCGAGGCGCAGGGTGACGGTCCGGTCGTCGGCCTTGAAGCGGAGGTAGCCCTTCACACCGGACGAGGAGCCCTCGGTGACCGGCTGGTCGAACTCCCCGTACACGAACAGCCGGGTCGCGCCCGTCGAGAGACCGGACTTCACGTCCGAGTAGCCGGTGACGGTCCCGTTCTCCTGGTCGAGGGTCAGGCCCGCCTGGTCGGTGACGTTGTCGAAGAGGACGCTCGCGTCGTCGCCGGGGTAGGTGAAGCGCAGGGCGGCCGCGTGGTCGGTCGGTGCCATCTCGGCCTTCAGCCCGTTCTCGAACCGCACCCCGTAGTAGTACGGCCGCGCGGTCTCGTTCTCGTGCCGGAAGGCCAGCTCCCGGGCCTCCCGGCCGAGGTCCGGAGCGCCGGCGGCGATGGACGGCATGACCTGGAAGGTCTGCCTGTCGCCCATCCAGGGGCTGGGCTCGTGGCTCGCGCTGAACGCCTGGATCGTCGGCAGATTGTCCGCGTTGTTCGCGCGTGCGTAGTCGTACAGCCAGCTCAGCGAGCCCGCGTTGGTCACCGGTGTCCAGAAGTTGAAGCCGTGCGGCACCGCCGTCGCCGGGAAGTTGTTGCCCCGCGAGAAGCCGCCGCTGGAGTTGGTGCCGCGTGTGGTGACCGCGTAGTCGGACAGATGCGCCTTCGGCCGCTCGGGGGCGACGGACTCGATGGTCACGTCGTCCAGCCAGCCCCGGAACCTCGCCGGGCCCTTCGGGGAGTCGTACGCCACCAGGATCCGGTCCACGGTCTTCCCGGCCGCGACCGACCCGATCCGCGCCGCCACGTTGTTCCACTGGTTGACGTAGAGCACCTTCGCGGCGCCCTGTCCCCGTGGGGTCAGCGGGAACCCGTGCCGGTCGGTGGCCCCCAGGTCGCTCAGGTAGGTGCCGTCGGTGAAGGCGAGGTCGACGGAGACGTTCGTGGCGTCGTAGTCGAGGTCGCCGTCCGCCATCGACGGGAAGACCCGATAGGAGAGCCGGGTGTCCCGGCCGACGGCCACGTTCACGTCGAAGACCTTGTTGTACGAGTACGCGCGTCCCTCGGTGGTGTGCCGGCCGGCGTAGCGCAGGGCCCGCTTCCCGGTGAACCCGGCACCCGCCTTGGCGGTGGGGGAGCCGCTCGGACCGCGGTCGACCAGGGAGAGCATGTCCCGCGGCACCGGCCCGTCATTGCCTCCGGTGGAGAACTGCACGTCGGCGAGCTGGAGGAGGTCGCCGCCCTTGTTCCCCGTGATGTCGAGCCGGAAGTGCCGGTACTCGGCGGGTCCCGCGAGGTCGTACGTCCTGGTCTGGAACCGCTCGGAGAAGGACTCGCCGGAACGGGTGTCGAGGGTCTTCCACTCCTTGCCGTCGGTGGAGCCCTTCAGGGTCCAGTCCTTCGGGTCGCGCTCGTCGTGGTCATTGGCCGACGTCAGGGCATATCGCACCAGTTTGACTGGTTTGTCCAGGTCGAACTCGACCCAGCCGGTGGGCTCGAAGGTGAGCCACTTGGTGCTCGGCTCGCCGTCGACGAGGTTCTCCTTCACCTCACCGCCGCCCGTGTTCTCGGCGCCGGCCCGGACATCGGTGACCTGGTCGGTGACATTGCCCGGTATGCCGCTGCTGTAACCGCCGTCGACCCCCGACGCCCGCTTGCCGCCTTCGGGGGTGGTGTCGACGGTGTTCGACCAGTCCGGAAGCGGGTCGTCCGCCTCGAAGGAGGACGTGAACCTCCGATCGGCGGCCTCGGGAGCTCCGGGCCGTGCGACCGCCACGCCCTGTGAGCTCAGGGCCAAAGCGAAGGCGGTCGTCGACACGACCGCCGAACCCCATCTGTGCCGAGCTTTCCGCTGCATCAACGGGTACCCTCCCTGCGCAGTGGACAACGTTGTCAACTTCGACGCGCAAGGACCAGTAGTTGCCCAAGTGGCGAGGGGTGTCAAGGGTGTTGGTTGTGGGATCCGCGGGCGGTGACCGGGATTTTTCCGCCGGGCGCCCCGCGGACCGCTCGTCTTTCCGTGAGGTCTCAACTCGGATAAGACCCGTGGCCAACCTTGTGTTCGATCTTGATCCGCTGGCGGGAAGTGGACTATACCTGTCGGGCGCTTCACACGATCCGCACGTCACCACCCGCACTTTCCTGCACGACCCAGCGTGACCCGACCGCGGTGCCGGGAGGATCCGGTTCACCGCCTGAGTCCTGGAGAAGGCGAGGACTTGAGCATGGGATCCACTTCCGCCGAGAACCACGGCACCGAGGGTGTCGGCCGCCGCGATCTGATCAAGAGGTCCGCCGCGCTCGGACTGATCTCCGTACCGACGTTTGGCTTCCTGTCCGCCTGCGCGAGCAGCGGGGGCGACGACACCGGCGGCAAGGCCAAGGCCGGCAAGAAGACGGCGAAGAACCCGCTCGGTGTCAACGACACCGCGGGCATGGAATTCGTCCTGTTCGACGGCGGCTTCGGCAAGGAGTACGCCGAGGACGCGGTGAAGATCTACCAGAAGAACTTCCCCGAGGTGAAGGTGAAGTTCTCCGCCACCCAGAAGATCCAGTCCACCCTCCAGCCCCGCTTCAACCAGGGCACCCCACCGGACCTCATCGACAACTCCGGCGCCGAGCAGATGGACATGGGCGTCCTGGTCGGCAAGAACCAGCTCGCCGACCTCACCCCGCTGCTGGACGCGCCCTCCTACGACGACCCGAACAAGAAGGTCCGCGACACGCTGCGCCCCGGCATCGTCGAGATGGGCCAGTTCGACGGCGAGAAGGTCTGGATCTTCTACTACGCCTACACGGTCTACGGCGTCTGGTACTCGCAGAAGGCCCTCGACTCGCTCGACGAGCAGTACCCCGAGACCTGGGACCAGATGCTCGCGGTCTGCGCCAAGGCCAAGAAGAAGGGCATGGCGGGCTGGACGTACGCGGGCAAGTACCCGTACTACCTCCCCTTCTCGCTCTACCCGATGATCGGCAAGGTGGGCGGCCGCGAGGTCCTCGACGCCATCGACAACCTGGAGCCGAACGCCTGGAAGCACCCGGCGGTCAAGGCCTGTTTCGAGGCCTACTACGAGCTCTACAAGAAGGGCTACGTCCTCAAGGGCACCCCGGGCCTGGACCACATCCAGTCGCAGACCGCGTGGGCCCAGGGCAAGGCGCTGTTCATCCCGAACGGATCCTGGGTGGAGAACGAGTCGGCCAACGTCATCCCGAAGGACTTCGGCCTGTCCGTCTCCGCGCCCACCGGACTCGACTCCTCCGACAAGCTGCCCTTCGGCACCATCTGGGCCTCCGGCGGCGAGCCCTTCATCGTCCCGTCCAAGGCCAAGAACGCCGCGGGCGGCATGGAGCAGCTGCGCATCATGCTCAGCGAGGCCTCGTCGAAGAACTTCACCAGCAAGGTCAAGTCCCTCACCGCCTACAACGGCGGCACCGACGGCATCACCCTCACCCCGGGACTGAAGTCCGGTGTCGCGGCGCTGGAGAAGGCCGGCCAGAACGTGGTGAACCCCCGTCTGCAGGACTGGTACGTGCAGTTGCAGAAGGAGAAGATCGGCGTGTCCGGCCTGGGCGAGATGATGGCCGGCCGCCTCACCCCGGCCGAGGCCGTCAAGAAGATCCAGGGCTTCGCCGACGAGGCCGCCAAGGACGACTCCATCAAGCACTACAAGCACCAGTAACGGCACCGGAAACTCATTTCCGCAACGGCACCGGAGTGGCGATGCAGCACGGCAAGTACCGGTTCATCGTGGGCTTCCTCGCGCTGCCCCTGGGACTGTACGCGCTCTTCGTGGTCTGGCCGTTCATCCAGTCCATCTACTACTCGTTCACGGACTGGACCGGCCTGAGCCCCGAATTCAAGATGGTCGGGTTCGACAACTACAGCCGGCTGCTCGACGACGAGATCTTCTGGAAGTCGTTGCAGCACAGCCTGTTGTTCGCGCTCCTGCTGCCGGTGGTGACGATCAGCCTGGCGCTGTTCTTCGCCTTCATGATCAATGTGGGGGGCAGAAAGAGGAGGAACGGCCCGGTCGTCTCCGGTGTCCGGGGCTCCTCCTTCTACAAGATCGTCTATTTCTTCCCGCAGGTGCTCTCCATCGCCATCGTCGCGCTGCTGTTCGCGTTCGCGTACAACCCGGACAGCGGCGCGATCAACTCGGTCCTGCGCGGGATCGGACTCGACAACGTCCAGCCGCTGTGGCTGGGCGACCCCGACCTCGCGCTGTGGGCCGTGATGGGGGTGCTCGTCTGGTCCACCGTCGGCTTCTTCGTGGTCCTCTTCTCCGCCGGCATGGCCTCCATCCCGGCGGAGATGTACGAGGCGGCGCTGCTGGACGGGGCGGGCCGCGCCACGACCTTCTTCCGCATCACCCTGCCGCTGCTGTGGGACACCGTGCAGTCCGGCTGGGTCTACATGGGCATCCTCGCCCTGGGCGCCGAGTCGTTCGCGGTCGTGCAGATCATGACGACCGGGCCGGGCGGTCCCGACTACTCGACCACCGTCATGGTCCTGTACGTGTACCAGAAGGCGTTCCGTGACGGGCAGGCCGCCTACGCCACCACCATCGGTGTCGCCCTGCTCGTCGTCACGCTGGCCTTCGCCGCCGTGGTGATGCGGCTGGGCCGTCGCGAGCGGCTGGAGTTCTGATCAGATGAAGACGACGCAGACCCCCGCGCCCCTGCCGGCCGAGTCCGGCGCCCCCGTCACCAAGACGGACGCCCCACCGGTCCCGCCCCCGAAGGAGAAGAAGGAGGGCACGGTCCTCAACGCCTTCTCCCACGGCATCCTCGTCATCTGGGCGATCATGGTGGTCATGCCGCTGCTGTGGGCGGTGATGACGTCCTTCAAGGACGACCGGTCCATCTTCTCCTCGCCCTGGTCACTGCCGGACACGCTGCACTTCGACAACTGGTCGCGGGCGTGGACCGAGGCCAACATGAGCGACTACTTCCTCAACACCGTGCTGGTGGTGGGAGGCTCGCTCATCGGCACCCTGGTGCTCGGCTCGATGGCGGCGTACGTGCTCGCCCGCTTCGACTTCCCGGGCAACCGGTTCATCTACTTCCTCTTCATCGGCGGCATGAGCTTCCCGATCATGCTGGCACTGGTCCCGCTGTTCTACGTCGTGAACAACATGGGCCTGCTGAACACCATCCACGGGCTGATCCTGGTCTACATCGCCTACTCGCTGCCGTTCACGGTGTTCTTCCTGACGGCGTTCTTCCGGACCCTGCCCACCTCGGTGGCGGAGGCGGCCTTCGTCGACGGTGCCTCGCACAGCCGGACGTTCTTCCAGATCATGCTGCCGATGGCCAAGCCCGGTCTGGTCAGCGTCGGCATCTTCAACTTCCTGGGCCAGTGGAACCAGTACATGCTGCCCACGGTTCTCAACACCGACCCGGACAAGCGCGTCCTCACCCAGGGGCTCGTGCAGCTGGCCGTGAGCCAGGGCTACAAGGGTGACTGGTCCGGGCTCTTCGCCGGCCTGGTGATGGCGATGCTGCCGGTCCTCGCCGCGTACATCGTCTTCCAGCGGCAGGTGGTGCAGGGGCTGACGGCCGGCGCCCTGAAGTAACCCTGCGCAAGCGTTCGCGCACACGCCGCTCCCGACCGCGGGGGTGGCGTGCACACGTGTGTCCATGGACCCGGAAACCGTTCAACCTCTTGACGGGAGGCGACCCGAACGGCTCGACTTAGAGTTCACTAGTTGGACATGGACGGGGCCTCGTCGAAGCGGCCCCGCGCGCAGGAGGTCGTCGTGGAGACTCCGGGGTCGCAGTCGTCGCTGCACCGAGCCAACCTGGAGCGGGTCGTACGTGCCGTGCGCCTGGCGGGCTCCCTCACCCAGGCCGAGATCGCCCGGACGACCGGGCTGTCCGCGGCGACAGTATCCAACATCGTGCGGGAGTTGAAAGAGGGCGGCACCGTCGAGGTCACACCCACCTCGGCGGGCGGGCGCCGGGCCCGCAGCGTCTCGCTGAGCGGGGACGCCGGGATCGTCATCGGAGTCGACTTCGGCCACACCCACCTGCGGGTCGCGGTGGGGAACCTCGCCCACCAGGTGCTCGCCGAGGAGTCCGAGCCGCTGGACGTGGACGCCTCCGCGGCGCAGGGGTTCGACCGGGCGGAGCAGTTGGTCAGCCGGCTGATCGAGGCGACCGGAGTCGACCGGTCCAAGATCGCCGGGGTCGGCCTCGGTGTGCCCGGCCCGATCGACGTCGAGTCCGGCACCCTCGGCTCGACCGCGATCCTGCCCGGCTGGACCGGCACCAAGCCCGCCGAGGAGCTGCGGGGGCGGCTCGGCGTCCCGGTGCACGTGGACAACGACGCCAACCTCGGCGCCCTCGGCGAGATGGTCTGGGGCAGCGGCCGGGGGGTGCGGGACCTGGCGTACATCAAGGTCGCCAGCGGTGTCGGCGCCGGTCTGGTGATCAGCGGCAAGATCTACCGCGGTCCGGGCGGTACGGCCGGGGAGATCGGCCACATCACACTCGACGAGGCCGGCCCGGTCTGCCGTTGCGGCAACCGCGGCTGCCTGGAGACCTTCGCGGCCGCGCGTTACGTGCTCCCGCTCCTGCAGTCCAGCCACGGCACCGACCTGACGATGGAAGGCGTCGTACGGCTCGCGCGGGACGGCGACCCGGGCTGCCGCCGGGTGATCGCCGACGTCGGCCGCCACATCGGCAGCGGAGTGGCCAATCTCTGCAACCTGCTGAACCCGAGCCGCGTGGTCCTCGGCGGCGATCTCGCCGAGGCGGGTGAGCTGGTGCTCGGGCCGATCCGGGAGTCCGTCGGCCGTTACGCCATCCCCAGCGCGGCACGCCATCTGTCCGTGCTCCCCGGTGCGCTCGGCGGCCGTGCGGAGGTCCTCGGAGCGCTCGCCCTCGCCCTCAGCGAGATGGGCGATTCGACCCTTTTGGACGGAACTGCCCCTGGGATGTTGCAGACAGCGACGCCTGCCTTCACTTAGAGAACGGATGGCACCGTTGCCATCTCGTTAAGGATTTACTTCTTGACGTCGCACGTGTGGCCGAGTTGACTTCCAGCCACCTCGGCCGCAATGTCGCGGCCTCGTCAGGGAGGTTTCTGAAGTGAACACGCGTATGCGTCGCGCCGCTGTTGCGATGGCCGCCGGTGCGATGGCCGTTTCGCTTGCTGCCTGTGGCAGCGCCAAGGAGTCCGGCGACAAGGCCGGCTCCTCCGGGTCGCCCAAGAAGGGCGACGACATCAAGGTCGGTCTCCTCCTTCCGGAGAACGCGACCGCGCGGTACGAGAAGTTCGACCGGGTGCTCATCGAGAAGAAGGTCAAGGAACTCACCGGCGGCAAGGGCGAGGTCGTCTACGCCAACGCCAAGCAGGACGCCAGCACGCAGAACCAGCAGGTCGACACGATGGTGACCAACAAGGTCGACGTGCTGATCGTGGACGCGGTGGACTCCAAGGCCATCGCCGGCTCGGTGAAGAAGGCCAAGGACGCGGGCATCCCCGTCGTCGCCTACGACCGCCTCGCCGAGGGCCCGATCGACGCCTACACCTCGTTCGACAACGTCACCGTCGGCAAGACCCAGGGCGAGGCCCTGCTGAAGGCCCTGGGCTCCAAGGCCAAGAGCGGCCAGATCGTCATGATGAACGGCTCGTCCACCGACCCCAACGCCGCCCAGTTCAAGAAGGGCGCCCACGCCGTTCTCGACGGCAAGGTGAAGGTCGGCCGCGAGTACGACACCAAGGAGTGGAAGCCGGAGAACGCCAACGCCAACATGGAGGGCGCCATCTCCGCCCTCGGCAAGGACAAGATCGTCGGCGTCTACTCCGCCAACGACGGCATGGCGGGCGGCATCATCACGGCCCTGAAGGCGGCCGGCATCGCCGACATACCCGTCACCGGCCAGGACGCCGAACTCTCCGGTGTGCAGCGCATCGTGACCGGTGAGCAGTACATGAGCGTCTACAAGCCCTACCCGCAGGAGGCGGACGTCGCGGCCGAGATGGCCGTCGCCCTCGCCCAGGGCAAGTCGCTCGACTCCATCGCCAAGGACAAGGTCGACAGCCCGACCACCAAGGCCATCCCCTCCGTGCTCGTCCCGGTCGTCTCGCTGACCAAGGACAACATCAAGGACACCGTCATCAAGGACGGCATCTACACCGTCGCTGAGATCTGCACGGGCAAGTACAAGGCCGCCTGCGACAAGGCCGGCCTCAAGTAGGCAGCCGTCAGGTCCCGCCGGAGACACGGGAGTCCGCATACGGACTCCCGTGACTCCCGCAGCGGACCGGCTGCCACGAGTTTCCACGAGTTCCTCCGGCGCCCCGCCACAACAGCCCCGCAAGCTCCGCGGGGCGCCGGAGTGATCACTCTTCCCACACTTCTGCACAACCTCCCGCCGGGTCAGGCGGCGAAGGAGATGGTTCACGTGTCCGCTACGCCCGTGCTGGCGTTGCGCGGGGTCTCCAAGCGGTTCGGTGCCGTACAGGCGCTCACCGACGTAGAGCTTGAGGTCCACGCCGGTGAGGTGGTCGCCCTGGTCGGCGACAACGGCGCCGGAAAGTCCACGCTGGTCAAGACGATCGCCGGCGTGCACCCCATCGATGAGGGCGTCATCGAGTGGGACGGCACATCCGTCCAGATCAACAAGCCGCACGACGCCCAGAACCTGGGCATCGCGACCGTCTACCAGGACCTCGCGCTGTGCGACAACATCGACGTCGTCGGCAACCTCTACCTCGGCCGGGAGATCCGCAAGCGCGGCGTCCTGGACGAGGTGGAGATGGAGCGCCGCTCCCGCGAGCTCCTCGACACGCTGTCGATCCGCATTCCCAGCGTGCGTATCCCGATCGCCTCGCTCTCCGGCGGCCAGCGCCAGACCGTGGCCATCGCCCGTTCCATGCTCGGCGAGCCCAAGCTGGTCATCCTCGACGAGCCCACCGCCGCCCTCGGTGTGGAGCAGACCGCACAGGTCCTCGACCTCGTCGAGCGGCTGCGGGAGCGCGGCCACGCCGTGATCCTCATCAGCCACAACATGGCCGACGTCAAGGCCGTCGCGGACAAGGTCGCCGTGCTGCGCCTCGGCCGCAACAACGGCGTCTTCGAGGTCAAGTCGACCTCGCAGGAAGAGATCATCTCCGCCATCACGGGCGCCACGGACAACGCCGTGACCCGTCGTGCGGCGCGCACCAATGGGGAGATCAAGAAGTGAGCATCGACAAGACCTCCGCGGCCCCGGACACGCCCGGGGACCACGTCGTGGCGAACCCCGAGGCGGCCAAGGCCGCCGTCACGGTCGTCGACCCCCGGCTGCTGGTGCGCGAGCAGGGCTTCGCGGGATACGTCACCGAGTTCAAGCGGAAGATGAAGTCCGGTGACCTGGGCTCCATTCCGGTGGTCGTCGGCCTGGCCGTCATCTGGATCATCTTCCAGAGCCTGAACTCCAACTTCCTCACCGCGGGCAACCTGTCCGACATGTCCGTCGCCATGGTCGGTACGGGCATGATCGCCGTCGGCATCGTCTTCGTGCTGCTGCTCGGCGAGATCGACCTGTCGGTCGGTTCGGTCAGCGGTGTCGCCGGGGCCGGCTTCGCCGTGCTGAACGTCACCAACGGCATGAACGAGTGGCTCGCCTTCGTGCTGGCCATCGTCACCGGCACGGTCGCCGGCGCGCTGCACGGCTTCTTCTTCGCGAAGATCGGTGTCCCCGCGTTCGCCGTCACGCTGGCCGGACTGCTCTTCTGGAACGGCTTCATGCTCCAGGTGCTGGGCGACAACGGCACCATCAACCTCGACCCGGACGGGGTCGTGGCCCAGCTGACCAGCTACTACTTCTCGGACGTCGCCGCGGCGTACGGGCTGGCCGTCGTCGTGACCGTCGGGTACTTCCTCAGCTCCTTCCTCGGCAACCGGCGGCGGGAGGCCGCGGGGGTTCCGTCGCGGCCGCTGAGCGAGACCATCGTGCGCACCGCGCTGCTGGCGGTCCTCGCGTTCGCCGTCGCCATCGTCTTCAACCAGTACAAGGGCCTGCCGCTGGCCGTGGTGATCTTCATCATCGTGCTGCTGGTCACGGACTTCGTGCTGCGGCGCACGGCGTACGGGCGGAAGGTGTTCGCGCTCGGCGGCAGCGTCGAGGCGTCCCGGCGGGCCGGTATCAACGTGGAGCTGGTGCGGATCTCGGTGTTCGCGATCTCCGGGACCTTCGCCGCGGTGGGCGGTCTGTTCATCGCGTCGAAGATCGCCGCGGCGAACCAGGGTGCCGGTGGTGGTGACCTGCTGATGAACGCGATCGCCGCGGCGGTGATCGGTGGGACGTCGCTGTTCGGTGGGCGCGGGCGTACGTGGAACGCGCTGCTCGGTGTGCTGGTGATCGTGTCCATTCAGTACGGGCTCGCCCTCGAGGGCATTGCCTCGCCGGTGCAGTACATGATCACCGGTGGTGTGCTGTTGGCCACGGTGGTGATCGACGCGGTGACGCGTAAGACGCAGAAGACTGCGGGGCGGGCGTAGCAGTCCGGCTGCGGGCCGTGGGGGCTGGTCGCGCAGTTCCCCGCGCCCCTTACGGCGATGCAGTACTGCGCCTTTGAAAAACTGTGCCCGGTGCCCTCGAGGGTGCCGGGCACAGTCGTGTCGTAGGTGGGGTGCGAGGTGGGTACAGCCGAATGCGTGATGTACGACGCACGGCCTCGGCGCGGTCCCCGAAGGCGGAACATTAGACTCGACACGCCCGGCAACAGCTCGATCAGCTCTACTGCAAGGAGGCACGGGTGCCGCTGCTGACCCGTATCAGGGGACCGCGCGATCTGGACCGGCTCAGCCCGGAGGAGCTGAACCAGCTGGCGGAGGAGATCCGGACCTTCCTTGTCGAAGCGGTCTCCAAGACCGGCGGTCACCTCGGCCCCAACCTCGGCGTGGTGGAGCTCACCATCGCCCTGCACCGGGTCTTCGACTCGCCCAAGGACAAGGTGCTCTGGGACACCGGCCACCAGTCCTACGTGCACAAGCTCCTCACCGGCCGTCAGGACTTCTCCAAGCTGAAGATGAAGGGCGGCCTGTCCGGCTACCCCTCGCAGGCCGAGTCCGAGCACGACGTCATCGAGAACTCGCACGCCTCGACCGTCCTCGGCTGGGCCGACGGCCTCGCCAAGGCGAACCAGCTGCGCGAACGGGACGACCATGTCGTCGCCGTCATCGGTGACGGGGCGCTGACCGGCGGTATGGCCTGGGAGGCGCTGAACAACATCGCCGAGGCCAAGGACCGCCCCCTCGTCATCGTCGTCAACGACAACGAGCGGTCCTACGCGCCCACCATCGGCGGTCTCGCCAACCACCTCGCGACGCTGCGCACGACCGACGGCTACGAGCGCTTCCTCAGCCGCACCAAGGAGATCCTCGACCGCACGCCGGTCGTCGGCAAGCCCCTCTACGAGACCCTGCACGGGGCCAAGAAGGGCCTGAAGGACTTCATCGCCCCGCAGGGCATGTTCGAGGACCTCGGCCTCAAGTACGTCGGGCCGATCGACGGGCACGACATCGAGGCGCTGGAGTCGGCGCTCGCCCGGGCCAAGCGGTTCGGCGGGCCGGTCATCGTGCACTGCCTCACCGAGAAGGGCCGCGGCTACCAGCCCGCCCTCCAGGACGAGGCCGACCGCTTCCACGCCGTCGGCAAGATCCACCCCGACACGGGCCTGCCGATCGCCTCCTCCGGCGCCGACTGGACCTCCGTCTTCGGCGAGGAGATGGTCAAGCTCGGCGAGGAGCGCGACGACGTCGTCGCCATCACGGCCGCCATGCTCCAGCCCGTGGGCCTGGAGAAGTTCGCCAAGCGGTTCCCCGACCGGGTCTACGACGTCGGCATCGCCGAGCAGCACGGCGCGGTGTCGGCGGCGGGCCTGGCGACGGGCGGCGTGCACCCGGTGTTCGCGGTGTACGCCACCTTCCTCAACCGCGCCTTCGACCAGGTACTGATGGACGTGGCGCTGCACAAGTGCGGGGTCACCTTCGTCCTGGACCGGGCCGGTGTCACGGGCACCGACGGCGCCTCACACAACGGCATGTGGGACATGTCGATCCTCCAGGTCGTGCCCGGGCTGCGGCTCGCCGCGCCGCGCGACGCCGACCAGGTCCGGGCGCAGCTGCGGGAGGCCGTCGCCGTCGACGACGCGCCGACCGTGGTCCGCTTCTCCAAGGGCGCCGTCGGCCCCGCCGTGCCCGCCGTGGGCCGCGTCGGCGGCATGGACGTGCTGCGCGAGCCCGGCACCGACCGGCCGGACGTGCTGCTGGTCTCCGTCGGCGCGCTCGCGCCGATGTGCCTGGAGATCGCAGGTCTGCTCGACCGTCAGGGCATCTCCACCACCGTCGTCGACCCGCGCTGGGTCAAGCCCGTCGACGAGGCGATGGCCCCGCTCGCCGAGCGGCACCGCGTGGTCGTCACCGTCGAGGACAACAGCCGTGTCGGCGGTGTCGGCTCGGCGATCGCGCAGGCCCTGCGCGACGCGGGCGTCGACGTCCCGCTGCGCGACTTCGGCATCCCGCCGCGCTTCCTCGACCACGCCTCGCGCGCCGAGGTCATGGCCGAGATCGGCCTCACCGCGCCGGACATCGCCCGCCAGGTGACCGGGCTGGTCGCCAAGCTGGACGGACGGTACGAGCGCAGCGCCGCGGACGCCGTGGACTCGGTGGAGAGCGCGCGCGACTGACGCGGAGGCACGAACTCTGATGGGCCGGTTCTCCCCACCGTGAGGGTGGTGGAACCGGCCCATTGGCGTGAATCGGTCCGTGCCGGGGCATACGGATGGTGCCACCTCTCGATCATGTCGAGGACGACAAGCGTGGGAGGTACCCCGTGAGCAGCACCCTCTTCCGGACGAAGAAGGTCGAGCAGTCCATCCTCGACACCGAGGAGCCAGAACACGCGCTCAAGAAGTCCTTGTCCGCGCTGGATCTGACCGTCTTCGGCGTCGGTGTGATCATCGGCACCGGTATCTTCGTGCTCACCGGCACGGTCGCGAAGGACAACGCCGGGCCCGCGGTGGCCCTGGCGTTCGTCGCGGCCGGCGTCGCCTGTGCGCTGGCCGCGCTCTGTTACGCGGAGTTCGCGTCCACGGTTCCGGTCGCCGGGTCCGCCTACACGTTCTCCTACGCCTCTCTGGGCGAGCTGCCCGCCTGGATCATCGGCTGGGACCTCGTCCTGGAATTCGCCCTGGGGACGGCGGTGGTGGCCGTCGGCTGGTCCGGCTACATCCAGTCGCTCATGGACAACGCGGGCTGGGTCATGCCGGCGAGCCTGGGCAGCCGGGAGGGCTCCGACGTCTTCGGCTTCGACATCCTCGCCGCCGCGCTCGTCCTCGTCCTCACCGGCATCCTCGTGCTCGGCATGAAGCTGTCGGCCCGGATCACGTCGATCGTCGTCGCCATCAAGGTGACGGTCGTCCTCGTCGTGATCATCGCGGGCGCGTTCCTCATCGACAGCAGCAACTACGACCCGTTCATCCCGAAGGAGAAGCCCGTGGAGGCCGGGAGCAGTCTCCAGGCCCCACTCATCCAGTTGATGTTCGGCTGGGCGCCCTCCAACTTCGGTGTGATGGGCATCTTCACCGCGGCCTCGGTCGTGTTCTTCGCCTTCATCGGCTTCGACGTCGTGGCCACGGCCGCGGAGGAGACCCGGAACCCGCAGCGCGACATGCCGCGCGGCATCCTCGGCTCCCTCGTGATCTGCACGACGCTGTACGTCCTCGTGTCGATCGTCGTCACCGGCATGGAGCACTACAGCAAGCTGGACGTCGACGCGCCGCTCGCCGAAGCCTTCAAGGCGACCGGGCATCCGTGGTACGCGGGGTTCATCAGCTTCGGCGCCGCGGTCGGCCTCACGACGGTGTGCATGATCCTGCTCCTCGGCCAGACGCGGGTGTTCTTCGCGATGAGCCGGGACGGGCTGCTGCCGCGGTTCTTCTCCCACGTCCACCCGCGGTTCAAGACCCCGCACCGGCCGACCATCCTGCTCGGCGTGATCATCGCGATCGTCGCCGGGTTCACTCCGCTGACGGAACTCGCCGCCCTGGTGAACATCGGCACGCTGTTCGCCTTCGTGGTGGTCGCCATCGGCGTGATCATCCTCCGCCGGACCCGCCCCGACCTGCCCCGGTCCTTCCGCACCCCGTGGGTGCCGGTCATCCCGATCCTCTCGGTGTGCGCCTCGCTGTGGCTGATGATCAACCTGCCCGCCGAGACGTGGGTGCGGTTCGCCATCTGGATGGTCGTCGGCTTCGTCGTCTACTTCCTCTACGGCCGCACGCACAGCCGCCTCGCCCTACAGGAGGCGGGTAAGGAGCAGCCGACGGCCGGTGGGGGTACGCCGTAGCCGCTGGTGGGTGGGTCGGGGCCGCGCCGGGGGGTGTCCGTCCTCGGAACGGCGCGACCAGGTCACCCACCGACTGACTGGCATCACACGCGCCGCCCACTGCGGGCGAACACCCCCCGACACGTCCCCTTGCGCACGTACCTAGCTGCGGGCAGTCGTGCCGCTGGGGCGGCACGGGTGGGCGCAGCGGCACCTCGCTCCGCCGAGTTGCGCAACGGCCCGGCTCCAGCGACAACGCCGAGCACCTAGGGCCGCACCGTCCGCGGCCCCGCCACCTCCGCCCCCAGCTCCCCGACCCGCCTCCGCAGCTCCCGGTCCGCCGTCACCACCAGCACCGCACGCTCCCCGGCCGCCGCGACGACCTCCACGATGTGATCGTCCCCACTGCCCGGCGCCGACGACACCCGCACCCCGGGCACGGACTCCACACCCCGCGCCGCCCCCTCGACGACCAACACGATCTCCACCGGGCCGGAGACGGCGGGAACCCCCTGCGACGCCAACCGGTCCCGCAACCGCTCCGCCGCCCCCCGCCGGTCCCGCCACCACCCGTCCGGAACCGACCCGACGACGTTCGCGGCGTCGACGACGACAAGCAGAGGCAGGTGGTCGTTCATATGGCCAGGGTCGCACGGGACCTGACCGCCCGGCAGGGGAGGGCCGCGCGCCCGGCCGTCCGGCCCGCATAAAGTGAACAGGTGAACGGCGACTGGCTCCTCCGCGGCCGCGACGGCCGCCTCACCGTCTATCTGCCCTCCGGCGATGCCGTCCTGTGCCGTGCGGAACGCGGCCCCGCCGGCCCCTGGGAAGACGCTCCCCGCACCGTCGGCGGCAGCCAGAAGCTGCACCCGGGCGCGGCGGTCGGACAGGGCGCCGACGGGTACGCCCACCTGGCCGCCTGGCGGCCCACCGTGCCGGGGGAGTCCGGGCTCGTGCACTCCACGCACTTCCGGCCGGGGCTCGCTCCCCTGGACTGGGTTCCGATCGGGCACCCGGACCAGAAGGGCGACCGGACGGGGCCGCCGGCCGTCGCCGTGGACGGCGCGGGGCGCGGCTATGTCTTCGTCCGGAACAAGGGCGGCGGGGTGAGCCTGCGCAACCAGAAGGTGAAGGGCGGCTGGGGAGGGTGGCTGGACCTCGAAGGGCATGACGTCCAGGGGGAGTTGGCCGCCGTGACGGGGGAGTCGGGGTTCGTGGAGGTGTACGCCTCAGTGCCCGGCGGGATCCTGCACTGGCGGCAGGAGGGGGACGGGAAGAAGCCGGTGCGGACCGAAGGCGTCGACGTGCCTGTCCGTCCGGGGACCCTGCGCGCGCTCGCCACGTCCGCCGAGCACACCACCCTGTTCTTCACCGACGCCTCGGGGGACCTGTGCGCCTGGCGCCCCGGCGAGAAGCCGGTCACCCTCCTCGCCTCCGCGGGGCCGGGCCCGGTGTCCGCCGTGCGGTGTGAGATCGAGGGGCACGACTGCACCGTGCTCGCCCAGCGGTCGGCGAGCGGGCGGGTCGCCTTCGCCGCCTATCCGACCGAGCAGGAGTCCGCCGGCGCCTGGTGGACCGAGTCCGGGCCCCCGTTGCCCTCCGACGCCATGGTGTCGCTGGCGCTCGACGAGGACGGTGAGGTCGTCGCGGCCTCCCTCGTGCCCTCGACCGGCACACTGCTCCTCACCCGCCGCAAGGACGAGCCGGGGCTCGCGCTGGAGGCCTGGCGGGAGATCTGACTCTCCCGTTCCACTTGAGGCTCCTGTCGCTCCAGACACATGAGACGTGTCAAGGGTTGTGCCGATGTGTGGGTGACAAGGCACACCTGGGGTGAACATGGTCAAAAAGTGAAGGTCTTGTTAACCTCCTCGGACTTGTTCGATTTGCTCGGGGGGCCGGTTGCTGCTGCGTCTGGCCGACGCCGTGGCAACGGGGTTGGGGAATGATGTCGTGAGCAGATCCTCCACGGTGGATCTTGTCGTTGTCGGACTCGGTTACGTGGGGCTGCCGCTGGCGAGGTCCGCCGCTGCCGCGGGCCTGAAGGTGGTCGGCCTCGACCGCAGCCGACGGGTGGTCGACGGGCTGAACACCGGCCGTTCGCATGTGGACGACATCAGCGACGCCGATGTGCGCGGCATGCTGGAGCAGGGTTTCGAGGCCACCGACCGCGCTGACGTCATCGCCGGCGCCGGCGCCGTCGTGGTGTGCGTGCCGACTCCGCTGACCGACCACGGTGCCCCGGACCTCGGCGCGGTGCACGCCGCCGTCGACGACATCGCCGCCCACCTCCGGGCCGGCACGCTCGTGGTGCTGGAGTCGACGACGTACCCGGGGACCACCGACGAGGTCGTCAGGCCGCGGCTGGAGGCCGGTGGGCTGCGCGTCGGGGCCGACTTCCACCTCGCGTTCTCCCCGGAGCGCATCGACCCGGGCAACGCCTCCTTCGGCCTGGAGAACACGCCCAAGGTCGTCGGCGGCATCACGGCCGACTGCACCAAGGCCGCCCGCGCCCTCTACGAGCGGTTCGTCAACCGGGTCGTCGAGGCCAAGGGCACCCGCGAGGCCGAGATGGCCAAGCTGCTCGAGAACACGTACCGGCACGTCAACATCGCCCTCGTCAACGAGATGTCGATGTTCTGCCGGGAGATCGGCGTCGACCTGTGGGACGCCATCCGGTGTGCTTCCACGAAGCCGTTCGGGTTCGCGCCGTTCTACCCCGGCCCGGGCGTCGGCGGGCACTGCATTCCGATCGACCCCAACTACCTCTCGTACAAGGTGCGTTCGCTGGGCATCCCGTTCCGGTTCGTGGAGCTGGCGCAGGAGATCAACCAGCGGATGCCCGTGCACGTGGTGAACCGGGCCGCCGATCTGCTCAACGACCAGGGCAAGGCCGTGCGCGGGTCCCGGGTGCTGCTGCTCGGCGTGACCTACAAGCCGGACATCTCCGACCAGCGGGAGAGCCCCGCCCTGGCCGTCGCGGAGAACCTCCTCGCGCGCGGTGCCGAACTCGTCTACTTCGACCCCCGGGTCGAGGACTGGCACGTCGGCGGGGCGCCCGTCGAGCGTGCGGACGACTACCTCGCCGCCGCCGAGGCCGCCGACCTCACCATCCTGCTCCAGCCGCATCGCGAGATCGACCTGGGCGAGCTCGCCGACCGCGCCCGGGCGCTCTTCGACACCCGGGGCAAGGCCGCCGATCACCCGCGGGTGGTCAAGCTGTGACCTCCGAGGACACGTACATACCCGGGGCCGTCGAAGCGGGCGGCCGCCGCGCACACCGCAAGCGACGGCACCTGAAGGTCTCGTACTTCGTCTTCCTGGGCCTGGCCGCGCTGATCGCCACCCGGCTCGACGCCGGGTCCCTGCACCTGTACTCGCTGGGTGCGATGGGCCTGCTGTCCCTGAAGATGTTCGGCGCCCTCTTCTACCGTCCGGCCAAGGCCGGGCGGGAGGAGCTGGAGTACCTCGAGAACGCCTGGGTCACCGCGGTCATCCCGATCTACAACGAGGACCCGGTGATGTTCGAGCAGGGCATGCGCAGCCTCCTCGCGCAGAGCCGCCTGCCGAACGAGATCCACATCATCGACGACGCGAGCGCCAACGACTCGGGCATCAAGGCGGCGAAGAAGCTGCGCCGCGAGTTCGAGGCCAAGGGCGTCAAGTACACCGTGAGCGTGCAGCCCGAGAACAAGGGCAAGCGCGAGGCGCTGGCGCTGGGCTTCGAGGCCGCCCCGTACTCCGACATCTTCCTGTGCGTCGACTCGGACACCGTCCTGTCCCGGGACACCGTCCGCGAGCTGCTGCTCCCACTGGCCGACGAGAAGATCATGGCCTCCACCGGCATGGTCCTGGCGCTCAACCACGACAGCAACATCTTCACCCGCCTCCAGGACCTGCGCTACGGCAACTCGTTCCTCTTCGAGCGGGCCGCCTACTCGCGGCTGAAGTCGGTCCTGTGCTGCTGCGGCGCGCTCTCCGCGTACCGCGGCACGCTGGTGCGCAAGTACCTGCCGGACTTCCTCAACCAGCAGTTCCTGGGCAAGCCGGCCGTCTTCGGTGACGACCGCCGCATGACCAACTACTGCCTGATGGAGGGCCAGGTCGTCTTCCAGGAGACGGCCGTCGGCTACACCGCCGTCCCCGAGAAGCTGCCGCACTTCCTGCGCCAGCAGGTCCGCTGGAACAAGTCCTTCTTCCGCGAGTCGCTGTGGGCCTTCCGGCACCAGAAGAAGTACCGGCCCGCCTTCTGGCTGACCTGCATGGAACTCGCGCTGTGGCTGGTCTTCGGCACGGCGATGTTCTACTCGATGGTCATCCTGCCCATCATGAAGCCCGCCCAGTTCGTCAACCACATCGGTGACTACCTCATCTTCATGGTGCTGATGGGGTACCTCCGCAACGTGCGGTACCTCGACTTCCCGCGCCGCGGCATGGGCTTCGTCAAGCGGTTCGGCATGTTCCTGCTCGCGCCGCTCTACGGCGTGATCCAGCTGACCCTGCTGACCCCGCTGCGCTTCTACGCCCTGTTCACCCTGCACAAGGGCTCCTGGGGCACCCGCCAGGGCGGTGTCGAGGTGTCCGTGGCCGGTGATCACGAGAACGACGTGACGGAGATCTTCGAGGAAGAGGACCCGTACTCCGACAAGAAGGTCACCGAGACGCTCCAGTTGATGCGTCTGGAGGGCGTGGCCCTGCGCACCCGGCCCCGCCCGGAGGGCGGTATCCCGTCCCAGCCGCAGCCGATCCCCGGCTACGACGAGGAGCAGCACGCGGGCGTTCCGCAGCAGCGGGTGAGCTGGGGGGCGCCGGCACCGGCCGGGCAGCAGCAGTGGCAGGGCGGGTACGAGGGCCATCCCGACCCGTACCAGCAGCAGTACCCGCAGCAGGGCGCCTACCCGTACCAGGACCCCTCCTGGCAGCAGGGGAACGGTCAGGGCGGCTGGTAGGGCCGCGGGAGAGCAGAGCAGAGCAGAGCAGAGGGGCGGCCGGGGGGCCGCCCCTCTCTCATGTGCACGGGCCCGATGCGCAGGGGCCTCAGGTGTACGAGGCCATCGCCTCCTCGACCGTCAGCACCGGGATGTCCCGGTCGTCGATCGCCTTCATCAGCGTCTCCAGGCCCGCCTTGCCGATCTCGGTGCTCGTGGCCGGGGCGCCCTCGGTGACCTTGTGCAGGCAGAGGATCAGCCAGTCACCGCTGTTCACGCACCGGTCGAGCCGGCCGCCCGCGCCCGTCAGCTTCGACAGGGCCGTACCGCCGATGCCGTCGCCGTCGTTGATGCCGGTCAGCGCCTTCAGGCGGTAGGGCATCGCCGGGGCGAACGACTCGATGGTCTCGGAGATGATCGACCGGGCCGTGGTGAAGTGCCGGCTCGCGATCTGGTCGACCGGGACACCGTCGGTCGTCTTCTGGAACGCGCCGTGCGGATAGGCGAAGTGCTCACTGGTGAAGCCGTTGGACACCAGCCACTCGCGCAGCTTCCGGAAGTCGTCGTCGGCCTGCTCCGCGGTCAGCTTGGGGTAGCTGGCGGTGTGCACGGCGTTCGCGTACGAGTGGCCCGCCATCTCCCAGCCGGAGAAGTCCTGCATGGAACGCATCTGGCTCAGCGTCAGGAAGCTGCCGGTGCCGATGGCGTCGGCGATGTTGTAGACCGTGCCGGGGAAGCCGAAGCGGTCCATGACCGGGCGGGCCAGGTCGTGGATCGACTTGTGGGAGTCGTCGAAGGTGATGGAGACGACGCCCTTGGGGAAGACCGAGACCGTGTCCGGTATCAGTTCCACGGCCTGGAGCCGGTAGGTCACCGGGCCGCCCGCGTCGTCGTACACGGCGAACGACATGTCGGTGAAGCCGGTCTTCGTGGACGGCTTGCCGTCGGCGCCGATGGAGTACGTGCCGGCCGCCGCGTTGACGTCCGCCCACTGGAGGTGGACCGTCACCCACTCCCCGGACTGGACGTAGTTGGCCGAGGTCTTGGAGTGGACGTGGTGGGTCCAGGCGAAGTGGTTCGCCAGGGAGCCGCTGCCCAGGTAGAAGACGAGCTTGGACAGGTTCGTCACGTCATCGACGCGGAAGACCAGCCGGATCATCTTGCCGGTCATGCTCATCGCGGGCATGCCGGTCTTGCGGACGTAGGACTGCTTGCCGGTGCCGCCCGTGGTCACCCGGACCGACTGGGTGCCGCGGACGAAGACGGACTTGTCGTTCGCCTCGGCGGACGCGGTGCCCGCGCCCCCGGGCGTCCAGCCGTGGCCGGACTGGAACTGCTGGGACCACGTGGCCCGGCGGTACTTGGGGCGGCGCCCCGAGGGGGCGTAGAGGGGAGGCGTGGTGAGGCCACCGATGCCTCCTGCTGCCGGGGCGGCGGCGGGCTGCGCCACCACCTTGCCCAGCCACGCGCCGCCGCCGGCCATGGCGACGCCTCCTGTACCGCCCATCAGCAGAGCGGAGCGCCTGCTCACCACCGGCTTGTCCTCCGTAGCCTCCGCAGCGTGCCTGTGGGCGCCGGACCGCCTGTTCCTCACCGGGACTCCCGAACCGTGTCGAAGTAGTTCATGCCCTCGTCGGTGAAGCCGTCGACAGCGGACTGCACTTGCTTCGCCGACAGGGTGTCGTTCGCGTTGTAGTAGAGCCAGTCCACCTTCATGTCCCAGGCGCGCTCGCCCTTGAACGGCAGATCGATGAACCAGTGGTTGAAGTTCACGGACATGTTCGCGCGCGGGGCGTACTTGCCGTTGCTGAGGAAGAGCTTCTTGCCGTCGAGCCAGTAGGCGACGACGCCGTCCTTCACCCGGATCAGCACGGTGTGCCAGGTGTCGAGGCTCTTGTTGGTGGTCTTGTACACCCGGTCGTTCGTCTTGTGGTCGAACCAGGTCACCGTGTCGAGCTTGGGGCCGGGCCGGCCCCATCCGCCGTTCGGCATGTACTCGTTGTCCAGCTCGCTGTACTTCGAGCCCGTGCCGCCGATGGTGTAGAAGGTCTGGTTGACGTGGTCGCCGGAGTCTCCGGTGGCCGGCCCGTCGCTGAAGTGGATCCGGGCCGCGTAGGTGCCGTCGCGGAACTTGCTCGCGGCCGTGCCGAGGCTCGCCTGCTTCGTCCCGGCCTCGGTGCCGTCCGTGCTGGCGCGCAGGTTGAGCACCTGGCCGTCGGCGTGGGAGCCCTCGGCGGTGGGGAAGCTGACGCCGCTCGCGGACCAGGTGTTCTCGACGCCCGGGCCGCCCTTGCTGGTGCGGACCAGCCAGCCGTGCTTGAACAGGGCCGGGTCCTTGGCGCCCTGGTAGGTGAAGTCGTCGAACAGCACCCCGGCCGGCGGGGCCGCCAGCGGTGCGGGCGCGTCGGCCTTCGCCGAGGCCTTCTTCTCGTCGCTCGCCTTGGTGCCGTCCGGCTCCTCGCCCCAGGCGAGGACGCCCCGCTTGTAGGCGGTGACCTTCTCCGCCTCCTTGTAGGACGTCATCTCGGCGTCGAAGGAGCGGTCGTCGGACTGCTTCAGCTCCTTGTGGTCGGTGCGGAACAGCTGGACGTCGATGCCCTTGCTGTTGGCACCGGGCTTCAGCTCGCCCGCGCCCTTGGTGAACCTGAGCTCCAGGTAGTGGTCGGCGGTGTCGGTGGCCTTGTCCATGGCGACGATCCGCCCGGCGACGTTCGAGCAGCCGAAGACGACGTTGACGCAGTTGAAGGCGTACGACGCGGAGTCATCGGCGGTGAACCAGTACCGGAGCGTCACATCGCTCAACGGCAGTGCCTTGTCCGTGTCGTTGAAGACCTCCAGGGACGGCTTGGCCACCGCGGAAGTCGCCGGAGTGTCCGTGCGATAACGGACCTTCAGCTCGGGCGGGTCCGGGTTCGCCGCCTTCCACACGGGATACAGCGCCGTGCCGCCGGCGGCGACCACCGCCACGAGGAGCAGGAGCCTGATCTTGGGCCAGACCCGGCGTCGGGGTGTTCGGCGACGAGGGGACGCCACGCAGGACTCCTTCGAGGACACCCGGCGGTCTCCGGTGGAGACCGTCAGAGTCAGGCAAATAATGGTCGGATTGTGTGAGGATCCTATCTGTGACGGCATGCAAAAAGGGGGGCGGGTGCACGGATTGTTACCGTACGCCCCACCCCCCTCAGGGGTAACGCGTTACGCCGGGACGCTCGCGACGCCCGGAGCCAGGAACCTCTTGCCGTTCACGCGCTCGGAGACACCCTCGCGGTCCAGGTACGGCGTGATGCCGCCCAGGTGGAAGGGCCAGCCGGCGCCCGTGATGAGGCACAGGTCGATGTCCTGCGCCTCGGCGACGACGCCCTCGTCGAGCATGATGCCGATCTCCTGCGCCACCGCGTCGAGCACGCGGTCGCGGACCTGCTCCTCCGTCAGGACGGTGTCGCCCTGCTTCAGCAGCGCGGCGACCTCGGGGTCGAGCTCGGGCTTGCCGCTGTCGTAGACGTAGAAGCCGCGCTTGCCCGCCTTGACGACGGCCGCGAGGTTGGGGGAGACGGTGAAGCGGTCCGGGAAGGCCCGGTTGAGGGTCTCCGAGACGTGCAGACCGATCGCCGGGCCGACCAGCTCCAGCAGGACCAGCGGGGACATCGGCAGACCGAGCGGCTCGACGGCCTTCTCGGCGACCTCGACCGGGGTGCCCTCGTCGATGACGTTCTGGATCTCGCCCATGAAGCGGGTCAGGATGCGGTTCACGACGAACGCCGGGGCGTCCTTGGTGAGGACCGCGGTCTTCTTCAGCTTCTTGGCGACGCCGAACGCCGTCGCCAGGGAGGCGTCGTCGGTCTTCTCACCGCGGACGATCTCCAGCAGCGGCAGGACCGCGACCGGGTTGAAGAAGTGGAAGCCGACGACCCGCTCGGGGTGCTTCAGCTTCGAGGCCATCTCCGAGACGGAGAGGGAGGAGGTGTTCGTCGCGAAGATGGCGTGCGCCGGGGCGACCGCCTCGACCTCCGCGAACACCTTCTGCTTGACGCCCATCTCCTCGAACACGGCCTCGATGACGAAGTCCGCGTCCGCGAAGCCCTCGGCCTTGTCCAGCACACCGGACACCAGCGCCTTGAGGCGGTTGGCCTTGTCCTGGTTGATCCGGCCCTTGCCGAGCAGCTTGTCGATCTCGGCGTGGACGTAGCCCACGCCCTTGTCGACGCGCTCCTGGTCGATGTCGGTCAGCACGACCGGCACCTCCAGGCGGCGCAGGAACAGCAGCGCGAGCTGGCTGGCCATCAGACCGGCGCCGACGACACCGACCTTGGTGACCGGGCGGGCCAGGGACTTGTCCGGGGCGCCGGCCGGGCGCTTGCCGCGCTTCTGCACCAGGTTGAAGGCGTAGATGCCGGCGCGCAGTTCGCCGCCCATGATGAGGTCGGCGAGGGCCTTGTCCTCGGCGTCGTAGCCCTGCTGGAGGTCGCCGTTCTTGGCGGCGGCGATGATGTCCAGGGCGCGGTAGGCGGCCGGGGCCGCCCCGTGCACCTTGGAGTCCGCGATGAAGCGGCCCTTGGCGACGGCCTGGTCCCAGGCCTCGCCGCGGTCGATCACCGGGCGCTCGATCTCCAGCTCGCCCTTGAGGACGGCCGCCGTCCAGATCAGCGACTGCTCCAGGAAGTCCGCGCCCTCGAAGATCGCGTCGGCGATCCCGAGCTCGAAGACCTGCTTGCCCTTGAGCTGCTTGTTCTGGTTGAGGCTGTTCTCGATGATCACCGAGACGGCCTTCTCGGGGCCGATCAGGTTCGGCAGCAGCGTGCAACCGCCCCAGCCCGGGACCAGGCCCAGGAACACCTCGGGCAGCGAGAACGCCGGCAGGGCCGCGGAGACGGTGCGGTAGGTGCAGTGCAGACCGACCTCGACACCGCCGCCCATCGCGGCGCCGTTGTAGTACGCGAAGGTCGGCACGGCCAGCTTGGAGAGCCGCTTGAAGACCTCGTGGCCGCCCTTGCCGATGGCGAGCGCGTGCTCGTACTCCTTGAGGATCTCCACGCCCTTGAGGTCGGCGCCGACCGCGAAGATGAACGGCTTGCCGGTGATGCCGACACCGATGATCTCGCCGTCCGCCGCCTCCTTCTCGACCTGGTCGATGGCGGTGTTCAGGTTCGCCAGCGAGGCCGGGCCGAAGGTGGTCGGCTTGGTGTGGTCGTGGCCGTTGTCCAGGGTGATCAGGGCGAAGCGCCCAGCACCGAGGGGGAGGTCGAAGTGGCGTACGTGCGCACTCGTGACGACCTCGTCCGGGAACAGCTCGGAAGCCTGCTTCAGAAGCTCGGCGGTGGTGCTCACTTGTCCCCCTCGAAGTGCGGGTTCTCCCAGATGACCGTCGCGCCCATGCCGAAGCCGACACACATGGTGGTCAGGCCGTAGCGGACGTGCGGCTGCTCCTCGAACTGGCGGGCCAGCTGCGTCATCAGACGGACGCCCGAGGAGGCCAGCGGGTGACCGAAGGCGATGGCGCCGCCGTACTGGTTGACGCGCTCGTCGTCGTCGGCGATGCCGTAGTGGTCGAGGAAGGCCAGGACCTGGACGGCGAAGGCCTCGTTGATCTCGAACAGGCCGATGTCGGAGATCGACAGACCGGCCTGGGCCAGCGCCTTCTCCGTCGCCGGGATCGGGCCGTAGCCCATGACCTCCGGCTCCACGCCCGCGAAGGAGTAGGCGACCAGGCGCATCTTCACAGGGAGGTCGTGCTCGCGCGCGAACTCCTCGGAGGCGATGACCGAGGCGGTGGCGCCGTCGTTCAGACCGGCCGCGTTACCGGCGGTGACCCGGCCGTGCACACGGAACGGGGTCTTCAGGCCGGAGAGGTTCTCCAGGGTCGTGCCCGGGCGCATCGGCTCGTCGGCGGTGACCAGACCCCAGCCCGTCTCACCGGCCTCGGGGGAGGTGCGGCGTACCGAGATCGGCACCAGGTCGGCCTGGATCTTGCCGTTGGCGTACGCCTTGGCGGCCTTCTCCTGGGAGCGCACGGCGTACTCGTCGGCGCGCAGCTTGGTGATCTGCGGGTACCTGTCGTGCAGGTTCTCCGCGGTCATGCCCATGAACAGGGCCGACTCGTCGACCAGCTTCTCGCTCACGAACCGCGGGTTCGGGTCGACGCCCTCACCCATGGGGTGACGCCCCATGTGCTCGACACCGCCGGCGATGGCGACGTCGTACGCGCCGAAGGCGACGGAGCCGGCCACCGTGGTGACGGCGGTCAGGGCGCCGGCGCACATGCGGTCGATCGAGTAGCCGGGGACCGACTGGGGGAGACCGGCCAGGATCCCGGCCGTGCGGCCGATGGTCAGGCCCTGGTCACCGATCTGCGTGGTCGCGGCGATGGCGACCTCGTCGATCTTCTTCGGGTCGAGTCCGGGGTTGCGGCGCAGCAGCTCCCGGATCGCCTTCACGACGAGGTCGTCGGCACGGGTCTCGTGGTAGATGCCCTTCGGGCCCGCCTTGCCGAACGGGGTGCGGACGCCGTCGACGAAGACGACGTCCCTGACGGTACGAGGCACGATGGCTCTCCTCCAGGGTCCGGAACTGCATTGCTGCTGCGATGCGCTGAGCGCGCGCTCAGGCCCATGCTACTTATGGGTAACGTAGCTGCACAGTCCTGACAGGCGGAGCGGTGAAGGTCACATCCGAGGCACTCACCGAGGCGGCGCCGTGGACCCCCGAGGCGTCAGCACCGGAGTGGGCACGGGATGGGACCCGGCCTCACCCCCGGTGACCACCGAGAACAACGTCCGAGCCACCTCCGCCCCGAACCCGTGCACGTCATGACTCATCGCGGACAAGGTCGGATGCGTCAGCCGGCAGAGCTGCGAGTCGTCCCACGCCAGCAGGGACACATCCTCCGGCACCCGCAACCCCATCTCCGCCGCCACCGACAGCCCCGCCACCGCCATGACGTCGTTGTCGTACACGATCGCGGTCGGCCGGTCCGGTGCCGCCGCGGTCAGCAGCGACCGCGTCGCCCGCGCTCCCGCGTCCCCCGAGAAGTCCGTCGCCACCTGCCACGCCCCGGCCAGCTCCAGCGCCCCCGCCGCCTCGTCGAACGCCGCCGTCCGGATCGCCGTGTGCCCGAGGGCCGCCGCCCCGCCGACCCGGGCGATCCGCCGGTGCCCGAGCGCGGCCAGGTAGCGCACCGCTTCCGTCACGGCCGTGGCGTCGTCGGTCCACACGGAGGGGAGACCCCCGGTCAGCGAGGGATGCCCGACGGCGACCACCGGCAGCCCGAGCCCCTCCACCAGGCCCACCCGGGGATCGCCGGCCTGGAAGTCGACGAGGATCGACCCGCCGACCTGCCGCCCCCGCCACCACGCCTCCTGGACCCGCAGCTCCTCGTCCATGTTCCGGACGAGCCGCAGCAGCAGGGAGCAGGAGTGCTCGGCCAGGACGCTCTCCACGCCCGAGACGAACTCCATGTACCAGGGTTCGAGCCCGAGCATCCGCGCCGGGCGGCACACCGCGAGCCCCACCACGTCCACGCGGGACCCGGCCAGCGTCCGGGCCGTGAGGTTCGGCGCCCAGCCCAGCTCCCGCGCGGCCCGGAAGATCCGGTCCCGGGTCGCCTCCGACAGCCCGGGCTTGTGGTTGAAGGCGAGCGACACGGCACCCTTGGACACACCGGCGCGCGCGGCGACATCCCTGATGGTGACGCGGGGGGTCGGCGTAGCCGTCATCGGGTGGGCTCCACGCAGTACAGGGCCGAACGAGCGCTCCGGACGTCCGGAGTCTTCCAGCCGCGCACCCCGATGGTCACCTCTTCGCCCGGCAGCAGCGTGACCAGCCCCCGGTCGGCCCGCGCCCCCGGATCGAGCCGGTCGGCCTGGAGCAGCAGGTCCCGGACCAGGGTACGGGCGGTCACGGTGATGCCGTCAGGGACGAGCGCGACGTCGAACCGCGGGACGGGGTAGGGAATGTCCCGGTCGGCCCCAGGAAAGTACACCGCCCGCACCCCACCAGCACCCACGCCCGCATCCGCCACCAGGAACTCCTCCGGCCCGACCGGCGTCAGCTCGTGGGGGACGTCGAGTCGTGTCACGTTTCGTCGCGCGGCCGTCAGTCGCACGGTCGCCTGTGCCAGTAGCTCGCCCGCGACGGACATCCGTCGCAGGGTCAGCGTGCCCCTCCACTCCTGCGCCCCCTGGTTCACGGCGGCCAGCACCAGTCCGCCGTCCCCTGCCTGGAGGGTCAGCAGCCGGTCCGCGTACAGCCGTTTCAGCTCGTGGTACAGCGGCTTCTCCCGGCCGTCCCCGTCGATCGCCGCCCAGGACGTCACCGGCCAGCAGTCGTTGAGCTGCCAGACGACCGTGCCCGCGCACACCGGCCAGTGCGCGCGCCAGTGCTCGATCCCGGCCGCGACCGCCCGCGCCTGGTTGAGCTGCGTGAGGTAGTGCCAGCGGTCGAAGTCCCCGTCCGGCACGGCGAAGTGCCGTGCCAGCCCCCGCTCCAGCTTGCCGTTGCCGTCGTCGGCCTTCTGGTGGTGCAGCATGCCGGGGGAGTCCGGCGCGAGTTCCTCCCCGGGCAGCGCTCGCCGCAGCGTGGCGTACGCGGGCGGCGCCTGCCAGCCGAACTCGGCGACGAACCGGGGCACGCTCAGCCGGTAGTCGGCGTAGTCCTCCCGGTTCCACACCTCCCACGAGTGGTGGGTGCCGTGTGCCGGGTCGTTCGGGTGGTGCCGCCAGGACCCGGACCAGGGGCTGCCCGCCGTGTACGGCCGGGTCGGGTCCGACTCGGCCACCACACGCGGCAGCACACCCAGGTAGTACCCCTCGCCCCAGGAGTCCCCGGCCAGAGCCGGCTCCCATCCCCAGTCGCGGAAGCCCCACAGGTTCTCGTTGTTGCCGTTCCACAGCACCAGCGACGGATGGGGCATCAGCCGTACGACGTTCTCCCGCGCCTCGGCCTCCACCTCACCGCGCAGCGGCTGCTCCTCCGGGTAGGCCGCGCACGCGAACGGGAAGTCCTGCCAGACCAGCAGCCCGAGCTCGTCGCAGGCGTCGTAGAAGTCCTCGCTCTCGTAGATCCCGCCGCCCCAGACGCGTACGAGGTCCACGCCCGCGGCGGCGGCCTGCTCCAGCCGCTCCCGGTAGCGCGCGCGGGTGATCCGGGACGGGAAGACGTCGTCGGGGATCCAGTTGACCCCGCGTGCGAAGAGCCGCTCGCCGTTGACGACGAGGGTGAAGCCGGTGCCGTGCGCGTCGGATCGCCGGTCCAGCTCCACGGTCCGGAAGCCGATCCGCCGCCGCCACACGTCCAGCGCGTCGTCCCCGTGCAGCAGCCGCAACTCCACGTCGTACAGCGGCTGTTCGCCGTACCCGCGCGGCCACCACAACCGCGCGTCCGGCACCCGGAGCCGCACCACGCCGCCCGACCCGTCGACCGCAGCCCGTGCCCGCACCCCGCCCACCGTCGCCTCCACGGTGAGCGGCGCCTCCACCCGGGTCCGCTCGACGTCGACGGCCAGCTCGACGACGCCCACGCCCTCGTCGACGGTGACCAGCGGCCGCACCCGGGCGATCCGGGCCGTCGACCAGCGCTCCAGCCGCACCGGCCGCCAGATCCCCGCCGTCACCAGCGTCGGCCCCCAGTCCCAGCCGAAGGAGCAGGCCATCTTGCGCAGGTACTGGTAGGGCTCGGCGTACGCGGCGGGCCGCTCGCCCAGCCGCCCCCGCACGGCCTCGGCCTCGGCGTACGCCGAGACGAACCGCACGGACAGCCGCCCCGACAGGCCCGTCACGTCGAACCGGTACGAGCGGTGCATGTTCCGCACCGTCCCCAGCGGCTGCCCGTCCAGGGAGATCTCGGCGACGGTGTCGAGCCCGTCGAAGACCAGGTCAGTCTGCTCGTGCGCGACCGACGCGGACGAGCCCCCGAGCTCCCGCTCGTACGTCCAGTCGCGGCGCCCCACCCACGCCACCTCGGTCTCGTCGCGGCCGAGGAAGGGGTCCGGGATCACCCCGGCCGCCATCAGGTCGGTGTGCACGCAGCCCGGCACCGAGGCCGGCAGCGTGTCCGACTCGTGCCGCAGGATCCATCCGTCGCCGAGCGGTGTGGCCTCCAGCATGCGCACTCCCTTAACCGGTTCAGTGAAGAGTCGTGTGTGGCTTTCGCATCGTTGGCGGGAATGGGACTTTACCGGTTGAGAAAGCGCTGTCAGAGTGCCGAACCAGCCATACCGCACGTGCTCTTCCGTCCCGAGTTCCTCTCCGCGAACGGAGCTGATGCACATGAACCGCCGTACCGTCCTCGCCCTCGCCGTGGGCGCCGCCCTGCTGGCCTCCGGCTGCACGGGCACCGGAGGCTCCTCCCAGGGCGCGGATGCCGAGGCGCCCGACGACCCCGCCGAGGTCAGCGGAACCATCACCGTCCTCACCCACCGGACCGACCTCGTGCAGGACGGGACGATGAAGAAGTACGCCGCCGAGTTCAGCAAGACCTACCCGAAGGTGAAGGTCGAGTTCGACGGCATCACCGACTACGAGGGCGAAGTCAAGATCCGTATGAACACGGAGAACTACGGCGACGTCCTCATGATCCCGGGGGTGATCGAGAAGAAGGACTACCCCAGGTTCTTCGCCTCGCTGGGCAGCCAGGCCGAGCGGAGCAAGAAGTACCGCTTCACCGACTACACCACGGTCGAGGGCAAGGTCTACGGCCAGAGCCCGCTCGGCGCGGTCCCGGGGTTCGTCTACAACAAGAAGGTGTGGCGGGAGGCCGGCGTCACCGACTGGCCGAAGACCCCGGTCGAGTTCCTCGCCGACCTCAAGGCGATCAAGTCCAGGACCGACGCGATCCCGTACTACACCAACTTCAAGGACATGTGGCCGCTCACCCAGTGGACGCAGGTCAACGGCTCGGTCAGCTGCGACGAACAGGCCACCACCAAGCTCGCCGAGGGCGACCCATGGGCCGAGGGCGCCGACGTCCGGACTGCCGACACACTGCTCTACGACATCGTGCGCGAAGGGCTCGTCGAGAAGGACCCGACGACCACCAACTGGGAGGCCTCCAAGCCCAAGCTGGCCAAGGGGGAGATCGCCACGATGTGGCTCGGCTCCTGGGCCGTCATCCAGATGCGGGGCGCGGCGGAGCAGGCCGGCGCGGACCCCGGCGACATCGGCTTCATGCCCTTCCCGGCCCAGAAGAACGGCACCTTCTGCGCGGTGGCGCTGCCCGACTACAACCAGGCCGTCAACATCCACTCCGAGCACAAGGCCGCCGCCCGTGCCTGGATCGACTGGTTCACCGACAAGTCCGGCTACGCGACGGACAACCTGGCGCTGTCCCCGCTCAAGTCCGCCCCGCTGCCCGAGGTCCTGAAGCCGTACGAGCAGGCCGGGGTGAAGATCCTCGACCTCGACGACGCCAAGGGCGCCGAGGTGAAGACCATCGACAACCAGTCGGAGGTCGGCATCAACAAGCCCGACTACCGCCAGGACCTGGTCGACCTCGCCCGCGGCGCCACCAAGGGCAGCCTGGACGACTTCCTGGACGGCCTCGCGAAGAAGTGGACCAGCACCCAGCAGTCCCTGGGGTCCTGATGACGGACACGACCGAGAAAGCGGCCCGGGAGTCGGTGTCCGGGCCGCCCGCGGCCGGACCGGCCCCCGCCCCGCGCCCCGTGCGGTGGCGCGGGGCCACCCCCTGGCTCTTCCTGCTCGCCCCGCTCACGCTGCTGATCGTCTTCACGTACGCCCCGATCGCCAACATGGTCGCGTACAGCTTCACCGACTGGGACGGCGTGAGCCCCGAGCTGCACTACACCGGCGCCGAGAACTACGCCGAACTCTTCACCCGCTCCGACCTGTTCGAGGTCTTCTGGGTCAGCGGCTACTATCTGGCGGCCTCGGTCTTCCAGATCGTCGCCGCGCTCTACTTCGCCACGATCCTCAGCTTCAACGTCCGCTTCCGGAACTTCTTCAAGGGCGTGCTGTTCTTCCCGTACCTGATCAACGGGGTGGCGATCGGTTTCGTCTTCCTCTACTTCTTCCAGGACGGCGGCACCCTCGACTCGGTCCTCGGCCTCCTCGGCATCGAGACGGACCGCGCCTGGCTCGGCTCCCCGGCGTCGGCGAACACCTCCCTCGCCGCCGTCTCGGTCTGGCGCTACCTGGGCCTGAACTTCGTCCTCTTCCTGGGCGCGATCCAGTCCATCCCCGGGGAGCTCTACGAGGCGGCCGAGCTGGACGGCGCGAACCGCTGGCACCAGTTCCGCCACGTCATCGCGCCCGGCATCAAACCGGTGCTGTCCCTGACGGTGATCCTCTCGGTCTCCGGCTCGCTCTCGGTCTTCGAGATCCCGTACATCATGACCGGCGGGGCGACCGGCACCGAGACCTTCGTGATCCAGACCGTGAAGCTGGCCTTCCAGTTCAACAAGACGGGGCTCGCCTCGGCGGCCGCGATCGTGCTGCTGCTGATCGTCCTGGCGGTGACCTGGGTCCAGCGGCGCCTCGTCCCCGACGAGAAGGTGGACCTCGCATGACGCGCCGCGCGGTGGCCCGAACGCTGGTGTACCTGTCCCTGATCGCCGCGACGGTGGTGGTCCTGCTCCCGCTGGCGGCCGTACTCCTGACGTCCCTGAAGTCCGAGCGGGAGATGGCGGACGACAGCGGCGCCCTCGCCCTCCCCGACGACCCGCTCAACTTCCACAACTACGCGACGGCCTTCCAGGACGGCCGGATGCTGTCGGCGTTCGCCAACACGGCGGTCATCCTGCTCTTCGCCATCGGCGGCACGGTCCTGATCGGCTCGATGACGGCGTACGCGATCGACCGCTTCACCTTCCGCTTCAGGAAGCTGGTCGTGGCCCTGTTCCTGATCGCCGCGCTGGTCCCCGGTGTCACGACCCAGGTGGCGACCTTCCAGATCGTGAACAGCTTCGGCATGTTCGACAGCCTGTGGGCGCCGATCGCCCTCTACATGGGCACGGACATCGTCTCGATCTACATCTTCCTGCAGTTCGTACGGTCCATCCCGACCTCGCTGGACGAGGCGGCCCGCCTGGACGGCGCCAACGCCTTCACGATCTACCGCAGGATCATCTTCCCGCTGCTGAAGCCGGCTATCGCGACGGTGGTGATCGTCAAGGGCATCACCACCTACAACGACTTCTACATCCCGTTCCTCTACCTGCCCTCCGAGGATCTTGGCGTGATCTCGACGTCCCTGTTCCGCTTCAAGGGCCCCTTCGGCGCCCACTGGGAGACCATCTCGGCAGGAGCGATCCTCGTGATCGCCCCGACCCTGATCGTCTTCCTGTTCCTCCAGCGCTTCATCTACAACGGCTTCACGCGAGGGGCCACGAAGTAAGCGCCCTTCTTGTCAGGGGCGCGGGACTGTGCCGATACGCGGCTCCGCCGCGTGGGCGCGATCCACCACGACACACCCGCGGCCGCCGTACGACGAGAGGCTCTGCGGCGGCTAGGCCTCCTTCGCGGCCAGAGCCTCCACCAGAACCGGCGTGACCTGCTCGACCTGCCACTGACGCGCGCCATGCCCGGCCAGCGCGGCGGCCACGGACTCGGCGTCGACAACCGCCGGCGGCTCCCAGCAGACCCGCCGCACCGTGTCCGGCGTGATCAGGTTCTCCTGCGGCATGTTGAGCTCCTCGGCCAACGCCGAGACTCCGGCCCGAGCCGCCGACAACCGCGCCGCGGCCGCCGGGTCCTTGTCGGCCCAGGAGCGGGGCGGCGGCGGCCCCGCGACAGGCTGCCCCGGCTGCGGCAACTGCGCCTCGCTCAGCCCCTTCGCCCGGTCCACCGCCGCCTGCCACTGCTCCAGCTGCCGCTTGCCCATCCGGTGTCCGTACCCGTTCAGCGCGGCCAGCGCGTGCACGTTGGCCGGAAGGGCCAGCGCGGCCTCCACGATCGCCGCGTCCCCGAGCACCTTGCCGGGGGAGACGTCCCGCCGCTGTGCGATCCGGTCACGGGTCTGCCACAGCTCCCGTACGACGGCCAGCTGCCGTCGCCGGCGCACCTTGTGCATCCCGGACGTACGCCGCCAGGGGTCCTTGCGCGGCTCCGGCGGCGGGGCGGAGGCGATCGCGTCGAACTCCTGGCGGGCCCAGTCCAGCTTGCCCTGCCGGTCCAGCTCCTTCTCCAGCGCGTCGCGGAGGTCGACGAGCAGCTCGACGTCCAGCGCCGCGTACCGCAGCCAGGGCTCGGGCAGCGGGCGGGTGGACCAGTCGACGGCGGAGTGTCCCTTCTCCAGGACGTAACCGAGGACGCCCTCGACCATCGCGCCGAGGCCGACCCGGGGGAACCCGGCGAGCCGCCCGGCGAGCTCGGTGTCGAACAGCCGCGTCGGCACCATGCCTATCTCGCGCAGGCAGGGCAGGTCCTGGGTGGCGGCGTGCAGCACCCACTCGACGCCGGACAGGGCCTCGCCGAGGGCGGAGAGGTCGGGGCAGGCCACGGGGTCGATCAGCGCGGTTCCGGCGCCCTCGCGGCGCAGCTGCACCAGGTAGGCGCGCTGCCCGTAGCGGTAGCCGGACGCCCGCTCGGCGTCGACGGCGACCGGGCCGGTGCCCGCCGCGAAGGCGGCGATCACCCGGGCCAGGGCGGTCTCGTCCGCGATCACGGGCGGAATGCCCTCACGCGGCTCCAGCAAAGGGATCGGCGCCTCCGTAGCAGAAGTTTTGCCGTCGTCCGGAGGGGCGCCTCCGGTGGTTCGCAGTGAGCTGTCTGCTGCGGTCTCGTGGGCGTCGGTCACATGTCAAGGGTATCCGTGTATGGACAGCGCCCGCCGACGGAACGTTCCGTCGACGGGCACCCGGGGGTCGCAAACCAGTCAGGTCGGGGAAACATCGGGTTCGCGAGCCGGGCGGGCGGGGACGGGATTCACGGTCCGATGCCGTTCAGGTGAGTGAATGATCACGAAGGGTCATCGGAAAGAGGGTCAGTGAATGATCCCGGTCCGCAGTGCGACCGCGACCATCCCGGCCCGGTCGCCCGTGCCGAGCTTGCGGGCGATGCGGGCGAGGTGGCTCTTCACGGTGAGGGCGGACAGGCCCATGGAGACGCCGATCGCCTTGTTCGACTGGCCCTCGGCGACCAGGCGCAGCACCTCGACCTCGCGGCCGGACAGCTCGCGGTAACCGCCCGGGTGGCTCGGGGCGCCCGGGGGGCGGCGGTGCAGACGGGCGGCGGCGGCGCCGATGGGGGCGGCGCCCGGGCGGGTGGGGAGCCCGACGTTGGTGCGCGTGCCGGTGACGACGTAGCCCTTCACACCGCCGGCGAGGGCGTTGCGCACGGCGCCGATGTCGTCGGCGGCGGAGAGGGCGAGCCCGTTGGGCCAGCCCGCGGCGCGGGTCTCCGACAGCAGGGTGAGGCCGGAGCCGTCGGGCAGGTGGACGTCGGCGACGCAGATGTCGCGGGGGTTGCCGATGCGGGGACGAGCCTCCGCGATGGACGAGGCCTCGATGACATCGCGTACACCGAGCGCCCACAGGTGGCGGGTGACGGTGGAGCGAACACGCGGGTCGGCCACGACCACCATGGCGGTGGGCTTGTTCGGGCGGTAGGCGACCAGGCTTGCGGGCTGCTCGAGGAGAACGGACACCAGGCCTCCTGGGGTGCGGGACGGGGCCGGCTCGTGGGGGTGAAGCCGGGACGAACCGTGCTTTCAAGGTCACAGTCGTCTTCGGCACCCAGTCCGTCCGCCTTTAGAGAATGATCACGAATCGGTGATAACAATCCGTGCAATTCGGACACGCGGTCGATCATTCGAAGGTCGAACGGTTTCGCTCTGCGTCGCTACGCGGTCGAAAGTGGCCGTATCGACAAAGTGATTCGGCCAAGAGAGGGACGCAGGTGTGATCGTCGACAGGGCATGGTTGACCGCCCCGTACAGGTTCGATCAGTACGGGGTCGGAACGGGTTCGATCAGCGGGACTGGGGCCCTCGCCGCTGCGGCAGCGTCACCACCGACGCGTCCCCGGGCCCGGCCGGCGGCAGGCCCGCGACCTGGGCGAGGAGGTCGCACCAGGACGCCAGGTGCGCGGCCGTGTCCGGAACCCCGCCCAGGCCCTCGCGCGGCGTCCACGACGCCCGGATCTCGATCTGCGAGGCGGCGGGGCGCGCGGACAGCCCGCCGAAGTAGTGGGAGCTCGCACGCGTGACGGTGCCGCTCGGCTCCCCGTACGTCAGCCCGCGCGCCTGGAGCGCGCCGGTCAGCCAGGACCAGCACACCTCCGGCAGCAGCGGATCCGCGGCCATCTCCGACTCCAGCTCCGCCCGCACCAGCGTCACCAGCCGGAACGTGCCCCGCCACGCGTCGTGCCCGGCCGGGTCGTGCAGCAGCACCAGCCGGCCGTCGGCCAGGTCCTGGTCGCCGTCGACGACCGCGGCCTCCAGCGCGTAGGAGTACGGGGCGAGCCGCTTCGGCGGGGGCGTCGGCTCGACCTCGATCTGGGGCCGCAGCCGCGCCGCCCTGAGCGCCTCGACGGCGGCCCGGAAGGGCAGCGGGGAGGTGTCCGCCTCCCGCCGGTCTTTCTCGGTGTCCTTCGCTTCGTCCATTCCGCCAGCGCCGTCCGACAGTCGTCCCTGAGCCGCAGCCATGCGGGAAGATTACGGGGACCGGAGCCCGGGTGCCGGGCTAGACACCCCGCGCCTCTCCAGGGGCTGAATCACGCCCATGCGCGGCGTGCGAAACTTGCCCCGTGAGTGCCAACGACGCCCCCCGGGCCCAGCAGCCGTCCGCCCCGTACGACTCCGCCTTCCTCAAGGCCTGCCGGCGCGAGCCCGTTCCCCACACGCCCGTGTGGTTCATGCGGCAGGCCGGGCGCTCACTGCCGGAGTACCGCAAGGTGCGCGAGGGCATTCCGATGCTCGAGTCCTGCATGCGGCCCGAACTGGTCACCGAGATCACCCTCCAGCCGGTGCGCCGGCACAACGTGGACGCGGCGATCTACTTCAGCGACATCGTCGTCCCGCTCAAGGCCATCGGCGTCGACCTCGACATCAAGCCCGGCGTCGGCCCGGTCGTCGAGCACCCGATCCGCACCCGCGAGGACCTCGCCCAACTGCGCGACCTGACCCCCGAGGACGTCTCCTACGTCACCGAGGCCATCGGCCTGCTCACCCGCGAGCTCGGCGCCACGCCCCTCATCGGCTTCGCCGGCGCCCCCTTCACCCTCGCCAGCTACCTCGTCGAGGGCGGCCCGTCCCGCACGTACGAGAACGCCAAGGCGATGATGTACGGCGACCCCGAGCTCTGGGCCGACCTGCTCGACCGCCTCGCCGGCATCACGGCCGCCTTCCTGAAGGTGCAGATCGAGGCGGGCGCCTCGGCGGTCCAGCTGTTCGACTCCTGGGCGGGCGCCCTGGCCCCCGTCGACTACCGGCGCTCGGTGCTGCCGGCGTCGGCGAAGGTGTTCGACGCCGTGGCCGGCTACGGCGTGCCGCGCATCCACTTCGGCGTCGGCACCGGCGAGCTGCTCCCGCTCATGGGCGAGGCCGGGGCGGACGTCGTCGGCGTCGACTGGCGCGTCCCCATGGACGAGGCCGCGCGCCGCGTCGGCCCCGGCAAGGCGCTCCAGGGCAACCTCGACCCGACCGTGCTGTTCGCCCCGACGGAGGCCGTCGAGGCCAAGACCCGGGAGGTCCTGGACGCGGCGGCGGGCCTGGAGGGCCACGTCTTCAACCTCGGCCACGGCGTCATGCCGAGCACGGACCCGGACGCGCTGACGCGGCTGGTGGAGTACGTCCACACGCACACCGCCCGCTGACGGACCCGCGAGCCGCGGGCCCTACCAGCCCGGTCGCGCCCGCCTGCCGAAGAGGATGCCGCGCGGCTCCGGTGGCGGTGGCGTGCCGGGCCGCAACGGCCAGGCGATCAGCATGCCGGCGACAAAGCCCGCGACGTGTGCCGCGTACGCCACCGTCCCGGCGTCGGAGACGCCCTCGCCGGAGGAGTACACCGCCTGGAGGACGAACCAGAAGCCCAGCACGATCCAGGCCGGCAGCCGCAGCGGCAGGAAGATCAGGAACGGCACCAGGACCCACACCCGGGCCTTCGGGTAGAGCACCAGATAGGCGCCCAGCACCCCGGCGATCGCCCCCGACGCGCCGATCAGGGGGGCGCCCGAGCCGGCGTTGAGGAGCGCGAAGCCGTACCCCGCCGCGTAACCGCAGACGACGTAGAAGAGCAGGAACCGGAGGTGGCCCATCCGGTCCTCGATGTTGTTGCCGAAGATCCACAGGAACAGCATGTTGCCCAGCAGGTGCAGCCAACTCCCGTGCAGGAACATCGCCGTCAGGACGCTGAGTTCCGGGGACTTGTCGTAGGGCGGCGGGCCGACGACACAGCCGGCTCCCTGCGCGCCGACTCCGACGTCGCCCGTGGGCACCAGCCGTGGCAGCTGATGGTGGATCAGCTCCCGTGGCACCGCCGCGTAGTGGTCCAGGAAGGCCTGGAGGTGGCACAGCTGGGCCAGGCTGCTGTCGCCCGTCAGGGAGCCGGCCATGCCGGGGGTGCGCAGGAACACGACGATGTTGGCGGTGAGCAGGGCGTACGTCACCCAGGGGGTGCGTCGCACGGGGTTCACGTCATGGACGGGGATGACCACACCACACGTGTGCCCGAAGAAGCGCCGATGAATCGGCGGGATGTGGCTGAACGCAGCCGTGCGGGTGTGCGTATGTGTCGGCAACCGCCCGCGGCGCGGGGAAGGCGGGTCGCGGGGCCGACGTGAGGAACAGGCGATGAACGACCGAGTTACTCCCGCGATGCACGCGCTGCCCGACGGTGAGGCGGAGCTCACGCTGGTGGTGCGGCTGCCCTGGGAGGACGTGGCGCGCCTCGGCCAGGAGGCCGGGCGGCTGGCCTCCCAGATGCGGCGGCCCGTGACGCTGGATGAGGCGGTGAGTCACCGGTTGCGTTCGTCGCGGGTGGCCGCGCATGCGAAGCCGGCGGGGGAGCAGCCGCCGGCGGTGACGGCTGCTTCGGCGTCGGTTTCGTCCTTGCCGTCCCGGCCTCCGGCGGAGCAGGCGCGGCAGGCCATTGACCGGATCAACGGGACGGCTGGGACTGCGTAGGGGTTTCGCCGTGGGGGCGCGGGGGGCGCTGCCGGGCGCGGGCTCGTTGTGGTTGCCCGCGCAGTTCCCCGCGCCCCTGAGGCAATGACCGCACCGTCCCTTACACCGAACTGCGGACCTTCGCCGCCGCCTTGCGGGCTGCTACCAGGACGGGGTCCCAGACCGGGGAGAAGGGTGGGGCGTAGCCCAGGTCCAGGGCCGTCATCTGTTCCGCCGTCATGCCCGCCGTGAGGGCGACCGCCGCGATGTCGACCCGTTTGCCCGCGCCCTCCCTGCCGACGATCTGGACGCCGAGGAGGCGGCCCGTGCGGTGCTCGGCGAGCATCTTGACCGTCATGGGGGAGGAGTTCGGGTAGTAGCCCGCGCGGCTGGTCGACTCGATGGTGACCGCCTCGAAGCGCAGGCCCACACGGTGGGCGTCCTTCTCGCGCAGTCCCGTGCGGGCGATCTCCAGGTCGCAGACCTTGCTGACCGCGGTGCCCACCACGCCCGGGAACGTGGCGTAGCCGCCTCCGGCGTTGGTGCCGATGACCTGGCCGTGTTTGTTGGCGTGCGTGCCGAGCGCGATGTGCCGTTCCTGGCCGGAGACCAGGTCGAGGACCTCGACGCAGTCGCCGCCGGCCCAGATGTCCTCGTGGCCGCGGACCCGCATCGAGCGGTCGGTGAGGAGGCCGTCGTGCGTGCCCAGCGGGAGTCCGGCCGCCTTCGCGAGCGCCGTCTCGGGGCGGACGCCGATGCCGAGCACGACGACGTCCGCCGGGAACTCCCGGTCCCGCGTGGCCACCGCGCGTACCCGGCCGTCGTCACCCGTCAGGACCTCGGTGACCTCGGCGTCGTCGACCATCCTGATGCCCAGGCCCTCCATGGCCTCGTGCACCAGGCGGCCCATGTCGGGGTCGAGCGTCGACATGGGCTCGCTGCCCCGGTTGACGACCGTCACCTCGTAGCCGCGGTTGATGAGCGCCTCGGCCATCTCCACACCGATGTACCCGGCCCCGACGACCACCGCGCGGCGGCCACGCGTGCGTTCCAGCGTGTCGAGCAGCGCCTGGCCGTCGTCCAGGGTCTGCACACCGTGCACCCCGGGAGCGTCGATGCCGGGGATGTCGGGGCGGATCGGCCGGGCACCGGTCGCGATCACGAGCTTGTCGTACGACGTCCAGGACTCGGCGCCGGAATCGACGTCGCGCGCGCGGACCCGCTGCCCGTCGACGTCGAGTTCCATGACCTCGGTACGCAGCCGCAGATCGATGTCCCGCGCGCGATGCTCCTCGGGCGTGCGGGCGACGAGCTTGTCCCGGTCCGGGACGTCGCCGCCCACCCAGTACGGGATCCCGCACGCCGAGTACGACGTGAAGGTGCCGCGTTCGAACGCCACGATCTCCAGCTCGTCGGGCTTCCTCAGACGGCGTGCCTGCGACGCCGCGGACATCCCCGCGGCGTCGCCGCCGATCACGACCAGTCGCTCCCGTGTACCCCGCGTACGGCTCATGCTCATGCGAACACGCTACGGGAGCACGGCATTTCAGTCCTGCTCGCCCGGGGTGCGCGGCCCCTGGGACTCAGGCGCCGGCCGGGCCGTCGGCAGCGGGCCGAGCGTGCTCGTCGCGGGCGCGGGCCGCGGGCGGCGGGGGAGGCGAGGGCGTACGACGCGCAGCCAGATCAGCGTGATCAGGGCGGCCACCGCCGCGAACGGCAGGAGCGCGCCGACTGCCACCGCGAGCCAGCGCAGCATCGTCACGAACGCGCCCCAGCCGCCCGCCAGCGCGTCCACGAACCCCGGGTCGTCGTCCTTCTCGGCCTTCTTCACCGGTGTCTCGGACAGCGTGAGGGTGATGGTGGCCAGGCTCGTGCGGTCCTTCAGGGACGCCTGGCGCGCGAGCAGCGCCTCCAGGTCGGCCTGGCGAGTGCTCAGTTCGCCCTCCAGGGTCACCACGTCGCTGATCCTCGAGGCCCGCTCCATCAGCTCGCGGATCCGGGCCACGCTCGCCCGCTGCGACTTGATCCGGCTCTCCACGTCCACGACCTGGTCGGTGACGTCCTCCGCCTTCGCGTTGCGGTCGAGGAGCTTGCCCGCGCCCTCCAGCCCGGTGAGGACCTCGTCGTACTTCTCCACGGGCACCCGCAGCACGACCCGGGTCCGCTCGTGGCCCTCCTCGTCCCGGGTGGTGGTCTCGTCCCCGACGTACCCGCCCGCGCTCTCGGTGCCGGCGCGGGCCTGGGTGAGGGCCTCCGGGACGTCCTTGACCTGCACGGTCAGCGAGGCCGTGCGGATGATGTGGGTCGCGGTGAGCTTCGGCGGCGCGGTCGCCCCGGCTCCGCCTCCCGCGCCGCCGGGGGCGGCCTCGCGTGCGCCCGCCTTGCCGTCCGCCTGAGGGCCGGCGCCCGCGTTGTCGGCGGCGGCACTGCCGCCGGACGCGTCGTCCCCGGCGCTGCACCCGGTGAGCGCGAGGGCCGCGGCCAGCAGGAGTGCGGCCAGGGCCGGGACCGGGCGGCGTACGGAACGTCGTACGGGTCGTGGTGTGCGCATACGGGCATCCCCCGAGGGTCGATGGGACAGGCGTCGGAAACTGCCGACGCTACTTCGACGCCCGGACGGCACCGGACGTTTGGCCCGGGACGGTCCCGATGCGGTCACGGTCGGGACTCGTGACGGACACCGGGCGCGCGGGAGCGCTGTCGGCGAAGTCTGAGAGGCTGGTGGCATGCGCGAAGTTCAAGACCGTGCGAGCACGGGGCACGTCGTCGTCATCGGGGCCGGCATCGCGGGTCTGGCCGCCGCGCACCGGCTGCTGGAACGCGGGACGCGGGTGACGGTGCTGGAGGCCTCGGACCGGGTCGGCGGCAAGCTGCTGCCCGGGGAGATCGCGGGCGCGCGGGTGGACCTCGGAGCCGAGTCGCTGCTGGCCCGGCGCCCCGAGGCGGTGGCACTGGCGCGGGAGGTGGGCCTCGCCGACCGCCTCCAGCCGCCTGCCACGGCGACGGCCTCGCTCTGGACGCGCGGCGCGCTGCGCCCCATGCCCCAAGGCCACGTGATGGGCGTCCCCGGCACCGCCGCCGCCCTGTCCGGCGTGCTGTCCGACGAGGGCCTCGCCCGCATCGAGCGGGACGCCGAGCTGCCCCGCACGGAGGTCGGTGACGACGTGGCCGTCGGGGAGTACGTGGCGGAGCGCCTCGGCCGCGAGGTCGTCGACCGCCTGGTGGACCCCCTGCTGGGCGGCGTGTACGCGGGCGACGCCTACCGCATCTCGATGCGCTCGGCCGTCCCGCAGCTCTTCGAGGCCGCCCGGGCCCACACCTCCCTGATGGAAGGGGTCCGCGAGATCCAGGCGAAGGCGGCCGCCGCCCGGCAGACCGGCCCGGTGTTCATGGGCATCCAGGGCGGTGTGGGCACCCTGCCCCTCGCGGTCGCCGAGTCGGTCCGGGCCCGCGGCGGCGAGATCCTGACGGGGACGCCGGTGACGGAGCTGCGCCGCACCCCGGCGGACGGCGGGTGGCGCATCGTCTCCGGTGTGCACGTGTGGCACGCCGACGCGGTGATCGTCGCCGTCCCCGCCCCGGCCGCCGCCGCCCTGCTGCGCACCGACAGCCCCGGGGCCGCCGCCGAGCTCGGCGCCGTCGAGTACGCCTCCATGGCGCTGGTCACCCTCGCCTACCGCCGCGCCGAAGCGGCCCTCCCCGAGGGCAGCGGCTTCCTCGTGCCGCCGGTCGACGGGCGCACCATCAAGGCAGCCACCTTCGCCTCGCAGAAATGGGGCTGGATCGCCGACGAGGACCCTGACCTGCTCGTCCTGCGCACCTCCGTCGGGCGGTACGGCGAGACGGAGATCCTGCGGCGCGACGACGCCGAGCTCGTGGACGTCTCCCGGCACGACCTGAGGGCGGCGACCGGCCTGGACGCCGCGCCCGTCGCGTCCCTCGTCACCCGCTGGGACGACGGCCTGCCCCAGTACCCCGTCGGCCACCACGCGCGCGTGGCCCGCGTCCGCGAGCTCGTCGCCGGGCTCCCGGGGCTCGCCGTGTGCGGTGCCCCGTACGACGGCGTCGGCGTCCCGGCGTGCATCGCGAGCGCGTACGCGGCCGTGGACCAGATCCACGGTGACCTGCGGGGTGTGCAGGAGCTCACCGCCCACCCGGTGCAGAGCCTGCACGGCGGAGCGGGAGAATGAGGAGCATGAGTGACGACGCCTCCACCACGCCCTCCGGCACCGCGCCCGACCGTCTCCCGAACAAGGGCAAGCTGGCCAAGGACCTCAACGAGGTCATCCGCTACACGCTCTGGTCCGTCTTCAAGCTGAAGGACGTGCTCCCCGAGGACCGCGCCGGGTACGCCGACGAGGTCCAGGAGCTGTTCGACCAGCTCGCCGCCAAGGACGTCACGATCCGCGGCACCTACGACGTCTCGGGCCTGCGCGCCGACGCCGACCTGATGATCTGGTGGCACGCGGAGACCAGCGACGCGCTGCAGGAGGCGTACAACCTCTTCCGCCGCACGAAGCTGGGCCGGGCGCTCACGCCGGTGTGGTCGAACATGGCGCTGCACCGCCCCGCCGAGTTCAACCGCTCGCACATCCCGGCGTTCCTCGCCGACGAGACGCCCCGCAATTACGTGAGCGTCTACCCCTTCGTGCGCTCCTACGACTGGTACCTGCTGCCCGACGAGGACCGCCGCCGCATGCTCGCCGACCACGGCAAGATGGCCCGCGGCTACCCGGACGTGCGCGCCAACACCGTCGCCTCGTTCTCCCTCGGCGACTACGAGTGGCTCCTCGCCTTCGAGGCCGACGAGCTGTACCGCATCGTCGACCTCATGCGTCACCTGCGCGCCTCCGAGGCCCGTATGCACGTCCGCGAGGAGGTGCCGTTCTTCACGGGCCGCCGCAAGGAGATCGCCGAGCTGGTCGCGGGCCTGGCCTGATCAGCGGCGCGGCCGTCCGGCCCCGGGCTCGCCCGGGGCCTCGCGACGTGGCTTCGCCCGCGCGTCCGGCTTCGGTTCCGGACGCGGGGCGCAGTCCGTGCGCCTCCCCGGTAGCCGCCCCGTCAGCAGGTACGCCTCCAGGTGGCCGTTGACGCAGGCGTTCGGGCCGCCCGCCAGGCCGTGCGCGCCGGCGTCCCGCTCGGTCACCAGGACCGAGCCCGCGAGGCGGCGGTGCAGTTCCAGGGCGCCCTCGTACGGCGTGGCGGCGTCCCGTTCCGCGGCCAGGATCAGCGTCGGGGGCAGTGCGCCCGGCCGGGCGCCCACGTCGAGGGGCCGCTGCCGTGGTGCCCGCCAGTAGGCGCACGGCAGGTTCGTCCACACGTTGTCCCAGGTCTCGAACGGCGCCACGCGCGCGAGCCGGGAGTTGTCCCGGTCCCACACCTCCCAGTCCGTCGGCCAGGGCGCGTCGTTGCATTCGACGGCCACGTAGACCGCGCGGGAGTTCTCCGCCTCGGCGGCTGCCTCCGGATCCCGGGCCGCCTGCTCGACCAGCGGCCGGGGATCACCCTTGAGGTACGCCGACAGCGCCCGCGCGCTGTGCGGCCACTGCTCGTCGTAGTACCCGGCCCGCAGGAACGCCCCCTGCAACTGCCCCGGCCCGACCTTCCCGCCCGCCGGCCGGGCCGCCAGCCGCGCGCTCGCCCGCGCGTAGCTGCGCCGCACGTCCCGCGCCGTCCCGCCCAGCCCGTACACGTCATGGTGCCGGGCGATCCACTCCCGGACGTCCTGCCAGCGGCGCTCGAACGCCGCCGACTGGGCGAGGTTGTTGCGGTACCAGACCCGCGCCGGGGCGGGGTGGACCACCGAGTCGAACACCATCCGCCGTACGTGCCGGGGGAACAGCGTCGCGTACAGGGCCCCGAAGTACGTGCCGTACGAGGTGCCCAGGAAGGTCAGCCGGTCCTCGCCGAGCGCGGCGCGCAGCACGTCGAGGTCGCGGGCGTTGTTCAGCGAGTGGTAGTGCCGCAGCGCGCCGCCGGCCCGCTCGGCGCAGCCGCGCGCGTACGCCTTCGCCTCGGCGACGCGTGCCTTCTTGAACGACTCCGAGGGGTGCGCGGGCGACTGCGTGGGCCCCTTGAAGAAGTGCTTCGGGTTCTCGCAGGACAGCGGCGCGGAACGGCCGACCCCGCGCGGGGCGTAGCCGACGAGGTCGTACGCGGCCGCGATCCGCTTCCACTCGGGGAGCCGCCCGGCCAGCGGGAAGGACAGGCCGGACGCGCCCGGCCCGCCCGGGTTGTAGACCAGGGCGCCCTGGCGGCGGACCTTGTGCCCGCTGTCGTGCGGGTCCTTGTGCGTGGCCCGGGTCCGGCTGACGGCGAGTTCGATCTGCCGGCCGTCCGGCCGGGCGTAATCGAGCGGGACGGTCACGGTGCCGCACCGCATGCCGCCCGGCAGGTCTCGTGCGTCGGGACACGGGCCGAAGTCGACGCCCGCCGCCCTCGCCCGCGCCGCGGCCACGGCGGTGCCGCGCAGCTCGGCCGCCTCCCGCTCCCCGGTGACCGGCGTCGTGGTGACCGGCGCCGTGGTGAGGGCGCTCAGCAGCAAGGACCCCGCGGCCGAGTAGAGGAGGGCGGCTTTCATCAGGTATCCCTTCGGTGCACCGTGGCGACAAAAGGGATGCTTGGCCGGGTGGTAGGGGAAGGCAAGCACCGGCCGCCGGTGTCGGCGCCAATGCCCCTGTGCGCCCCCGGTCCGTCAGTCGTGAGCCTGGGGCCTGCCGTTCGGGTCACGCCGCAGACGCGGGGCCTGGCCCTGGCGGTGCGCGAAGGCGGCGCGCAGGTCCGGTTCGCCGATCGCGTGGACGCCGCGCACGGCCACGGACGTGAGGAACGTACGGTCGTCGGCCGTGCCGTCCGCGTTCCGGGTCAGTGCGCCGAGCAGCCGCTGACCGGCCGGGGACGCCCAGCGCGAGTACGGGTGGACCTCGACCCGGGCGATGGCGAGGCAGCTCAGGGTCAGGGCCAGCGGCAGCGCGAACCACAGGGCGACCAGATGACGCGGCATGTCCGGCGGAGCGGGCGTCAGCAGCGCCGCGACGCCCAGGCCGAGCACGGCAACGGCGGCCACCCGCACCTGACGGACGGCCACCGCGACCGTCGTACGGGCACTGTCGGGCACCGCGAGCCCCGCGCGCACCAGCCGGTCGGCGATCCCGCGCACCGCGTCCGCCGTCGCGGCGGTGGCCCGCACCGGGGCGATCCGGCACTGTCCCTCGGGGCCGATGGCTCCTATGACCGACCGCTCCATCTCGTCCCGCCCGAGCGGATCGACGACCGTCGCCCAGCCGGTGTGGGCCAGCAGCAGACGGCGCTGGCGGGCCATGGCCACGAGGGTCACGTCCGCGACCCGCCGGGGGCCGCCGGAGAGGAACGCGGCCTCGTACAGGGTCAGTTCATGGACCCGGCCGGCGTCCGCGTCGACGGCCGCTGCGCGTACGGCGGCCAGGCACAGACGCGTGCACGCCGTGCCCGCCACGGCCCAGGCCGCCAGCAGGAAAAGGACCCAGAGCATATGTTGTTTGTATGTGACACGGTCGTGAAAACACCATGCCCCGTTCACGATCCGGACGGAGTGTTGTCGGTATGTGACGTTCCGCTTCAGTACGAGGTCTACGTCAACTGTCGTCCGCGAGGGGCGAGGCGGGCGAGGCGGGCGACTAGCCCACCCGGGTCCTCTGCGCCGTCCGGACGCCCTCGCGGCGGTGTGCCCCGTGGCCGCCGACCGTCCGATGGGCCATCTTGCTGACCGTCGAGCCGATCGGCACCGGCCGGATGCGAAGGAGGCCCCGCGGTGGGCGAGCTGTACATCGACGGCGAGTGGACCCGGGCGGCGGCCGGCGGCAGGCGGGAGGTGGTCAACCCCTATGACGCCTCCGTCGTCACCACCGTCGACGAGGCCGACACCACCGACGTGGACCGCGCCGTGCGCGCCGCCCGGCGTGCCTTCGACGAGGAGGACTGGGCGTACGCCCCCACCCGCCGCCGGGCCGATCTGCTGCTGCGCGTCCACGACCTGCTGCTGCGCGACCAGGAGGACATCGCCCGCACCGAGACGCTCGACACCGGCAAGACACTGGCCGAGGCCCGTATCGACGTGGAGGACGTGGCGAACGCCTTCCGCTACTTCGCCGAACTCGCGGGCAAGGACGGCGGCCGGGTCGTGGACGTCGGCCCCGACGTCCTCAGCCGCGTCGTCTACCAGCCGGTCGGCGTCTGCGCGCTCATCGCCCCCTGGAACTACCCGCTGCTCCAGGCCTCCTGGAAGGTCGCCCCGGCCCTGGCCGCCGGCAACACCTTCGTCCTCAAACCCAGCGAGATCACACCGCTCACCACCATCGCCATGATCCGGCTCATCGAGGAGGCCGGCGCACCGCCCGGCGTCGCCAACCTGGTCCTGGGCTCCGGGGCGACCGTCGGCGCCGCCCTGACCAGCCACCCCGAGGTCGACCTGGTGTCCTTCACCGGCGGCCTGAACACCGGACGGTCCATCATGGCCAGCGCCGCCCAGGGGCCGCGGAACATCGCGCTGGAACTGGGCGGCAAGAACCCCAACATCGTCTTCGCCGACGCCGACTTCGACGCCGCCGTGGACTACGCGCTGGACGCCGCCTTCCTGCACTCCGGGCAGGTCTGCTCGGCCGGCTCGCGCCTGCTGGTCCAGGACGCGCTGCACGACCGGTTCGTCGAGGCGTACGCCCGCCGCGCCGAGGCGATCCGGCTCGGCAACGGCATGGAGGAGGGCACCGAGAGCGGACCGCTCAGCTCCGCCGAACACCGCGAGAAGGTCGAGCGCTACATCGCCATCGGCCAGGAGGAGGGCGCCCGCCTCGTCACCGGCGGCACCCGCCCCGACGACCCCGCCCTCAGCCGCGGCTTCTTCCTGCTGCCGACGATCTTCGCCGACTGCGACCGGTCCATGCGGATCGTCCAGGAGGAGATCTTCGGCCCGGTGGTCACCGTCGAGCGCTTCCACACCGAGGACGAGGCGGTGCGCCTCGCCAACGACACCCGCTACGGCCTGGCCGGCGGCGTGTGGACCTCCGACGCGAGCCGCGCCCAGCGCGTCGCCCAGCGGCTGCGGCACGGCACCGTGTGGATCAACGACTTCCACCCCTACGTGCCGCAGGCCGAGTGGGGCGGCTTCGGCCGCTCCGGCGTCGGGCGCGAGCTGGGCCCCACCGGGCTGCGGGAGTACCAGGAAGCCAAGCACATCTACCAGAACCTGGCCCCCGCCCCCTCGGGCTGGTTCAAGGGCTGACCCTCCCGCGCACACCGCCCGCCCGTGACGCACCGAACGACAAAGAAAGCAGGGCACCGCATGGCCCCCACCCCCGCGCACGGCGCCGAGTCCGCCTACGACTACGTCATCGTCGGCGGCGGCACCGCCGGCTGCGTGCTCGCCGCCCGGCTGAGCGAGGACCCCGACTGCCGCGTCTGCGTCATCGAGGGCGGCCCCAGCGACGTCGGCGACGAGCGCATCCTGCGCCTGCGCAACTGGATCAACCTGCTCGGCTCCGAGTTCGACTACGGCTACACCACGGTCGAGCAGCCGCGCGGCAACTCGCACATCCTGCACTCACGGGCCCGCGTGCTCGGCGGCTGCTCCTCGCACAACACACTGATCAGCTTCCTGCCGCTGCCGCAGGACCTCGACGACTGGGTGGAGAGGGGCTGCTCCGGCTGGGACCCGGCGACGATCCTCCCCTACCGCGACCGGCTGAAGACCCAGATCGTCCCGGTGGCCGAGGCCGACCGCAACCCCATCGCCAAGGACTTCGTCACCGCCGCCTCCCGCGCCCTCGGCGTCCCCGTCATCGACGACTTCAACGCCGAGCCCTTCGCCGAGGGCACCGGCTTCTTCTCGCTGGCCTACCAGCCGGAGGGCAACCTGCGCTCCTCCGCCTCCGTCGCGTACCTGCACCCGGTGCTGGACCGGCCCAACCTCACACTCCTGCTGGAGACCTGGGCGCACCGGCTGCTCACCGACGACTCGGGACGGCTGACCCGCGTCGCCGTCCGGGGTGCCGACGGCGAGCCCGCCACCGTGCGCGCCGAGCGCGAACTGGTGCTGTGCGCCGGTGCCATCGACACCCCGCGGCTGCTGATGCTCTCCGGCATCGGCCCGGCCGACGACCTGCGCGCCCTCGGCATCGACGTACGGGCCGACCTGCCCGGCGTGGGCGGGAACCTGCTGGACCACCCCGAGTCCGTGATCGTCTGGGAGACCGACGGCCCGCTGCCGCCCAACTCCGCGATGGACTCCGACGCGGGCCTGTTCCTCCGCCGCGACAAGGGGCAGCCCCGCCCGGACCTGATGTTCCACTTCTACCAGGTGCCGTTCACCGTCAACACCGAACGCCTCGGCTACCCGGTGCCCGCGCACGGGGTGTGCATGACGCCGAACGTGCCGCGTGCCCGCTCCACCGGCCGCATGTGGCTGCGCAGCGCCGACCCCGCCCAGCACCCCGCCCTGGACTTCCGGTACTTCACCGACCCGGAGGGCCACGACGAGCGCACCATCGTGGACGGTCTGAAGATCGCCCGCGAGGTGGCCGCCACCGCCCCGCTGCGCGACTGGCTCGTCCGCGAGGTCGCCCCCGGCCCCGACGTCGTCTCCGACACCGACCTGTCGGAGTACGGGCGCCGCGCCGCGCACACCGTCTACCACCCGGCGGGCACCTGCCGCATGGGCGCTCCGGACGACCCGATGGCCGTGTGCGACCCCGAGTTGCGGCTGCGCGGCGTCGAGGGTGTGCGGATCGTCGACGCGTCGGTGTTCCCGGCCATGCCCACCATCAACCCGATGGTGACCGTGCTGCTCGCCGCCGAACGCGCCGCCGACCTGATCACCGGCCGACCCGGCCCCGCCCAGCAGGAGGCCGGGCAGTGACGAGTCCGCAGCCTCCCGCACCGGCGTCCGGCGGCCCCGGAGGGGAGCCCGGCTCGGAGTTCCGCAAGGACATGGGCCCCTGGGCCAACTTCGCCCTCGGCTTCACCTACCTCTCCCCGGTGGTCAGCACCTACACCCTCTTCGGCACCGCGCTCGCCGAGGGCGGACCGCCGATGATCTGGGCATTCGTGCTGGCGGGGTGCGGCCAGTTCCTCGTCGCGCTGATCTTCGGCGAGGTCGTGGCGCAGTACCCCATCGCCGGCGGCGTCTACCCCTGGGCCCGGCGGCTGTGGGGCAAACGCTGGGCGTGGATGACCGGCTGGATCTACATGTGGGCGCTGCTGGTGACCATCACCGCCGTCGCCTACGGTGCCGGCCCCTACATCGCCATCCTGTTCGGCTTCGACCCCACCGTGCACACCACCGTGCTGTGCACCGCGGTGCTCATCGCCATCGCCGTCCTCATCAACTACGCCGGTACCAAGGCACTGTCGGCGGCGGCCATCATCGGTTTCACCGGCGAGCTCATCGGCGCCCTCGTCGTCGGCATCTACCTGCTCTCCACCCACCGCCACCACAACATCGGCGTCATCTTCGACACCTACGGCACCGAGGGCAACGGCTCCTACCTGCCGGTGTTCCTCGGAGCCGCCATCATCGGCTTCTACCAGTACTACGGGTTCGAGGCCTGCGGCGACACCGCCGAGGAGGTCGCCCACCCGGGCCGCGTCATCCCCCGCGCGATGCGCCGCACCATCTACATCGGCGGCGCGGCGGCCACGTTCACCTGCATGTCGCTGCTGCTGTCGGTCACGGACTACAACGCGGTCATCTCCGGCGAGGATGCCGACCCGGTGGTGACCGTGCTGTACGACGCCATGGGCACGGGCGGGGCGCGGGCGGTGATGGCCGTGGTGCTGATCTCCTTCCTGTCCTGCACGATCAGCCTCCAGGCCGCGGCCGGGCGGCTCATCTACTCCTACGCCCGCGACGAGATGATCGTCGGGCACGGGCTGCTGCGGCGGTTCTCCCACGCCCGTGCGGTGCCCGGCTACGCGCTGCTGGTGGCCGCGGTGGTGCCGATGCTCATCGCGTTCGCCTCGCTGGCCTCCGAGGACGCCCTCACCAACATCGTCTCGTTCGCGATCCTCGGCATCTACGCCTCGTTCCAGATGGTGGTCCTGGCGGCGCTGCGCGCCCGGCTCAAGGGCTGGCGTCCGGCGGGGGAGTTCACCCTGGGCCGCTGGGGACTCCTCGTGAACGCCGGCGCGCTGGCCTACGGCATCTTCGCCATCATCAACATCTGCTGGGCCCGCACCCCCGAGAAGCCCTGGTGGGAGAACTGGATCGTCCTGCTGAGCGGAGCCGTGGTGCTGGGGGCCGGGCTGCTCTACATGTTCACCACACACCACTACGGCCGCGGTGACGCCCCGGCGGGGGACGCGGTGCCGAAGGAACGGCAGACGAAGGTGTGACGACCGGCCCGCGGACAGGACCTAGCGGCGCAGCAGCACCCTGCGCGTGGCGCGGGCCAGTCGGTGGGCCGGGCGGTGGGATCGCGGTGTGGGTCCCGACCGCTCCAGCCACCACTCCCGCAATTCCCGCCGCGCCGCGCTGTCCTCCGGCCGGCCCGCGGACAGCAGGTGCTCGGCGAAGGTGAGGGCGTCGCGCCGGTAGCCGTCGGTCATCGGCCGGGTCTGGGCGTAGGCCAGGAAGGCCGTGCGGTACCCCGCCCCGAGGATCACCGGCAGTTCGGGCGCGACCTTGGCCACGACATCGGCCCGCTTGGCCGCGAGCGCCCGCGCCTGGACGCCGACCCGGGCCCGGTCGAACCCCTCGGGCACGGGCGTCCCGGCGACCAGCGCGGACAGCAGGGCGGCCTGCGCGAGGCCGAGCCGCTGCCGAGCCGCTTCACCGTCACCGGGCCGGGGAAGGCCGCAGGCGCCCCGTGTCGCCCCGACCTCCCCGCCCGGCCGCCCGGCGCCGCCCCGAGCGAGCAGCCCGCTCGCGACGCCTCGGGTCTCTTCGAGCCACCCGGCCCCGGCTCCGGGCCGCAGCCCTTCGTGTCGCGCGGCGCTGTTTCCGGTCGGCGTCTCTTCATGCCGCACGCCGTCGGCTCTGGGCGGCAGTCCTTCGTGTCGCGCGCTGTTTCCGGTCGGCGTCTCTTCATGCCGCACGCCGTCGGCCCCGGACCGCAGCCCCTCGTGCCGCGCGGCACTGATTCCGGGCCGCGCCTGCTCGTGCCGCGTGGCACTGGCTGCGGGCCGCGTCTGGTAGCGCCGCGTGGCAGTGGCTGCGGGCCGCATCTGCTCGCGTCGTGTGGGACCGGCTGCGGGCCGCGCCTTCTCGTTCCGCTCGACAGCTCCCTCCGGCGCGCACCTGCCGGACTTCCGCCCCGCGACCGCCGCGGGTTCGCCTCGCCCGCCCGGCGCCGCATCCCCGACGACGTCACCGGTCAGCGCGGCATCGACAGCCCCCGTTTCCGCCCGCCGCACGGCGGCGACCGCGTCGCCCGCCGAGCGGAGTTCCGTCTTCACACGCTCCACGGCTCCCGCGTCCAACGCCCGCCGGATCGCGCCCAGTTCGCCCTCCAGCTCCGCCGGCTCGGGGAAGTTCTCGTCGCGTTCCAGCAGCACCCCCGGCGGGGACACCCGGGACGCGAGGTCCGTCAGGATGTCGAGGACCGGGCGCGGGACCGGGTGGGCGTGGCTGTCGTGCCAGACGCCGTCGCGTTCGAAGCCGCCCGCCACGTGGACGTAGGCGATGGCCTCCAGGGGCAGCTCGGCGAGGGCCTTCACCGGGTCCTCGCCGCGGTTGACGTGGTTGGTGTGCAGGTTGGCCACGTCGATGAGGAGCCGCACGCCCGTACGGTCGGCCAGTTCGTACAGGAACTGGCCCTCCGTCATCTCCTCACCCGGCCACGAGATCAGCGCGGCGATGTTCTCCACCGCCAGCGGCACCGGCAGCGCCTCCTGTGCGATGCGCACGTTCTCGCACAGCACGTCGAGGGCGTCCCGGGTCCGGGGGACGGGCAGCAGATGGCCCGCCTCCAGACCCGGGGACGCCGTCAGCGCGCCGCCCGCCCGTACGAACGCGATGTGCTCGGTGACCAGCGGTGACCCCAGCGCCTCGACCCGCTCGGCCAGCGCAGCCAGCCGGCTCTCGGCGGGCCGGTCCGCACCCCCGAGGCCGAGCGAGACGCCGTGCGGCACCACGGTGACGCCGCGCTCGCGCAGCCGCCGCAGCGACTCGGGCAGGTGCCCGGGGCAGACGTTCTCGGCCACGGTCTCGACCCAGTCGATCCCCGGCATGCGCTCCACGGCGTCCGCGATCTCCGGTCGCCACCCGATGCCCGTCCCCAGTCGCTCCATCGTCCCCCTCCTCCGCACGGCCCGGTCCTCGAACGTGAGGGGGGTATGGCCCAGCCGCCGGCCCCCGAACCCCCTCCCGCCCTCCTTCAGAGCAACATTTGAGGTTCGGCCGCCCCGCTCCCCGCCCCACCGACGGAGGCACAAGGGTCGCGCCACCCCCTGATACGTCGTAGACCGGACCTATGCCCGAAGGCAGCGAGCAGCCGCAGCGTCCCGCGCGTGAGCGGCGACCGGGGTCCGGGGAGGTCAGTGTCCGCCGGCTGCGGATCGGGGCCGCGGCCCTGCTCGTGGCCGGTGGCACGGCCTACTTCCTGTTGCCGCTCGAAGGGCTCGGCGCCGACCGCCCCTGGCTGGGCTGGCCCCTGTTCGTGCTGTGCCTGACGCTCGTCGCCGCGCTGCTGCTGCGTCATGTGCGCGATGTCGTGCTGGAGAAGCCGCAGGCCCGGTCGGGCCTCATGATCTCGCTGCTGATGTGCCTGGCCGTGCTGGTCTTCGCGTCCGGCTACTACGCCCTCGCCCAGCGCCCGGGCCAGTTCGTCGGACTGCACACCCGGGTGGACGCGCTGTACTTCACCGTCGTCACGCTCGCGACCGTCGGCTACGGGGACATCACCCCGAGCGGGCAGGAGGCCCGTATGGTGACCGTCCTGCAGATCCTGTACACCTTCGTCTTCCTCACCGCGGCGGCCACCGCGCTGACCCGACGGCTGCACACGGTGGTCGCCGACCGCGACCGGCGTCCGCCGCCGGACTGACCCGGGCGGCGCTACACCGTGGGGGAGGAGCGGTAGTTGAACACCGACCACAGGACGAACAGACCGGTCACGATCATGATGATCGACCAGAACGGCTGGTACGGCAGCCAGACGAAGTTCGCGATCAGCGCCAGCCCGACGACGAACGCGCCCGCGACCCGCGCCCAGGTGGCGCCGGAGAACAGGCCGAACCCGGCCGCCGCCACGAGCACGCCGACGACCAGGTGGATCCAGCCCCACGCGGTCAGGTCGAAGGTGAAGACGTAATCGCCGAAGCTCGTGTACACCTCGTCGTTCGCGATCGCCGCGATGCCCTGGAGCACCCCGAAGAGGCCGTAGACGACCATCAGGGTCCCGCCGAGAGCGAGGCCCCCGGCCGCCCGGGGATCGCCGGTGCCGCCGGGCGTCCGGTCGGGGGCGGGTGGAGCGGGGGGAGGGGGCGCTGCGCCGGTCATGGCTGCCTCCTGGGTCGGGTCGACTGGTAACCCCACTGGAGCACCCGCCCGCGCCCGGCGCGCCCGCGGCTGCTCCGAACGGGTGGAGGGGCAGGCCGCGGCTCCCTCAGGGACTACCGCAGGCCGCCGCCCTACGGCCGCCCCTCGCGCGCGAGGGCGCGGACCCGGTCGACCCCCTCCACCGCGAAGGTCTCGCCGGGGGCGATCTCCGTGAACCCCGCGTCCCGGACCACCGGCAGTCCGCTGTGCGTCAGTTCCGGCCAGCGGGCCGGGTCGGCCGTCCGTACGGCGAGCGGGAAGCCCGCGTCGTGCCAGGCGGCCCGCTCCTCGTCGGTCAGTTCCCACCAGGCCAGTTGGGCGGCGTGGCCCGCCTGGGCCATGGCCTTGCCGGCCGTCATGCCGAGGTCGGGGTTCACCCACAGCACCGGCGCGACCGGGTCCGGGGACGACGGCGGCTCCGGGTCGTCCAGTTCCGTGCCGGAGACCTGGAGCCGGGCCAGGTCCTTGGGCCAGCCGTCCAGCGGGACCGGTGGGAAGACCCGCACCTCGGCCGACTTGCCGGTGACCGTGATGCCGGGCAGCGCCTCGGCCCGCCGCCACTCGGCGCCGCGCGCCCGCCGCACCACCTTGCGGATCCGGGCGTCCTGCCACTCCCGCACGGCCTGCGCCCACTCGCCCTCGCCGACCGACCGCTCGTCGCTCAGCATCGTCAGCACGGCCAGCGCGGCCGTCTCCAGCGCGTCCGTGCGCGCCGGCGGGGCCGCCCGCTCGATCCGCACGACCAGCGGCAGCACGAACTGCGGTGCGGCGTCGCGGGCCGAGGGCTCGGAACGGAAGGGACTGTCGCTCACGGGCGTCGGGTCTTCGCTCACGAATCCCAGTGTGCCAGCCGGAAGATCGTGCAGGATGGCCGCATGCGACCCGACCTGTACCTTCAGAACGCGGGCCGCCGTTACGGCCTGCGCGGCCCCTGGGTGTTACGCGGTGTCGACCTGACGGTGGCACCGGGCCGGCTCGTCCGTGTCGAGGGCGCCAACGGCAGCGGCAAGTCGACCCTTCTGCGGCTGCTCGCCGGCATCGACGCCCCCAGCGAGGGCCGCGTCACCGGCCGCCCGCGTACGGCATACGTCCCGGAGCGGTTCCCGCCGGCCCTGCCCTTCACCGCCGCCGGCTACCTCACCCACCTCGGCACGGTGCACGGCCTGACCCGCGCCGCCGCCGCCCGGGCCGCCGGCGAGTGGCTGGAGCGCCTCGGCGCCGCCGCCTACGCCGGTACACCCATGGCACGGCTGTCGAAGGGCAGCAGCCAGAAGGTCGCGGTCGCGCAGGCTCTGCTGGGCGAGCCGGAGCTGCTGGTGCTGGACGAGGCGTGGACCGGTCTGGACACCGAAGCGCGCGCCGAGTTGGAGCGGGCCGTGGCGGAGCGCACGACGGCCGGCGGCTCCGTGGTGTTCGTCGACCACGACCCACGCCGCCTCGCCGGCCTGCCCGACGCGACCTACGCCGTGCGGGACGGGAGCCTCGTGGAGCGGGCGTCCGCCGAGCCGGTCCCGTCCGGCCCACAGGTCACCATCGAGGTGCAGGGTCCGCCGGACGGACGGCTGCCCGCGCAGGTGCACGCGTCGGTCTCGTCGGCCGAGGAGACCTCACCGGGCCGCTATCGACTGGCCGTCCCCGCCCCGCACTCCGACGTCGTGCTCCGCGCCCTGCTCACGGCCCGCCCGCCCTGGCACGTGGCGAGCGTGGTCCAGCGGGAAGACACCCCCGGGAGCCGCCCGTGACCGCCCTGCTGCGCTATCACGCCGCGCTGCTGCTGCGCTCCCAGCGCTGGCTGCCGCCGTTCCTGCTGTACGCCGCCTTCCTCGCCATCAGTATCCAGGCCGGTCAGCCGGTGCTCGACTCCCTCGGCTACGCCGCCGCCGCGCTGCTGCCCGTCGCGGCGTGGCTGGCGCGGATCTGCGTCACCGGCGAACCGGAAGCCGCGCGCGGCTGTGTGGCGGCGGCCGTCGGGCCCGGGCGTGCCCATGTGGCCTGCCTGCTGGTGGCGCTGGCCGGCGCGGCGGCGCTCGGCACGGTCACGACCCTCCTCGTCACACTGCTCAGCGATCCGGTCGCCTCCGACCACCGCACCCGGGTGCCGCTCGCCCCCGCCTGCGGGGCCGGACTGCTCGCCGCCCTGGTGTGCGCCCTGCTCGGCACGGCCGTCGGCGCCCTCACCAGCCGGCCTCTGCTGCGGTCGCCGGGCCGTGCCGTCCTGGCCCTGCTGCTCGCGGCGCTGCTGTCCCTCGTGGCCACCGGCTCACCCGCGCAGGCGGCGGTGCAGGGCCTGGTGACCGGTTCGCGGAAGGGCGCCGTGCCGCTCCCGCTGCTGCCCTTGGCGGCCGCGGTCCTGGTGACGGCCGCGGCGCTGGCCCTGTCCGGTGCGCTCGCCTCCCGCAGATCACCCTGAGCAGGCGGTGCGCTGGGCCTCCTGCCACTCGCAGACCGGGCAGAGCGTGATGCCCTTGTACGACTCGGGGTACTCCGTCGGCTCGCGGCACAGCACGCACTCGGCGTACGGCGGCCCCTCCGCCCTGGGCGGCCTGGTCGTGTCGATCAGGCAGTAGTCGTCCTCACTCATATGTTCAGCGTAGGCCGGTCAGGGTCGCGCGCCGACGGCCCCGATCAGCTCCGACACCTTCACGAACCTGAACCCCTTGCGGCGCAGTCCGGGCACGATGGCGCGCACCGCCCGCTCGGTCGCCGGGGCCGCGCTGCGGGTGCAGTGCAGCACGACCACCGACCCCGGCCGCACCCCGTCCAGCACCTGCCGGACGACCACGTCCGGGTCCGGTTCGAACGCGTCGCCGCCGACCACGTCCCACTGCACCGCGGTCACCCCGGTCGGGGTCAGGGCCTTCAGCGCCCGCCGGTCGTAACAGCCGCCGGGAAAGCGGAAGTAGGGCATGGGTTCGGGTACGCCGACCCTCCGGAAGACCGCGTACGCCCGCTCCACGTCCGACCGCATCCGGGCCCCGGGCACGGTCGGCAGGCCGTAGCAGTCCGGTGTGTACGCGTAGTGGCTGTAGGAGTGGTTGGCGACCTCGAAGAGCGGGTCCCTGCCGATGGAGCGGGCCTGGTCCGGGTACTCCTCCGCCCACCGCCCGGTCATGAACACGGTGGCGGGCACCTTCAGCGTGCGCAGGGTCGAGATCAGCCGCGGATGGTCGAACCGCTCACCGGCGGCCGCCCGCGCCCCCTGCCCGGCGGTCATGTCGGCGTCGAAGGTGAGCGCGACGGTCCTGCCGCGGGTGCGGGAACCGTGTGTGAAGACGGGGGTCAGGCCGGCGGCGCCGGGCGCCAGAGTAGGGGGTCTGGACGAGGGCGCGGACGCCGGCGTGGGCGTGACCCGCGGGGGCTCGGCGGTCCCGCAGGCCGCGAGGGCGGCGCCGAGGGCGCACATCGCGGTGGCACGGCGGAGAAGGGTGATCACCGTATGAAGATATGAGCGGGATCATCCCGTTATGCGTGCCGCGTGCGGGTGTCACCCGGCCGTCAGATGTCCCGCTGCTCCAGTGGCTTGGTCGCCGGCCCCTGGATCACCTTGCCGTCCGTGTCGAAGCGGGAGCCGTGGCAGGGGCACTCCCAGGCGCGTTCGGCGCCGTTGAAGGAGACCAGGCAGCCCAGATGGGTGCAGCGGGCGGAGACGGCGTGCAGAGCGCCGTCGTCGTCCCGGTAGACCGCGAGCCGGTGACCGTCGGCGCGGACCACGGCACCCTCGCCGGGCGGCAGGGACTCCACCGGCGGCGACGGCCGGAGCCGGTCGCCCACGAAGTGGCCGGCGACCTTGGCCTGCGTCTTGAGGAACGACGGTGCCTCACGCACGGCGGGCCGCACCCGGCGCGGGTCGTACAGCCCGCTCCACGCGCACTCCTCGCCCGTGATCTGCGCGGTCAGCAGGCGGCCCGCCATGATGCCGCCGGTCATGCCCCAGCCGGCGAAGCCGGTGGCCACATAGGCGTGCCGGGCACCCGGGTGCAGCGGGCCGACCATCGGCACGGTGTCCGTCGGGTCGTTGTCCTGCGTGGCCCAGCGGTGGGTGACGTCCAGGTCGGGGAAGTGGTCGAGGGCCCAGGCGGTGAGACGTTCGAAACTGGTCCGCGGGTCGCCGGTGCCGGGAGTGAAGTGCTCGCCGGTGACCACGAGCAGGCGCCGGTCCCCCTCGAAGGGCGCGGTGCGTACCGAGCGGGTGCCTTCCTCGGGCGTGATGAACATGCCGTCCGGGTCCTGGTCCGCCGGGATCGTCCCGGCGACGACCAGCTCGCGGCGCGGGGACAGCCGGGCGAACAGCAGGGCCCGGTCGAAGATCGGGTAGTGCGTCGCGACGACGACGTCCCGGGCCCGGACCGTCGCCCCGGTCGTGGTCGACAGCCGGCACGGCTCGCCCTCGTCCATGCCGAGGACGGTGGTGTCCTCGTAGATCCGCCCGCCGTGCCCGGCCAGGTCGGCGGCGAGGGCCAGCAGGTACTTGCGCGGGTGGAACTGCGCCTGACCGGTGACCCGGACCGCGCCCGCCACCGGGAAGGGCAGCCCGGTCTCCGTCACGAACGAGGCGGGCAGCCCGGCCTCGGCGGCCGCCCGTGCCTCGGCGCGCAGTTCCTCCACCCGGCCCGCGTCGCGGGCGTACGTGTAGGCGCTGCGGGTCTCCCACTCGCAGTCGATGCCCAGTTCCTCGACGATCGCCGCCGCGTGGTCGAGCGCCTCGGACTGGGAGCGCGCGTACAACTGCGCGCCCTCGGGACCGCGGGTGCGCCGCAGCTTGTCGTAGACGAGCGAGTGCAGAGCGGTGACCTTGGCGGTGGTGCGCCCGGTGACTCCGGCCGCGACCCGCCCGGCCTCCAGCACCGCCACGCTGCGCCCGGCCCGTGCGAGTTCCCACGCCGTGCTCAGTCCGGCGATACCGGCGCCGATCACCGCCACGTCGACGTCCAGGTCCTCCGTCAGCGCCGGGTGGTGGCCGTCCGGTGCCGTGTCGAGCCAGTACGAGCTGCTGACCTGCTGTTTCTCGCTCATGGGCCACCGAGTACCCCGGTCCGCCCGCTTCACTGTCCGGCTTGTGTCGCTTTACAGAAGGGCCCGGCAGGACTAACGTACAACCAAATGGTTGTAGATGAAGTGAGCGACGAGACGGTGGACCGGCTGTTCCACGCCCTGGCCGACACCACGCGCCGGGACATACTGCGCCGCTGCGTGCGCGCGGAACTGTCGGTGTCGCGGCTGGCCGAGGGCTATCCGATGAGCTTCGCGGCGGTACAGAAACACGTCGCGGTGCTGGAGCGGGCCGGTCTCGTCACCAAGCAGCGCAGCGGACGGGAGCAGCTCGTGCGCACCGACCCCGAAGCGGTGGGCCGCGCACGCCAGGCCCTCGACGAGCTGGAGTCGGCATGGCGCGGGCGTGTGGACCGGATGGCCCGACTGCTCGCGGAGGACCCGGAAACCGAAGAGAACGACCCCACGGAAGGACCCGAGCGATGAGCGTCACCAGTGTCGACAAGGACCTCGACACCCTCACCCTCACCCTGATCGCCGACTTCACCGCCCCCGTCGAACGGGTGTGGCGGCTGTGGGCCGACCCCCGGCAGCTGGAGCGCTGGTGGGGCCCGCCGAGCTACCCGGCGACCGTGGAGGAGCACGACCTGACCCCCGGCGGCGAGGTCACCTACTTCATGACCGGCCCGGAGGGTGACCGGCACCGCGGCTGGTGGCGGATCTCCTCCGTCACCCCGCCGACGTCGCTGGAGTTCACCGACGGCTTCGCCGACGACGACGGCAAGCCCAAGGACGACATGCCGACCATGTCCGTGCGGGTGCGGCTCACCGGTCACGACGGCGGCACCCGTATGGAGATGCGCTCCCTCTTCGACTCCCGTGAGCAGATGGAGCAGTTGGTCGCCATGGGCATGGAGGAAGGCCTGCGGCAGGCCGTCGGTCAGATCGACGCCCTGCTCGCCGCCTGACGGCAGGCCGCCTCAGGGCTGCCGCAGCAGCCGCTCCCGGCACTCGGCCACGTCGAAGTCCGCCTCCGGATACCGCGGATCCAGCTCCCGCAGATGTTCCAGGAGCAGCGTGCTCACCGCCCAGTTGCGGTACCACTTGTGGTCGGCGGGAACGAGGTACCAGGGCGCGTACGGGGGTTCCGCAGCGCTCCAGGGCCATCTCGTAGGCCTTCCGGTAGGCGGGCCACAGGGCGCGGTCGTCGATGTCTGACGCGGCGAACTTCCAGCGCTTCTCGGGTTTGTCGAGGCGCCGGAGCAGCCGTCGGCGCTGCTCGTCGTAGGAGATGTGCAGGAAGCACGTGATGACGGTGACCCCGTTGTCGGCGAGGGACCGCTCGAAGGCGTTGATCCGCTCGTAGCGGCTGTCGATCACGACGCGCGGGGCGAGGTCCCGGACGCGGGCGATCAGGACGTCCTCGATGGGGGCACCGCCCGCTCGAGCGAAGTCGAGAGTGGGGGAGCGAGCGGTCGAAGATGCCCGGTTCGCCGGGGAGCGGCAGCGCCTTTCTCCACGCGCCACAGGAAGGAGTGGGCGCGCTCCTCGGCGGTCGGCGCCTTGAACGCCGTGATCCGGCAGCCGGACGGGTTGAGCAGGCCGATGACGTGCTTGACCGTGCCGCCCTTGCCGCTGGTGTCCATGCCCTGCAGAACCAGCAGCACCCGGCGCCGGTCGCCCGCCGTGCTCGCCGCCCACAGCCGCTCCTGGAGGGCGGCGAGGTCCTCGCCGACCCGGGCCGTGGCGGCCTTGCCCGCCGTCTTGGCGCCCGGGCCGCCGGGGGTGGCGCCGGAGGAGTGGCGGGACAGGTCGACCGGCTCACCGACGGGGAGGCGCAGCCGCTTCCGCAGCGAGGGCGATCGTTCGTCCCTGTTCTTCTTCGCCACGGGCCTCCCCTTCCGGTCCTCGTGCCTCGATCGTCCGCCGGGGCGCCGGGTTCCGCGCCCGCCGCCCCGGCCGGAAGCGGGCCGCGGCTACCGGCGCCAGGGGCCCGTCACCGCGAACGTGGTGCCGGGGTTGTAGCAGTTGACGTACATCGTGTCGCCGTCGGGGGAGAAGGTCACACCGGCGAACTCGCCCCACTCCGGGTTCTCCGCGGTGCCGATGTTCTGCCGGCCCCGGGCCATCGCGTACACCTCGCCGCGCCGGGTCACCCCGAAGACGTGCTGGGCGCCCTCGCCGTCCTCGCAGACCATCAGGCCGCCGCTGGGAGCCAGGCAGATGTTGTCCGGCGACTCACCCGGCAGCTGGAGATCGGTGTCCGGGCCGAACACGATCACCAGGGTCAGCCTGCGGTGGTCGGGGTCGTAGCGCCAGACCTGCCCGTAGTGGTCGGCCGCCGAACCGGCCGACCGGTGCGCGAAGGACGACACGAAGTACACCGACCGGCCGCCCCAGTAGCAGCCCTCCAGCTTCTGGGCGTGCGTGATGCCACCGCGGCCGAAGTCCTGGAACCGGATGGGCGTCCCCGCGGCCAGCGGATCCGGGACGTCCACCCACTCGACGCGGTCGAACTCGGCGCCGATCTCCTGGATCGTCGAGAGGTCCGGCACGCCGGGCACCCGCATCGCCTGGAGCCGTCCGCCCGCGCGCAGCGAACCTCTGCCGCCCAGCGGCCTCTCGGGCAAAAAGCGGTAGAAGAGGCCGAACGGCTTCTCGAAGGCGTCCTCCGTCTCGTACACCACGCCCCGCCGTGGGTCGACGGCGATCGCCTCGTGCTGGAAGCGGCCCATCGCGGTCAGCGGTACGGCACCGGTGCGGTGCGGGTCGACGGGGTCGACCTCGAAGATGAAGCCGTGGTCCTTGGTGTAACCGTTGGTGCCGGCCTTGTCCTCGGTCTCCTCGCAGGTCAGCCAGGTGCCCCAGGGCGTGGGCCCGCCCGCGCAGTTCACGGCGGTGCCGGCGATCGCGACGCGCTCCGAGAGCACGCGGTTGCGGGAGTCCAGCGTCAGCGCCGTACAGCCCCCCTTGCCGGCCGGGTCGTAGGTGAGGCCTTCCACGGTCGGGACCGGGATCTTGCCGTCGGCGCGGTTCTCGTGGTTGCGGACCAGGTGGACACGGCCGGCCCGGCCGCCGAAGGCCGACATGCCGTCGTGGTTGGAGGGGACCTTGCCCTCACCGGACCGGAGCTCGTCGCCCTGCCGGGAGAGGACCCGGTAGCGGAATCCCTCCGGCAGGTCGAGCAGGCCCTTCGGGTCGGGGACGAGCGGACCGTAGCCCTCGTGGCCGAGGGGCTGCGCCGCGGCCGTGCCGGCGAAGAGTTCTGACAGGGCGCCGGAGAACGCGATCCCGGCGCCCACGGCGCCCGTCCCGGCGAGCACTTGACGTCGTGTGGCGATACGACCGGTCGTGGTCATGGGGAAACCTTCCTGCTGGCGGACAGGAACAGTGATCCCGCTGTGTCTATCACCTGGTGCGGGTCACGGGAACCACGCGCGTAGCGCGCGTCACTGCTCGACCGCGCGCCGCAGGTCCTCCATGGCCCGTTCCGTCTTGTCGACCGTGGTGTCCTCCGCCGGTGGCGGCCGGTCCTCTTCACGGCCCCGCTCCAGGAACCGCAGGAGCTCCACCGGGATGGGCAGCACCAGCGTCGAGTTCTTCTCCGCCGCCACGGCCATCACGGTCTGCAGCAGCCGGAGCTGGAGCGCCGAGGGCGTGTCCGCCATCTGGTGGGCGGCCTGGGCCAGTTTCTTCGAGGCCTGGTACTCGGCGTCGGCGTTGATCAGACGGGCGCGCCGCTCGCGATCGGCCTCGGCCTGACGGGCCATGGAACGCTTCATCGTGTCGGGCAGGGACACGTCCTTGATCTCGACGCGGTCGATGGTCACGCCCCACTCCACAGCCGGGCTGTCGATCATCAGCTCCAGTCCCTGGTTGAGCTTCTCCCGGTTGGACAGGAGGTCGTCCAGCTCGCTCTTGCCGATGATCGAACGCAGCGAGGTCTGCGCCATCTGGGAGACGGCGAAGCGGTAGTCCTCGACGTTGACCACCGCGGCACCTGGGTCCACGACCTTGAAGTACACGACCGCGTCGACCCGCACGGTCACGTTGTCGCGGGTGATGCCCTCCTGGGCGGGCACCGGCATCGTGACGATCTGCATGTTGACCTTGCGCATCCGGTCCACCGCGGGGACGATCATGGTGAACCCGGGGCGGCGTACCTCACCGTGCAGCCGGCCGAGCCGGAAGACGACCCCGCGCTCGTACTGCTTGACGACTCGTGCCGCCGCGCCCAGATAGACCAGACCCGCGGCTCCGGCGGCCAGTACCGCCGCGACCACCTCTTGGAGCATGACGACCTCCCCGTTCAGAGGTCCCGTTTCGTCTGTTCCTGTAACGATATGCCTGGATTCGGGATCGGGGCCATGCCTTCGGGACCGGAACGGCTCCCGGACAGGGGAAAGCCCGGGGCGCACATGTTCCGCGCGCCCCGGGCCGATGTCGCCGTGTTCCGGTCGGCCGCTAGGAGGCCGTGACCTTCTCGGCTTCCGCCGGGGCCTCCGGCTCCGTCACCTTCACCGGCTCGGTGCCCGTCGCGCTGTGCCGCTCGGCCCAGTTCTCCAGAGCCGTACGGCAGGCGTGGTCGAGGTGGTGCAGACCCTTCAGGTCCAGCTCGACCGGGCGGTCCTGCGGCAGGCTCTCCAGGCTGTCCAGGATCTTCGGCAGCCGCAGGAACGTGGCGTTGCCGGACAGGTACGCCTGGATCGGGCCGGCACCCTTGTCGATGATCTCGAGCCTGATGTGCGAGGCCTCCCAGGCGGTCTTGACGACCGACAGGGCCAGACCGATGAGCACGCCCTCGAACATGTTCACCGCGACGATCGACACGGCGGTGGCGACGAGGATCAGCGCCTCGCCCTTGTGAGCGCGCCACAGAGCGCTGATCTGGCGGAACGGGATCAGCTTCCAGCCGGCGTGCACCAGGATGCCGGCCAGGGCGGGAACCGGGATCAGGGCCAGGGCCCACGGCATCGCGGCGGCGAACAGCAGCAGCCACACGCCGTGCAGCACCCGGGACGCCTTGGTCTTGGCGCCCGCGCTGACGTTGGCGGAGCTGCGCACGATGACCGCGGTCATCGGCAGGGCGCCGAGCAGACCGCACAGGGTGTTGCCCGCGCCCTGGGCGATCATCTCCTTGTTGTACTCGGTGCGCGGACCGTCGTGCAGCCGGTCCACGGCCGCCGCACTGAACAGGCTCTCCGCGGAGGCGATCAGCGCGAAGGCGATGATGGTGCCCCAGATGGCCGGGCTCGCCAGCTCGCCGAAGGCCTCGGCCCCGGGCGGCTGGATCACACCGAGCAGACCCTCGACCTGAACGGTGGCGACCGGCAGGCTGAAGGCGAGCGTGGCGACCGTGGCCAGGACGACCGCCGCGAGGGCGCCGGGTACGGTCTGAACCGCCTTCGGCAGCTTCTTCCACAGCACGATGACGGCGATGGTGCCCGCGCCGATCGCGAGGGAGGCCAGGGCGCTGGTGCTGCCGAGCGCGTCCGTGAACGCCCCCGGCAGGCCCGCGATCTTGCCGAGGCCGGACTCCGGGGCCTTCAGGCCCGCCGCCGCGTAGATCTGACCGGCGATGATCACCAGTCCGATGCCGCAGAGCATGCCCTCGACGACGGAGACGGATATCGCCCGGAACCAGCGGCCTATCCCGAGGAAGCCCATGGCGAGCTGGAGCAGCCCGGCGAACAGCACGATCACGCCGAGCGTGGCCACTCCGAACTCGCTGACGGCCTCGAAGACCAGCACGGTGAGGCCGGCGGCGGGCCCCGACACCTGAAGGCTGCTGCCGCGCATCAGCCCGGTGACGAGCCCGCCCACGATGCCGGTGATGAGGCCGAGCTCCGCGGGAACCCCGGAGGCGACCGCCACACCGACGCACAGCGGCACCGCCACCAGGAAGACGACGATCGAGGCGAGGAAGTCCTGCTTCAGATAAGGAAACTTGCTCATGGTCTCCCTCACAGCTTCTCGAAGGAGTCGGTGTCCGCGCGGTGTTCCCGCACGGTGCCTGTGTGCACCTCGTAGTACCAGGCGTGCAGCCCGAGTCGGCCTTCCGACAGCCGGCGTTCGATGCACGGGTACGACCGCAGGCGCAGCACCTGGGTGAGGGCGTGGTTCTGTACGGCTTCGGCGACCGTCGGGTCGGCCGGATCCTCGCACTTGGGCTGATCGGCGGCGTGCGCGAGCCAGTCGCGCACCGCCGGTACGGCGGCTAGGTCGTCGCCCCGCACCACCGCGCCGACGGCGCCGCAGTGCGAGTGGCCGCAGACCACGATGTCCTTGACACCCAGCACCTCCACGGCGTACTCGATGGTCGCCGCCTCGGAGGTGGGGTGCTCCAGAGCGTACGGGGGAACGACGTTGCCCGCGGTGCGCAGCTCGAAGAGCTCGCCGGGCCGGGCACCCGTGATCAGGGCCGGTACGACCCTGGAGTCGGAGCAGGTGATGAACAGGACGTCGGGGGACTGGCCCTCGGCGAGGCGGGCGAACTCCTCAGGGCGCTGTCCGAACATGCGGGCGTTGTCGATGAGGGGCTGCATGAGTGTGTGATCCTCCTGGCGCGCGTGGGGGCGCGTCGGACGGGCATGACAGAGGTGGGGGTTGAGCTGCTCTGTTGCTCAGCAGCGGAAGACCTGGAGCGCTGCCGGTGTGTGCGACGCCGAGGATCTCGACGTGCGTTGGTGCGCGTCGCCGGGTGCGGACCGGTCCGGTGCTGTCGGCGGGATGTGCCGCAGCGGAGTCCGCTCGGGTGCCGAGGGCGCCTGGTCGGTGTGCTGGAACCGGTCGCGGGTCCGCAGGGGGCCGGTCGGGCTCCCGTGGTGTTCGGCGCGGCAGCCGGTCGTCTCGTCGCGCAGAGCTTTCCCGGAGGCCTTGAGTCCGGGGCGCGAAAAGGTGCCGGAGGGTTCAATTCCGGGCTGAGCCTTGGCCTCGGCTTTACGGGGTGTGTGCGCGGATGCGAAGGACGCCGTGGGAGCGAAGAACTGAAGGGCGAGCAGGACGGCGGCGAGGATCGATACCACGGTCCGTGCCGTCGTACCTCGGTACATGCGCCCCCCTTCAGGTGACTCACACGTCTAGCACTGACCAACACTTGGTCAATGGCTGGTCAAGAAACACGTTAACCCTGCAAAGTCGTTTGCAGGGTTAACTTAACGTTTCAAGCTGAAGAGAGCCTGAAAACCGTGGGTGGGCTGGCGTGAACCAGCCCTTGTCGCACGGCAGTCGGCGAGATATCGGGTTGTGGGTTACCGGGAGGTCGCGAGTCGTCCCGCGTCGCGGGCCAGGGCGGTGAGCCGAGAGATGGCCCGGAAGTACTTCTTGCGGTAGCCGCCGTTCAGCATCTCCTCGCTGAACAGCTGGTCGAAGGGCACGCCCGAGGCCATCACGGGCACCTCGCGGTCGTAGAGCCGGTCCGCGAGGACGACGAGCCGGAGAGCCGTCGACTGGTCGGGAACCGGCCGCACCCCGGTGAGGCACACCGCCTCGATTCCGTCGGTCAGTGCGCCGTACCGGCTGGGGTGGACGCGGGCGAGGTGGTCCAGGAGGGGCGAGAACGCGTCGAGGGAGGCGCCCTCAGTGGCGTGGGCGGCCTTGGTCACCTGTTCGTCGGAGTACGGCGGGGGCGCCTCGGGCAGGCCGCGGTGGCGGTAGTCCTCGCCGTCGATGCGCAGCGGGCGGAAGTGGGCCGACAGGCCCTGGATCTCGCGCAGGAAGTCGGCGGCGGCGAACCGGCCCTCACCGAGCTTGCCGGGCAGCGTGTTGGAGGTGGCGGCCAGTGCGACGCCCGCGTCGACGAGCTTGCCGAGCAGGGTGGAGACCAGGACGGTGTCGCCGGGGTCGTCGAGCTCGAACTCGTCGATGCACAGCAGGCGGTGGCCGGACAGGGTCTGGACGGTCTTCTGGAACCCGAGGGCACCCACCAGGTTGGTCAGCTCCACGAAGGTGCCGAACGCCTTGAGCTCGGGCTCGGCCGGGGTGGCGTGCCACAGCGAGGCCAGCAGATGCGTCTTGCCGACGCCGTAGCCGCCGTCGAGGTAGACACCGCGCGGGCCGGCCGGGGCCTTCTTCGGCGCCTTGCCGAATCCGAACAGCCGCCGCTTGCCGGAACCGCCCGTTCCCGGACCGAGTCCGGCCGCGAAGCTCTCCAGGACCCGGACGGCCTCCGTCTGGCTGGGCTGGTTCGGGTCCGGGATGTACGTGCTGAAGCGCACCGAGTCGAACCGCGGCGGCGGCACCATCTCGGCGACCAGCCGATCCGCGGGGACATGCGGCTCACGCGCGCACAGGGAGAGGGGGGCCGCGTCGGTTATCGGGCCGGTACCGGAGGGGGCGGGGGAGGAGGACACGGTTCACCATGCTAGAGCCTGTCCGGCGGGCCACGCCGTGCCGGACCCCGCGACCACGGCTCGGCCCGCCGGACACGCTCGCAGACGCGTGGAACACTGCACGGCATGCGACGTCTGTTCCCTGTGACCGATGAAACAGCAGCTCCGGAACCCGGTGAGGGGGAGTGGGGCCTGGAGGAGCTGGCCGCCGCGTACGCGTATCCCGAGCCGGGCCCCGGGGGCCCGCGGCCGTGGCTGCGCGCCAACATGGTGGCCACGCTGGACGGGGCCGCCCAGCACGACGGCCGTTCGCAGCCCATCTCCAGCGCGGCCGACATGCGGATCTTCGGCACGCTGCGGGCGCTGGCGGACGTCGTGGTCGTCGGCGCGGAGACCGTGCGCCAGGAGGGGTACCGCCCGGCACGCGCGCGGGCCGAGTTCGCCGCCTCGCGCGAGGCGGCCGGGCAGGCCCCCGCACCCGCGATCGCGGTGGTCACCGCCGGCCTCGACCTGGACTTCTCGCTCCCGCTGTTCACCTCGCCCCTGGTGCCCACCCTGATCCTCACGGGAGCCTCGGCCGCCCCGGACCGCGTCGCCGCCGCCGAGAAGGCCGGCGCACGGGTGCTGACCGCCGGGGACGGCATCGGCGTGGATCCGGCCCGTGCCGTCCAGGCACTCGCCGGTCTCGGCCACACCCGGCTGCTGACCGAGGGCGGCCCCCGGCTGCTGGGACAGCTGGTGGCGGCCGGTGTGCTCGACGAGCTCTGCCTGACCGTCTCCCCGATGCTCACCGCCGGCGACGCGCAGCGCATCGCCGGGGGGCCCGCCGTCGCCGTGCCGCGCCGCTTCCGGCTGGTGTCGATGCTGGAGGAGGACGGCTTCCTGTTCACCAGGTACGGACGGTCCTGACGTACTGAACCGCCGGGTACGGGGTACAAGGTGCCGACGGCCGGGAGGTCCGGCCTGCCGGTACGTCCGGAAACGGGGACGATGGTCGCCGTCCGTCCGTTCATTGACGGAATATGCCGTTCCGTTTGATTTCCGGGGGGCACACTGGATCCGGCAGTACCCGTGCCGACACGGGGCAGGATGGTTTCCGCAGGGCCCGGCACGGCCCACGGTGGAGTGGGGCCGCAGGCCCCCGGAGGAGAAGGGGCGCCTGGTGTTCACAAGCGTATTGATGATCGAGAAGGCCCTGACGTCCGCCGACGTGGAGTTCGTCACCACCTTGCACGGGGAGGAAAGGGTCTCCTTCCAGGTGCTGCTCCAGCCGCGCGGCGAGCAGGCGGACCGGTTGCTGCGGGCCATCGACGACGTGGCGCTCGGCGAGCTCGACGAGGCCGTGCGGGAGGGGGAGACCCCGGAGGGGCAGGAGGCGCTGAGCGTGGGGCAAAGGGCCCTTGAGGTCTCTCTCGCGGCGCTGCGGGCGTCCGGGAGCGCGGCGGAAGGGCGGCTGATCGAGGACCATCCGCTGGACGCGCTGAGGTCCCTGGTGGCGGAGGTCGGGGCGGACGAGGTCATCGTGCTGACCGATCCCCACTACGTGGAGGAGTTCTTCCACCGGGACTGGGCGTCCCGGGCGCGGCACAAGGTGGGCGTGCCGGTGTTGAAGCTGTTCTCGCACAGCAAGGCGTAGGGGAGGGTTTTTCTGTTTCGCCGGGTGCCGGTCGTTCGTGGCTGATCGCGCCCACGCGGCGGAGCCGCACATCGGTACAGCCCCGCGCCCCTGGGTTGGCCACAGCGCTCTCCGCTCCTGAAATAGGCTGGGGGCGCTCATCGTCGTCGCTCGCCCTTGGAGATCTGCATGGCACCCGGCCTTCCCCTCGCCATGGAACGACCGCACTTCATCGGTATCGGTGGGGCCGGGATGTCGGGGATCGCGAAGATCCTCGCGCAGCGCGGGGCCGTCGTGGCGGGCAGCGACGCCAAGGAGTCGGCGACGGCCGAGGCGCTGCGGGCCCTGGGTGCGACCGTGCACATCGGGCACGCCGCCGAGCACCTGGCGGACGACGCCAGCTGCGTCGTCGTGTCGTCGGCGATCCGGCAGGACAACCCCGAGCTGGCCCGCGCGGCCGAGCTGGGCATCCCCGTGGTGCACCGCTCCGACGCGCTCGCCGCCCTGATGACGGGCCTGCGCCCGATCGCGGTCGCCGGTACGCACGGCAAGACGACCACCACCTCGATGCTGGCGGTGTCGCTGAGCGCGCTGGGCCTGAACCCGTCGTACGCGATCGGCGGCGACCTGGACGCGCCCGGCTCCAACGCGCTGCACGGCGAGGGCGAGATCTTCGTCGCCGAGGCGGACGAATCGGACCGCAGCTTCCACAAGTACGCGCCCGAGGTCGCGATCGTCCTCAACGTCGAGCTCGACCACCACGCCAACTACGCCTCGATGGACGAGATCTACGAGTCGTTCGAGACCTTCGTGGACCGTGTCACCCCGGGCGGCACCCTGGTGATCGCCGCCGACCACGAGGGCGCGCGGGAGCTGACGCGCCGGGTCGCGGGACGGGATGTGCGGGTGGTGACGTACGGCGAGTCGCAGGACGCGGGCGTCCGCGTCCTCTCGGTCGTGCCGCAGGGCCTGAAGAGCGAGGTCACCGTGGTGCTGGACGGCAAGGAGCTGACCTTCACGGTCTCCGTCCCCGGCCGGCACTACGCGCACAACGCGGTGGCCGCGCTCGCGGCCGGTGTCGCGCTCGGCATCCCCGCCGAGGAGCTGGCCCCGGCGCTGGCGGCGTACACGGGAGTGAAGCGGCGGCTCCAGCTGAAGGGCGAGGCCGCGGGCGTGCAGGTGATCGACTCCTACGCGCACCACCCCACCGAGATGACCGCCGACCTGGAGGCCATGCGCGCGGCGGCGGGCGACTCCCGCATCCTGGTCGTCTTCCAGCCGCACCTCTTCTCGCGGACGCAGGAGCTGGGCAAGGAGATGGGGCAGGCGCTCTCCCTGGCGGACGCGTCGGTCGTGCTGGACATCTACCCGGCCCGCGAGGACCCGATCCCCGGTGTGACCAGCGAGCTGATCATCGACGCCGCCCGGGCGGCCGGCGCGGACGTGACGCCGGTGCACGACAAGGCGGACGTCCCCGCGGTGGTCGCGGGAATGGCGAAGGCGGGGGATCTCGTTCTCACCATGGGAGCGGGCGACGTCACCGACCTCGGCCCGCACATCCTGGACCGTCTGTCGAACTGAGGGGCTGGAAGCTCATGGCGTACGACGTCGAGAAGCCGGACGAGCAGTGGCGCGCGGAGCTGAGCCCGGGCGAGTACGCGGTGCTGCGCCAGGCGGCCACGGAGCCCGCCTTCACCGGTGAGTACACGGACACCAAGACCCAGGGGGTCTACTCCTGCCGTGCCTGCGGCGCGGACCTGTTCACCTCGGGGACCAAGTTCGAGTCCCACTGCGGCTGGCCGTCCTTCTTCGACCCGAAGGACACCGACGCGGTGGAGCTGATCGAGGACCGGTCCCACGGCATGGTGCGGACCGAGGTGCGGTGCGCGCGCTGCGGCTCGCACCTCGGGCACGTCTTCGAGGGCGAGGGGTATCCGACGCCCACGGACCAGCGGTACTGCATCAACTCCATCGCGCTGCGGCTGACCCCCGAGCAGGGCTGAGGCGGCGGCGCTCAGCCGATCCGGCACTCCTTCTCGGTGAGGCGGTCCGTGTCCCCCGCGGTGCGGCTGCACACCACGCGGGTCGTGGAGGAGCCGTCACGGGCGCGGCGGACCTCCTTGAGGACGATGCTGTGCCCGGCGCGGTCGCCGTACAGCGGGGCGCGGGTGAAGTCGATGGTGCCGGTGGCCATGCCCTCGATCTTGACGTTGCGCAGGTTCACCCAGGTCGAGGCGCGGCTCTGCGGCCGGTCGTCGCGGGTGGCCGCCCAGAACAGGGCGCGGGTCGCGTCATGTGCCAGGGCGGTCTGGCCGCTGGCCAGGGCCGGGCTGTCGAAGCGCAGACGGTGGTCCTTCAGCCCCGGCAGGTACTTCGCCGCGTCCAGGTAGAAGCCGGTCCTGGTGGCGGCCGTCTGCAGCTCGGCCAGGGCCGCGTGGTACAGCGTGACCTTCGGTGCGAGGGACTGTCCGCCGCCGGCGAAGTCCGCCTTGGACAGGTCGTCGCCGGTGAGGATGGCCAGCGGCTTGCCGGCGCAGCCCGGCTGGGTGCCCAGCTGGGTCATCAGGGGATCGACGTCCTCCACCCGGCCCGCGAAGTAGATCACGGACGGGACCCTGCCGACCGTGCAGATCTCCTGGGCGTGCGCGCGGAGTGCGGGCTTGCCCCCGCTGAGGGTGTAGCGGCGCTGATCGAGCAGGGTGAAGCCGTGTCGCCGCAGCATCCGCTGGCCGTAGCGCGCCTGTTCGTCGGTGTACAGGTCATCGGTCTTCGCCGTGTCGCGGGCGAGGACGAGGGCGTACTGCCGGCGGCCCGGCGTGCGCAACTGGGCGGCGATCAGGCCGAGCTGCCGGGTCTGCCACTCGTCCGTGGCGGCCAGGCTGAACCAGTTGGCGAACTCGCGGGGCAGATAGGTGGCGGAGTTCGTGCCGGAGACGATGGGCAGACCGGCCTCCATCAGGGTGCGTGTCGTCGCCCTGCTCGACTTCAGGTCGCGGCCGGTTCCGACGACCCCCACGACGGTCGGGTCGTGGGCGGCGTACGCGGCGATCTGCTCGGCCATCACCTTCTGGCGGCCCAGGTCCACGCCGCCGTTGGCGATCAGGACGCGCAGCTTCACGCTGGAGTTCTCGTTGATGACGGCCTGCGCCAGGTACACACCCGCCAGTTCCTCGGCGCCCTTCACCAGTGAGGAGCCGGACGCCGGGTCGGCGCTGAGCGGCCCGGCGTAGACGACGGTGACGTACTTGCCCGAGTGGTGGGCGACGACGTCCGCGTTCTGTCTCGCGACACGTTCCTCCAGATCGTCCACCGTCCAGGGCGGCTCGTCGTCGGCCGTCAGCGTCCTGACCTCGGCGCCGGGCTCGGGCACGGGCAGCCAGTCGGCGAAGCGGACGTCGTCCGTCGCAATGCCGATGCACTCGGTGCCCCCGTCGGGCGTCAGCTCACGCCGGGAGTCCCGGTTGGCCGTCAGCACGGACGCCGAGCAGTACCGGTCGCGCAGGGCATCGGCCCGCATCACGGTGCCGACGGCCAGCAGGGCGATCACCAGGACCAGGGTGTGCAGGGCCCACACCAGCCGGGCGAGTGTCGGCCGGGCGGAGGCCCGCAGATGGCGACGGTGCTCCTCGATGGGGACGAGCTGGTCGTGCGGCAGCGGGACCCTCATCACCCAGGGCAGGACGGACCGCTCCCGGCTGGGCGACTGCTCGGCGCGCAGGTTGTGCGCCCACTCCCGGTACCAGGTGCGCAGCCGATCGCCGAACTTGGGCGGTGCGGTCTCCGGGGCGGGCGTCGTCTGGACCACGCTGCGCTCCAGGCGCGGCACGTCGTGCGAGCGCACCGCGGCGACCACGAGCAGCGGGTCGAGCTCGCTGCGCCGGCTGCGTACGTCGCTGACGGCCCGGATCAGTTCGATGCCGCCGTTGCGGCCGTCCGCGTGCGGCAGGAACAGCATCGGCGGGCGCGGCCGTTTGAAGCCGCGCAGGTCCCAGCTCCAGCGGCGGTGGTTGTCCCGCAGGTCCTCCCGCAACGCCAGCACGCACAGCTGGAGATGGAAGTCGCCGCCCGCCTCGAGCGCTTCCGCCACGTCGTACGCCCGGGCCGCGATCGCCTTCCAGGAGCGCACCGGCCGCAGCAGCGAGACCTCGGTGGGTTCCTCCTGGTCCGCCGCCCTGAGGAAGGTCGTCGTCATGAACCAGCGGCTCTCCCGGCGCAGCCACAGGAAGATCGGCGCCCGCCCCGGCAGGGCGTAGTTGAGGACCGTCAGCAGGAACAGGAAGACGAGACCGGCGCCCACCGCCACGTACCACTCGCTGCGTGCCAGCAGCGCGGCGAGCACGGTCACGAGGCTCGCCGGGAGAATGTGCGCCATGTCGAACAGCGGCAGTCCCGACCGCCAGCGGGCGGTGTTCTTCGGCCGCCAGCGCTGCTGTGCCAGCTGGTTGAGCAGCCGCTGCCGCGGGTCCTGCGCGGCCTCGGGGCTGCCCGGCGCGGGGGCCGGCCAGCTCTCGCCGAGGGCCGCGACCGCGTCGTCGATGGCGTGCACCAGCCGCAGCCGCGGGAACGCGTAGCGCCGGTACACCGACCTCGGGCCGCCCCACTTCTTCGGGTCGCTCAGCGCCCGCACCATGGCGGCGGCCCGGCGCACCTCGGTGGGGCCCTCGTAGGCGTCCTGCACCACCGCGCAGCGCGTGCGGTGCGCCTCCTGACCCGCGTGCAGCTGGCGGACCAGCCCGGCCACCGCGTCGTCGTCCGCGCTCTCCTGCGCGTGCACGACGAACACCGGCATCGGCGGCTCGGCGCTCGTGCGGAAGTCCTGGATGAGGATCTCGAGCTGGTCCTGGAGGTGCGCTGCGGCGCTGCTCTCCGGTCTGCCGTCATGCCCCCCAGGGCAGTCCGGTGGCGTGCGGTCGGCGTTCACCATAAGCAACCCCCGTTCACCTTCGGTGACCTACGAGGCTAGCGGGTGCGAGTGGGGTGGGAGTGGGTGACGGACGAACTTCGGCACGTTTCGTCAGACTCGGCCACGCGGGCCGGATCCGCCGCACCGCGAGCTGAGCCGGACGCGACCGTATCGCTGTGCGAAGGGTCCACGGTGATCCGAAGGGCGGGACGCCTCAGGGCCGGGTGACCTCGTATCAGGGCCGGATGACCTCGAACCAGACGACCTTGCCGGTGCTGAGCCGGGTCGCGCCCCAGCGCCGGGCCAGCCGGTTCACCAGGTACAGGCCGCGTCCGCCCTCGTCGGTGGCACGGGCCTGCCGCAGCCGCGGCAACTGGGGGACGTCGTCGCCGACTTCGCAGCGCAGGACATCGGTGCGCAGCAGGCGCAGGCTGATCGGCCGGGAGGCGTGCCGTACGGCGTTGGTGACGACCTCGCTGACCAGCAGTTCGACGGAGTCGCTGAGCTCCTCCAGACCCCACCGCGCCAGGGCGCGCCGGGCCAGGCGGCGGGCCCGGCCGGGGGCGGTGTCCTCCGGGTCGAGGAACCAGTAGGCCACGTCGCCGGCCGCGATCCCTTCGAAGCGGGCGGCGAGCAGCGCGATGTCGTCGTCCCGGTCGCCCGGGCCGAGCATGTCGAGCACCTCGTCGCACAGCGCTTCCAGCGAGGGCGGCCGGTCGGGGCCGGCGCGCAGGGCGGTGGCCTCCGCCTTCTCGCGCAACTGCTCGATGCCGGTCCACACGTCCCTGAGGCGTGACTCGACCAGGCCGTCGGTGTACAGCAGCAGGGACGCGTCGGCGGGGGCGTCGAGTTCGACCGCCTCGAAGTCGACACCGCCGACCCCGATGGGGGCCCCGGGCGGCACGCGCAGCACCTCGGCCCGGCCGCCCAGGTGGAGCAGGACGGGCGGCGGGTGACCGGCGTTGGCGATGGTGATGCGGTGCGACACCGGGTCGTAGACGGCGTAGAGGCAGGTCGCCATGTGCTCGGAACCGAGGCGCTGGGCCTGTTCGTCGAGGTGGTGCAGGACCTCCTGCGGCGGCAGGTCGAGCCCGGCGAGCGTCTGGGCCGTGGTGCGCAGCTGGCCCATGATGGCGGCGGAGGTCATGGAGTGGCCCATGACGTCGCCGACGACGAGGGCGACACGGTTGCCCGGCAGCGGGATCACGTCGTACCAGTCGCCGCCCACACGGGCCGATTCGGCGGCGGGCAGATAGCGCGCCGCGAGCCGGACCCCGGCGGGGCTGGGCAGGGTCTCGGGCAGCATGGTGCGCTGGAGCTCGTCCGCGATGTAGGCCTCGCGGCCGTAGAGGACGGCCTTGTCGATGCCGAGGGCACTGTGCGTGGCGAGCTGTGCCGCGACGAGGAGGTCGGCGGCCTCGAACGGCGCGCTTTCGGGGCGGCGCAGGAACACGGCCGCGCCGATGACCCGCCGTCGTCCGCGCAGCGGCGCGAGGATCGCGCGCTGGCCCTCCGGTACGACGAACTCGCGGTCTTCAGCGAGCAGTTCGGCCAGGGCGGCACGGGCCGCCGGGGCGTCGGTGAACACCGGGCGCACCCCCCGCAGCACCTCGGCGAGCGCACTGCCGGGCCGCACCTCGCACAACTCGGCGGCTCCGGTGTCCGCGAACGGCACGGCGCCCGGATCCTCCTCCGCCGGGAACCGCTCGTCGCGGAACAGCCGCAGCGCCACGGGGCCGGCCGACCGCTCGTCGCCGACCGGCAGCGGCTCACGCAGGTGGACGAGGACCGCCTCCGCGAAAGTGGGCACCACCGCCCGGCACAGGCCGGTCAGGATCTCGTCCAGCTCCATGGCGCGGCTGATCCGCCGGGTCGCGGCACCCACGAACCGCAGCCGGTCCCCGTCCCGCCGCGCCGGCGTGGAGGCCGGTGCCGGGGTGGGCGAGGCCGGTGATGACCCGCTCACGCCGAGCGCGGCATGGGCCGCCAGCTCGCAGAGCACCTGCCGGTCCTCCGTACGGAAGACCTCCCGGTCCGGCCGCCGCAGGAACAGGGCGGCACCCGCCGCTCCGTGAGCACCGGCCAGGGGGACGAGCAGGACCCGGTCCCCCTTCGGCAGCCGGGCGTTCGGCCCCAGCAGCTCGCGCAGCGCCGGATCCAGGTCGATGGAGTCCCTGCCCAGCGCCTCGCCCGCCTGGAGGACCTTCGCCAGCACGCCGGACTCCGCCATCGGCACGGTGACGAGCGCCGTCCCGTCCAGCGTGCCGCCGAGCCCCTCCCGCGGGCCGGGCTGCCACAGCGCGCCCCCGTCGGGCGACGGGTCGGCCGGGAGATACGGGGCGACGGCGGCAGCCGGTGCCGGGCGCGATGCGGTGGTCCCCGTGGGGCGGCAGCCGCTGCCGCTCAAGTGCAGCCGCACCCCGGAAGCCCCGGGATCCTTGTGGTCCGGAGCGGCGAGATACACGACGAGGGCGTCCGCGACGGACGGCACCGTCGTCCCGCAGAGCTCCTGGAGCACCTGCGCCGGATGCCCGGCGCGCGCGACACGACGGACCGCGTGGGTGAGAAAGCGTTTGGGGTCGGGCCGCATCGCCCACATCCTGCGCGAGGCAGGGGGTTCTGTCCAGCCGTAGGCGGCAGCCAACCCTTCGGGCCCTCGCTCCAGTTGGCGGACCGGGCCCGGCCCCTGGTGCCGAGCCCGCGCACCCGGGCCCCGTGCGCCGGGAAAGCGGTTCCGTACGAACCGGCTCACCACCGAGTTCATCGCCCGGCAGGCCGGCATCGCCGTGCGGGACGTGCTGTCCGAGACCGTGTACGCCGAGGCGGTGCCGCTCGGCCCGTGGGACGTGAAGGTGCTTCAGGACGAGAGGCTCCAGCAACCACCCTTTCCGCCCGGGGAGTTCCGGCCGCCTGTTCGCTGGGCATCGTGTCAGGGGCGTGGGCCGCGCCGCCCCGGAGGGGGGAGCGGGCGGGCCTGTCGGCCGGGCGAAGGGATGGGAAAGCCATGACGTCACCGCTGCCCCCGGGAGAGACGCTGCCACAGCCGGTGCTGAACCCGCCGGCCTCGGTCGCGGTGTTCCTGGTCGCCACGATCGACACCGGCGGGGAAGCCGCCGTACGGGAGGTGCTGGGGTCCCTCGCGGGACTGGTGCGGTCCGTCGGCTTCCCGAGCCCCGACGGCGGCCTCGGCTGCGTCGCCGGCATCGGATCCCGGGCCTGGGGCCGGCTGTTCGGCGGCCCCAGGCCCGCCGAACTGCACCCGTTCCGCGAACTGGCCGGGCCCCGGCACCACGCCCCGTCGACCCCCGGCGACCTGTTCTTCCACATCAAGGCCGCCCGCACCGACCTGTGCTTCGCCCTCGCCGCCGAGCTCATGCGGCGGCTGCGCGGCACGGTCACCGTGCGGGACGAGACGCAGGCCTTCTCGTACTTCGACTCGCGCAACGTCCTCGGCTTCGTCGACGGCACCGAGAACCCCGTCGGGCAGGCCGCGGCCGACGCGGCGCTGGTCGGCGAGGAGGATCCCGCCTTCCGCGGCGGGAGTTACGCCGTCGTGCAGAAGTACCTGCACGACGTGGACGCCTGGGAGGCCCTCGCCGTCGAGGCGCAGGAGAAGGTGATCGGCCGCACCAAGCTCACCAACCTCGAACTCGACGCGCCCGGCTCCCACAAGGACGTCAACACCGTCCTCGGCCCGGACGGCGCCGAGCAGCGGATCCTGCGCGCCGCGATGCCGTTCGGCAGGCCCGGGCACGGCGAGTTCGGCACGTACTTCGTGGCCTACGCGCGCACGCCCGGGATCCCCGAGACGATGCTGCGCAAGATGTTCCTCGGCGGGCCGGGCTCGGGCCCCGACCCGCTGCTGGACTACTCACGGGCCGTCACCGGCAGCCTGTTCTTCGTCCCCCCGGCGGGGTTCCTGGAGGCCCTGCCGGAGGGCTGACGGCCGGGCCGCTCGGTCAGACTCGGTCAGACGCGCTCCAGCGGCCGGTGCGGTTCGGCCGGCAGCCGGACCTCGATCGGGTCGCCGGGGCGCACCACCCCGCCCTCCCGCACGACGCTCATGATGCCGGCCTTGCGCACCACCCGGCCGCTCGCGTCACGGCCGACGACCTGTTTCAGCAGCCCGTCCTGGAAGGCGTCGATCTGCAGGCAGGGGTTGCGCAGGCCGGTCACCTCCAGCACCGCGGTGTCACCGATCCGCAGCAGCGTGCCGACCGGCAGGCCCAGCAGGTCGATGCCGCGCGTGGTGATGTTCTCCCCGAGCGCGCCGGGCGCCACCTCGAAGCCCGCCTCGCCGACCTCGGCGAACAACTCCTCGTGGATGAGGTGCACCTGTCGCAGATTGGGCTGGGTGGGATCCTGCGCGATCCGCGAACGGTGCTTGACCGTCACCCCCGCGTGCACGTCGCCCTCCACTCCCAGCCCTTCGAGCAGCGTGATGCTGTCCCTGTTCGGCTTGGTGAACGAGTACACCCCGTTACTGCTGACCGCCGTCACCGTCGCGTCCACGCGTCCGGTCCCCCTTACCCGTTGGCAGTGATCCACCAGGAGCCTAACGCGTACGCGGGTCTCACACCTGGCGGGGCCGGCCCGAAAAGTACACGGTCAATGCGCCGCGTCGGCGGCCTGCCCGTAGCCGAGCGGGGCTGGTTTGGCCCAGCGTGGTGGTTCGAATGCCGGCATGCCGGTCCCAGTTACTCCGGCCTACCTCATTCTCACCATAACCGGGAGGGGAGCTCCCAGCCGAATCAGCCACAGAGCTTAGTAATTCAACCTGAAATAGTTGACAAAAGACCCAGTGAGAAGTAGTGGTGAGGGTTGTGATCTGTTGCGGGTTTGATCAATACTGGTGGTGTACATCTAGGTACTCCTGAAAGAGTGACCCCAAAGTAGTTGCAGGGGGTAGCGCCATGGTGCTGGAGCCGGGCGATAAGTACGCTGACCAAGGTCGGCATGAGGAAGCCCTTGAAGCCTACGAATGGGCGCTTGGTGTGGACCGTTACAACATCAGAGCGTTGCGCGGGAAGATAGCGGCCCTGGTTGCGCTGTGTCGATGGACTGATGCCGAGGGTGCCGCCGACGAAGCAGTTGCCATGTATCCAAGGGATGCGGGCCTGCGGGTGGCACGAGGATGGGTTCTCAGTGAGCAGGACTACGCTGAAGATGCACTTCGGGAGTTCGAAAAGGCCAGCGGCATAGATCCAAATTCTAAAGAAGCCCTGCAGGCGCAAGCCGCCCAGCTGCGTTATATGCGTCGTTGGGAGGAAGCTGAGGAGGCAGCGCGGATAATGAGTCAGTTGCCGGACAGCACGGATGCGCATGTGATGCTTGCGTGGGTACTGTCCGACAGGGGCCGTCATGGCGACGCAATGAGAGAAGTCAACGAAGCGATAGCCAATGAGAAAAAGCCCCACCGTTGGGCCTGGTCCACCAAAACGCAGTTTCTGGCCATGCGGCAGCGTTGGGAAGAGGCCGAGAAAAACGGATACAAGGCGATCCAAGAACTTCCGGACGACCTTCCTCAGCGTTCCGCGCTCTGTGATGTGCTCCGGGGGGAAGGGAAATACGAGGAGGCGCGGGAGCATGCAGAGAAGGCGTTCTCCGAAAATCCTGTCCACCCGAAGGTGCTGTCGGACTATATTCAGATCCTGAAAGAACTCCAAGAATTCAAGACGGCGGAGGAGGAGGCTCGCAAGGTGGTCGCCGAGCATCGAAGGTCGGTGGACGCACACACAGTCCTGGCGCAATTGCTGGACAGCCTCTGCCGACCCGGGGAGGCCTTGAAATCCTACGATGACGCCCTGGCGCTGAATCCGCAATTCGAGCCGGCGATCATCGGAAAGTCCTCTGCTCTGCGGGGACTGGGCCTCCTGGACGAAGCGCAGAGGTTTATGGGTGGGCACCTTGAGCGGGCCCATTATCGGCCATTTCTTGTTGAACAAGGCATGATCGAGCTTGAACGAGGCATCGCTCACCCGGAACTTGACCACTTCCGGAAGGCGGAAATCCGCCTTGAGGATCTCCTTGAAAACCATAGCGAGTCCGCGGAAGAGAAAGGCGAAGCGCTGGAGCAGCTCGGGTGGGTAGCTTTCGAGCAGGGAGACTACAGAAAGGCGGACAGGCAATTCAAGAAGGCGCGTGAGCAGGATCCCATGCATGAGTACAAGTATTGGCTTGGATCGGCTTGGGTGAGCGCGCGGGAGAAGAAGTCGGATTCTCGGGAGGAAAATTCTAATTGCGATGTCGACAGTGGCCTCCGTCGGCGCATTGCAGATTTCCTGGACCGCGCGCCCAACGATCCTTTGGCTCCATTGGCTCACTCGTGGCAAGGCGTCATCAAATTCCGTGACGGCGACTGCGCGGCCGCGGAGCAAAGCTTCAAGAAGGTAGTCGAGCTTGCGCCCTTCTCCAGTGGTCATTTCGCTCTGGGGTCCTTGTATAGAATGATGGGCTTGTATAAGGAAAGCCTGGAATCCTTGGAGCGTGCGAAGGAGCTCAATGAAAATGACGCGAGCGTGCGCATCGAGCTCGGTCAGCTCTGCCTGGAGCGCAGTGAGTCTTCTGAGGATGCGGAAGCGGCTGCCTGGCACTTCCGTCGGGCCCGAATGTCGACTGCGAACAGAAATGAAAAGGGAGAGGCGGCTTTGGGGCTGGCAGTTGCTCTCGTGCGATCACGGGGCGATTTGAAGGCGGCAGAGGATACGCTGTACACGGCCATCCAAGTCGGAGACACCGTGAGTGATTCCACAGCGAAGCTCCATCAGGCCTTGGCTCGGGTGCTGGTAGAGGACGGCGATGCGGTCTCGGAATCAGCGGAAGGCGAAGCCTCCATGACGCCCTTCTATGGTGAAGCCCAGGAGGCGGCCAAGAAAGCGATTCAAAGGAACAAGAACGACCCCGAATCGTACTTCGTAGCCGGAGTGGCGGAACAGAGGTTGGCGAGTCAAGCATCGAGCGCATTTGGGCAGAGCAGGCACCGCAAGAGTGCTCGTTGCCATTTCAAGAGGAGCAAGGAATATCACCACGATGAAGCCGGCAAGCGCGAGGCCGGGCGCGCTGTTGAACTGCTTGGGAAAAGCCCTTTGGTGGGGCCTGCCGTCGCAGCACCTGTCGTGATCTTTATTGTTGCACTGGTTTTGCTGGCCACCTGGGTCAACTTCCTCTGGTGGAGCGAGGTGACTACGACAATGGTCATGACGCTCACGCCAGTTCTCCTCGGGCTGATTTTCGCAGGGTTCTTGTTGCCCAAAGTGATCAGCTTGAGGCTGCCCGGCGGTGTGGAAGCCAGGCTGGAGGAGAACCTGAGCATTGTGCCGAATGTGCGGCCAAAGGTGATGCTCAACCCCTCCCGATTCACCCCGTCGTCCAGCTTCTTCGGAAGTCCCTCCCAACTTCGGTGGCGGATGCCGAAGGCGTGGGCGACCAGGTATATCGATAGGTGATGTCCCGAGTCGTCCGTTCCCCGGCGACGGGAAACCCCGCCGACCGCAGCACCCGCCGCCCCGCGTCCACCGCGAAGACCTCACAACCGGCCCGATCCGCCGCCCACTCGACCCCCTCGGCGCCCATCGCGAAGGCCGCCGTCGCGACGGTGTCGGCCTCGGTGAGGGTGGGGGCGACGACCGTGAGGCTCAGGAGCCCGGTCGCCGGGCGGCCCGTGCGGCCGTCGATGATGTGGTCGCCGCGCTCGTAGCGGGCGGAGGTCGCGACGGCCCGGTCCGTGAGGTCCAGCACCGTGCACAACCGGTCGGCGTGCTCGGGATGCCGTACCCCGACCCGCCAGGGGCCACCGGCGGCGACGACGTCACCGCCCGCGTTGAGACAGAAGCGCCGGGCCCCGGCCGCCGCCAGCAGCTCGGCGCCCTTCTGCACCGACCAGCCCTTCACCACGGCGCACGGGTCGAGGCCGCGACCGGGCAGACGCACGTCGAAGGCGCCCCCGGTCGCGACCCGGTACTCCTCGCACAGATCCAGGACCTCCCGCAGCTCGGGGCCGGGCACGCGCACCTCCCCGCGGTCCAGCCGGGACACCTCGCTGTCCGGACGGAACGGGCTGAACCGCGCGTCGACCGCGCGCAGCCAGGCGAAGAGGCCGTCCACCGGCGCCTCGGGGAAGTCCTCGTCGTCGATCCGCACCGACACCGGGAAGCCCATGACGTGCTCGACGCGCCGCATGTCCTCAGCCGTTCGCGTCGATGGCGGCCTGGAGCGACTCCTTGTAGCCGTCGCTGGTGATCGTGGCGCCGGAGACGGTGTCGATGTCGGCGCTCTGCGCTTGGAGGGTCTCCTCGATCAGCTTGGGCACGGCGGCCGTTGTCTGGGGGTGGTTCGGCTGTTGCAGCATGCGGACCGAGGCGATCTTCTCCCCGTCGAAGGTGACCTCGACCTGCACCGGGCCCTTCTCGGTGTCGATGGCCGAGCCCGACACGACCGTGGACGTCGCACCTCCGGACGAGGAGGCCGAGGGCGTCGACGCCGGTGCCGCGGCCTCCGTGACGGTCGACGACGACCCGCCGTCGTGCGAGGGCACGTACCGCCAGACCGGGATCAGACCCGCGACGCTCAGAACCAGGACGGGTATGGCTCGCTTCACGACAGTCTCCTCGTCATCCGGCCAGGCTGAAGCGTTCGAAGTGGACCTGCGGCTTGGGCACGCCCAGCTCGCGCAGGCTGCCGAGCACGGCGTTCATCATCGGTGGCGGGCCGCAGAGATAGACGTCCCGCTCGGTGATGTCCGGCACGAGACGGACCAGTTCCCCGGGCGCCAACCGGTCCGGCACGGGCGGCCCCGTCACCAGGTGCAGCTCCGCGCCCTTGGCGAGCGCGAGCTCGCGCAGTTCGCCGTGGAGGACGGCGTCCCGGTCGGTGGCGACCCGGTAGATCACGACGGCGTGGCCGTGCAGTTCCTCCAGCAGGGCCCGGACGGGCGTCACGCCGACCCCGCCGGCGATGAGCACGGCGTCCGGGCGGGTGCGGTGCAGGGTGGTGAAGGCGCCGTAGGGGCCCTCGGCGAACACGCGCGTGCCGACCTTCAGATGGCGCAGGGCGGCGCTGCCGTCGCCCGCCCGCTTGGCGGTCAGGCGCAGGGTGCGGCCGTCCGGGGCGGCCGACAGCGAGAACGGGTTGGCCTGCCACCAGCGGTCCTTCGTCAGGAACCGCCACAGGAAGAACTGTCCGGCCCGGGCGGGGAGACGGTCGAGGTCGCGGCCGGTGACGTAGACGGAGACGACGTCGTCGTTCTCCGGGACGACCGCCGTGACACGGAGCCGGTGGCGGAGGTTGCGCCACAGGGGCAGCACCAGCCGGCCCGCGAACACCGCGGCGAGCGCCCCGCCCCACACGGCCGACCAGTACGTCCTCGCCACGGACGACGAGGTGAACGTCGTGCCCGCCGCCACCTGGTGGGTGAAGGCCAGCACCACCGCGACATAGGTGTACAGGTGGATGAAGTGCCAGGCCTCATAGGCCAGCCGGCGCCGGGCCCAGCGGGCCGAGACCGCGCCGACCACGATGACGACCGCCAGGGCGACGATCGCGCGCAGCACGCCCTCCGTGGTCTCGGCGAGGTCCACCAGCTGGTCCACCGGGTCCAGGGACGAGGACCGCGCGTAGCCGAACGTGATGAACACCGCGTGCGCGAGCAGCAGCCACAGCACCGAGAAGCCGGTCCAGCGGTGGAGGGACGTCAGCCGGTCCATGCCGATCCGCCGGTCGAACCACGGCAGCCGGGCCACCAGCAGCAGCTGGAACGCCATCAGCAGCGCCCCGTACAGCCCGGTCAGCCGGCCCAGCACGATCAGCGCGTTCGAGGCGAAACCGGCCTGGACGAAGAAGACGGCCACCACGGCCGCGTTGGCGAGCAGCACCGCGAACAGGCCGGCGCGGCCCACCACTCCCGGGCGCACGCCCGGCCGTGTGGCGGTGGGGGGTCGTTGGAGGGTCGTCACGGTCGGCAGCTCCTTGATCGGATCCTGGGACACCGAGCTTGTCGCGAGGGAGCTGTCGAAATACTGTCGCTCAACTTTCAAGTTTTTATCGATCCGGCGGGAGAAGGCCGTGCGGCTATGGAGGCTCGGGACAGGTGAAGCACTATGAGCGGGTGGAGAAAGTACGACTGCTCGTCGTCGACGACGACCCGCCCATCGCCGATCTCGTCGCCACCGTCGCCCGCTACGAGGGCTGGGAGGCGGTCACGGCGTACACCGGCGAGGACGCGCTGCGACGGGCCGCCGCGTTCCACCCCGACATCGTGGTGCTGGACCTGATGCTGCCCGGCGTGGACGGCTTCGGCGTCCTGGACCGGCTGCGCGCCTCCGGCACGATGGTGCCGGTGGTCTTCCTCACCGCGCGCGACGGCGTCGCCGACCGGGTCGCGGGCCTGACCCGGGGCGGCGACGACTACCTGGTCAAGCCGTTCGCCGTGGAGGAACTGATGGCCCGGCTGCGGACCGTGCTGCGGCGCAGCGCCGGACCCGCCTTCCAGCGGTCCGTGCTCCAGGTCGGCGACCTGACGATGGACGAGGACACCCGTGAGGTGCGACGCGGCGACACGCTGCTGTCGCTGACCCCCACCGAGTACGAGGTGCTGCGCTACCTCCTGCGCAAGTCACCCACCGTGCTCACCAAGGCGCAGATCCTCGACCACGTGTGGGAGTACGGCTTCGGCGGCCGGTCCAACGTCGTCGAACTGGTCGTCAGCCGGCTGCGCCGCAAACTCGACGAGACGGACGACGGCGCCGCCCCGCTGATCCACACCGTGCGCGGCTTCGGGTACGTCCTGCGACAGGCCTCCGAGTGATCGCCCGGCTGCGGCGGGCGTACCGCGGGATGCGCCTGGGCACCCGGCTGGCCCTGGGTCTCGGCGTCCTGGCGCTGGTCGTGTTCGCCGTCGTCGGCACGGCCCTGACCACCTATATGCGGGACTACCTCTCCGCCCAGCTCAACGACCAGCTGAAGCTCGCCCAGCTCGCCCAGTCCAAGAGCATCGCGGACCACGGCACCCTCCAGGGCAAGAAGTACTACCGCTGGTACTACGCCGTGTACGACGTTTCGGACGGCACCCCCGAGCTGCGCAAGCCCGAGGACCCCGCCGACGTGCCGCGGGACGTCGACGACTTCACGGCCCTGGCCCGGGCCCAGGCCGCCACGCACGAGGAGCTCGTGCGCACCGAGCACCTCAAGGGCGCGGGCGCCTACCGGCTGCGCGCCTGCGAGGTCGAACCCGGGGTGGTGCTGGTGAGCGCCGCGCCCATGGACGACATCGAGGACACGGTCGGGCAACTGATCACGATCCAGGCCGTCACGTTCGGGCTCGCGCTGCTGGCCCTGGTGGTCCTCGGCCGCAGGATGCTGCGCCGCGGCCTGAAACCGCTCAGCGACATGGCGTACACCGCGAACGGCATCGCGTCGCACGACCTGACCGAGTCGGCGGCCCGGCTGCCGCTGCGCGCCGACGGCCGGGACGGCGGGCCGGAGGTGGACGAGCTGCGGACCGCCTTCAACACGATGCTGGAGCACATCGACGACTCCCTCGCGGTGCGCGCGGAGGCCGAACAGCGGCTGCGCCGGTTCGTCGCCGACGCCTCGCACGAACTGCGCACCCCGCTGATGTCGGTGCGCGGCTACGCCGACCTGTTCCAGTACGCCGCCGCCAACGCCCCCGAGGAACGCGACCGGCACCTGACCCGGCTGCGCGCCGAGGCCGCCCGGATGGGGGTCCTCCTGGACGACCTGCTGCTGCTCGCCCGGCTGGACGCGGCGGAGGTGGAGACGCCGCTGCGGCTCCAGGACGCCGACCTGATGGAACTGGTGCACCAGGCCGCGGACGCCTTCCGCGCGGGCCGCCCCGGCCATCCGCTGACCGGGCCGGCCGGGCCGCGGACGGTGTGGCTGCGGATGGACCCGCTGCGCATCCGGCAAGTCGTCGACAACCTCCTCACCAACGCGGCCGTGCACACGCCCCCCGGTACGACGGTGTCCGTGGAGGTGCGCGTCGGTCCCGGCACGGCCGAGGTGCGGGTCACGGACACCGGCCCCGGCATCCCGCCCGACGACCGGGCCCGCGTCTTCGACCGTTTCTACCGCGTCGACAAGGCCCGCAGCCGCGACCGCGGCGGCAGCGGACTCGGCCTCGCGGTCGCCCGCTCCCTGGTCCGGGCCCACGGCGGCCGCATCGAGCTGGACAGCGAGCCGGGGGCGACGGTGTTCACCGTGCGCCTGCCGCTGAACGCGCGGGGGCCTGCGGCTGCCCGGGGGCCGGAAACGGCCGCGGTCTAGACTCGTCCGGCACAGCCCGTACGACCATGGCCAAAAGTCTCCGCCAACCCGAAGGGCTCCGGCGTCTTGATACGGATCGAATCAGTCACCAAGCGGTACCCGGACGGCACGGTGGCGGTGGACCGGCTCTCCATGGAGATACCCGACCGCTCGATCACCGTCCTCGTCGGACCGTCGGGCTGCGGCAAGACCACCACCCTGCGGATGATCAACAGGATGGTCGAGCCGAGCGAGGGAACGATCCTCCTCGACGGCGAGGACATCCAGCGGCAGCCCGTCACCACCCTGCGCCGGTCCATGGGGTACGTCATCCAGAACGCAGGCCTCTTCCAGCACCGCACGATCGTCGACAACATCGCGACCGTGCCCCGCATGCTCGGCTGGGGCAAGCAGAAGGCCCGGGCCCGGGCGGCGGAGCTGATGGAACGCGTGGGCCTCGACACCGCGCTCGCCAAGCGGTACCCCTACCAGCTCTCCGGCGGCCAGCAGCAGCGCGTCGGAGTGGCCCGGGCGCTCGCCGCCGACCCGCCGGTACTGCTCATGGACGAGCCGTTCTCGGCGGTCGACCCCGTGGTGCGCAAGGGACTCCAGGACGAACTGCTGCGCATCCAGGAAGAGCTGGGCAAGACGATCGTCTTCGTCACCCACGACATCGACGAGGCGATCAAACTCGGCACCATGGTCGCCGTGCTGCGCACCGGCGGTCACCTCGCCCAGTACGCACCGCCCTCCGAGCTGCTGGCCGAACCCGCCGACGCCTTCGTCGAGGACTTCCTCGGCGGCGACCGCGGCATCCGGCGGCTGTCGTTCTTCCCGTCCGGGCGGCTCGAGCTGACGACCGGCCCAGTGATCCCGCTCGACGCGACCGCCGAGCAGATCGCCGCCCCCGACGCGCCCTGGCTCCTGGTGACCGACGCGGACGGCAGGCCGCTCGGCTGGGGCGAGCCGGGCGACCTGGCGGCCGGGGACATCAGGCCGGACCGGCTGCTGTCCCACGGGCGGCCGTTCGTGCCCGGCACCGACTCCCTGCGGGTCGCTCTCGACTGCGCGGTGCTCTCCCCGACCGGCTGGGCCGTCGCCGTGGACGGCGACGGCCGGGTGACCGGAGTCGTCTCGCAGCAGACCATCGGCGAGGCGATCCGCAGCGCCCACGCGGCGGGGCGCGACGACGAGAAGGTCGCCGGATGAGCGGCTTCCTGCACGACTTCTTCGACATCCCCAGCGACCTCCAGCACAGCTGGCTCGGACTGATCGGGCTGCACCTGAGGGAGGCCCTGCTGCCGGTCGCGGCCGGACTGCTGCTCGCGCTGCCGATCGCCCAGCTGTGCGTGCGCTTCCGCTGGCTGTACCCGCCCGTCCTCGGTGTCACGACCGTGCTGTACGCCATCCCGTCGCTGGCGTTCTTCGTCGTGCTCATCGACTACACCGGGCAGACCGAACTCACCGTGATGATCCCGCTGGCCGTGTACAGCCTGGTGGTGCTCGTCCCGGCGATCGTCGACGGGGTGCGCTCGGTGTCCGAGGAGACCCTGGCCGCCGCCACCGCCATGGGCTTCGGACCCGTACGGCGCTACTTCCAGGTGCAGTTGCCGATCGCGGTACCGGCGATCATCGCCGGCCTGCGGGTGGCGACCGTGTCCAGCATCTCCCTCGTCAGCGTCGGCATGCTGATCGGCAACCAGGGCGCGCTCGGCAACCTGCTCCACGACGCGCAGATCTACAACCGGCCCGAACTGACGTGGAACTCCGTGATCACCACGGCCCTGCTGGCGATCCTCGTCGACGCCCTGCTGGTTCTCGTCCGCGTGCTGCTGACGCCCTGGATGCCCAGCGGCACGGCCCGGCGCAAGCAGGCGCCCGCACTTGAGGATGCCGCCCGGTGAACGTTCTGAACTTCGTCAACTCCTTCTTCAGCGACAGCGCCCACTGGCACGGCTACGACGGCATCCCCGCCCGCCTCGGGGAACATGTGCGGTACACCCTTCAGGCGCTGCTCCTCGCCGCGGCGATCGGACTGCCGATCGGCCTGTTCACCGGCCACTACGGCCGGGGCGGAAACGCCCTGTCCCTGGTGGCCACCGCGGGACGGGCCCTGCCCAGCTTCGGGCTGCTGGTGCTGATGACGACCCTGCTGGGCTTCGGCATGCTGCCCGTGATGATCCCGCTGGTGATCCTCGCCGTCCCGCCGATCCTGGTCACCACCTACGAGGCGATGCGCAGCGTCGACCCGTCACCGGTGGACGCCGCCCGCGGCATGGGCATGCACGAGTCGCGCATCCTCTTCCAGGTCGAACTGCCGGTCGCGCTGCCGCTGATCCTGAGCGGACTGCGCTCGGCGGCCATCCAGATCGTGTCGACCGCGACCATCGCCGCGTACGTCAGCCTGGGCGGCCTCGGACGGTACATCGTGGACGGCCTTTACCAGCGCGACTACGAGAAGGTCGTGGGCGGCGCGACCCTCGTGGCGGTCCTCGCGCTGGTCACGCTCGCACTGTTCTGGGCGGTGGCCCGGACCGCGGTGTCGCCGGGTGTGCGCAGGAGATGACGCCAATCGGTGACCAAGCAGCTCTTGACTGACCGAATGGCCGCTGGCTTGGATCAGTGGGTGATTACTACGCCGAAGAGCAGTACCCGGTCCATATCGAGGCACCCCGGTGCGGCGGCGGTCGCGCTCGCCGCTGCGGTTGCTCTGCTCGGGGGCTGTTCCTCCGGCGGCACCTCCGACGACCCGCTCAAGGGCGGCGGGGCGAAGGGCGACACCGTCGTCGTCGGCTCCAACAACTTCGCCGAGAGCATCCTGCTCGCCGACATCTACGGCGAGGCCCTCAAGGCCAAGGGCATCAAGGTCACCTACAAGCCCAACATCGGCAGCCGCGAGACCACGTACGGGCTGATGAAGAACGGCACGATCACCGTGCTGCCGGAGTACAACGGCTCGCTGCTCGCCTACCTGGACGCGAAGGCCAAGCCGAAGACGGTCGAGGAGACCACGACCGCCATCGACGCCAAGCTCGACTCCAAGCTGGAGCTGCTGAAGCCGTCGGCCGCGCAGAACAAGGACTCCGTGACGCTCAACGCGGAGACCGCGAAGAAGTACAAGCTGACCTCGGGCTCGTCCATCGCGGACCTCAAGGACGTCGCCAAGGACCTGGACTTCGGCGGCTCGCCCGAGTTCCAGACCCGGCACCAGGGACTGGCCGGCCTGAAGTCGGTGTACGGGCTGGAGTTCAAGTCCTTCAAGTCCCTCGACGCGGGCGGGCCGCTGACGCAGGCGGCACTGAAGAAGAACACCGTGCAGGCCGCGGACCTCTTCACCACCGACCCGACCATCACCCGGGAGAAGTTCGTCGTCCTGAAGGACCCGGAGAACCTCTTCGGCTTCCAGAACGTGCAGCCCCTGGTCCGCAAGGGCGAGCTGTCCAAGGAGGGCGCCGCGGCGCTCGACGCGGTCTCGGCCAAGCTCGACACCAAGGCCCTCCTCGACCTGGACGCGCAGGTGCAGCTCGAGAAGAAGGACCCGCTGGACGTGGCCAAGGCCTGGCTGAAGTCGGCTGGGCTGGCCTGACCGGCCGTCCGACCATCGGGCCCGGGCGGCGACGACCGCCCGGGCCGCAGGCCGTGCCGCCCCGGCCTTTGCAGGCCTGGATGCCGCGGCGGCTTCCCTAGGCCTGCACCGCCGACGCGATCAGCTGGTCGATCAGGGCGATCAGCACGTCCCGGCACGACTCCCGGTCCCGTGCGTCGCACAGCAGGACCTGCACGTGCTCCGGGACGGCGAGCGCGTCCCGGATGTCCTCGGGCGGGTAGGGGTGTTCGCCGTAGAAGCCGTTGACGCCGACGACGAACGGGATGTCCCGGCGTTCGAAGAAGTCGATCGCGGCGAAGCTCGACTCGGGTCTGCGGACGTCGACCAGGACCACGGCACCCAGCGCGCCGAGGGCCAGGTCGTTCCACATGAACCAGAACCGCTGCTGTCCCGGCGTGCCGAACAGGTACAGCACCAGTTCCCGGCTGATGGTGATCCGGCCGAAGTCCAGGGCCACGGTGGTGGCCCGTTTCTCCTCGATGCCGTCGAGGTCGTCGACGCCCAGACCGGCCATGGTCAGGGGTTCCTCGGTACGCAGCGGGGCGATCTCGCTGACCGACCCGACCATGGTGGTCTTGCCGACGCCGAAGCCGCCGGCGACGAGGATCTTGACCGTGTCGGGTGCCGAAGGCGCGTCCGTGGTGGAGTCAGAGCCGGCCAAGGCCGTCCCTCACTTTCTGCAGCAGGTCCAGGTCCGGGGTGGTGCGGGAAACGAGGCGCGGTGCGCGGACGGTGATCCGGCCGGCTTCCAGGAGGTCGCAGAGCAGGATGACGACCACGCTCACCGGGAGGTCGAGCCGGGCGGCCAGCTCCGCGACGGCGACCGGCTCGGCGCACAGCCGCAGGATCCGGTTGTGCTCGGGCTGGCACCGGACGGCCGCCACGGGCTGCGGATCGACCGCGGTGACCGTCGCGATGAGCGTGAAGTCGGTGCGGCTGGGCCGGGTTCTGCCACCGGTCAGAGTGAACGGCCGGACGAGCCGGCCCGCCGAGTCGCCTCCGCCCACCTCACACGCCTGGGTCGACGACGGGCCCGGCCGTGCCCCGCGGTGCCGCGCTGAGGTGCTCGCCGATCTTCTTCACCAGCATGTTCATCTGGTACGCCACCACCCCCACGTCCGCGCCCGGCCCGGTGAGCACGACCAGGTGCGCGCCGGGGCCGGCGGAGGTCAGGATCAGATAGCTGTTGGCCATCTCGATGAGCGCCTGGCGCACCGGACCGCCCCGGAAGTCCATGCTGACGCCCTTGCTGAGGCTCATCAGCCCGGAGGCGGTCGCGGCGAGCCGCTCGGCGTCGTCGCGCAGGAATCCGGTGGACTTGCTCACCACCAGACCGTCTTCGGAGAGCACCACGGCCTGGCTCACGTCGGCGACCCGCTCCACGAGTCCGGTCAGCAGCTGGTCGAGCTGGGTGTGGGTGGCGGGGATGGGGCGTGTCATTGCGGTGTCCTTCGTCAGCGGTCAGCGGGCGGAGTCGAGGGGACGGAGTCGGCGGCTGCCCGGCGCGGTGCGGCCGGCTCGTCGTCGTACGGCGGCTCGGCGTCGCCGTCACGGGCCCGGAGCGTGCCGCGCTGGAAACCGGCCAGGGAGGAGGCGGCCGCTTCCGCGGTGAACTCGTCGGGGGAGTCGTCCTCGTCGGGTCCGGACTCCTCACGCAGCTCCTCCACCAGGCTGGTCTGCGGGACCCGGCGGGGGAGCGGGGCGAGACCGTCCCGGCGGGGGACGACCTCGCGGGCGGCGGTCGGGGTGGTGGCGGAGGCCGTGCGCGCCACGACGAGGGGGCGGGGCTCGCGGGGCGGTCCGGCGACGCGGTCGGCCTCCTGCGGGGCGTCGCCCCCGCGCGGCGCCTCGCCCCCCGGGGAGGCCGCGGCCCGTCCGGTGTCCGTGTCATCCGGCCCAGTGTCCGTGGCGGCCCGCCCGGTGTCCGTAGCATCCCGCCCGTCCACCGAACCCCGCACGTCCACCGAATCCCGCCCGTCCTGCGCAGTTCCGCCGTCCGTCGCTCCGCCGTCCGTCGCTCCGCCGTCCGTCGCTCCGCCGTCCGTCGCTCCGCCGGCCGTGCCCCTCGGGCCGGCCGTGGCCACCAGACCGTTCACACCGGCGCCCCGCGCCCGGGACGTCCCGCCGCCCGGGGCCTCCCGCACCACGATCTCGTGCGGGATCAGCACGATCGCCGTGGTCCCGCCGTACGGTGACGAGCGCAGGGTCGCCGTGATGCCGTGCCGGTGGGCCAGCTGGGCGATCACGAACATGCCGAGCCGCAGGTCGTCGGCGAGCGCCACCACGTCGAACTGCGGGGGCACCGCCAGCTGTTCGTTGAAGGACGCGTAGTCCTCCTCCGACATGCCGAGGCCGCGGTCCTCGACCTCGACGGCCAGGCCCTTGGCCACCATCTGGGCGCGCACCGTGACGGGGCTCGGGGCGGGGGAGTAGGCGGTCGCGTTGTCGATGAGCTCGGCCAGCAGATGGATGACGTCGGCCACCGCGGGCGGGGCGACGTACACCTCCTCCTCGGTGTGCACCTCCACCCGCTGGTACTCGGCGACCTCGCCGACCGCGCTGCGCAGGATGTCGATCAGTGCGACCGGCTCGGACCAGCTGCGGCCGGGCCGTTCGCCGCTGACGATGACGAGGTTCTCCTCGTAGCGGCGCAACTGGCTGGCCGTGGAGTCCAGTTCGTACAGGCCCTTGAGGATGTCGGGGTCGTTGTGCTGACGCTCCAGCGCGTCCAGTTTGCTGAGCTGGAGGTTGACGAGGTTCTGGCTCTGCCGGGCGATGCCCAGGATGATCTTCTGGAAGCCGCGCCGGGTGTCGGCGAGTTCGACCGCGGTGTGCACGGCGGTGCGCTGGGCGGTGTTGAACGCCCGTGCCACCTGGCCGAGTTCGTCGTGGCCGTAGTCCAGTGTCTTCGCCGCCGTCTCGGGGTCGACCGTCTCGCCCCGCTCCAGCCGCGCCACCACGTCGGGCAGCCGCTCCTGCGCGAGGCTGACGGCGGCCCGGCGCAGGCCGCGCAGCCGCCGGGACAGCGAGCGGGTGATCCGCCAGGACATCCCGACGCACAGCAGCAGCGCGAGCAGCCCGCCCGCGCTCAGCAGGCCCGCCTTGATCAGCAGAGCGTCCGCCTGGTCGGCGCTGCGCTCCAGCAGTCCCGTCGTCTGCTGCTGGATCAGGGCCGCGTAGTGGTCGGACAGCTTGGCCATGGCGGTGTGCCACCGCTGCTGCGCGTCCGGCAGGGCGATCCGGTCCGCTTCGGCGCTGGAGTTGCGGGCCGCCAGCACCTGGTCCTCGACGGCCTGCAACGTCTTCCACTCGGGGCTCGCCAGGATCCGCTCGGTCTGCGCCTTGGCGTCGCCGGTCAGCTGGGGCAGGACCTGGTCCTGGACCAGCCAGCGCCGGGTGTTCACCAGCTCCGCGAACTGCACCCAGGCCTTGTCGTCCAGATGCCCGGTCGGCCAGGCCAGGGTCAGCTGCGCGTCCTCCCGGGAGACCAGCTCCGCCGCGTGCTCCAGCGCGACCAGCGGGCCTGCCTGCGAGGTGAGGTCGCCGTCGTCGACCTGCGAGAGCTCCTGGAAGGCGTGGATCTGGTCGTCGATGATCGAGGAGTACTGGTCGAGCGCCTGCTGGGCGGTGATGTCGGTGGGGTTGTCCACCTGGTCCCGGTAGTACTCCAGGCTGCCCACGGAACCCAGCACCGAGTACAGCCGGTCCGAGACGCGGGAGGGCGCCTTCTCGATCGCGTCCGCCTGTCCGATCAGCTTCGCGACGGCCTTGTCGGTCTCCGCGCGCTGCGCGTCGAGTGCGGCCCGGGAGCCCTTGGGTGAGGCCAGCCAGGCGGCCGAGAGGCTGCGTTCCCGCTGCAGTGCGAGCGTCGCGTCGGTGCCCATGGCACCGGTCGACCGGCTCAGCTCCGTCTGGTCACGCAGCCGAAGCCCCTCCGAGAACATCTGGATCGTCGTCACGCCCCACATGGCGGCGAGGGTGACGCTCGGCACCAGGGCCAGCAGCACCAGGGAGAGGCGTATGGAACCGAGACGGCGCCGGGCACCTGTCCGTCGAGACATCGTCGTCCTAGGGCGATCAGCGGGGAACGAGGAACGGGGAGGCGGAACGGTCGGGGGGTGCGGGGGACGCTCGCGGGGATGAGGGGCTGCCGGGCGCGGCACAGGGGATGCACAGGATGTTATCCGTACAAGTGACCGCACGGACCGGGCCTGACCGAATCTTTGGCGACACCGTCACAGGAAGCGTCCGGTCACCGGGTTCCGGCGGCCGCGAACCGGGCCACAGCGGACACGTTCGACCTGGTCACCAAGGCCGGCCCGGTGAGCACCGGAGCGGTCCCGCCGCCACTGACGTTGCCGTTGGTGCGGTACAGCCACAGGGCGTTCACCGCGAGGTAGCCCTGGAGGTAGGGCTGCTGGTCCACGGCGAACTGCACGTCGCCGCCCTGGACCGCCTTCACCAGGTCCTTGTTGAGGTCGAACGTGGCGACCTTGGCTCTGCTGCCGGCCTGTCTCACGGCCTTGACCGCGCTGAGCGCGTACTGGGCGCCGTTGGTGACGACCTCGTCGATGCTCGTGTCCTGACGCAGCCGGGAGGCGATCGTGGCGCCCACCGCGTCCATGTCGCTGCCGTCCACGTACAGGTTGTCGGTGTCGCCGTGAAAGGTCTTCTTCACGCCGGCGCAGCGGGCCTCCAGCGCCACGTTGCCGCGCTCGTGCACCACACACAGGACGTGCTTGGCCTTCACCTCGTCGAGCTTGTCGCCGACCGCCCGGCCCGCGACGGACTCGTCCTGGCCGAAGTACTCCAGCAGTCCCGACGGCCGCCAGGCGTCGATGCCCGAGTTGAGCCCGACGACGGGGATGCCGGCCGCCTTGGCCTGGGCGATCGGCCCGCGCATCGCCGCCGGCTTGGCCAGGGTCACCGCGATGCCGTCGACCTTGTCGCGGACCGCGCCGCGCACCAGGTCGGCCTGGGCGGCCGGGTCGGAGTCGCCGGCGTAGGTCAGGTCGACGCCGTCCTTGGCGGCCGCCGTCTCGGCGCCCCTGCGCACCAGGTCCCAGAAGGCGTCGCCCTTGCCGCCGTGCGTGACCAGGGCGACCTTCATCCCGCCGCCCGACCCGCCCGCCGCGTCCGCGCCCTCCCCGTCCCGGGCCACGCCGAGGACGGAGCAGCCGGCCACCAGCAGACACACGGCGGACGCCAGAGCGGCGACTCGGAAGAGTCTCGCTGCGGTGTGCGGTGGGGGAGGAGTGTTCATGGGGGGCGGACCTCGCTGTGCGGCCGAGCAAGAGCAGGGTGAGAGCACAGATATGGCCGTGAACGTGCACGACCCGATGACTCTCGCTGGCCCGGAGCCAACCGTGTGTGACCACTGGTCGTCAAGTGAGCAGCCACATGCAGTGAGTTGCCGCCGCCGCATCGTGATGACCGTTCGACCGGTCGAACGACGAGACCCTGCTCGTGGGTTGAGCGCCACCCCCCGTACATCGCGATGCCCTCGTCCCGGATGCCCTCACCTCCGCTTTTCCGTACCGTCCGCGCGGTTCGGACGCCACGTGTGGACCTGGACGATGCCGGGCCGCACCAGGTCGGCTCCGGCCGGGGACCGTCCCTCGAGCGCCCTAGACTGGTGCGGCTCAGGCGACGGGGACGACGGAAGGACGGCGACGGTGGCGGCAGCCGGCAGTGGCTTCGAGGACCCGTCCGCCGACGTGCTCGCCCAGGCGTCCGCGGCCTTCGGGCTGCTGGCCTCGCCCGCCCGGCTGCACATCGTCTGGGCGCTGGCCCAGGGCGAGAGCGACGTCACCGGGCTCGCGGAGCGGGTCGGCGGCGCGCTGCCCGCCGTCAGCCAGCACCTCACCAAACTGAAGCTCGCCGGCCTCGTCCGCTCCCGCCGGGAGGGGCGCCGGCAGGTGTACTACGTCGACGACCCCGACACCGTCGACGTCGTACGGCTCATGGTGGGCCGGCTCGCCGACCGCGCCGCACCGGCGCGCCGCCGCCTCCATGGCCTCTGACGCCGCCGCGGGCACCACGCTCGAGGTGCTGCGGCGACTGGAGTCGGGGCCCCGGGGGCTGACCGACGCCGAGGCCGCGGCCAGGCTCGTCACCTCCGGGGAGAACACCCTGCCGGAACGGCGTACGCCGTCCTGGCCCCGCCGGTGCGTGCGGGCCCTGCGCGACCCTTTCACCGCCGTCCTGCTCTGCCTCGGACTGGTGTCCGCCGCCGTCGCCTCCTGGGGCACCGCCGTGGTGATCCTCGCCCTGGTCGCGGTCAGCTGCGTCCTGCGCGCGAGCGGGGAGCACCGGGCCGACCGGTCCATGGCCGCCCTGCGCGAACTGGTCGCCGGCACCGCCACGGTACTGCGGCGCGACGACGCCCACGAGCCACCACGGGCCCGCGAGGTGCCGGTCGGTGAACTGGTCCCCGGCGACGTCCTGCGCCTCGGCCCCGGAGACCTGATCCCGGCAGACGTACGACTGCTCCGGGCCCAGGGACTGACGGTGCGCCAGGGCGCCCTCACCGGGGAGTCGGCGCCGGTGGGCAAGAGGGTCGTGGAGGTGCCGGGCGGGGCCGGGCCGGGCAACGGGGCGGGGGGCGACGCCCCGAACACACCCTGGCCGGGGGCCGCTTCCGCGGAGGGCGGGTTCGGCGCCGAGCCGGGGGCGTTGTCCGCAGGTGGCGGGCCTGGGGCTGGGTCGGGGGCCACGTCTGCCCGTGGTGGGTTCGGGGCCGGGCGGGATGGTGTGTCCGGTGGTGGCGGGCCCGGGGTCGGGTCGGGGGCCGCGTCTGCCGGTGGTGGGTTCGGGAACGAGCTGGAATTCGCGGCCGCCGGGGGTCGGGCCGGGGGCGTGCCGACGGCATCAGTCGCCGGCGAAGTGCCCGGCGCGGCCGGTGGCACCGCCTTCGACGCTCCCCACCTCTGTTTCCAGGGCAGCGCCGTCGCCTCCGGAACCGCCACGGCGGTCGTGATCGCCACCGGGGACGCGACCCGGTTCGCGGCCGCTCACCGGACGCCGGACACGCCCCGCGAGGGAGGTGCCTTCGACCGGTCCGTGCACGGGATCTCCTGGGTGCTGATCCGGTTCATGCTGCTGACGCCGCCCCTCGTGCTGATGGCGAACGCCGCCCTGCGCGGCCGCGGTCTGGAGACACTGCCCTTCGCCGTCGCGGTCGCGGTCGGGCTGACGCCCGAGATGCTGCCGGTGATCGTCACCACCTGCCTGGCCCGGGGCGCCACCCTCCTCGCCCGGACGCACGGTGTGATCGTCAAACGGCTGCCCGCGCTGCACGACCTGGGCGCGGTCGACGTGCTGTGCGTCGACAAGACCGGCACCCTCACCCAGGACCGGCCCGTCGTCGAAGGGTCCCTCGACCCGGACGGGCGGGACGACCCGGAGGTGCTGCGCTGGGCCGCCGTCGGCGCCTGGTGGACCCTCCAGCTCGCCGAACTGCCCGCGCCGGACGCCCTCGACGAGGCCCTGCTGGAGGCGGCCGGGCCGGTGGGCGAGGAGTACGACGGGGTGGACGCCGTGCCGTTCGACCCGGTACGGCGGATCTCGACGGCGGTGGTGCGAGGCTCCCTCGGTCGGCACACCGTCGTCGTCACGGGTGCCGCCGAGGCCGTGCTGGAGCGCTGTGCGACAGCGCCCGGCGCGCACGACCGGCTCCTGGCGCTCGCCGCCCGGGAGGCGGACGCCGGGCTGCGGGTGCTGGCCGTCGCCACCGCGGACCGCCCGGCCGGCGCGGGTGCCCCGGCCGATGCGCGGGACCTCGCCTTCCAGGGGCTGGTGACCTTCCGGGACGCCCTCGCCCCGACCGCCGCCGAGGCCCTGCGCGTCCTGGCCGACCGCGGCGTCACCGTCAAGGTCCTCACCGGCGACCACCCGGCCACGGCGGCCCGGGCCTGCCGGGAACTGGGCCTGGATCCGGGGGAGGTGCGGACCGCCGCGCACCCCGGGGACGCGGGGGCCGTCGGCGCGGCGACCGTCGTCGCCCGCTGCACCCCCGAGGACAAGGCCCGCGTCGTCGCCGCCCTGCGTGCCGCCGGGCACACGGTCGGCTACCTCGGGGACGGCGTCAACGACGTGGCCGCGCTGCGTGCCGCCGACGTCGGCCTCGCGCCCCGGTCCGCCGTCGGCGTGGCACGCGAGAGCGCCGATGTCGTGCTCGCCGAGAAGGACCTCACGGCGATCGGTCACGCGGTCACGGCCGGCCGGCACGCCAGCGGCAACATCGCCTCGTACCTGCGCGTCACGCTCTCCTCCAACCTCGGCAACGTCGTCGCCATGCTCGCCGCGGGCCTGCTCCTGCCCTTCCTGCCGATGCTCCCGGCCCAGGTGCTCGCGCAGAACCTGTGCTTCGACGCGGCCCAGCTGGCCTACGCCCACGACAGCCCCGGCGCGGCGGCGCTGCGCGGCCCGGCCGTGCTGCGGCCGCGCTCCTTCCTCCGGTTCGTCACCGCTTTCGGACTGCTCAACGCGGTCGCCGACCTCGCCACCTTCGCCGTCCTCGCCCTCGCCCTGAACGGCCCCGACGCCGTGGACGACGAGGCCGTGTTCCACTCCGCCTGGTTCACCGAGAACCTGCTCACCCAGGCGCTGGTGATGCTGCTCCTGCGGACCGGCCGGCGCCGCGAGGGGAGCCGGGTGCCGGGCCCGGTCGGCCTGGCGGCGGCCGGCCTCGCCGCCGTCGGCCTGCTGCTGCCGCCGAGCCCGCTCGGCGGTGCCCTCGGCATGACGGCCCTGCCCGCCGCGTACTACCTCCTGCCGGGGGTCGTCCTCGGCCTGTACGCCCTGGCCCTGACGGCGGCCCGGGCCCGGCTCCGGCGGCGTCAGCCGTAGCTGAGGTTCGAGCAGGGGTTGTCGTCCGCGGACCGGGCCCCGTCGGCGACCTCGGACGGTACGGCGGCCGGAGCCGGGGACGCGGACCCGGACGCCGCCGGGCTGTCCGCGTACGACCGGCCCAGCACGACGCTGATTCCGCTGCCGGTCACCGACCGGAGCCCGGCGCCCGGGAAGGCCGCCGCGACGGTCCGGGCCCGGTCCTCGAGGCCGGGGCCGTACTCGACCACCGTGGTGGCGTGGTCCTGGGCGGACGCCGTCGCCGTGCCCGTGACGGTGAAGCCGTCCGCGGTGAGGGCGGCGGCGGCGCGGGCGGCGAGGCCGGGGACGGTGGTGCCGTTGTAGACGGCGACGTCGATGCCCTCACCCGAGACCGGCGTGGCGGAGGCGGAGGGCGAACCGGTGGCCGAACCGGCTGCTCCGGTCCTCTTACCGCCGGCGTCCTCGCCGTCGATGGTGCGGTCGGCCTTGAGCGCGGCCCACAGGGCGTCGGCGTCCGGCTGCACGATCGCGACCCGGGAGCCCTCGTAACGCCAGGGCAGGGTGACGAACTTCGTGTTGTGCAGGTCGATGTCCTTCAGGGACATCGCGAAGGAGATCAGTTTCTCGGCGGAGCCGAGGCCGGGGTCGACGGTCAGCGACTCGGTGGCGGCGTCCGCCAGCGGCAGCAGCTTCGTGGGGGTGAGGCCCTTGCTCCTCACCTCCTTCAGCAGGCTCGCGACGAACGCCTGCTGGCGCTTGATCCGGCCTATGTCGGAACCGTCGCCGATACCGTGCCGGAGCCGTACGTAGTCCAGCGCCTTCTCGCCCGACACGGTCTGCTCGCCCTTGGGGAACAGCAGCTTGCCCGGCGCGGTGCGATGCGGGTCGAGGTCGTTCTCGTACACGTCCTGCGGGAGGCACACCCGCACGCCGCCCACCACCTCCGTCAGCCGTGCGAAGCCCTTGAAGTCGACGACGACGGTGTGGTCGACGCGCAGCCCGGTGAGCCGCTCCACCGTGTTCTGGGTGCAGGCGGGGTTGCCCTCGGCGGTCTGGCCGACCGAGTACGCCGCGTTGAACATCGTGTCCGGCTGGGTCTTCGTCCAGTTGCCGTCGGGCAGTCTGCACGGCGGGACGGTGACCAGGGTGTCGCGGGGGATGGAGACGGCGAGGGCGTGCCGGTGGTCGGCGTAGACGTGCAGCAGGAACGCGGTGTCGGAGCGGCCGATGTCGTTCTTGTCGCCGCCGCCCAGCGCCTCGTTGCCGCCGGTGCGCGAGTCGGAGCCGATGACCAGGACGTTCACGCCCTTGGAGGAGCCGGCTTCGGGGCGGTCGTCGGACAGGCCGCCGGAGTCGAAGGTGCTGATGTTGCCGTCCAGCTTCAGGTACAGCCAGCCGGCGCCGCCCGCGGCGAGCACGAGCAGGGCCAGGCAGACGGCCGGCCCGACGCGTACGCCGCGGCCGCGCCGGCGCCCGCGCCGCCGCCCCCCGTCCCGTTGGGCGGCCCTGTGCCGCGGCGGTTCCGTCGTCCGACTGCTGGTGACCGTCATCGGCGTCTGCTTGCCTCTCGCCCGAGGGTTGTACAGTTGCGCAATGTAGCAACTATTGAAGAGAGGGAGGGCATGACGTGCTGCGCAACGGACTGGAGCCCTGGCACCTGCTGATCGTGGCGATCGTCGTCATCGTCCTGTTCGGATCGAAGAAACTGCCGGACGCGGCACGATCGCTGGGCCGCTCGATGCGGATCCTCAAGAGCGAGGCGAGGGCACTGAAGGAGGAGGGCGCCGAAGATCCGACGCCCTCCGGGCCGTCCGTCAGCCCGTCAGGACCGGCAGCGACCGATGGCCGTGGGAGATGAACGAGTCCACCGGCCGCAGCTCGTCCGAGGGCACGGCGAGGGTGAGGCCGGGGAAGCGTTCGAACAGGGCCGGCAGGGCCACGCGGGCCTCCAGCCGGCCGAGCGGGGCACCCAGGCAGTGGTGGACGCCGTAGCCGAAGGCCAGATGGTCCTTCGCCGCGCGGGTGACGTCGAACGCGGCGGCGGCCGGGTCGTGCTGCTCCGGGTCGCGCCCGGCGGCGGCGTAGGAGGCGAGGATCGCCTCGCCCTTGCGGATCACCGCGCCGTCCGGGCCGCCCAGTTCACCGAGCGGGAGGTCCTCGACGGCGTACCGCAGCGGCAGGCTGGCCACCGGTGCCTCGGCCCGCAGGGTCTCCTCGATCACGTCGTCCCAGGTGGCCCGGCCGTCGCGGACGTGCGCGAGCTGGGCGGGGTGGGTGAGCAGCGCGTGGACGGCGTTGTCGAGCAGGTTGACCGTCGTCTCGTGGCCGGCGCTGATCACCAGCATCAGTGTGTCGAGCAGTTCCTGCTCGCTCAGCCGGGTGCCGCTCTCCTCCTCGTGGGCCGCGATCAGCGCGGAGGTCAGGTCGTCGCCGGGCGACGACCGTTTCGCGGCGACGAGTTCACCGAGGACGGCGTAGAACCGGGCGTAGATGTCGGTGACTTCGGCGGCGTCGGCCGAGGTGTGGAAGACGCCGTCCACCACGGCCCGCAGTTCGGTCCCCAGCTCCTCCGGCAGACCGAGCAGTTCGCCGATGACCTGGATGGGCAGCGGATAGCAGAACTCCTCCCGCAGATCGACCGCGTGGCCGTCCGCGTCAGCGCCGGCCCCGGCCTTGGCGACCCGGTCGAGCAGCGCCCCGGTGATCTCCTCGATCCGCGGCCGCAACGCGGCGGTGCGGCGGGCGGTGAACGCCTTGGAGACGAGGGTGCGCAGCCGCTTGTGCTCGGTGCCGTAGGCCGTGAACATGCTCTGCACCGCGACCCAGGTGTACAGCGGCCAGTCGGGTGAGACCTCGCCGTCGATCCAGCGCTGCCAGTGCCGGCGCGGGTCCTTCGACACCCGCGGGTCGGTGAGCAGCCGCTTCAGCAGCGGGGTGCTGCTGACCGCCCAGGCCGGGACGCCGTGGGGGAGCTCGACGGGGGTGACGGGTCCGCGCTCGCGGATCCGGGTGGCCTCGCCGTGGATGTCGCGGCCGGTCGGGTCGATCACAATCGGGCGGGTGAACTCCATCGGACTCTCCCTGTCCTGGCGGTCGTTCGCGTGGCGCGCCCGCACGTCGTGGGGGAGAGCGCGCCCCGTCCAGCCAAGTGGCCGCGGCGGGGCGACGCCAGGGGATGGCCGATCACTGGCTTGTTTCAGGCGGTCTGGCTTGCTTCGCGCTCCAGGGGCCGAGCCACCGCCTTCGCGGCCCGCGCCTCCTTCCTGCGCTTGCGCCGGCTGACGCGCGGCTCCTGGTCCGGGAGCCAGCCGAAGGTGAGGCAGCTGCCGACGACGCCCAGCAGCAGACCCACGAAGAAGCCGCCCAGGTTCGAGGTCATCCAGGTGCCCAGGGAGACCAGCACGCCGATGATCGAGTAGAAGAGGCGCTGGGCCGGGCTGAAGAGGATCAGTACGCCGCACAGCAGCATCACGGTCGGCAGCAGGTAGCCGGCCAGCCCCTGCATGCCGACGTGCATGATGACGGCGAGCGACGCCTTCAGGGTGAGCAGCACCTCCGCCCCGCCCAGGGCGAGCAGCAGCCCGCCCCAGAACGGCCGGCCGGCCCGCCACCGGCGGAACGCGGGCCGGAACCCGCCGGGCGAACCGTCGGGCATCAGCACCCCTTCTCGCTGAAGCTCAGCTTCAGCCCGGGCAGCTTGAACACACCTGCCGTCGTGGCGTAGTTGGTCTGCCGCAGGTTCTTGATGCGCACGGTGTCCGACTGCTGGCTGAACACACCGATCGGCCCCTTGCCCAGCGGACCGGCCTTGTTGAGCTTGCTGGCGTCGTTGCCGATCTCGATGTTCTTGAACGCGGCGTCGCCGGACAGCTCCGTCGAGTCGGTCGTCAGGTCGGTGGCCCTGACCTTCTTCGCACCGCCACCCGCCTTGATGAGGAGGTTCGTGCCGCCCAGGTCCACGCTCTGGCACAGCTTGGTGAGCGTGGCGTCCTTGATCACGGACTTGACGACCAGCACCTGGCCACCGGTGTCACCCGCGTTCGGGCTGCCCTCGGCCATCTCCCTCAGGTCGCCGAACTGTGCGAAGCCGGTGCCCTTCAGATCGGTGGCGGTGACCGTGAACGGCATGCCGGAGATGGCGAACTGCACGCCCAGCGCCCCCTCGGCGGTCATGACCGCGAGTCCGGCGGCGACCAGGGTGGCCGGCACCGCCATCACCGCGGCCCGGCGTGCCCGGACCCGTCCCCGTCGCGCGGGGGCATCACTGACGTCCGGCGCGGCGGCGCCGTCCGGTCTTTCGGGGCTGTGCTCGGCGGAGGAGGTCATGTCTGCTCCAGGTGCATGTCGGTGCGGATCGGACTTCGGTGGCACGTTGCCCTGGCGCGGACACCGACCGCGTACGCACGTCTCCCCGCAACTCCCGGCGGTTGCAAGGGCTTGCTCGTTACGCCGCAGTAGCCGACTCGGAAGTTACCGGGGGTTACATGAAGGGTCAAGGGAAGTGTGAACAAAGAGTGTTGAATGTGCGCCGCATGTGAGTCGCCACTCCCGGGGAAGGCTCAGCGCACGCACAACTCCCCTGCGAAGCCTTGACGTTGACTGACGAGTAGGTCTACAACTCTCCTCGTCTCACCGGATCCGTGGCGCCGGATCCGCCGCGCGGCGCCGTCCGCGTGTCCCGGACCGCCCGTCCCGCACGGGAACTCCCGCCGCCCGGTGTCTCCGCACGGGCTTTCTACCGCCCGAGTCCGACCCTCCACGGCCCCGGCACGGTCCCCTCCCTCGGGAGACGTGCCACCAGCCACCCCCCCCCACCCGGCCCGTCCGGAGCCGCGTCCCGTGCGGGCCTCCGGACGGTGACCGGCCTGCCGTTGCCGGCCCGTCACGTACGGAGAAGGCGTGACGGGCCGGCGGCGGCGGACGCGCACCCGCGTCCCCACCCTCCCCCCGCTTCACAGAAAGAGGTACACCCGCATGCGTACGCGCACCCTCCTCACCCTCACCGCCGTCGCCGCCCTGGGTCTCGCCACCCCCGCCTCGGCGGCCGACACCCCGGTCCTGACCGCGGGCGGCGCGGCCGTCGCGGTCGGGGACGTCCTCAACGCGTCCCTGGCGAGCGGCACCGCCGCCACCTTCTACTCCAGCGCCACCGGCGCCAGCGGCATCTCGTGCACCTCGTCGGCGTTCTCCGCCACGGTCACCGGCAACCCGGCCGCCCCCGGCACCGCCACCGAGTCCCTGACCTCGCACACCTTCGACACCAGCGGCTGTACCACCAACGTGGTCGGTGTGCTCGGCGTCAGCGGCATCACCGTCGACAACCTGCCCTACACCACCAGCGTGTCCTCCGACGGCACCGTCTCCGTGACCCCGCCCGCGGGCTCCACCGTCCAGTCCACGGTCAAGCTGCGCACCCTGCTCGGCACCATCAACTGCGTCTACCGGGCGCCCGGCCTGACCGGCAAGGCGGGCAACGCCGACCACAGCATCGCCTTCACCAACCAGCAGTTCACGAAGGTGTCCGGCTCGTCGCTGTGCTTCGCCAACGCCTTCTTCACCGCCAAGTACGCCCCGGTGACCGCGAACGGTGTCGCCGTCGACGTCAACTGAGCGCTGAGCGGCGCCGGTTCAGCGCCGACGCAGCCGTAGCACCAGGGCGGCGCCGCCGGTGAGCACCAGCACCGCGGCGGCGCCGCCCGCCAGCATGGGCGTGGACGGGCCCGAGGAGGGGGTGGAGGAGGAGGCCGCCGGGGTGGCGCCCTCGGCGTTGTCCTCCAGCCCCTTCCGTGTCTCCTTCTTCTCTCCCGCCCCCTTCTCCGCCTCCTCCTTTCCTGCCTTCTCCTCTCCCGCCTCCTTCTTCTCCGCCGTCCCCTTCGCTCCGTCCTTCTTCTCCGCCTCCGTCTTCTCCGCCTCCGGGAACACCACGTCCGAGCACGAGTAGTACGTGTCGGGCGTGCTGCTGTTCTGCCAGACCGTGTACAGCACGTGCCGCCCGGTCCGGTCGGACGGCAGGGTCGCCTCGAAGCGGTACGCGCCGTCCGTCAGCTCCGGGTCCGTCACCTCGGCGAACGGCTTCTCGGGCAGGTCGGACCAGGACAGCGGCCCGGCCGGGTCGTAGCCGGGCTTCGTCAGGTACATCCGGAACGTGCCGGTGTGCGGGATCGTCGAGACGTACCGCATGTTCAGCGTCGCTCCGGGCGTGACCCGGGTCGCCGGCCAGTCCGTGCGGGCGAGGTCGAGGCCCTTGTAGTCCGGCAGCCCTCCGCTGCACAGCTTCCCGTCGGGGACGACCTGCCGGTCCCGGCCGTCGACGTTCGCCACCCGCAGGTTGTCCCACGCCGTGAAGGGCGCGCCGTTCGCGGCGACGGCCGCCCGGCACGCCGCCGAGCCGGCGTCGTCCCCGCCTTCCGGGGAGCAGGCCACCACCCGGCTCAGCGGATCGGTCGGCGCGCCGTGCGCCCGCGCCGGGCCCGCCGTCCACAGCGGCAGCAGCAGCGGGGTGACGAGGGCGGCCGCGAGTGCGGCGCGGTGTGTGGTCGTTCGGCGCATCCGTCTGCGTCTCCTCGGCCGGGGCGGGAGTGGTCGGAAGTGCAGTACGGGAAAACGGCCCGGCGTGTTCACCCCGCCACGACCCGATCGAAAACGGGCCATTCGCACCCAACTGGCCGCCATGCAGGGGGGTTTTCCGGCCGGATCGAGGGTTTCCCCCGTATCCCGGTGACCTTCCCTTTGCCTATCGTTCGAGCGCAGCTGACCCACAGGTAACCCCGAACGGGTCGCTCCCCACACGCCTGGCCGGCCATCGCGTCGCTTGTCGAACCACCCCCCTCCGCTTCGACGACGAAGCGCGTCCACCGCCGCTCCGCGCGCAGCCCGGAGCCCGGTATCGAAAGGCAACGAGCGTGCGTACCTCCCCAGAGCTCAGACGGAAGCTGATATCCGTCGCCGTCGTCTCCGCCGCCCTGCTGACCGCCGCCCCCGCCTCGGTCGCCGTCGCCCAGGAGTCCGCCTCCACCCGGGCCGCCGCGGTTCCGGCCGACCGGACCGAGGCCGCCCCCGGCACCCCCGCCGAGCGGCTCATCGTCGGCTACAAGTCCGGCGCCACCGAGGCCAAGTCGAACAAGGCCGCGGCCGCCGACGCCCAGGCCAAGGCCGAGAAGACCGGCGAGCACGTCGACTTCCAGCGCCGCCTCGGCACCGGCGCCGCCCTCGTCGAGCTGGGCACCGACCCCACCCGGGCGGACGTCGCCGACGTCGTCGCCCAGTACCAGGCCGACCCGCAGGTCGCCTACGTCGTCCCGGACCGCCTCAACAAGCCGACGGCCGTCACCCCCAACGACACCGAGTACTCCAAGCAGTGGGACCTGTTCGAGTCCACCGCCGGCATGAACGTCCCGGCCGCCTGGGACACCACCACCGGCACCGGCGTCACCGTCGCCGTCATCGACACCGGCTACGTCACCCACTCCGACCTGGCCGCGAACATCGTCGCCGGTTACGACTTCATCTCCGACACCGCCGTCTCCGTCGACGGCAACGGCCGTGACAGCAACCCGGCCGACCCGGGCGACTGGTACAACGACAACGAGTGCGGCCAGGGCATCGCCGCCTCCGGCTCCTCCTGGCACGGCACCCACGTGGCCGGAACCATCGCCGCCGCCACCAACAACGGCAAGGGTGTCGCCGGTATCGCCCACGGCGCGAAGATCTCGCCGGTCCGCGTCCTCGGCAAGTGCGGTGGCTACGACTCCGACATCATCGACGCCATCACCTGGGCGTCCGGCGGCACCGTCTCCGGCGTGCCGGCCAACACCAACGTCGCCAAGGTCATCAACATGAGCCTCGGCGGGGGCGGCGCCTGCTCCAGCGCCACCCAGAGCGCCATCACCGGCGCCGTGAACCGCGGCACCACGGTCGTCGTCGCGGCCGGCAACGAGAACCAGAACGTCTCCAACGCCTCCCCGGCGAACTGCAACAACGTCATCGCGGTCGCCGCGACCAACCGCGCCGGCAGCCGTGCCTCGTACTCCAACTACGGCTCGCTCGTCGACATCGCCGCCCCCGGCGGTGAGACCCGCACCGGCACCGCCAACGGCATCCTGTCCACGCTGAACTCCGGCACCAAGACGCCGTCGAGCGAGAACTACGCCTACTACCAGGGCACCAGCATGGCCACCCCGCACGTCGCGGGCCTCGCCGCGCTGGTGAAGTCGGCGAACTCCGCCCTCACCCCGGCGCAGATCGAGTCGGCCATCAAGACCAACGCGCGTGCCCTGCCCGGCACCTGCTCCGGCGGCTGCGGCGCCGGCCTCGCGGACGCCGCCAAGACGGTCCAGGCCGTCAAGGGCGGTACGTCCACCGGCACGACCTTCTCCAGCACCACGGCCGTGGCCATCCCGGACAACGGCGCGGCCGTCGAGTCGCCGATCAGCGTCACCGGCCGCAGCGGCAACGCCCCGTCGGCCCTCCAGGTCGGCGTCGACATCACCCACACCTACCGCGGCGACGTCGTCATCGACCTCGTCGCGCCGGACGGTTCGGCGTACCGTCTGAAGTCCGCCGCCTCGGACTCCGCCGACGACGTGAAGACCACGTACACGGTGAACGCGTCGAGCGAGAGCGCGAACGGCACCTGGAAGCTGCGCGTCCAGGACACCGCGGCGCAGGACACGGGCACGCTGAACAGCTGGAAGCTGACCTTCTGATCCCGGCACGGGAACGCTGAACGGATCCAGCCACGAGCGGGCGGGCCGGCAGGTGCGGATGGGCACCTGCCGGCCCGTCTTTACGTCTGGCCGCACAACCCCCACAGTTAGATACCGAACGCGCTGTTTTCTTTCACCGGTTGCGCTTGTTTTGCCGGATGTGCCCCCGCACTCCGGCACACTGGTGTGATGAGCGCCGTCCCAGGGTGAGTTATCGTGTACACGGGGTAAAAACAAACGGCATGACCCGTTCATTTCCGTCCCGGGAGAGTTCAGTCGATGGTGAGGCAGTTGCGAGCCGAGCAGACCCGCTCGACGATCATCACGGCCGCCGCTGACCTGTTCGACCGTCGCGGCTACGAATCGACCAGTCTCAGCGACATCGTGGAGCACGCGTCGGTCACCAAGGGTGCCCTGTACTTCCACTTCGCCGCGAAGGAGGATCTCGCGCACGCGATCCTCGAAATCCAGTCGCGCACCGCCCGCCGGCTGGCGACGGAGACCGACAGCCGCGGCCACACCTCCCTGGAGGCGCTGATGCGCCTCACGTTCGGCATCACCCGTATGTCCGTCGAGGACCCGGTCCTGCGGGCCGGTCTGCGGCTCGCCACCGGGGGGATCCGGCCCCGCCCGCCGCTCAGCCACCCGTTCACGGAGTGGCTGGACATCGTCACGGCCCGGCTCGTCGCCGCGGTCAAGGAGGCCGACGTCCACCCGGACATCGACATCGACGTGGTGGCCCACTCCCTGGTCTGTTTCTTCGTCGGCACCCGGGTCGTCGGGCGCTCCCGCGAGCCCGTCGCCCGCCAGCCGCGCCGGACGGCCGAGATGTGGAACATACTGATCCGGGGCCTGGTCCCGGTGACCCGCCGTGCCCGCTACCTGAGCCTCGCGGCCCGCCTGGAACGCGAACTCGCGCCGGTCTGAACGGAACCCGCGGCGGTCCGAACGGGAACGCGCGCCGCTCCGAAGGGGCAGGCCGGGGACAAGGAACCCGCGCGCTACCGTGAGCCGCATGCCCGACACCGCATCCGCACCCGTCCTCCTCGGCAACCAGCCGGGCTCCTTCCCCCACAGCGTGCTGGCCGAGCGGCACCCCGCGATCATCCGGCAGGTGCGTGAGGCCTTCCCGTACGAACCCGGACAGCACCGCGCACTCGACGAACTGCTGGCGAACTGCACCAAGGGCGAGATCGAACCGCTCCCCGCCGACGCGCACGACCGCGACCTCTGGGAGACCTGGGGACTGCGCGAGTACGCCGGCCGGTCCTGGTTCGACGTGCCATGGCTTTGGTCCGAGAGCTGGTTCTACCGCCGACTGCTCCAGGCGGTCGGCTACTTCGGCCCCGGCCCCTGGCAGGGCATCGACCCCTTCCGCCCCTCCAAACTCGCCGAGCTCGACTCCCACGAGACCGACGAGGAACTGGCCGCACTGGACGACCTCGCCCACCGGCCCGCCGGTGAACAGGCACAGGCCCTCCTGCACGGCTCCCTCTGGGGCAACCGCGCCGACCTCGGCTTCCGGCTCTCCGCCGAAGGCGCACAGGCCGCCGACGCAGCGCCGGGCCTGGTCGCCGACGACAGCGAGACGCTCTGGTCGCTCCTCGACGCCGAAGGCCCGGACAGCGGCAACCGGACTCTGTGCCTGGTCGCCGACAACGCGGGCCGCGAACTCGTCCCCGATCTGCTCCTCATCGCCCACCTCCTGGCCGCCGGCCGCATCGGACGGGCGGTCCTGCACGTCAAGCCGTACCCCTACTACGTCTCCGACGCCACCACCGCCGACGTCGTCGACGCACTGCGCCGCCTCACCGGTGCCGGGGGAGCGGCCGCCGCGTACGGACGCCGGCTGTGGTCCGCCCTGGGCGACGGCCGTCTCGTCCTGCGAGCCCACCCCTTCTCCAGCGCCCCGCTGCCGTACCAGGAGATGCCCGGGGACCTGCGCGCCGAGTTCGCCTCGGCCACGCTGACGATCGTCAAGGGCGACCTCAACTACCGCCGCCTCGTGGGCGACCGGCTGTGGGCCCCGACGACCCCCTTCCCGGACGTCACGGCCTACTTCCCCGGCCCGGTCGCCGCCCTGCGCACCCTGAAGTCCGACGTGATCACCGGCCTCGACAGCCGTACGGAATCCGAGCTGGTCGCCGCGGAGGACCAGCGCTGGCGCACCAGCGGCACCCACGCGCTGATCCAGGTGAGGGTCCCCGGGTAGCGGGCACGGGCGCCGCCGAGGCCAGGTGGTGATTCACGCGATGGTGTGACCATGTCCCACCCCGCGGATGCGGCCACGGGGCGCCGGGTAGGGCCCCGGCCATGACGCAGCCGTTCGAACTCCCGCATTTCTACCTGCCGCACCCCGCGCGCCTGAACCCCCATGTCGACGAGGCCCGGGCCCACTCGACGCACTGGGCGCGCGAGATGGGCATGCTGGAGGGGTCCGGCGTCTGGGAGCAGGCCGACCTGCACGCACACGACTACGGCCTGCTGTGCGCCTACACCCACCCCGACTGCGACGCCCCCGCCCTCTCCCTCATCACCGACTGGTACGTGTGGGTCTTCTTCTTCGACGACCACTTCCTGGAGAGGTACAAGCGGAGCCAGGACCGCGTCGCCGGCAAGGCCCACCTGGACCGGCTGCCCCTGTTCATGCCGCTGGACCTCTCGACTCCCGTACCGGAACCGGAGAACCCGGTGGAGGCGGGCCTCGCCGACCTGTGGGCGCGTACGGTGCCGAAGATGTCCCAGGACTGGCGCCGCCGCTTCGCCGTGGCGACCGAGCACCTGCTCGACGAGTCCATGTGGGAGCTGTCCAACATCAACGAGGGGCGGATCGCCAACCCCGTCGAGTACATCGAGATGCGCCGCAAGGTGGGCGGCGCACCCTGGTCGGCCGGGCTCGTGGAGTACGCGACCGCCGAAGTGCCCGAGTCCGTCGCGGGGTCCAGGCCGCTGCGGGTGCTGATGGAGACGTTCTCCGACGCCGTGCACCTGCGCAACGACCTGTTCTCCTACCAGCGGGAGGTGGAGGAGGAGGGTGAGAACAGCAACGGCGTGCTCGTCCTGGAGACCTTCTTCGGCTGCACCACGCAGGAGGCCGCCGACACCGTCAACGACGTCCTGACCTCCCGCCTCCACCAGTTCGAGCACACGGCGTTCACCGAAGTGCCCGCGGTGGCCCTGGAGAAGGGCCTCACCCCGGACGAGATCGTGGCCGTGGCGGCGTACACCAAGGGACTCCAGGACTGGCAGTCCGGCGGCCACGAGTGGCATCTGCGCTCCAGCCGCTACATGAACGACAACGCCGTGCGCGGCGGCGGCCCATGGCCGGGGTTCACCGGCATCGGCACCTCCGCGGCCGACGTCCGCGCCCTGCTCGCCACGGCCGGAGCCATGGGGGCACCTCCCACGCCTTCCGGGCAGTGGGGGAGGCTGCGCTCCTACACGCACGTGCCGTACCAGAAGGTCGGCCCCGCCCAAATCCCCGAGATCCGCATGCCGTTCCCGCTGGAGCTCAGCCCGCACCTGGACGACGCCCGCCGGAGTCTGCGCGACTGGGCGGAGCGCATGGGCATCCTCGCCGAGGGCGTCTGGGACGAGGACAAACTCAGGGCCTGCGACCTCGCGCTCTGCTCGGCGGGCCTCGACCCGGACGCCACGCCCGAGGCACTCGGCCTCAGCGCACAGTGGCTCGCCTGGGGCACCTACGGCGACGACTACTACCCGCTGGTCCACGGCCGCCGCCGCGACCTGGCCGCCGCCCGGCTGACCACGGCACGCCTCTCCGCCTGCATGCCGCTCGCCGGTGAGGAGCCGCCGGCCCCGGCCGGCGCCCTGGAGCGCGGCCTGGTCGACCTGTGGCTGCGCACCACCGCGGGGATGACGCCCGAGCAGCGGCGCCCCCTGAAGGACGCGGTCGACGCCATGACCGAGAGCTGGGTGTGGGAGCTGTCCAACCAGCTCCAGAACCGCGTCCCCGACCCGGTCGACTACCTGGAGATGCGCCGCGCGACCTTCGGCTCCGACCTCACCCTGAGCCTGGCCAGGATGGGCCACGGCCCGGCCGTCCCGCCCGAGATCTACCGCAGCGGCCCGGTCCGCTCGCTGGAGAACGCCGCGATCGACTTCGTCTGCCTGCTCAACGACGTCTTCTCGTACCAGAAGGAGATCGAGTACGAGGGCGAGATCCACAACGCGATCCTCGTCGTGCAGTCGTTCTTCGGCTGCGACTACCCGGCCGCCCTCGTCGTCGTCCACGATCTGATGAGTCAGCGCATGCGCCAGTTCGAGCATGTCGTGGAACACGAACTGCCCGTTCTCTACAATGACTTCCAGCTCACGAACGAGGGGCGCGCCGTCATGGGGGAGTACGTGACGGAGCTGCGGAACTGGCTGGCGAGCATCCTGAACTGGCATCAGAACGTCGACCGCTACAAGGACGCATGGCTGTCCGGGCGCGCCCACGGCTTCCTCCCGGACCGGCCGCCCGCCGTGCCCGTGCCCGCTCTCGGCTGAGAGGGCGTTTTCCAGTCAGATCGCTCCGGAACGGGACATCGAGGAACCCCCGGCGGTGCTCCGGGGGTCTTCCTGAGTGAGGGGAACAGACAAGCACCAACACGGGGGTTTCACCTTGACCGACATCATCGACAAGCCTGCCGACGTCACCGGGGAGACGGGGCAGCCCCAGGCACCCGCACCGGCCGACCTCACGCCGTACGTCGCGCCGCTGCCCGTCCCGCCCGTCCTGCGTCCCGCCTCCGGCGACGTCCTGCGCGAGACCGAGATCGCCCTGCGCCCGACCTGGGTGCGCCTGCACCCGCAGCTCCCGCCGACCCTGATGTGGGGCTACGACGGGCAGGTGCCGGGCCCGACCATCGAGGTCCGGCGCGGGCAGCGCGTCCGCATCGCCTGGACCAACCGCATCCCCGAGGACAGCGAGTACCCGGTGACCTCCGTCGAGGTGAAGCTGCGCCGGGACGGCCGCCCGCAGGCCAGCACCGAACCGGGACGCGAGGGCGTCGAGCCGAACAAGGACGTCGCGGCCCTGCCCGCCTGGTCCGTGACCCACCTGCACGGCGCCCAGACGGGCGGCGGCAACGACGGCTGGGCCGACAACGCGGTCGCCTTCGGCGACGCCCAGCTCTCCGAGTACCCGAACGACCACCAGGCCGTGCAGTGGTGGTACCACGACCACGCCATGAACATCACCCGGTGGAACGTGATGGCGGGCCTGTACGGCACCTACCTCGTCCGTGACGACGAGGAGGACGCCCTCGGTCTCCCGGGCGGGGAGCGGGAGATCCCGCTGCTGCTCGCCGACCGCAACCTCGACACCGACGAGGACGGCCGTCTGAACGGCCGGCTGCTGCACAAGACGGTCATCGTCCAGGACAAGAACCCGGAGACGGGCAAGCCGGTCTCCATCCCGTTCACCGGCCCGTACACCACGGTCAACGGCCGTATCTGGCCGTACGCCGGCGTCGACGCGGCCTGCTACCGGTTCCGGCTGGTCAACGCCTCCAACGCGCGCATCTACGACCTCGTCCTCGTCGACGAGGAGAACAACCCGGTCCCCGGTGTCCTCCACCAGATCGGCAGCGACGGCGGACTGCTGCCGCGCCCCGTCCCGGTCGACTTCGGCGAGACCCTGCCGGCGCTGACCGCCGCGCCGGCCGAGCGGTTCGACCTGCTGGCCGACTTCCGGGGGTTCGAGGGCCGGACGCTGCGCCTGGTCAACAAGGGCCGCAACCAGCCGCCCGGCGTGCCGGATCCGGCCGGTGACGTGCCGTACCCGGCCGTCATGGAGTTCAGGGTCAGTGAGACCTGCGAGCCGGACACCTTCGAGCTGCCCACAGTGCTCTCCGGCTCCTTCCGCCGCCTCACCCACGACATCGGGCACGGCCACCGCCTGGTCGTCCTCACCCCGCCCGCCACCAAGGGCGCCGGCGGCCACCCCGAGATCTGGGAGATGGCGGAGGTCGAGCTCCCGGGCGACATCCAGGTCCCCACGGACGGCGTCATCCAGGTCACCGGGCCGGACGGCAGGACCCGGACGTACCGGCGTACGGCACGGACGTTCAACGACGCCCTCGGCTACACCGTCGCCGAAGGCAGCCACGAGCAGTGGAGCTTCCTCAACCTCGCGCCGATCGTCCACCCCATGCACATCCACCTGGCCGACTTCCAGCTGATGGGCCGGGACGCGTACGACGTGTCGGGCTTCGACCCGGCGGTGGGCGGCACGCGCACGCCGATCCGCCACGACGCGGGCACGTCCGTCCCGCTCGCCCCCAACGAGCGTGGCTGGAAGGACGTCTTCCGGGTGCCCGGGAACCAGATGCTGCGCGTCATGGGGAAGTTCGACGGCGCGCACGGCCGGTTCATGTACCACTGCCATCTGCTGGAGCACGAGGACATGGGCATGATGCGGCCCTTCGTCGTGATGCCGTCCCAGGTGCTGAAGTTCGACCACGGCGGTGCCCACGGCGGCCACGGGGAAGGCCACACGGGCTGAACGCGCCAGGCCCCCCACCGGCACCGTTCAGTCTCACTCGTTCGTGGCTCGTGGTGCGCCGATGTGCCGGGTAGAGCACCTGCCGTGATCGTTCCGCATCCGCCGGAGACGATCCGCGCATCCGGAGGGGAGCCATGGAACAGACCGCGTTGCGACCCAAACCCATGCCGGGTCAGGAGCCCGGCGGGGCTGCGCCTCCCACCGGGGCCGCCCCGCCGGCCCGGCCGCGCCCGCACGCCGCCCGGCGGCGCGGCCGGCGGCTCCTCAACGTGCTGTTCGCCGCGTTCGCCGGCGCGGTCCTGGTCCTGTCCGGGGTCGGTCTGGGGGCCATGGGCGCCACGGTGATCGGCGAGGACGGAATCCTCGACCCGAGGGAGCGGCACCTGCCGTGGCTCTCCGGCCCCTCGCCGTCCCCCACCGTGCCGTCGCCCGCCGCCGTGACGCTCGGCGTACAGGTCATGGACGCCGGGAGGCCGGGAGCCCGGGTCGTCGGGATCCATGTCCCCGGCCCCGGGCACGCGGCGGGCCTGGTGCGCGGCGACGTCCTCCTCGCCTTCGGCACGACCCGCATCGACACGGCCGCCGACCTGGCCCGGGCCGTCGCCCGCGCCCGCCCCGGCTCTGAGGTCAGGCTGACGGTCCGGCACCGCGGCGGCGGCTATCAGCAGCTGACGGTCGTCCCGGCCGTCAGCACCTGAGCGCCCGCCCACGGCTCGTCGGCCGCGCCGCCACGAGGCCGGCCGGTCGGGGCGACGCAGCGGGGACGCGGGGCAGCCGGGCATTACTGTTGATGCCTGGACAGGTATCTGCCGTGCGTGCCCGGGCGAAGTGCGCGGACGGCTCGCGCTGCCCCCTCCGGACGGGCAGGATGCTGCCCGTAGCCCCTTCGCCCGTCCTGGGAGGCCCGGATGACCGGAAGCACGGCCACGCCCTTCACCGCCGACGACTACCGGGCCCGCCTGGAGCGTGCCGCGCGGGCCGCCGCCGAGGCGGGTCTGGCGGGCCTGCTGGTGGCCCCGGGACCGGACCTGGTGTGGCTCACCGGCTACACCCCTCCGGCGGTCACCGAACGGCTCACCCTGCTGGTCATCGCCCCCGGCGAGGACCCCGTCCTCGTCGTCCCGGCCCTGGAGGCTCCGGACGCGCGGAAGGCGCCCGGCGCGTCCGCCCTGGTCCTGCGCGACTGGACCGACGGCAAGGACCCCTACGCCGCCACCGCCGCCCTGCTCGACGCCTCGGGCCGGTTCGGCATCAGCGACAACGCCTGGGCGCTGCACCTGCTGGCGTTGCGGAAGGCGATGCCCGCCGGCTCCTACACCTCGCTCACCGAGGCCCTGCCGATGCTGCGTGCCGTCAAGGACGCGGCCGAACTGGACCTCATGGCGGCCGCGGGAGCCGCCGCCGACGCGACCTTCGAGGAGATCCGGAACGTCCGCTTCTCCGGCCGTCGGGAAGCCGAGGTGGCCGCGGACCTCGACCGGCACCTGCGCCGGCACGGGCACGAGACGGTCGACTTCACCATCGTCGCCTCCGGACCGAACGGGGCCGACCCGCACCACGAGGCCGGTGACCGCGTCATGGAACGCGGCGACATGGTCGTCCTCGACTTCGGCGGCCTGCGCGGCGGCTACGGCTCCGACACCTCCCGCACGGTCCACGTCGGCGAACCCACCGACGAGGAACGCCGGGTGCACGACGTGGTGCGCGCGGCCCAGGAGGCGGGCTTTCGCGCCGTGCGGCCGGGCGCCGCCTGCCAGGACGTCGACCGGGCCGCCCGCGCGGTCATCGCGGACGCCGGATACGGCGAGTACTTCATCCACCGCACCGGACACGGCATCGGCGTCACGACCCACGAGCCGCCGTACATGATCGAGGGCGAGGAGCAGCCCCTCGTGCCCGGCATGTGCTTCTCCGTGGAACCCGGCATCTACCTGCCCGGCCGGTTCGGTGTGCGCATCGAGGACATCGTGACCGTCACCGAGGACGGCGGACGCCGTCTGAACACCACCTCCCGCGAGCTGGTCATAGTGGAGTGACGCCACCGATGTCCCCCGCACGCCTCCCGAACGGCAACGGCGCGACCATGACCCAGGCACCGACACCCTCCGCGGACACCGTCCGCGACCTGGTCCGTTCCCTGCTGAAGGACAGCGGGGACGGCAAGGAGACCAAGCAGGGCAGGGCGGGTGCCGGACCCGACGTCCGGCCCGCCGGCGCCGCTCCCGCCACCTGGTGGGTCGGCACCCGCCATGTGCTGCGGCTCGCCCTCGACCGCGAGGCGACCCTGCGCCAGCGCCGCGAACTGCGGCTGCGCGACCTCGTCCGCCCGCACGTCCCGATGGCGGTGCCGACCAGCGTGGCCCAGGGCGAGTGGGCGCCCGGGCTGACCTACACGCTGGACACCAGGGTGCAGGGCGGCTCGGGGGAGGAGCACGACGTGTCCGCGGTCGGCGAGGCCGACCTGGCCGGACTGCTCACCGGCCTGCGCGAGGTGCCGGTCCGGCAGGCCGAGACCCTCGGCGTGCCGCGGACCGCTCCGCGCTCCCTGGAGGCGCTGCGCCGCTCCGCCGTACGCTCCGCGGAACGCCTCGCCGACGCCGACGAGTTCGACGCAGCCCGCCTGAACCAGCTCACCGCGGCCGCCGCGGCCCAGCTCGCCGCCCAGCCCGGCTCGGTGGTCCTCACCCACCGCGCCCTCACGAGCGGGCACCTCGTGGTCAGCGCCGACGGGCGGGTGCGCGGCGTCCTCGGCTGGGCCGGCGCGGTCGTCGGCGACCCCGCCGAGGACATCGCGGGCCTCGCCCTCGCCGTCGGCTCGCCCGCCGCCGTACGCGCCGCCACCCTCGCCGGCTACGGTGCCCGGCCTTGCCTGCGCGGGCTGTGGCTCGCCCGCTGCGACAGCGTCATCCACCTCGCCGCGGCCCTCGACAGCCGCGACGCCGCCCGGACCACCCTGGCGCGGGCCCGGCTGCGGCACGCCTGGGAGCCGATCCTGCTGGAACGCGTGAGGGACCTGCGGGACACCGACGACGCCCTTTGACGGGTCGGGCGGCGAGGTCCCGTACGGCTATTCTCCGCACATGAAGCGCACTGTCGCGGTGACGTCCCTGCTGACCGCCGCCGCCCTCACGTGCCTGGCCGGCTGCTCTGGCGACCCCGTGAAAGCCACGCCCGGCGCCACGGCGTCCCCGGCGCGGACGACCCCGGCGGAACGCCTCACCGCGCTCGTGGTCACGGCGGCCGACCTCGGCACCGGCTACTCCGTGCGGAAGTTCGACGCGGCCGAGGGGAAGTCCGTCTTCGCCCGGTCCGCGCAGGAGATCACCGGCAACGCCTGCACCCCGCTGGCGGCCATGACGCACCAGCTGCCCCTCGGCAGGCCGCAGGCCTCCCTGAGCCGCGTCGTCGCGACCAAGGAGGCCCCCGGCACCCGCATCCACGTCACTCTCGCCACCTACGACAAGGGCGCGGCGGTGACGGCGATGGACAGCCTCCTCACCGACGCCGTGCGGGGCTGTTCCCTCGGCTTCACCGTCAGGGCGAACGGCGCCGCCGAGCTGTACGACCCGTTCGAGCCCGAGGACACCCCCTCGGCCGGCGACGAGGCCCTCGCCTACCGCGGCGTCGTCACGCCGGAGGGCGGCACGCCCCGGCCGGTGCGCACCACGGTCGTACGCCACGCCGACGTCATCGCCGTCTACACCGCGGTCGGCGGCGCCCGCATCACGAGTCCGGAACTCCTCGCGCCCCTGATCGAGGCGCAGGACGCGAAGCTCGGCTGACCTCCCCGGCGCTCAGTACTGCGCGAGCACCACGCCCGACTCACCGGGCACCCGCAGGACCCCGTCCGCGCCGGGCGTCTCCACCGGCTCCCACGCGGCCAGCACGCGCGCGTGCGGGACGCCGAGCGACAGCACGGCCGGTTCCGGCGCCAGGTTCACGGCCACGACGACGTCCCCGCGCCGGAAGGCGATCCAGCGGCGCTCCTCGTCGTGGGCCACCTTGGTGTCGGCGAGGTCGGGATCGGTCAGGTCGGGCTGCTCCCGGCGCAGCGCGAGGAGCTGCCGGTACCAGGCCAGCACGCGCGCGTGGGGCTCGCGACCGGGTTCGGACCAGTCGAGGCAGGAGCGGTCCCAGGTCGCCGGGTCCTGCGGGTCGGGCACGTCCTCCTCCTTCCAGCCGTGCGCGGCGAACTCCCGCCGCCTGCCCCGCCGTACGGCGTCCGCCAGCTCCGGGTCGGTGTGGTCGGTGAAGAACTGCCAGGGCGTGCCGGCCGCCCACTCCTCGCCCATGAAGAGCATCGGCGTGAACGGTGCCGTCAGGACCAGCGTGGCCGCGCAGGCCAGCAGTCCGGGGGAGAGCTGGGCCGAAAGCCGGTCCCCCTGGGCGCGGTTGCCGACCTGGTCGTGGGTCTGGGCGTAGCCGAGGAGCCGGTGGGCGGCCACCCGCGTCCGGTCCAGGGGGCGCCCGTGGTGCCGCCCGCGGAAGCTCGAGTACGTCCCGTCGTGGAACCAGCCGCCGGTCAGGGTCTTGGCGAGCCCGGCGAGGGGAGCACGCGCGAAGTCGGCGTAGTAGCCCTGCGCTTCACCGGTCAGCGTGGTGTGCAGGGCGTGGTGGAAGTCGTCGTTCCACTGCGCGTGCAGCCCCAAGCCGCCCTCGCCCCGGGCGGTGACGAGCCGCGGGTCGTTCAGGTCCGACTCGGCGACCAGGAACAGCGGCCGGTCCACCTCGGCGGCCAGGGCGTCCACGGCCGTCGACAGCTCCTCCAGGAAGTGCTGGGCGCGCGTGTCCACCAGCGCGTGCACCGCGTCCAGGCGCAGTCCGTCGATCCGGTAGTCGCGCAGCCACGCCAGCGCGCTCCCGATCAGGTACGCGCGCACCTCGTCCGAGCCGGGCGCGTCCAGGTTGACCGCGGAGCCCCAGGGCGTGTGGTGCGTGTCCGTCAGGTACGGCCCGAAGGCGGGCAGGTAGTTGCCCGACGGCCCGAAGTGGTTGTGCACCACGTCGAGCACCACCCCCAGGCCGAGTTCGTGGGCCCGGTCGACGAAGCGTTTCAGCGCCTCGGGCCCGCCGTAGGGCTCGTGCACCGCCCACAGGGAGACGCCCTCGTACCCCCAGCCGTGCGTGCCCGGGAAGGGGCACAGCGGCATCAGCTGCACGTGGGTGACGCCCAGTTCGGCGAGATGGCCGAGTCGCCCGGCGGCCGCGTCCAGCGTGCCCTCGCGGGTGTACGTCCCCACGTGCAGCTCGTACAGCACCGCGCCGGGCAGCGGTCGCCCCGGCCACCCCGCGCGCCAGGCGTACCGCTGGTGGTCGACGACCGCGCTCAGCCCGTCCGGGCCGTCCGGTTGCCGGCGCGACCGCGGATCGGGCAGCACGGGGCCGTCGTCCAGCGCGAAGCCGTAGCGTGACCCGTCGCGCGCATCCGCCTCGCCCCACCACCATCCCGTCCGTTCCGGATCGCGTTCCAACGCGTGCGTGACGCCGTCGCACTGGAGCGTCACGCGGTCTGCCTGCGGTGCCCACACCTCGAACTGCACGGACGGTTCCCCTTCGTCTGCTCACCGTGATGTAGCCCGTCCATGGTGCGTCAAAAGAGATCAATCCGCCGGTGCATCCACCCATTTGCGGCGGGTGTCGCCGGGTACGCGCGCGTGGCGGCCCTTTTCCCGTTTTCTGGACAGCCCGGCCGCGCTGCCCGAGAATCACCAACGTGACGTCGTCCTTCGAGTTCAACACGTACCCCGCGCGGCTCTCCGACGCGGAGCGCGACAGGGCGCTGAAGGTGCTCCGTGACGGCGTCGCCATGGGCCGCCTGTCCCACGACACGTTCGTCCACCGCATGGAGCTGGCACTCGCCGCCCGCCGCCCGGACGAGCTGGCGGTGCTCACCGCAGACCTGCCCACGGAGAGCCGCTTCTCCCGCGCGGTGTTCGGCACCGTCGAGGCGCTCTCCGGGTTCACCGTACGGCTGCGCAGGGCCTGGCGGGCCGAGCGGCTCCCGAAGCTGCTGCTGCCCCACCCCGCGCACGGCCATCCGCTGCGTATAGGGCGCGACCCCGCCAGCGGACTGCGCCTCAACCACGAGACGGTCTCCCGGGTGCACGCCGAACTCCGCCACCAGGGCGGGATGTGGGTCCTGCGCGACCTCGGCTCCACCAACGGCACCACGGTCAACGGACGGCGCGTCGTCGGTGCCGCCGTCGTCCGCGAGGGCGACCAGGTCGGCTTCGGGCGGATGGCGTTCCGGCTGTCGGCACCCTGACCGGAAACGAAGCCCTCCCTCAGCTCTGGCCTGGGCGTTACCGCCTGTCGCCTCGCTGAGGGTGGCCAAAACCCTGTGCCTCCCACGGTGTTGACGTACCCCGGAAGTCGTGACTGACTGTGCGTACGCCATGTACACGTGGTGAACCGACGGCACCGAACCGGGGAGGTGTGCCCTGCCGCCCCTCCCGCGCTACCCGACCGTCGACGAACTGGGCGCCCGGGCCGCCGCCCTCGTCGCCCGCCATCCCCGGGACGCCCGGCTGCGCCGGGTCGGCACCTCCCGCGCGGGCACGCCCATGTGGCTGCTCTCCGTCGGCCACGGCGGCCGTCAGGCCCTCGTCGTCGCCGGCCCCCATCCCAACGAACCCGTCGGCGGCGCCACCGTGCTGCGCCTGGCCGAGCGCGCCCTGGCCGACCCGCGGCTCACCGAGGGCGCCGACGCCACCTGGAACCTGCTGCTGTGCCTCGACCCGGACGGACTGCGCCGCAACGAGGGCTGGCTGACCGGCCCCTACACCCTCGGCCAGTACTTCCGGAACTTCTTCCGGCCCGGCTTCCTGGAACAGCCCGAATGGCTGCCCGACGGCGCGTCCGGCGCCGCACTGCCCGAGACCCGCGCACTCCTCGACGTCCAGGACGAGCTGCGTCCGTTCCTCCAGTGCTCGCTGCACGGCGTCGACATCGGCGGCGGATTCGTCGAGCTCACCCACGATCTGCCCGGCCTCGCGCAGCGCCTCGCCCACATCGCCGCCCGGCTCGGCATCCCCCGCGAGCTCGGCGCCTACGACGCCCTGTACTGGCCCGGCCTCGGGGACGCCGTCTACCGGATCCCGCCGCCACGCAGGGCCGACCTGGCCGCGGCCATCACGGAGGCCGCCGTCGAGTCGACCTGGTTCCACCCGTACCGGCACGGCACCGTCACCGCGGTCGTCGAGGCGCCCATGTGGGGCGTGGCGGCCGTGGCGGACGGTTCCCCGCCCGCGGACCGGGACGCGGTGCTGCGGGCCGTCAGCCGCACCCTGCGCCACGACACGGGCCTCCTGCGGCACCTGCTGGCCCGGATCAGGCCGCACCTCGCAGCCGTGCCCGACGCGGCGCGTCTGCTCGCCCCGGTCGACGACTACTTACTGGTCTGCCCCGGCCTCGCCGACGCCTGGGACCCGGACACCGGCGTCGGCACCGCCCACCCCCTCCCGCCCCTGAGCACCGCCCACCTGGTCGCCCTGCGCATCTCCGGGCGGCGGCTGGCGCTGCGCACCGCGGGGCTGCTGCACCAGCTCGTGCGGGCCGCCGGACACGACCCGGCCGGGGCACTGCCGGAGCTGGACCGGCTGATCGACGAGTGGTGCGCCGACTACCGCGACGGCTGCGGGGCGCGCTGGATCCCGGTGGCACGCCAGTCGGAGTACCAGGCGCGCGTGGTGCTCGCGGCCTTCGGACTGGCCGCGCGGCACCCGCGCCTGCGAGCCCCTTCGGGCGAGCCGGGAGTGGAGTCCGGGGCAGCGGTGCCGATGCAGCGGGAATGACGCGTCCGACCACCAGGTGGGTCCCCGGCCCCGCCCAGGGGCCTACGACGCCCCCTCGCGCGCGTGCAGCGCCGCTGCGACCACCGTGCGGGACTGGTGCTCGACCTGGTGCTCCAAGGGCACCCAGCGCGCGCGGAAACGTTCCGCGAAGGCCTCGCTCCAGGTCGCGACGAGTTCTTCGAGCTGCTTCGCCGCCCGGTCGTCCGTCCCGCGCAGCACCCGCAGCAGCATGGCCGCCGCCCGCAGCGGCACCCGGCGCGCGAACGCGTCCACGCTGCCGACGTACGCCCTGGTGAGGTCGGCGGGCGGAGTGTGGAGCAGGTCCGAGGCCAGCCCCGGCACCAGCTCCAGCCCCCACCGGGCGGCCCGCAGCAACGGCCCGTCCGGGCCGGCGAGCCGGGGCAGGGCGTCGTCGAGCACCCGCGTCACCTCCAGCGCGTCCCGTTGCAGCCGGCGTGCGAGCCGCCCGATCGCCGCCGCCGGAGCCGGATGCGGAGCCGGGTCGTCCACCAGGTCGCTCGCCCACATCGGCACCTCGACCACCGCGGTCAGACCGCCGTACCGGTGGGCGTGGAACCAGGTGCTGTGCCGCGCGTCGTCCGGCAGGCTCGGGTACGCCGGTCCGATCCCCGGCGCGGGCATCACATGGACGCCCGGTCCGGAGGCGGGCCAGCCCGCGGCGTCCGAAGCGCCGGTCTCGACCGGGATGTGCAGCTCGGCGGCGGACTTGGCGAACGGCTCGGCGAGCCCCGGCACGTCCCGGGTCAGCTGCACCCAGCTGCCGCCCAGGTCCGTGCCGTGCAGCGTCACCTGGAGATAGGGGCGCAGTTCGTCGATGACACCGGTCAGGGCCCTGGTCTCGGGCGGCAGCCGGTCGGGCGGCAGCAGGGACGGCGCCCACTCCGGCTGCTCCGGCCCCGCGGGACGGAAGAAGCCGAGGTGGTAGTCGAACAGGCTGCGGGGCGCCGGCGTCACGTGCAGGCTGGCCCCGTCGGGGTCCGCGCACAGCAGGAAGTGCCAGGAGATGCCGTCGCGCAACCGCCGCTCCTCCAGCACCCTCCGGGCGACCGCGAGCAGGGTGCAGGAGCCCGTCGGCTCGTTGGCGTGGGCGCCGGCGACCACCAGCACCGCGCGGCGGGCGCGCCCCACCGACAGCAGATGCAGGGGCCGGCCCGCACGGGAGGCACCCACCTGGCGAAGGGTGCAGACACCGGGGCGTTCAGCGGTCAACGCCCGGGCAGCAGAGACCTGTTCGGTCACCGTCGGGTAGCGCAGCTCCGGCAGGACACTCACCCCCGTCATATCCGCCCGAGTTCGCAGTCGCAGTACCCCACGGCCGTGGGACGGTGTCAAGGGCGCGGCGGGGGAGCCTCCACGGGGCGCCCGGAAGCACGGCCCGCCGGGACCGGGAGGCGTCCCTGAGGAGGGGGCGGTTCCGTCGCGGACGCGCCTGGCACCCGTCCCCGGCTCATTCGCCCACCTGCTCCAGCAGAGCCACCGGCGACCGCCCGAGCAGGTCCGCCACACGCGCGTGCCCTGTGAACTCCCGCCCCGGCTCCAGGGCATCCGCCCAGCGCCCCGGCGGCAGCGGAAGCCGGGTGTCCTGCCAGCCACCGGCCTCCTCGAGCCGCAGCGAAAGGCGTGTCACGGCCGTCAGTGCCGCGCCGGAGCGGACGAACGCCAGACAGTGGCGTGCCGCCGGGCCCTCGGCGGTCAGGGGCGTGTACGTCGCCGTGTCGCCGAAGGCGCCGGGGCGCCGTGCCCGCAGAGCGAGTGCCGCGCGCGTCACCCTGAGCTTCTCCTCGGACGTCGCGCCGGACACCTCGGGCGGGAAGCCCACCGCCCGCCGGTTGTCCGGGTCCACCAGGGCCCGGTACTCCGCCTCCGTGCCCTGGTAGACGTCCGGCACCCCCGGCATCGACAGCTGGACCAGGGCCGTGCCCAGCACGTTCGCCCGGATGTGCCGTTCGAGCGAGTCGCGGAACGCGGCGACCCGCTCGCCCGGCGTCCCGCACGGCCCGGCCGTCACGAACCGGGCCACCGCCTCCTCGTACGGCGGCTCCTGTTCGGTCCAGCTCGTGTACAGACCCGCCTCGCGCACGTGCTTCAGCAGCGCCCCCCGCACCCGCTCCGCGTCCGCCGGGCCCAGTCCGAACACCGTCTGCCAGGCCGCCCACGCCAGTTGCGCGTCCGGCACGCCCTCGCCGGTGCGCGTCACCTCGGCGAGGACGTCCGCCCAGCGGTCCGGGCACTCGGTGAGCACGTTCAGCGCCGCCCGGACGTCGGCACTGCGCTTGGTGTCGTGCGTCGAGACGACCGTCCCGGTCACCGGCCAGTCCCGCTGCACGCGCGCGCAGTACGCGTGGAACTCCTCCGGCGACAGCGCAGGACCGCCCGGATTCCCGCCCACCTCGGTCGCCGACAGCAGCGGCACGTAGCGGTAGAACGCCGTGTCCTCCACGGACTTCGCCCGCAGCGCCGACGAGGTCTGCGCGAACCGTGTCCGGAACTCCACCTGCGCGGGCTCGTCGCCGTACCGCCCCAGCACCAGGTCCCGTACGACGTCCACCGCACCGGCCTCCTCCGGCACGGCGAAGGCGAGCCGGGCCTCGGCCGCGGCCTCCTCGGTGACCACGCAGGCGGCGTCGACGGACTCGTACGGCCGGTAGACCTCCATCCGGACCAGGAGCTCCTGAAGCGCGGTGCGCAGCGCCCAGGGCGCGCGGTCGCGCAGGGCCGGTTCCGGCGAGGTCGCGCAGAGCCGGGCCGCCACCCGGGTCAGCCGGTCCGTCTCGGTGGCCAGCTCGTGCGTGAGGACCTTGTAGGCAGCCCGCCGCACCGTCGCCTCCCAGTGCCCCCCGCGGTCCGTCTGAGGCGCCGCGAACCGCCGGTACTGCCCCAGGAGGTCCCCGAACCCGGCCGGGTCCGTGAAGAGCCCGTCCACGTGCCGCAGCCCGTCGTAGCCGGTGGTCCCGGCGACGGGCCAGGAGGCCGGCAGCCGCTCACCGTCGGCCAGGATCTTCTCCACGACCGTCCACCGGCCACCCGTCGCCTCGTGCAGCCGCCGGAGGTAGCCGTCGGGGTCGGCGAGGCCGTCGGGGTGGTCGACGCGCAAGCCGTCGATCACGCCCTCGTGGAGCAACTGGAGGATCTTGCCGTGGGTGGCCTCGAACACCTCGGGGTCCTCCACCCGCACCCCGATGAGCTCCGAGATGCTGAAGAACCGCCGGTAGTTCAGCTCGGTGCGGGCCAGCCGCCACCACACCGGGCGGTACCACTGCGCGTCCAGCAGGTGCGGCAGCGGCAGGTCCCCGGTTCCCTCGCGCAGCGGGAACACGTGGTCGTAGTAGCGCAGAACGTCCCCGTCGACGCGCAGCTCCCCGAGCACCTCGCCCAGCGGCCCGCCGAGCACCGGCAGCAGCACCTGGCCGTCCTGGGCCTCCCAGTCGATGTCGAACCAGCGCGCGTACGGCGACTTCGGGCCCTCGCGCAGCACCTCCCACAGGGCCCGGTTGTGGCGCGGGGCCATGGCCATGTGGTTCGGGACGATGTCCACCACCAGGCCGAGCCCGTGCTCCCGCGCGGTGCGCGCCAGGGCCCGCAGCCCCTCCTCGCCGCCCAGTTCCTCGCGCACGCGCGCGTGGTCGACGACGTCGTAGCCGTGCGCCGAGCCGGGCACGGCCTCCAGGACGGGGGACAGGTGCAGGTGCGAGACCCCGAGCGAGGCCAGATACGGCACGACGGCCGCCGCGGCCCCGAACGGGAAGTCTGGCTGCACCTGCAGCCGGTACGTGGCCGTGGGCACCACCGGGTCAGTTCGCTCAGGCGTCATGGAAACGTACGTACCCGCCCCGCCGCCGTTCGTGCCCTCCCGCACGCCAGGTGCGCCGCGCGTCGCCCGGACGGGTGGCTCCCCCGGCCGACGGCGACGGCACGGGCCGGAGCCCGCGCCGCACGGGCCGCTGGAGCTACACGGGCCGCTGGAGCACGGTCAGGCTCCGGTCCGTGAGGGTCAGCCGGTCCCCGGCCTGCACCTTCGGTCCGGTGTCCGGCGGCACCCCTTCCGGGCGGGCCGTGTCGACCACGACCTGCCACTGCCGCCCGTGGTCGACCGGCACCACGAAGTCCAGCGCCTTCGGCGAGGCGTTGAACATCAGCAGGAAAGAGTCGTCGGTGATGCGCTCCCCGCGCGCGCCCGGCTCCGAGATGGCGTTGCCGTTGAGGAACACCGTCAGCGCCGAGGCCCGCGCCGAGTCCCAGTCGCGCTGGGTCATCTCCCCGCCCTCGGGAGTGAACCAGGCGATGTCGGACAGGTCGTCGTGCGTGCCCTCCACGGGTCGGCCGTGGAAGAAGCGCCTCCTGCGGAAGACCGGGTGGTCCCTGCGCAGCCACACCATCGCGCGGGTGAAGTCCAGCAGCTCCCGCTTGAGCCCGCCTTCCTCCTCCTCGCCCTCCGGCCACTCCACCCAGGCCAGCTCGTTGTCCTGGCAGTAGGCGTTGTTGTTGCCCCGCTGGGTGCGGGCGAGCTCGTCACCGTGGCTGATCATGGGCACGCCCTGGGACAGCATCAGCGTCGCGATGAAGTTCCGCATCTGCCGGGCCCGCAGCTTCAGCACCTCGGGGTCGTCGGTCTCGCCCTCGACGCCGCAGTTCCAGGACCGGTTGTGGCTCTCGCCGTCCCGGTTGTCCTCGCCGTTGGCCTCGTTGTGCTTGTCGTTGTAGGACACCAGGTCGTGCAGCGTGAAGCCGTCGTGGCAGGTCACGAAGTTGATGGAGGCCAGTGGGCGGCGCCCGTCGTCCTGGTACAGGTCGGAGGAGCCGGTCAGCCGGGAGGCGAACTCCGCGAGCGTGCGCTGTTCGCCCCGCCACAGGTCGCGCACGGTGTCCCGGTACTTGCCGTTCCACTCGGTCCACAGCGGCGGGAAATTGCCCACCTGGTAGCCGCCCTCGCCCACGTCCCACGGCTCGGCGATCAACTTGACCTGCGAGACGACCGGGTCCTGCTGGACCAGGTCGAAGAACGACGACAGCCGGTCCACCTCGTGGAACTGCCGGGCGAGCGTCGCCGCCAGGTCGAAGCGGAACCCGTCGACGTGCATCTCCGTGACCCAGTACCGCAGCGAGTCCATGATCAGCTGGAGCACGTGCGGGGACCGCATGAGCAGGGAGTTCCCGGTACCGGTCGTGTCCATGTAGTAGCGGGGGTCGTCGGTGAGCCGGTAGTAGCGCGGGTTGTCCAGGCCCTTGAAGGACAGGGTCGGGCCCAGGTGGTTGCCCTCGGCGGTGTGGTTGTAGACCACGTCGAGGATCACCTCGATCCCGGCCTCGTGGAGCGCCTTCACCGCGGACTTGAACTCCAGCACCTGCTGGCCCCGGTCGCCCCAGGACGCGTAGGCGTTGTGCGGGGCGAAGAAACCGATGGTGTTGTAGCCCCAGTAGTTGTTCAGGCCCATGTCGACCAGGCGGTGATCGTTCACGAACTGGTGGACGGGCATCAGCTCCAGGGCCGTGACCCCGAGCTCGGTGAGGTGTTCGATGATCGCCGGGTGCGCGAGGGCCGCGTAGGTGCCGCGCAGTTCCTCCGGGAGCCCCGGGTGGCGCATCGTGAGGCCCTTGACGTGGGCCTCGTAGATCACCGTGTGGTGGTACTCGGTGCGCGGGAGCCGGTCGTCGCCCCAGTCGAAGTACGGATTGACCACGACCGACGTCATCGTGTGCGGTGCCGAGTCCAGGTCGTTGCGCCGGTCGGGATCGTCGAAGTGGTAGCCGTAGACCTCCTCGCCCCAGCTGATCGAACCGCTGATCGCACGCGCGTACGGGTCGAGCAGCAGTTTCGCGGAGTTGCAGCGCAGCCCGTGCTCCGGGGCGTACGGTCCGTGCACCCGGAACCCGTACCGCTGTCCCGGCATGATGCCAGGCACGTACGCGTGCCGCACGAAGGCGTCGCTCTCCCGCAGCTCGACCGCGGTCTCCGAGCCGTCGTCGTGCAGCAGACACAGCTCTACTCGGTCCGCGGCCTCCGTGAAGACCGCGAAGTTGGTACCGGCGCCGTCGTACGTGGCACCGAGTGGATACGCCTCTCCAGGCCAGACCTGCATGGATACGACTCTTTCAGGTGTGCGGCGCCGGTGGGGACGCCTTGGCTCCGAGTCTCCCCAAAAGTGAGGGAACCACCTCTGACTCGCCTCCCTCTTACCGGGCGACCAGTGCATACGCGGTATGCCGAAACCAATGGGGCCAACACATACTCCCGGGGCCGTTGGGGGAGTAGGGGGAAGATGTGCGCAACATAGTGCACCGCCATCTCGGAAAGGTCGTGGCCGGTGCGGCCATCGCGGTCGCCGGAACCGCCGTGATGATCGGCGTCACCCTGCCGGGCACGGCCGGGGCCGAGGAGACGGGGGGCGTCGCGGGGCAGTCCGCCCGGCAGGCGGCCGGTCCGGAGCGGGCCGTGGCGCCCGGGGTCGTCGAGGAGGTACCGGCCGAAGGCGAGAAGGGCACGGGGCGTGACCCGCTGACCGACGACGAGCTGCGGCGGGCCGAGAAGATCGCCCTCAGCCGGCAGCTGTTCCAGGGCAGCGAGAGCGTCGACGGGAAGCGGGGCCCGCAGCCCCTCGGCGTCGACCTCGCCGAACCGGAGGCCGGCGACGCCGGCGACCCGGCCGCGCCGCGGCGCGCGGACGTGACCTTCTACGATTACCAGGACGACACCCTCGTCACCAGGACCGTCGACCTGGGCACCGGCAAGGTGGTCGCGAACGGCACCCAGCACGGTGTCCAGCCACCCCTGAGCCGTGCCGAGAAGGCCGAGGCGGCCGACCTGCTGATCGCCGACCCGCTGGGCGCCGGCCTCAAGGCCGACTACCGGGACGCCACCGGCAAGGCTCTCACCTCGCCGGACCAGCTCCAGCTCAGCGGCGCCGTCTACCGGGCCGCGCCGGGCGCCCAGCCCGCCGTGCTCGACCGCTGCGGAGAGCACCGCTGCGTCCGGCTGTTCCCGAAGATCAAGAACGGGCCGTGGGTCGACATGAGGTCGCTCGTGATCGACCTGAGCGCCCGCAAGGTCGCCGAGCTCGGCCACTGACCCGCCCGCTCCACTCATCCGTCCACCTCGCTCCTCCTCAGGGAGTCACCTCGTCATGCGCGTGAACAGAAACAGCAGGGCCCGCACCCGGGCGGCCGTGGGGCTGACCGTGGCCGCGCTGGCCGCCGGCGCCACGGCCGGCGCGGGACCCGCGAGCGCCCGGCCGGAGACCGCCCCCGCCGCGGCCGCCGCCCCCGCCGCGGCCTACTGCGGTGCCGCCCATCGCATCGAACAGAAGCTGTCCACCGGCACCACCTGGCGGATGTGCTGGCGCTACGACGGCAAGGCCGGCCTCGTCCTGGAGAACGTCTCCTACCAGCCCAAGGGCGAGCCCAAGCCGATCAAGGTCCTCAACAGCGCCAGGCTCGGCCAGATCCACGTCCCCTACGACGACGGCAACGTCGAGTACGACGACCTGACCGGCTTCGACTTCGCCCAGGGCCTGATGAACCTCGCCCCCGGCGAGTGCCCCGGCGGCACCATCAAGACGATCAAGGTCCCGGACTCCTGGAACGAGGACCCGAACGTCAAGGGCCTGTGCACCACCACCCGCTCCCGCGGCCACGCCTACCGCATGCAGGGCGACACCGCGAACAAGGTCTACCAGACCCAGGGCAAGGACCTCCTCGTCTACACGGTGAACCAGGTCGGCTGGTACGAGTACATGACCGAGTGGCGCTTCCAGGACGACGGCGCGATCACCATGAACGTGGGCGCCACGGGCAGCCTCTCCTGGGACGACTACGACGCCGGTGACGGCCGCGGCTGGCCGATCGGCAAGGGCGCCGCCGCCAAGGCCACCAGCCACAGCCACAACGCCTTCTGGCGGCTCGACTTCGCCCTCGACGGCTCCACGAAGAACAGCGTCGAGCAGTACGACTCCACCGTCACCGCACAGGCCACCGGACAGCGGGCCCCGACCACGAAGACGACCCGCACCAAGATCACCAAGGAACTCGCCGCGGACAGCAAGAACTACCGCTGGTGGCGCGTGGTCAGCGCGGCGGGCAAGAACAAGGACGGGCACGCGCGCTCCTACGAGATCGTCCCGGGGCCGACCACCAAGTACCCCGGCCGCAGCTTCACCAAGCACGACCTGTACGTCACGCAGTACAACAAGTGCGAACTGTTCGCCAGCAACAACCCCGGCAACTGCGGGCCCGGAGCCGGTTCGTCCGTCGACAAGTGGGTGAACGGACAGGCCGTGAACCACCCCGTGGTCTGGATGAACATCGGCTTCCACCACATAGCCCGGGACGAGGACCAGCAGCCCATGCCCGTCCACTGGCAGGGCTTCTCCATCGCCCCGCGCGACGTCACCGCCATGAATCCGCTCACTCCGGCCGAGCTCGGCTGGCAGAACGGGCACTGGCAGCCGCGCGGTTGAGAATCACCCTGCCCATCCGGCTGCACCGCCGACCGCTCCCGGAGTACCCTTCCTTGATCGTTGGGTGGGGTCTGGCACCCCTCGGGAGTGCTCGGGGGAGCGGAAGGCGGTGCGCGGGTGGGCTCGGGAGGGCTGGAGCTGCCCCCTGGTGACGAGGGTCACGAGGGGAACTCCGCAGACGTCCCGGCCGGAGCCGTGTCCCTGGCACGGCCGATGGACGTGTCGGGCTCGATCGGTCCGGAACTGGACTGGGACGCCGACAACTGGCGCGAGGTACGCACCCGCGCCCAGCGGGCCGGCCGGGCCTACATCTGGCTGAACCTCGTCGAACAGCGGCTGCGCGCGGTCGTCGCCGCCGTACTGCGGCCCGTCTACGAACCCGTCCACGGCGAGGACTGGGTGGTGGCCGCCGCCGGCCCCGCCGGGCAGGAGTGGGTGCAGCGCGCGGTCGCCGTACGCGAGGTCAGCCGCCGCAAGGGCTATCTGCTCGACCCGGCCGACGACAACGTCCTGTCCTTCCTCACCCTGCCCCAGCTGCGCGAGCTGATGGTGCAGCACTGGCCGTGCTTCGAGCCCTACTTCGACGACCGGCGGGAGGTCGAGCTCGCCCTGGACGAGCTGGAGGTCACCCGCAACGTCGTCTCCCGCAACCGGGCCCTGTCCGAGGCCGTCCTGAACCAGGCCGAGCGCGCCTCGGCCCGGCTGCTGGAGATGCTCGGCGCGGGTGGTGACGTGCCGTCCGCGCGCCGGCTGCCCATCGACGCGGTCGAGGACCTGGTGGGTGACCGGTACGCCGACGTGGTCGCCGTGCACTCGGACCGGGTGCGGCTGATGCGGCAGTTCCCCGCCGAGGACATCTTCGGCGGCGCCCGCCGCCTCGACGCCATCGGCATCGGCCTCAACCTGCTCGTGCAGAACTTCTCCGGCCGGCGTCTGGTGCGGCTCGCCGAGTCCGGCTGCCGGGTGCGGCTGCTGTTCCTCAACCCGGCCTCCAGCGCGGTCAAGCGACGCGAGCGCGAACTCGGCCTCAAACGCGGTGAGCTCAGCCGGGCCGTCGAGATGAACATCCTGCACATGCGCCGGGTGCGGGCCCGGCTGCGCGACCCGGGCGCCTTCGAGATCCAGGTCTTCGACGAGACGCCCCGCTTCACGGCGTACCTGGTCGACGGCGACGGGGCCGACGGCATCGCGGTCGTGCAGAACTACCTGCGCCGCACCCGCGGGATGGAGGCGCCGGTGTTCGTGCTGCGCAACGGTGGCAAGGTGGTCAAGTCGGGCGAGATCGACGAAAGCGGCCTCTTCCCCACGTATCGCGAGGAGTTCGAGGTGATGTGGGCGGATTCGCGACCGGTGTCGTGAGCGGGACCCCGGTGTGCGGTCGGGCGGGTGAGCGGAACGCGATCCCCTGATTGTCAGTGGTGCATGCGAAGGTGGGGATCACTGGGGGAACGCACCACAAGAAGGGGGACCGCCCATGGGCTGGCACCGGGAGCTGCTGATCGGCTTCGACCTGGAGACGACGGGCACGGATCCGCGCGAGGCGCGCATCGTCACGGGGGCCGTGATCGAGGTCAGGGGCGGGGAGCCGTTGGGGCGCCGGGAGTGGCTGGCCGACCCGGGAGTGCCGATCCCCGAGGACGCCGTGGCGGTACACGGCATCAGCAGTGAACGAGCGGCGGCCGAGGGCGGACCGGCCGACCAGGTGGCGGACGCCATGGCCGAGGTCCTCATCTCCTACTGGAAGACGGGCGTACCGGTCGTCGCCTACAACGCGGCCTTCGACCTGACCCTGCTCTCCGCAGAGTTGCGGCGCCACGGTCTGCCGTCCCTGCGCGACCGCCTGGGCGGCGTGGACCCGGCCCCGGTCATCGACCCGTACACCATCGACCGCTGGGTCGACCGCTACCGCCGCGGCAAACGCAACCTCGAAGCGGTCTGCGCCGAGTACGGCGTGGTCCTCGACTCCGCCCACGACGCCCTGTCCGACGCCCTGGCGGCAGCCCGCCTCGCCTGCGCGATAGCCACCCGCCACCCCAAGATCGCCTCCCTCGGCCCGGCGACCCTGCACCACCGCCAGATCGAGTGGTACGCACAGTGGGCGGCGGACTTCCAGACCTTCCTGCGCAAGAAGGGCGACACGACGGCCCTGGTCGACGGGGCCTGGCCGGTACGGGAGTTGGCCGAAGTGTAGAAGAGCCGCGGGCAGTCGTGCCGCTGGGGCGATGGGGGTACCCCCTGCTCGAGCGAAGCCGAGAGCTTGGGGGAGGCACCCCGCAGCGCCGAGCTGCGCACCCACCTGTCAGAAGGGCAGCCACCGCACGGTCTCATCGCCCTCCCGCAAGGACGCCACCCGCCGCTCGAACTCGGCCAACGCCTTCGGATTGCTCGGCGCATGCTGAGCAACCCACGCGCAACTGGCCGTCTCCCGAGCCCCCCGCAACACCGAACATCCCTCCCACACCCGCACATCCCACCCGTACGCCTCCGCGAAGGACTCGTACGCCGCGTCCGAAACCCCGTACCGGTCGTGCGACAGCACCATCACCACCAGATCGTGCTCCCGCAGATCCGACGACACCGTCTCCAGATCCACCAGCACCGGCCCGTCCGGACCCACATGCACATTCCGCGGCAACGCGTCCCCGTGGATCGGCCCGGGCGGCAGATGCGGCGTAAGGCCCGCCGCCTCCGTCGCGAACCCGTCCCGCCGCGCCCGTAGATACGCCGCGTCACCGGGATCGATCGCGTCGCCCGCGAGCCGCAGCCACCGTTCCACACCCCCCAGCAGATCACGGCCGGGAAGCTCGAAAGGAGGAAGAGGCGTGGCATGCACGACCCGCAGCAGTTCGGCCAGATCCCGCGGCTCGGCGGGCCGTACGGCGTCCGGCAGCCGATGCCACACCGTCACCGGGTGCCCGTCGACCAGCAGGGGCTCGGAGGCGGCCGCCCGCACCGCCGGCACCCCCGCCTCGCCGAGCCACCGCGCGATGTCCACCTCGCGGCGCGCCCGGTCGAGAAGCTCCGCGTCGCGGCCCACCTTGACGACCAGGTCACCGGCGGCGAACACCGCGTTCTCGCCCAGCGCGAGCAGCCGTGCCGCGCGGGCCGAGCCGGTCCCCGCGCCGGGCAGCACCCCCGCCGCGGCCAGTACGTCCCGCGCCCGTGCCTCGTCCATCGTCCGCCTCCGTCGTCCTGGTTTTCGCGTGTGCTGCCGCCGTACGGTTCCGGCCATCCGCCGGTCAGTGTCGCATCGGCACAGGTCGGACGGCATGCGCGGGGCCTTGACGAGGCATACCGCCTTCACGACCATGACCTGGCCAGCCGAGCCGTGCAAAGGGGCTGATTCCGTGACATCGGTGACCGAGGTGCGGAGACCGGCTCGCCGGGAGTCCGGGACACGCCCGCCCCGCCGGGCCGTCGACCACGGTGCATGGTTTCTCGTCCTGCCCGCACTGATCCCCATCCTCGTCCTCAGCGCCGGACCTCTGCTGTACGGGATCCTGCTGGCCTTCACCGACGCCCAGTCGGGCCGCACCGCGCCCACCCAGTGGATCGGCGGCCTCAACTTCCGGGACCTGCTGCACGACACGCTGTTCTGGGAGTCGTTCCGGATCGGGCTGGTGTGGGCGGTCGGGGTGACCGTGCCGCAGTTCCTGCTCGCGCTGGGCCTCGCCCTGCTGCTCAACCAGGACCTGCGGCTGCGCTGGCTGGCCCGCGCCCTGGCGATCATCCCCTGGGCCATGCCCGAGGTCGTGGTCGGCATCATGTGGCGGCTCGTCTACAACCCGGACGCCGGCATCCTCAACGAGACCCTGCGCGACCTCGGCCTGGGCAGTGGCCGCGACTGGCTCAGCGGGCTCGCCACCGCGCTGCCCGCCGTGATCGTCGTGGGAGTGTGGGCGGGTATGCCCCAGACGACGGTCGCGCTGCTCGCGGGTCTCCAGAACACCCCGCGCGAACTCCACGAGGCGGCGGCGGTCGACGGCGCGAGCGCCTGGCGCCGGTTCCGCACGGTCACCTGGCCCGCCCTCAGACCCGTCGCCCTGGCCATCACCGCGCTCAACCTGATCTGGAACTTCAACTCCTTCGCCCTGGTCTACGTCCTCACCAGCGGCGGCCCCGGCGGCCGGACCCGCCTGCCGATGCTCTTCGCCTACGAAGAGGCCTTCCGCTACGGGCAGTTCGGCTACGCGGCGGCGATGGGCTGCGTGATGGTGGCGGTGATCTCGATCGTCCTGGCGGTCTTCCTCGCCGGACGCCTGAGGGGAGGTGACGACGCGTGAGGACCGGCACCCCCGCTCGCGTCGGCCAGTACACGGCGCTGCTCGCCTACCTCGGCTTCCTCGCCTTCCCGTTCCTCTGGCTGGTCTCCACCGCGTTCAAACCGCCGCGCGAGCTGGGCAGTCTGCACCCGACCTGGATCCCGGAGGATCCCACCCTCGACAACTTCCGGCAGGCCTTCGACGAACAGCCGCTGCTGCACGCCGCCCTCAACTCCCTGCTCGCGGCGCTCGGCGCGGCGGTCGTCGCGGTGCTGATCGCGACACCGATGGCCTACGTCGTCGCCCGCCGCCGCACCCGGCTCGCGAAGGCGGTGACGGGCTGGGTGGTGGTCAGTCAGGCGTTCCCCTTCGTCCTGCTGATCATCCCGCTGTTCCTGGTGCTGAAGCACCTCCGGCTGATCAACTCCGTGCCCGGGCTGGTGCTGGTGTACGTGGTGTGGGCGCTGCCGTTCGCGCTGTGGATGCTCGCCGGGTACGTGCGGGCCGTGCCGCCCGAACTGGAGGAGGCCGCCGCGGTCGACGGGGCCGGACGGCTGCGGACACTCGTGTCGGTGACCGCCCCGCTGCTCGCGCCGGGCATCGTGGCGACCGCGCTGTTCGCCTTCATCACCGCGTGGAACGAGTTCTTCTTCGCGCTGGTGCTGCTCAAGACGCCGGAGAAGCAGACCCTGCCGGTCGTGCTCACCCATTTCATCGGCGCCGAGGGCGTCGCCGACCTCGGCCCGCTCGCGGCGGCCGCGTTCCTCGCGACGCTGCCCTCGCTGGTCGTCTTCGCGCTCATCCAGCGGCGCATCACCGGCGGCATGCTCACCGGGGCGGTGAAGAGCTGATGAGACACCTGCGTCTGCTGCTCCCGGTCCTCCTGCTGCTCCTCGCCGGCTGTTCCTCCGGAGGCACCCGCGACGACGGCCGGATCACCCTGCGCTTCCAGTCCCTGGCCTGGCAGGAGGAGTCGGTCGCAGCGAACAAGGACCTGGTGAAGGAGTGGAACGCCACCCACCCCGATGTCCGGGTCGAGTACGTGCAAGGCACCTGGGACAGCGTGCACGACCAGTTGCTCACCGCCTTCGAGGGCGGTGAGGCGCCCGACATCATCCATGACGCCTCCGACGACCTGGCGGACTTCGCCTACGGCGGCTACCTCGCCGATCTCACCGACCTGCTGCCCGCCCGGCTGAAGTCGGACATCCCGCCGCGCAGTTGGAAGACCACCACTTTCGGCGACGGCATCTACGGCGTGCCGTTCCTCCAGGAACCCCGCGTGCTGATCGCCAACGCGACGTGGCTCAAGCGGTCCGGCGTCCGGATCCCGACCCCCGAGCGCCCCTGGACCTGGGCCGAGTTCCGCCGGATCACCGAAGACCTCAGCGGCCGGGGCGAGTACGGCGTCGCCTGGCCGCTGAAGGAACCGGTCTCCGCCACGCTCAACCTCTCCCTGTCGGCGGGCGGACAGCTCTTCCACCGCGGGCCGGACGGCAAGGTGACGGTCCGGTTCGAGGCGGCCGACCAGGTGGTGCCGCGGACCGTACACGCCCAGGTCGGCACCGACCGCAGCGCCTCGCCCACCACCCTGGGCAGCGGCGGTTCGGACACCCTGCCCGGTTTCTTCGGCGGCCGGTACGCGATGGTCCCGCTGGGCTTCTCCTACCGCCAGCAGATCGTGCAGCAGGCCCCGAAGGGCTTCGAGTGGCAGGTGCTGCCCGCTCCGGCGGGCGCGGGCGGACTCACCCAGGGCGTCAGCCCGCAGACCCTCTCGATCGCCGAGGACTCCCCGCACCAGAAGGAGGCGGCCGCCTTCATCGACTTCCTGTTGAAACCGCGGAACATGGTCCGACTCGCCCTCGGCGACTGGATGCTGCCCACCGGCACCCGGGCCCTGAACGACCCGGCCCTGCGCACGGCGGAGCACGGCTGGTCCACGGGCACGGCGCTCGCCGCCCACCTGCGCCCGGCGCCCGCCCAGACCGTACGGGGCTACCCCGAGTGGAAGGACAAGGTGGCGACCCCGGCCTTCCAGGAGTATTACAGCGGGGCCATCGGCATCCGCGAGCTGCGGGAACGCCTGGAGCGGGACGGCAACCTGGTGCTGGCGCGCTACCAGCGCTGAGTACGGGCCGGCCGTACGGCCCCACCGGCGGCGATATTCCGTTGTGCGCCGCCGAGGGCCTCACCTAGCGTGCTGCTCGTGGGTATCAACGCGATCTACATCTCCGGTCACGCCCGGAGTTGCGTGCGCGCCGTACGGGTGCGCCGCGGCCCCGGAGCCCTGACCGGCCCGGGGAGCCACGCCCGCTGAGCCTTTCGAGGCCGGCGTCTCACCCTCCCCGTTCGTTCTCTGTCTTCCGGTCAGGGCCTTCGGCTGCCCTTTTCCCCTCACGGAAGACAAGGACCGCAGGCCATGGCCCGCCCCACCGCGACCTCCCGCGCGCTCTCGCAGAACTTCCTCGCCGACCGCGCCACCGCCGAACGCTTCGCCCGACTCGCCGTCCCACAGGACCGGCCGATCCCGCTGCTGCTCGAAGTGGGTGCCGGTAAAGGGGCGTTGACCGTCCCACTGGCCCGGCGCTGCCGGGAGCTGCGCGCTTACGAGATCGACCCGCGGCTCGTGCCCGTCCTGCGCGGCCGCCTCTCCGGCACGCCGCACGTGCACGTCGTCGGCGGGGACTTCCTCGCCCTCCGCCCGCCGCGCAGGCCCTTCTCGGTCGCCGGGAACGTGCCGTTCTCCCGGACCGCCGCCGTCGTCGACTGGTGCCTGCGCGCTCCCGCCCTCACCGACGCCACCCTGCTCACCCAGCTCGAGTACGCCCGCAAACGCACGGGCGACTACGGCAACTGGACGCTGCTGACGGTCCGCAGCTGGCCCCGCTACGAGTGGCGGCTGCTCGGCCGGGTCGACCGGCGCGGCTTCCGCCCCGTCCCGCGCGTGGACGCCGGGGTGCTGCGCCTCGAACGGCGTGCCACCCCGCTGCTCGACGACGCCGCGTACCGGAGCTGGCGGTCCCTGGTCGAGCTGGGCTTCTCCGGGGTCGGCGGTTCGCTGCACGCCTCCCTGCGGCGGGCCCACCCGAGGCGGCGGGTGGACGCCGCCTTCCGGGCCGCGCGCCTGGATCCGGGGGCGCTCGTGGGCGAGGTGACGCCCGCGCGGTGGCTGCGGCTGCACGAGGCGCTGACCGCATGAGCCACAAAGACATTGACGAGACGTCTCGTCTCGCATACGGTCGGCGCATGACCAGTCGCGCTCACATCGCCATGTTCTCCATCGCCGCTCACGGGCACGTGAACCCGAGCCTCGAGGTGATCCGCGAGCTCGTGGCGCGCGGCCACCGGGTCACCTACGCGATCCCGCCGGTCTTCGCCGACAAGGTCGCGGCCACCGGTGCCGAGGTGAAGACGTGGAATTCGACGCTGCCCTCACCCGACGACGACCCGTCGGCGTGGGGGACCACACTCCTGGACAACGTGGAGCCGTTCCTCGACGACGCGATCCAGGCCCTCCCGCAGCTGATCGAGGCGTACGAGGGCGACGAGCCGGACCTCGTGCTGCACGACATCGCCTCCTACCCGGCCCGCGTGCTGGCCCACCGCTGGGGCGTTCCCGCGATCTCCCTGTCGCCGACCATGGTCGCCTGGGAGGGGTACGAGAAGGAGGTCGCCGAGCCCATGTGGGCGGAGCCGAAGGAGACCGAGCGGGGCCGCGCCTACTTCGCCCGTTTCCAGGCCTGGCTGGAGGAGAACGGGATCGCCCTGCACCCCGACGCGTTCGGCGGCCGGCCCGAGCGCTCGATCGTCCTGATCCCCAAGGCGCTCCAGCCGAACGCGGACCGCGTCGACGGGAGCGTGTACTCCTTCGTCGGAGCCTGCCAGGGCGACCGGACCGCCGAGGGCGACTGGCAGCGGCCGGCCGGTGCCGAGAAGGTCGCGCTCGTCTCCCTCGGGTCGGCCTTCACCAAGCAGCCCGGCTTCTACCGGGAGTGCGTCAAGGCGTTCGGCGACCTGCCGGGCTGGCACCTGGTGCTCTCGATCGGCAAGCACATCGACCCGGCCGAGTTCGCGGACGTCCCCGCGAACGTCGAGGTGCGGTCGTGGGTGCCGCAGCTGACGATCCTCAAGCAGGCCGACCTGTTCGTCACACACGCGGGCGCGGGCGGCAGCCAGGAGGGCCTGGCCACCGCCACGCCGATGATCGCCGTACCGCAGGCCGCGGACCAGTTCGGCAACGCCGCGGTCCTGGAGGGCCTCGGCGTCGCCCGGCACCTCCCCACGGAGGAGGCGACCGGTGAGGCCCTGCGCGAGGCCGCCCTCGCCCTGGTGGGCGACCCGGAGGTCGCCCGCCGGCTGAAGGTGATCCAAGTCGAGATGGCCGAGGAGGGCGGCACACACCGTGCGGCCGACCTCATCGAGGTCGAACTGCGAGCCCGGCAGCGGTAGTCGGGACGGTCGCCCCGCTCCGTCGGGGCGACCGCCCCGCGCCGGGCCGTCTCGCCCTCACACCGCGACGGCCTGGCGGGTCAGGGGCATGCGGGCATGGTCGAGTGCCGCGTCCATGCGTGCCGCCTGCCCCTTGGTGAACATGAACATCGCGGCGTCGTCGGTGTAGTCCATGTAGTTCATGAACATGTCGCCGTCCGGCCCGTTGTTGCACGTCACATGGGGGAAGCTGGGGGAACCGAGGTTCGGCCCGCCCTGGTTGGGGGTGTCCGAGACGAAGTCGCTGCCGCTGCACCCCTCGTCGTCGTCGCCCCAGATGTGCCGCAGGTTCAGCCAGTGCCCGATCTCGTGCACGGCCGTGCGGCCGCCGTCGAACGGGGCGGTGGCGGTGCCGGTGGTCCCGAAGGCCGTATAGGTGACGACCACACCGTCCGTGGAGGCGGCGCCGCCCGGGAACTGGGCGTAGCCCAGCAGTCCGCGGCGCAGCCGGCAGACCCAGAGGTTCAGGTAGACGTCCGCGGGCCAGGCGTCGTGGCCCCCGCTCAGGCTGAACTTGACCAGGTCGTCGGTGTCCCAGTCGGGGCTCGAGGTCTGGGTCCGCGTGATGCCGTCGGTGGGGCGGCCCAGTGGGTCGGTGCGGGCGAGGTGGAACTGGATGCGGGCGTCGGCCACCAGGTCCTGCCAGGTCGCGGGGACCTTGCCGACGTCCGGGTTGCTCGCCCGGAAGTCCTGGTTGAGCACCGCGATCTGACTGTGGATCTGGGCGTCGCCGACGTTCTGCTCCGGGGTGTTGTGCACGACGTGCACCACGACCGGGATGTCGACGATGCTCTGCCGGGCGGACACCTGCTCCGTCGCCTCGTAGGTGAACGCGGCGTTCTCGATCAGGGCGCGGTTCTCGGCGTACTCGGGGTTCAGGCTGAGGAGTCTGCGGTGTACCTCCATGGCGCCGCACCAGCGGCTGTACTCGGCGGAGGTGGCGCGAAGATAGGACTGAGCATCGGACATGACTGCCCCTCGGGAAGCTGGGGACGTGCCGCGCTCGCGGCTGCGGAACTGCGCGTCTGACACGCGCCGCGGGGGCCGGGCGACGTCCGGGCGGAGCGGCCGGTTGCCCGTTCCCTCCGAACCCATACACTGATAATCCTAGTCACCCAGGTGCAATACCGGCAATTTGGGCAGCGTTGAGCGAGTGAGGTGGCCGGGTCATGCGAGAGCCCCCGTCGGGCCTGTTCCGCTCCTGGTTCCACTCCTACGAGGAGGACCACGACGACGTACGGGTGTACCGGCCGGACGACTACCCCTTCCCGCCGGCGCGCGGACGCCGCGGCATGGAGTTCGCGCCCGACGGCACCTTCGTCGACCACCCGCTGGGACGCGGGGACGCCCCCGGCGCCGTGCCCGGACGCTGGCGGCTGGTGTCGGACCGTCACATCGCGCTCACCTTCGACGGCGCCCGCCCGGACCGGGAGCTCGAGATCCTGCGCTGTGACGAGGACGTCCTGCACGTGCGCCGCCTCACGCCCTGAGAGGGCCCGTTGGTTCATCCGGCAACCAACGGGCCCTTCGGGCGGCGGCGGGGATCAGACCTTGAGGGGCTCGCCCCCGCCCCGCGCCGCCGGTCCCGCGATCGTCCGCGGCGTCTCGTCGTGCGTGAGGTCCGGCAGCCGGTGCAGCCACTTCGGCAGGTGCCAGTTCCGCTCGCCGAGCAGCGCCATCACCGCCGGCAGCAGCACGCCCCGGATGATCGTCGCGTCGATGAGCACCGCCGCCGCGAGACCGACGCCCATCTGCTTCATGGACTGCATGGACAGCGTCCCGAAGATCGCGAAGACGGCGACCATGATGACGGCGGCGCTCGTGACCACGCCTGCCGTGGTGACCACGCCGTGCCGGATCGCGTCCTTCGTCGCCAGGCCCCGCAGCCGCGCCTCCCGGATCCGGGAGACCACGAACCCGTGGCCCTCCCCACAGGGGAGGACCGCGACGGGAGGTGGGCCCTTACACCTATCGGGGCCCCAAGAGGGGCATACCGGGCTCCTCGGCTGTGTGGATCCTGAGCAGACGGTTGTGCCCCGCGGTGACTGGTGAGTAATTTACGGGGCCGGGCAGCTGCCCACCGGCCGTCGTGCCCACCCCCACGGGGCACGACGGCCGTCTTATCGTGTGCGGATGACGACGATGTATGCGGCGCTGTTGCGCGGGATCAACGTGGGCGGCAGCAGGAAAGTCCCGATGGCCGATCTGCGCGCCCTCCTGTCGGGTCTCGGCCACGAGGACGTGGCCACGCACCTCCAGAGCGGCCAGGCCGTGTTCTCCTCCGGCCACGGCGACGAGGAGTCGCTGGCCGCCGAGATCGCGCAGGCCGTCGAACAGCACTTCGGGTTCGGCGTCGACGTGATCGTGCGCGACCACGCCTATCTGAAGGCGGTCGCCGACGCCTGCCCGTTCCCGGCCGCCGACCTGGAGCCCAGGCAGCTCCACGTCACCTACTTCTCGGCGCCCGTGGGACCCGAGCGCTTCGCGGAGATCGACCCGGCCGCCTACCTCCCCGAGGAGTTCCGCCTCGGCGACCGCGCCCTGTACCTGTACGCCCCCGACGGCCTGGGCCGCTCCAAACTGGCCGAGCACCTGTCGAAGCCCCGCATCAACAAGGGAATCGTCGCCACGACCCGCAACTGGAACACCGTCGTCAAACTGGTGGAGCTGACGCGTGCCTGAGCACAACCCGGCCGTCGAGGCCGCCATGGAACTCGAACTGGCCCTCCTCACCCCGAAGATCCGCAGCTCGTCCGACAGGGTCGGGGCGCTGCTGCACCCCGACTTCCACGAGTTCGGCGCCTCCGGCCGGCACTGGAACCGGGCCGCCATCATCGCCTCCCTGGCCGCGACCACCGACCCGGGGTCCCGGCCCGTCGCCGTCTCCGCGTTGAGGGGCGTACAGCTCGCCCCGGACCTGGTCCACCTCACCTACGACACGGAGTACGACGGCAGCCGCGTGCACCGCAGTTCGCTGTGGCGGCGGACGGACGGCCGGTGGCTGCTCTACTTCCACCAGGCGACCCCGTTCAGCGAACGGGCGGGGTAGGCGTCTGGCCGATTCACCCCCCACACGTGCCCCGGACTTGGCACGGTAGGACCATGACGAGCACTGATCACGACACGACACCCCCCGGCCGGCTGACGGCTCTGCAGGCCATGCGCGGCGCCGCCGCCCAGCTCGCGGAGCTGCTCGGCACCACCCCCGACTCCGTCTCGGCCGTCCGCCCCGCCCCGGACGGCTGGACGGCCGACGTGGAGGTCGTGGAGCTGGAGCGGGTCCCCGACACCATGACCATCATGGCGACGTACCGCGTCACCCTGGACCCCCAGGGCCGGCTCATGGGCTACGAACGGGTGCGCCGCTACGCCCGAGGCCAGCTCGACCGGCAGCGGTAGCCCTCCCCTTCTCCTCTCAACTCCCGTTCCCGGCAGTCGATTTTGTGTTCACGTGAACACCCCCGCCCCCACCCCCGTACCTACGGGCGGCACGAGAACGGACTCTCGCGAGAGGAAACGCACCGTGACCGTCATGACGCAGTCCGGCGGGATCCAACCCGCCGCCACCTCCAGCGGTTCGGGGACCGCCGGCCTCTTCGACATCCTCGAACTGATCCTGGACCGCGGGCTCGTCATCGACGTGTTCGTACGGGTCTCCCTGGTCGGCATCGAGATCCTGAAGATCGACATACGCATCGTCATCGCGAGCGTCGACACCTACCTCCGCTTCGCCGAGGCCTGCAACCGCCTCGATCTGGAGGCCGGCCGCAAGGCCCCCGACAAGCTTACCGACATCGTCGGCAACCTCGTCGAGAGCGGCGCCCGGGGCAAGACCAGCGGTGCGATCGGCGGCGCCATCGACGCGATCGGTGACATCTTCGACCGCGACGACAAGGACCGGGAGGACGAGCGGTGAGCGGCGTCTACGTCTACGCCGTCACCCGCGCCGACCACCCCCTGCGGCTCGACGGCCTGCGCACCGTCGGCGGGACCGACGAGCCCCCGCGGGTCGTCGTCCACGGCCCGCTCGCCGCCGTGGTCAGCGCCGCGCCACCCGACCTGCGCCCCAAGCGGCGTGACCTCGGAGCCCACCAGGAGCTCCAGGAACGCCTCATGGCCGACGGATCGGTCCTCCCCATGCGCTTCGGTCTGCTCGCCCCGGACGACACCGCCGTCAGGACGGCCCTGGAGGCGAAGCGCGACGACTACGCCCGCAGACTCGGCGAACTGCACGGCACCGCCGAGTACAACCTCAAGGCCGCCCGCTCCCAGGACGACCTGCTGCGCGAGGTGCTCGACGGATCCGACGAGGCCCGCCGGCTCAACCAGTGCACCCGCGACGGCACCGGAACCTACGAGGACCGCCTCGCCCTCGGCGAACTGGTCGCCCGGCAGGTCGACGCCCGGCAGCGGCGCGAGGCCGACGAGATCGTCGCGAGGCTGTCCGGCCTGGCCCGGGCCAGTGTCGTCGCCGACCCGTCCAAGGACGACTTCCTCAACGTGTCGTTCCTCGTCGAACGGGCCCGCGCCGAGGAGTTCAGCGCGGCCGGCCGGACCCTGGCCCACGACTACGGCGCCGCCTACGACTTCCGGCTGCGCGGCCCCCTGCCCCCCTACAGCTTCGCCGCCTGACGGGGGACCGGCCATGGGTCTGCTCACCGGCATCCTCACCCTCCCGCTCGCGCCCCTGCGCACCACCCTCTGGGCCGCCGAGCAGCTACAGGCCGCCGCCGAGGCGCAGTACTACGACCCGGCCCCCGTCCGGCAGGCCCTCGTCGACCTGGAACGGGCCCTGCTGGAGGGCCGGATCGGCGAGGACGAGTACGACCGCCGCGAGGACGAACTGCTGGACCGACTCGACGAGATCACCGCCCGGAGACGAGCCCCCCGACCATGACCCACCCGGACCCCTCGGCAGCCGGCGGACTCACCCGAGCCTCCCGCCTTCCCTCCCCCTACGACCACGGGCCCGGCGCCCAGTCCGCCAACCTCGCCGACATCCTCGAACGGGTCCTCGACAAGGGCGTGGTCATCGCCGGCGACATCCGGATCAACCTGCTCGACATCGAACTGCTCACCATCAAACTGCGCCTGCTCGTCGCCTCCGTCGACAAGGCGAAGGAGATGGGCATCGACTGGTGGGAACACGACCCCTCCCTCTCCTCCCGGGCCGGCCGCACCGAGCGGTCCCTGGCCGACGAGAACGAACGCCTGCGCGCCGAGATCGCCGCCCTCAAGGCGGCCGACAGGAGGCCGGAGCCATGACCGAACCGCACCGCGTCTACGCCTACGCCGTCCTGCGCCGCACCCCCGAGGCCGCCGCCGCGGTGACGGGCCTGCGCGGGGTCGCGGGGGACCCGATCCACCTGGTGGAGCCCACGGACCCGGCTCCCCGGCTGGCCTTCGCCGTCGGCCGGGTCCCGGCCGCAGACTACGACGAGGCGCCCCTGAAGGCCCACCTCGACGACCTGGACTGGCTGGAGACCACCGTCCGTTCCCACCACGCCGTGGTCGCCGCACTCGCCGCCGGCGGCGCCGCCGTCCTCCCGCTGCGCCTCGCCACCGTCTACCTCGACGAGGAGCGCGCCCGGCACGCCCTCGACACCCGCCGCGCGTACTTCCTCTCCCTGCTGGACCGCCTCACCGGCCATGTCGAACTCGGCGTCAAGATCTACGCCACGCCGGACATCACACCGCCGGAGGCCGAGACCGACAACGCGCCGGAGCCGGTCACCGGCCTCGGGGTCGGCCGCGCCTACCTGTCGATCCGCCGCCGCAGACAGCGCAGGAACGAGGACGCCTGGCGCACGGTCGCCCAGGCCGCCGCCCACCTCACCGAAACGGCCGGCGCCCTCGCCGTCGACCGCGTCGCCCACACCCCGGAGCGCGGCAGCCTGGCGGGCTCGGCCCCCGGCACCAACGTGGGCAACGACGCCTATCTGGTGCCCGCCGACCGCGTCGACGCCTTCCGTAGGAGCCTCCTCACGGCCGCCCAGGGCATCCCCGGCCTCCGCGTGGAGGTCAGCGGCCCCTGGGCCCCGTACTCCTTCGCCCTCCAGCCGGAACCGGAGGCCGCCGCGTGACCGCACGTCCCGGGATCAGTGAGGCGACGCCGGGCTCCGCACCTCAACTCGGGCCCGGGGCCGCTCCGCACCCTGCCGTGATGGTCTCGATCACCGACCGGTGCCGGAGGTAGTCCAGCACACTGTGCGGCCAGGCGGGCGCGATGCTGATCTCCGGCAGCTGCACGACACCCGTGAACACTCGGGCCAGTTCCCCCTTGGGAACGGCGACGAAGTCCCCGACATCGGCGACGTTCACCCATCGCCGCACACCGGGGGGCTTCTCGCCCGCGCCGTCCCGCGGAGCGGGGTCGAGACGGTGGAAGACGGCGTGCGGGAGCGCCAGCGGCGACCCGAGGGTGAGCAGCAGCTTCACATCCACTCGGCTCGCCAGCTCGTGCAGCACTTCGTACGCGACGACGCTGCCCAGCGAGTGGGCGACGACGATCTCGGGCCGGTGCCGAAGCAACGCGGCCCGTACCCTCTCGCGCACGCTCACACGCCCGGCGGCGAAGTACCGGGCCACCTCGGGGAAGAGCAGCCGAACCGTCTTCTCCACAACGGCGGGACGCTGCCCCGACCGCTGGGCGACCTGTCCGCAGATCCACCGGACCCACCCGGTCGCCCGCCCCTGCACCCCGCTGGGGTCGACCCCCCAGGCCCGCGCCCACTGCTCGACCAGCACCACCTCGGCGTCGTCCAGCTCGTCACTCTGCCGCTCACTGCGGAGAAGATCCGCGTAGTACGCCACCTCCAGGTCAAGCCTCGGCACCCTGTTGCCGAGCGCTTCGAGCCACTCCGTGCGCAGACGCTTGCCGCCGATGTCGGGCGTGGTGTCGGCGGCCTTGTAATTGCGGACGCCGTGGATGCCGAGGACGTGGGTCATACGAGCGGGGCCTCCGGTCCGATGGTGCAGGCGTACGTGCCGATCGCGCCGTCCACGACGGCGAAGACCCGCTGCGGACCCGCGAACCCGAAGGAACCCGGCTGCCCGGGCAGCGGGATCCGCGCGGCCGGGCGCAGTGTCCGGGACTCCCAGACGGTGAGGGCGCTGATGTCACGGTCCTCCAGCACCACCAACCCGAGGTATCTGCTGTCGGGTGAGAAGGCGAGCGGAGCGCCGACCGCGACCACGCCGCTGATGCGTACGGTCTGGACCTCCGGAAGGGGGAGGGAACCGGTGTGCAGGACGTGCAGACTGCCGCCGGAGGACACCGCCGCCAGGACCTGGCCGTCCGGGGAGAAGGCCAGTTGGTCCACCGAACCCTCCAGGGAACGGCTGGCGAGCTCGTCGCCGGTGGCCGGATCGAGCAGAGCCACCCGTTGCTCCTGGCGGTCACGGACGGCGATGAAGCGGCCGTCCGGTGAGGCGATGACACCCTGGCCGTCGAAGCGCGGGAGCTCGATGGTCTCCGTCTCCTCGGTGAAGCCCTTCCACAACCGGAGCTTTCCGTCACTGCCACCGCTGACCAGGAGCGACGGGTTGGTGGGGTGGAAGGCGACGGCTGGCGGGAGGGGGCCGCTGACCGCGAAGCGGTTGATGACTCGCCCCGACCCCGCGTCGGCGACACACAGCGATCCGAAACAACTGACCGCCAGAAGGGAGCCGTCCGAGGCGAACGCCACCTTGTGCCCTGAGTTGGGGCTTACGTCGACCCAGGTCACCGGGGCCCGCTTCTCCATGCAGAACACGGCGACACCGTCGTCGGAGGCCACGCCGAGGAACCGGCCGTCGTAGCTGAAGGCCACCGACACGGTGTGGCTCTCGCCCATCGAGCTCCATTGCCCGCTCCCGGGTTCCCAGAGTGTGAGTCCGGCGGTGCCGGCCACGGCGAGGAAGCGGCCGTCCGGGCTGAACGCGACGTCCCGCACACTGCCGACGTCCTCGGAGCCGTCGACCCGCCCACGTCGTTCCCGTTCCGACGGAGGGTCGTCCGTGACGTCCCAGACGGAGACCCCGAGTTCTTCCGTGCCCACAGCCAGCAGACGACTGTCGGGGGAGTAGGCCAGGGCGTTGACGGTGCCGGTGCGGCCCCGCTGCGACTGCCCCGCGAGCACACGGTTCTCCACGTCCCAGAACTGGACGTTCCTGGTGAAGGAGGATTGCGCGAAGGCGATGTGGAGGCCGTCGGGTGAGAAGGCGACATCGGTGACCCAGTACAGGGGCGAGTCACCGAACAGCGGAGTCACGGACCGCCAGGTCTCCGTCTCCACCACCTGCACGCCGCTGTGGGTCGCGGCGGCCAGCAGACTGCCGTCGGGGGAGAACGCCACGTTGTGCACCATGTTGCTCGCGCTCTCGATGAAGCGGCTGCTGGTGTCGACGCGGCCGCCCCGCGACCACAGGAGCTGGTGAGTGGTCGCCTCCGGCCCGAGGGCCGTCTCCCGCGCGATACGGGCGAACTGCTCCCGCAACTCGGTCAGCCCCAGCCGGTCGGCGTCGAAGGCGAACACCGACGCCCGGTCGCACGCCGTGCGCAGCCGTGCGTGCGCCGCCCAGGAAGCGCTCAGCAGACGCTGGTAGTCGGCGGCCTCCTCGGACTGCGCCAGGTCGATCGCGCGGTGGTCCTCCCGCAGATCGAACCGCACGAGGAAGTACGCGTCGGTGAGCAGCCTCTCGGCGTGGGAGACCGAGACGGCCGTCGCCACGTGCCCGAGGGCGTGGCGCAGCACATAGGGCTCGTCCTCGGCGGCCTCCCACGGATCGGTCCGTCCATGGTCGTCGGACTCGAAGGGGCTGATGATCTCCGCCAGCAGTCGCCGCTCCAGGGACAGGCTCTGCTCCGGGTCCAGCGGGTCCTCGCTCACCGGATGCGCGCGCAGGTAGTCGACCAGGCCCTGGTGGAACAGCCGGTACAGCGTCTCGCCGCTCTGCGGGTCGCTGCCGTAGCGCAGGAAGGGGGACGCCTCCTCCAGAGTGTCCCGGAAATGGCCGTCGTCGACGCTGTCGGCGTCCAGGGCCTTGACGCACCGCTTGAGCGTGGTGAGTGGCATGCCGTCGCCCCTGGAGCGGGCCAGCACCGCGAGCACCGCACGCAGGGACGGGAAGTCGTGCCGCCGTGCTCTGAGAATCGCCTCGAGCAGGGTGGGCAGATCGGCTGATGCCGTTTTCGCATAGGCGTCCGCGCCCACCTCGTCCTGCGGCGGATGCTTCAGCGTCCTGAGGTAGTGGACGTACAGGCCCGCGAGCAGGAAGGGCCCCCACAGTGCGCCGGGACGCTGCCCGCGCACGATGTGCTGGGCTCCCTTCTTGGCGAGCAGCTCGACGAACTCCGAGCAGGCGCCGGTGGCGTACGGTTCGCTGCCCGCCAGCAGGCGCTGGATGTAGCCGCGTACGTCCTCCTCGACTTGGACGGGGTCCGACTCGTCGAGGTCGATGGACTCGCTCGCCACGCCCACCGGCTGCTCGAACGCGGACAGAGCGGTCACCACTTCGCGCCGGCCGCCCAGCAGGATCCGGCATGGCGCGAGGGTCGTCTCGCCGTCCGAGTCCGACGGCCTGAGCAGGTCGGCCACCAGACGGAGCACTCCCTGCGGCGCGGTGCTCTCGTCCACCGCGTCGAGCACGATGAGCCGGTCCTTCTTCTCGCGCTCCAGCGCCGTCCGCAGCAACTGGGCGGTCCACACGCTCCCGTCACGCTCATCGGCGTCCGCGGTCGGGCCGTCCTCCGCGTCGGTCTCCGTCGGCCAGGGCAGATCCGCCAGCGCCACGACAGCGTCGATGAGCTGCTGCGCGGAACGCTGTCGGGCATGCAGCGCGATGGTGCCGGGCACCTCGGGTATGTCGTGGCCGGCCGATTCCCACAGCTCGCGGAAGCGTCGTCGCAGGCCCGGTTCCGCCGCGCAGACGATCACACCGAGGAGCCCGGACTTGCCGACGCCGGCCGCGCCCGTGACGGTGAGCAGACGTCCCTCGCCGGCGATCCACTCCGCGTACCGCGTCAGTTCCGCGGTGCGCCCGGAGAAGAAGCCCACGCTGGTGTCGGTCGGGACGAGGCCGCGTCCCGAGGCGCGGTCCGCGAAGTAGCGCGTGTCGTCGATGGGCTGGCCGGCCGGTGTCTGAGGGCCCAGGTCACTCTCCCCGGGGATGTTGCCCAGGGAGCGGCGTTGCAGCCGGAGTTGCTCGGCCGTGAGGGCGGCTGTTCGCGGGTTCGGCAGGAACGGCCAGTCGGCGTCGCCCTGTTCGACGCTGAAGCCCAGCGACATACGGCGGGCCGTCGGGTCGTTGCGGATCACCCGGATCAGTTCCCGGACGAACCGGCGGAAGGTGATGGCCTCCTCGTCCAGGTTGAAGTCCCGGTCCGCCAACCGGTGGAGCGCCGCCGCGAGCCAGCTGCTGAACCGCCCTTGTTCCGTGGGCGAGTCGCTGACGGAGGCGCCGAGCGCCCAGACCCCGCGCTCGACGTCGAGTTCGGTGAAGGGCTGCCGTCCGGTGGCGGTGCCGGCCGAGCAGGTGTCCACGAGGAAGACGACGCGGTGCAGGTACCCGCCGCGCTCCACCTCCTGTTGCGCCTTCTCGATCCACCGGTCGACGTCGACTTCGCGGTTGTCGCGCGCGATGAAGGACAGCCGGTGGCTGCGATCGGCCCTGCCGTGGCCGATGAGGTGCACCACCATCACGTCGGCCGGTTCCGACACACCGACGAGTCGCTCGCGCAGGAGGTTCTCGATGTCCCCCTCGTAGCAGTCGAGGAACGTCTCGACCTCGGCGTTCAGTCGCTCGAAGGCCTCTTTCACCTCGTCCAGGCGTGCCCGGACGAAGCCGAGTTCCTCCACGTCCGCGGAGTCGTCGAAGCTTCCCACCCCGATGGACAGCACGGTGATGCGCGGAGCGCCGTCGTGCTTGGATGCTCTTTCCAACAGGTCTCCTGAGGCGCCTCAGCTGACACGATGCCGGAACCTCCCCGACGCCGCAGACCGACGTTACCGGATGTGGCCGCCCACTGACGGGGCATCACCCTGATGGGGAAAGTCGGTCGTCACGACCTGGTCCGACGAGGCCGAGGCCTGTACGGTCAGGCGCTCACGGCCGCCGGCGCCGGTACCCGTGCCGCCTCGTACCGCTCCAGCACGACCCGTGCCACCTCCGGCGCCGGGCCCAGTACGTCCGCGAGGACGTCCGCCTCCGCCGCGCCCCGGGCGATGCGGTCCGGGAGGAAGCCGGGGGCCAGGACGTAGGGGGCGACGGCCACCCGGGAGCAGCCGAGTGCGCGGAGTTCGCGGACGGCGTCCTGCGTGCGCGGAAGGGATGCGGAGGCGAACGCAGGCCGCACGGCGCACCAACCGGTGTGCCGCCACTCCCGCGCGATTTCTGCGATCACTGCGATCGCCTCCGGGTCGGTGGACCCCGCCGAGGCCAGGACGACCCCGGTCGAGGACTTGTCGGCGGGGGTCAGGCCCGCCTCGTACAGCCGTCGCTCCAGCGCGGACAGCAGCAGCGGCGACGGGCCCAGGACCTCGGCCTGGTGGACGCGCAGCTGCGGGGGCGCGTCCGCGAGGACCGCGGGGATGTCCGCCTTCGCGTGGAACGCCCGGGTCAGCAGGAGCGGGAGGGCCACCACGGTGCGGACGCCCTGTGTCGCCAGGGACTCCAGCACCCCCTGCACCGAGGGCACGTTGAAGTCCAGGAAGCCGGTCTCCACCCGTACGTCCGGGCGCAGCGAGCGCACCCGGCGTACGAGGGCGTGCACCGTCGCGGCGTGCCGCGGGTCGCGGCTGCCGTGGGCGATGACGAGGAGGACAGGCTTGTCGATCATGGAACTCAGCTCTTCACCAGCAGCCCGCGGTTGCGCAGCACCCAGCGCTCCAGGGGGCTGAAGATCAGCAGGTCGATGGCGATGCCGACGATCAGGATGAGCAGGATGGCCTCGAAGACCATGGCCATGTCGCTGGCGTTGCGGCCGTTCTCCAGCAGCTGGCCGAGGCCGACGCCGAGGTCGGGGAAGGACGCGATGATCTCCGCGGCCATCAGGGAGCGCCAGGAGAAGGCCCAGCCCTGCTTCAGGCCCGCCACGTAACCGGGCAGCGCCGCCGGGAGCACGATGTGCCAGGTGCCCTTCAGGCCGGTGGCGCCCAGGGTGCGGCCCGCGCGGAGGAACAGCGGAGGCACCTGGTCGACACCCGACACCAGGCCGTTGGCGATCGACGGGACCGCGCCGAGCAGGATCACCGCGTACATCATCGAGTTGTTCAGGCCCAGCCAGATCACCGCGGGCGGCACCCAGGCGACCGACGGCAGGGACTGCAGACCCGACAGGATCGGGCCGAGGGCCGCGCGCACCACCTTCACCCGGGCCACCAGCAGGCCCAGCGGCGTGCCGATCACCAGGGCGAAGAAGAAGCCGAGCAGACCGCGCGAGACGCTGGTCCAGATGTAGCCCAGCAGTTCGCCCTGGAGCCACGCGGTCTGGACGACGTTCCACACGTCGGACGGCGCCGGCAGCTTGCTCGGGTCGTCGACGACCTTGAACGAGACGAGGGCCTGCCAGACCGCCAGCACCAGCACGATGGCGACGACGGGCGGCAGGATCTTCTCGACGAAGGTCTGCCGGAACGGGGTCCGGCCCGTCTGCCGCGTCTCCAGCGCGTCGAGGCCCGCCTCCAGTCCGGCGAGATCGTTGCCGTCCTTGGCGACGGTCGTCGAATCAGTGCTGGCCATGACGGCGGATCTCCTCACGAAGTTCTTCGGTGATCTCGACGGACAGCTCCGCCACGGCGGTGTCCTCGATGCGGCGCGGATGCGGGATGTCGACGCTCCACTCGCGCGCGACCCGACCCGGGCGGGAGGACAGCAGCACCACGCGCTGGGCGAGGCGCACCGCCTCGCGCACGTTGTGCGTGACGAACAGGACGGACACCTCCGTCTCGCGCCAGATGCGGGTCAGCTCGTCGTGCAGCACGTCCCGCGTGATGGCGTCGAGCGCGGCGAACGGCTCGTCCATCAGCAGCAGCTTGCTCTCCTGGGCGAGCGAGCGGGCCAGCGCGACGCGCTGCCGCATACCGCCCGACAGCTCGTGCACCCGCTTGCCGTACGCGCCCTTCAGGCGCACCAGCTCGAGCAGCTCCTCGGCCTTGCCGCGCCGTTCGGGCTTCGGAACACCGCTGAGCTTCAGCGCGAGTTCGATGTTCTTGCCCGCGGTCAGCCACGGGAACAGCGCGTGCTCCTGGAACATCAGCGCCGGGCGGCCGTCCGTGGTGATCTCGCCGGCGGTGGGCCGGTCCAGGCCGGCCACCAGGTTGAGCAGCGTGGACTTACCGCAGCCCGAGGCCCCCAGGAGAGTGACGAACTCACCGGGCGCGACATCGAGCGTGATGTCGTCCAGGACGAGCTGCTGCCCGGCGGGGCCCGCAAACGACTTCGAGACGTGTTCGATCCGGGCGGCGTGCGTGGCCGACTCGGTGGCGTCGGCGGCCTTGGCGAGGGTCGTGGCCATGGTCGTCACCTCCTGGGAGCTCTTCAAGATGCGGCTTCGTGGGCTTACTTCGCGCCGAGACCGGCGTCGTCGACCGCGGGCTCGCCCTCGGCCTTGAGGACCTTGTTCAGCGGCGCGAGGTCGTAGATGCCCTTGAGGTCGGGCTTCTCCAGCAGCCCCGCCTTCACGGCGTGCTCAGCCTCGGTGTTGAGGGTGGAGGCCAGCGGGTCGTCGGTGAACCGGATCGACTTCCACGCCGGGTCGAGCACGTCGGCGGGCAGCGCCTTGCCGGAGTCGGCCTCCAGCTGCTTGTTCGCCGCCGCCTTCGCCGCGTCCGGGTTGGCGTTGATCCACTTGTTGGTCTCGACGGAGCCCTTCAGCACCGCCTCGACGACCTTCGGGTGCTCCTTCAGGAAGTCCTGCCGCACGATGATGTTCGTGATCACGAACTTCTTGTCGGGCCACAGCGATCCCTCGTCGAGCAGCACCTTGCCGCCCTCGGCGACCAGCTTCGACGCGGTCGGCTCCGGCACCCACGCGCCGTCGACGGACCCGGACTTGTAGGCGTCCGGGGTGACCTTGTTGTCGCTGCGGACGACCGTGACATCGCCCTTGCCGCTCTGCGGGTCGACCTTCCAGCCCTGGTCCGCGGCCCAGTTGAGGAACGCGACGTCCTGCGTGTTGCCGAGCTGCGGGGTGGCGATCCGCTTGCCCTTGACGTCCTTCAGGGACTTGATCTTGTCCGGGTTGACGACCAGCTTCACCCCGCCGGACGCCGAACCGCCGATGATGCGCAGGTTCTTGCCCGCGGCCTTGGTGTAGCCGTTGATGGCGGGGGAGGGGCCGATCCAGCCGATGTCGATGGACTTGGAGTTCAGCGCCTCGATCTCGGAGGGACCGGCGTTGAAGATGGCCGGCTCGACCTTGGTGGCGCCGAGCGCCTTCTGGAAGATGCCCTTCTGCATGCCCACCAGCGCGGTGCCGTGGGTGAGGTTGCCGAAGTAGCCGATCTTGACGGTGTCGAGACCGTCGATCTTCTTCGCCCCCGCGGCCACCTTGGCGGCCCCGTCGTCCTTGGACTCGGAACCGTAGCCGCAGGCGGCCAGCGTGAGCAGGGGAAGTGCGGCGATGACCGCGAGGCTGCGGCGAAGAGCGGATGATGCAGGCACGGGAGGTGTTCCTCTCGGAGGCCCGGCGGTCACGGTCTCTCAGGTCGTGGCCGGGAGGTCGGCAGTTTTCGTCTACGGCGGTGGGGGGTGAGGGCGCGCAGGCAGTGCGCGTACGTCAACGCACACATCGCGCCACTCCGCCCTGCCCGCTGCCGAGAGCACCGCTGCCGACGCGGCCGCCCTCCTTCGCGAACGAGGAGTAGAAGTCGGGGAGATTCATGTCAGAAGTCCCACCCGTCGTCCTCGGCCTCGTCCTTGACGGGCTCCGGGGAGGCGAAGGACTCGCCGACCATGCCCGCGGTGAGGGTCTGGCCGTCGTTCGGGTCGATCAGGATGAAGGAGCCGGTGCGCCGCGAGTCGGAGTAGGAGTCGACCGGCAGCGGCTCGGCGGTACGGATCTTCACCCGGCCGATGTCGTTGGCGACGAGCTGTCCCGGGTGCGGGTGCAGGGACAGGTCGTCGAGCGTGAGCCGGGACGGGATGTCCTTGACGATCGCCTTGACCGTGCGAGTGCCGTGCTTGAGCAGCACCCGGTGGTTGACGGTCAGCGGCGCGTCCGCGACATGGCAGACGGTCGCCTCGATGTCCTGCGTGGTCGCGGGCGCGTCCTTGGTGGGCACGATCAGGTCGCCGCGCGAGATGTCGATGTCGTCCTCCAGCAGGAGGGTCACCGACTGCGTCGTCCAGGCGACGTCGACCGGCTCGCCCAGCAGGTCGATGCCGGAGATCTTCGAGGTGCGGCCCGAGGGCAGGACGGTGACCTCCTCGCCGACGCGGAAGGAACCGGCGGCGATCTGACCGGCGTACCCCCGGTAGTCCGGGTGGTCGGCGCTGCGCGGCCGGATCACGTACTGCACGGGCAGCCGGGCGTGGCAGTGGCTCAGGTCGTGGCTGACCGGCACCGTCTCCAGGTGCTCCAGCACGGTCGGGCCGCCGTACCAGTCCATGTTGGCGGAAGGCTCCACCACGTTGTCGCCGACGAGCGCCGAGATCGGGATCGCGGTGACCTCGGGGACGCCCAGCTCCGTCGCGTACGCCGTGAACTCCTCGGCGATGGCGGCGAACACCTTCTCCTCGTAGCCGACGAGGTCCATCTTGTTGACCGCGAGGACCACGTGCGGGACGCGCAGCAGGGCGGCGAGGGCGGCGTGCCGGCGGGTCTGCTCGACGACGCCGTTGCGGGCGTCGACCAGGATGACCGTCAGCTCGGCGGTGGAGGCACCGGTGACCATGTTCCGCGTGTACTGCACATGGCCGGGGGTGTCGGCGAGGATGAACCGCCGCAGCGGCGTGGCGAAGTAGCGGTACGCCACGTCGATGGTGATGCCCTGCTCCCGCTCGGCCCGCAGACCGTCCGTCAGCAGCGCGAGGTCCGGCGCCTCCTGGCCCCGGCTCGCGGAGGCGCGCTCCACGGCCTCCAGCTGGTCGGTGAGGACCGACTTGGAGTCGTGCAGCAGCCGGCCCACGAGGGTGGACTTGCCGTCGTCGACGGAACCGGCGGTGGCGAACCGCAGCAGGGTGGTCTCCGAGAGTTCCTCGGTGGTCACGGTGCTCATCTCTAGAAGTACCCCTCGCGCTTGCGGTCTTCCATCGCGGCTTCGGACATCTTGTCGTCGGCGCGGGTCGCGCCGCGCTCGGTGAGCCGGGAGGCGGCGATCTCGACGATCACCTTCTCGATGGTGTCGGCCTCGGAGTCGACGGCTCCGGTGCAGGACATGTCACCGACCGTGCGGTAGCGCACCAGGCGCTTCTCGACTGTCTCGCCGTCCTTCGGCCCGCCCCACTCGCCGGCGGTCAGCCACATGCCGCCGCGCTTGAAGACCTCGCGCTCGTGCGCGTAGTAGATCTCCGGCAGTTCGATGCCCTCGCGGGCGATGTACTGCCACACGTCCAGCTCGGTCCAGTTGGACAGCGGGAACACGCGCACGTGCTCGCCGGGGGCGTGCCGGCCGTTGTACAGGTTCCACAGCTCGGGGCGCTGACGGCGCGGGTCCCACTGGGAGAACTCGTCCCGCAGGGAGAACACCCGCTCCTTGGCCCGGGCCTTCTCCTCGTCGCGCCGTCCGCCGCCGAAGACCGCGTCGAACTTCTCCGCCTGGATCTTCTCGGTCAGCGGCAGCGTCTGGAGCGGGTTGCGGGTGCCGTCCGGGCGCTCCTTCAGCACACCGCGGTCGATGTAGTCCTGCACGGAGGCGACGTGCAGCCGCAGCCCGTGCTCGGCGACCGTGCGGTCGCGGTAGTCGAGGACCTCCGGGAAGTTGTGCCCGGTGTCCACGTGCAGCAGCGAGAACGGCACCGACGCCGGCCGGAAGGCCTTCAGCGCCAGGTGCAGCATGACGATGGAGTCCTTGCCGCCGGAGAACAGGATCACCGGACGCTCGAACTCGCCCGCCACCTCGCGGAAGATGTGCACCGCCTCGGACTCGAGGGCGTCGAGGTGGGAGAGCGCGTACGGGCTGTCCGTCCCCTCGGAAACGGTGGCGACGGTCGTCGTCATGCCAGTCCCCTTTCGCTGAGCAGGGCGTACACGGACGCCGCGGACTCCTGCACGGTCTGGTTCTGCGACTCGATGCGCAGGTCGGGCGACTCGGGCGCCTCGTACGGGTCGTCGACGCCGGTGAGCCCGGTGAGCTCGCCCGCGGCCTGCTTGGCGTACAGGCCCTTCACGTCCCGCTCGCTGCACACCTCGACCGGAGTCGCCACGTGGATCTCCAGGTAGGCCGTGCCACCCGCCTGGTGACGCTTGCGCACCGCCTCGCGGCTGTCCTGGTAGGGCGCGATGACCGGGACGAGGGCGAGCACGCCGTTGCGGGCGAGCAGTTCGGCGACGAAGCCGATCCGCTGCACGTTGGTGTGCCGGTCCTCGCGGCTGAAGCCGAGGCCCGCCGAGATGAACTCGCGGATCTCGTCGCCGTCGAGCACCTCGACGCGGTGGCCCTCGGCGCGCAGCCGGCCGGCCAGCTCGTGGGCGATGGTGGTCTTGCCGGCACTCGGCAGACCCGTGAGCCAGACGGTGGCTCCGGTCGTCACGTCGCTCTCCTGAATCGTCGTCGTCATCCGTGCAGTCCGCACTCGGTCTTGCTGCGGCCCGCCCAGCGGCCGGCGCGGGCGTCCTCGCCCTCCAGCACCCGGCGGGTGCACGGGGCGCAGCCGACGGAGGCGTAGCCGTCCATCAGCAGCGGGTTCGTCAGGACACCGTGTTCGGCGACGTAGGCGTCCACGTCGTCCTGGGTCCAGCGGGCGATGGGGGAGATCTTGACCTTCTGCCGCTTCTCGTCCCAGCCGACCACCGGGGTGTTCGCCCGGGTCGGGGACTCGTCGCGGCGCAGACCGGTCGCCCAGGCCTGGTAGTCCTTCAGGCCCTCTTCCAGCGGCTGGACCTTGCGCAGCTTGCAGCACAGATCCGGGTTGCGGTCGTGCAGCTTCGGGCCGTACTCCGCGTCCTGCTCGGCGACCGTCTGGCGCGGCGTGAGCGTGATGACGTTGACGTCCATCACGGCGTCGACCGCGTCACGGGTGCCGATGGTCTCCTCGAAGTGATAGCCGGTGTCGAGGAACACCACGTCCACGCCGGGCATCGCGCGGGAGGCGAGGTGGGCCACCACCGCGTCCTCCATCGAGGAGGTCACGCAGAAGCGCTTGCCGAAGGTCTCGGCGGCCCACTGGAGGATCTCCAGCGCGGAGGCGTCCTCCAGGTCGCGGCCCGCCTGCTCGGCGAGCGCCTTCAGGTCCTCGGTCGTGCGCTCTTCCTGAGTGGTCGTCATATCTCTGCCCCTCCGGAGTCGGATCGCTTCAGTCCCTGGGCCAGCAGCCCGAGGAACTTCAGCTGGAAGGCTCGACTGCACGCCGCGCATTCCCAGGCGCCGTGCTTCTCCTCGCTCGGACGCAGGTCCTCGTCCCCGCAGTACGGGCAGTAGAAGGGTGCCGCGCGCTCGCTCACGACAGGGCCTCCTCGCTGGCCCGGGCCGCCCAGGTGGCGAACCGCTCGCCGTCCTCGCGCTCCGCCTCGAACCGCTTCAGGACGCGCTCGATGTAGTCGGGCAGCTCGTCGGACGTGACCTTGAGGCCGCGCACCTTGCGGCCGAAACCGGCCTCCAGGCCGAGCGCGCCGCCGAGGTGCACCTGGTAGCCCTCGACCTGCTCGCCCTCGCTGTTGACGACCAGCTGGCCCTTGAGACCGATGTCCGCGACCTGGATACGGGCGCAGGCGTTCGGGCAGCCGTTGAGGTTGATGGTGAGCGGCTCGTCGAAGTCCGGCAGACGGCGCTCCAGTTCGTCGATCAGCTGCGAGCCGCGCTGCTTGGTCTCGACGATGGCGAGCTTGCAGAACTCGATGCCGGTGCAGGCCATGGTGCCGCGCCGGAAGGAGGACGGCCGCGCGGTGAGGTCGAGCGCCTCCAGGCCCTCGACGAGCGAGGCGACCTTGTCCTCCTCGACGTCGAGGACGATCATCTTCTGCTCGACGGTGGTGCGCACCCGGCCCGAGCCGTGGGCCTCGGCGAGGTCGGCGATCTTCGTGATGGTCGCGCCGTCGACGCGTCCCACGCGCGGGGCGAAGCCGACGTAGAACCGGCCGTCGTTCTGCCGGTGCACACCGATGTGGTCGCGCCACTGCTGGGACGGCTGCTCGGGGGCCGGGCCGTCGACCAGCTTGCGCTTGAGGTACTCGTCCTCCAGCACCTGCCGGAACTTCTCCGCGCCCCAGTCGGCGACGAGGAACTTCAGCCGGGCGCGGGTGCGCAGCCGGCGGTAGCCGTAGTCACGGAAGATCGACAGGACGCCCTCGTAGACGTCCGGGACGTCATCGATCGACACCCAGGCGCCCAGCCGCACACCCAGCTTGGGGTTGGTGGACAGACCGCCGCCGACCCACACGTCGAAGCCCGGGCCGTGCTCGGGGTGCACGACGCCGACGAACGCCACGTCGTTGATCTCGTGCACCACGTCCAGCACCGGCGAGCCCGAGATCGCGGTCTTGAACTTCCGCGGGAGGTTCGAGTACGCCGGGTTGTTCAGGACGCGGCGCTTCATCTCCTCCAGCGCCGGGGTGGCGTCGATGATCTCGTCGGCGGCGATGCCGGCGACGGGCGAGCCGATCATCACACGCGGGGTGTCGCCGCAGGCGGTGACCGTCGACAGGCCGACGCCCTCCAGCCGGTTCCAGATCTCGGGCACGTCCTCGATTCGGATCCAGTGGTACTGGACGTTCTGCCGGTCGGTGATGTCGGCCGTGCCGCGCGCGAACTCCTGGGAGATCTCACCGATGACCCGCAGCTGCCGGGTGGTCAGCGCACCGCCGTCGATGCGGACGCGCAGCATGAAGTACTCGTCGTCCAGCTCCTCCGGCTCCAGGATCGCCGTCTTGCCGCCGTCGATCCCGGGGCGGCGCTGGGTGTACAGGCCCCACCAGCGCATCCGGCCGCGCAGGTCGTTCGGGTCGATCGAGTCGAAGCCCCGCTTGGAGTAGATCGTCTCAATGCGTGTCCGCACATTGAGACCGTCGTCGTCCTTCTTGAACTGCTCGTTGCCGTTGAGCGGGGTGTGGTGTCCCACGGCCCACTGACCCTCACCGCGGTGACGGCTCACCTTGCGGCGGGGAGTCGCGGCGGCAGGCTTCTGCGGGGTGGCGGCCATGGTTGATACGTCCTTCGGGACAGGCGGGAAAGCGGCTCTGACCTGCGCGCGCGGGCGCATGGGCATAGGGCGCGTCATTGCGCAGGAATGAGGAGAGGAAGGGGTCTGTCGGGCGCGGGCTGAGTACTCTCAGAGCGCCGGACAGATGGCGCTGGACATGCGGCCGAGGTCGACGTGCCGTCGACTCACCAAGGCGATTCCAGTTCCAGACATGACGGAAGCGTGTCACGGCGATCTGGACACAGTCCAGCTTCGTCCAAGATTCGGACATCCGTGTCTCGGAATCCAAGACACGGGTGTCCTTGGTCACATTCGGCCACTTCGGGGTGTCCGTACTGGTCAGACGGGGAACGCCCCAGGCCAGGGTCCCGGAGCGACGGCGTCCGTTTCCTCCTCGACCTTGGTGTCGAACAGCTTGAAGCCGCGGCGCTGGTAGTTGTCCATCGCGTGCTCGCCGTCCTTGCTACAGGTGTGCAGCCAGACCCGCTTCGTCGGCGACAGTCCCGCCCACCGGTCCGCGAGGTCCCAGGCGCGGGCGGTGCCGTACGACAGCAGGTGGCCGCCGATGCGCCGACCCCGGAAGGCCGGGATCAGCCCGAAGTAGACGATCTCCACGACCGCGTCGTCCTGCGCCTCCAGCTCCACGTACCCCGCGGGCGTGCCCCGGTCGTACGCCACCCACGTCTCGACGCCCGGACGCTCCAGGTGCTCGAGCCACCGCGCGTACGACCAGCTCAGCCGGTCCGTCCAGAGGATGTCGCCCCCGACCGAGGCGTACAGGAACCGGCTGAACTCGGGCGAGGGTACCTCGGAGCGGACGATCCGGACGTCCCCCTCCGGCGCGGCGGCCGACAGCAGGTCGGTCGGCGCGGTCTGCTCCAGGGACCAAGTGGTCACGGCGATGGTGGTCATGAGGGCCAGAAAATCATCCGGCCCGGTGTCGTGTCGATGGAGGTCGGTGGAGGTCGGGGCTTCGCCGCTCAGTCCAGCGCCCGGTCGACCGACGCCAGCGGCAGCGCGAACAGCGTCCGCCCGGACTGCGACCAGACCTCGCCGGTCGCCTCCCAGTAGGACAGCGAACCCGATCCGCCGCTCCAGCACTGGCGCGTCTCGTCGGTCCCGCACTCCGTCGCCCGCGCGCCGTCCCGGTCCTGGCGCCACAGCGTCCCGTGCCCGGCCGGCCGGTCGGCGGCGCGGTCGATGTACCAGCCCGAGCCGTACGACAGCACACCCCGCACGTCGGCCGTCCTCGTCTCGTACGCCTCGACCGGGTCCGCGTGCCCGGAGGAGTCCGTGGCGAGCAGACCGGACCGGGCCGGGTCCCGGCTCAGCGCGTAGCGCCACAGCCGGGTGTGCCGGTCACTGTCCGCCGACACCCACTCGCTCGCGACCAGACTGTCGGGAGCGGTGCTGCGGTCGAGGGAGACGGCGGCCGGGCGCGGCACGTCGTCACCGCCGGGCAGGGCGTACGAGCCGACGGCGGGCAGGACGTACCGGTAGCCGTGCGCCGACCAGCCGCCCCGGACCCGGCCGACCGCGTCGGAGTCCACGGTGGCGCGCTGGATGCGGTCCATGTCGTACACGTACAGCGCGTTCCGGTCGCCCTCGCGGGTCGTCACCAGCAGCTTGTCCTGGTACCAGACCATGCCGGACAGCGAGGAGACCAGCCCCCGGTAGTCCCGGCCGCCGTCCACCGGGACGGCCAGCAGCGCCCAGGTGTAGCGGAGCCGGCCGAGGTCGTCGGCGTCCATGAAGGCGACCTTGGCGAGGCCCCGCTCGGGAGCCGGTCCGTCCATCGAGCCGCCCCCGGCGCCGCCGCGGGACCAGCCGGAGAGGATCACGCGGTTCCCGCCCCAGCGGCCGTCGTCGTCGGCGTCCCCCGAGGTGGTGACCGCGCCGGGCCGCCAGCCCCGGGTGTCGGCGCCGCCGAAGCAGTACGCGCGCGTGGCCGCCGGCTCCACCGGCAGGGTGTGCTTCTCGGCGGTCGAACAGTCCGCCGCGCCCCGCAGGGTGCGGTCGGCGCCGGCCAGCACCGTGCCGACCCCGACCGGCCGGCCCATCGACGAGGCGAGCCGGTCGAGCCACCGCTCGGGCACCCGGTGCTCGGCCAGCGGCAGCCGCCCGGCCCCTTCGGACGCGCTGATCGGCTTCAGGGCCCCGGGGGCGTCGGCGACCGTGGCCTGTGAAGCGCTGATCAGCGTGGCGGCGGCGGTGAGCGCGAGGGCCGTCCCGGCCAGGGTCGCGCGCAGCGCCCTGCCCCGTCTGCGTCGCCGGTGTCTGCCGCGCTGCTTCATAACATCCTCCCGAGGCGGACCAACTGCGCCTTGTGATCCGTACGTTGACGGAGGAGCAGGTGGGGTGGCCCGTAGGGGGATGCTACGGCAGGTGGGCGGGTTGCGGACGAAGACCTCGCAAATATGCGAAAGATGTACCCCTGAGCGCCACCGGACGGCACCCTGGCGTGAACCTCAGGGCATCGCCGCGGAGGTGCGCAGCCCGCCCACCGCCGGTGCCGTCGAGTACGGCAGCAGATCGCGTGGATCGTCCGGGAGCAGCACCTCGACCTCGGTGTCCTCGGCGAAGCGGTACGGCCGGTGCTCCAGGAACGCGCCGAGGTACCTCCGCACCCGGGACATCTCGGCCCGCACCGTCACCGTGCGGGCCGGGTCGCCGAACAGGTCACCGGCCAGGGCCGACGCGCTGCGGCCGGTGCGGTGCACGGCGAGCAGGCAGAGCAGTTCCGCGTGGCGGGGAGTCAGTTCGCGGGTCCAGGAGCCCGCGCCGCCGGACACCTCCACCGACCATCTGCGGGCCTGTCTGAGGTCCAGCACGATCCTGCTCGCCCCGCGCGGCGCCGGGTCGCCGCCGGCCGCCCGCAGCAGCCAGCCGCCGGCCAGCGGCTCCACCGAGCACGGCCCGAGCGCCGGCAGCCGCATCGGACCCGGCGACAGCGACTTCGGCAGCGCGACCCGCCGGGTGTACGGCATCCCGCTCACGGCGGCGGTCCAGCCGTCCGCGTCGACGACCAGGGCGCGCCCGTCGAGCCGGGCCAGCACCGGCGCCGCCACCGCCCGCAGCCGCTCCAGCGACTCCACGTGCATCTCCCGCAGCCGGGCCTCGGCGAGCTTGGCCACCGAGTCGACCCAGGCGAGCGTCGCCGGGTGCATCGTCTCCAGCGGCCCGCTCACGTCCACCACGCCGAGCAGCCGTCCGTCGCGCGGATCCGTCAGGGGAGCGCCGGCGCAGGTCCAGCCGGCCTGGGACCGCACGAAGTGCTCGGCGGCGAACACCTGCACGGGCCGGCGCACCACGGCCGGGGTGCCCACCCCGTTCGTGCCGACGACGTCCTCACGCCAGTCCGCGCCGAGTTCGAAGCCGAGCCCGTCGGCCCTGCGCAGCACCGGCGCGCTGCCCTCGCGCCACAGCACCCGGCCCTCCTCGTCGGCGACCACCATGATGTGGTGGGCGACGTCCGCGGCCGCCAGCAGCCCCTCCCGCAGCACCGGCAGCACATGGCGCAAAGCCGACGCCTCACGCCGCCGCTGCACCTCCTCGCGGGACAGCAGACCGGACCGGAAATCGTGGTCCGGGTCCACCCCGCTGCGCAGCATGCGCTCCCAGGACTGCTCGATCACCCGACGCGGCGCCGCGGGGGCGGGCTGCCCGGCCAGCCGGGCGGCGCGGACCTCGTCGAGCACCCTGGCCGCACGCGTGGCGTCCACGGCGGCGAGCTGCGTGACGTCCATAGGCGTGTCCCCCCGGAAGCCTTTTCCTGACTGTCCGTCTCATAGTGCCGTCTGCCCACGAGGAGCGCGCACACTCCGCACACAGTCAGCAGCAACTTGCAACCCCCTGCAACCCTGGTGGACAGCCCGGCCGTGGCTGAAACTTGAGCGGCGCCGTCCCGAGCGGCGTTCAGTGGCTCGAACGGGCCAGTGCGGCAGGGGTGGTGCCGTGTCGGCGCAGCACCACCCCCGCTGCGGACACGCGGGTCAGGACACCGGGCGGGCCCGCTCCACCACCGACGCCAGGTCCAGGGTGTGCGGCAGCGTCCCGAACGCCGCGCCCCCGTCACCGCCCAGCCGTGCCGCGCAGAACGCGTCGGCCACCTCCGGCGGCGCGAACCGGACCAGCAGCGACCCCTGGAGCACCAGCGCCAGCCGCTCCGCCAGCCGCCGCGCCCGCCCCTCCACGCCCTCCAGGTCGGCGAGTTCGGTCAGCAGGTTCTTGATCGCCCCGTCGAGACGGTGATCGGCGCCGCGCGCCTGCCCGACCTCCCGCAGATACGCGTCGAGCGCCCCCGGCTCCCGCCGCAGCGCCCGCAGCACGTCGAGGGCCTGGACGTTGCCCGCGCCCTCCCAGATCGAGTTCAGCGGCGACTCGCGCACCAGCCGGGGCAGCCCGGACTCCTCGACGTACCCGTTGCCGCCGAGGCACTCCGCAGCCTCCACCGCCACCGCCGGGCACCGCTTGGTCACCCAGTACTTGGCCGTCGGCACCGCGATCCGCAGCAGCGCCCGCTCCTGCTCGCCGCCCTCGTCGTAGGCCGCCGCGAGCCGCAGCGCCAGGGTCGTCGCCGCCTCCGACTCGATCGCCAGGTCGGCCAGGACGTTGCGCATCAGCGGCTTGTCGACGAGCTTCCCGCCGAACGCCTCACGGTGGGTGCAGTGGTGCACCGCCTGGGCCACGGCCTGCCGCATCAGCCCCGCCGAGCCCAGCACACAGTCGAGCCGGGTCGCCGCCACCATCTCGATGATGGTGCGCACCCCGCGCCCCTCCTCGCCCACCCGGCGCGCCCAGGTCCCGTCGAACTCGACCTCGCTCGACGCGTTCGACCGGTTGCCGAGCTTGTCCTTGAGCCGCTGGAGGAGGAAGACGTTCCGGGTACCGTCCTCCAGCACCCGCGGCACCAGGAAGCAGGTCAGGCCGTCCGGAGCCTGCGCCAGCACCAGGAAACCGTCGGACATCGGCGCCGAGCAGAACCACTTGTGCCCGGTCAGCTCGTACGCACCGGCCTCGGCGAGCGGCCGCGCGGACGTGGTGTTCGCCCGTACGTCGCTGCCGCCCTGCTTCTCGGTCATGCCCATCCCGAACAGCGCCCCGGCCTTCTGCCGGGCGGGCCTGAGCTCACGGTCGTAGATCTGGGACGTCAGCCGCGGCTCCCACTCGGCGGCCAGCTCCGGGTCCGTGCGCAGGGCCGGCACGGCCGCGTGCGTCATCGACAGCGGGCAGCCGTTGCCGGCCTCGACCTGCGTCCACACCAGGAAGGCGGCGGCCCGCCGCACGTGCCCGCCCGGCCGGTTCCAGGCCGCCGTGAGACCGGCCGCGACGCCCTTGCCGAGCAGGCGGTGCCAGGACGGGTGGAACTCGACCTCGTCGATCCGGTTGCCGTAGCGGTCGTGGGTGCGCAGCCGCGGCGGGTTCTCGTTGGCCTGCGCCCCCCACTCCTGCACCTGGGCCGAGCCGGAGGCCCGCCCGAACCCCGTCAGCTCGCCGAGCGCCTCGTCGAGCAGAACGGGGTCCAGATGCCGTTCGACCGCCGCCGTGAGGGCCCGGTCGGCCGAGAAGACGTCGTAGCCGACCAGCGGCGGGACCTGGTTGCTCACGGTATGGGTGCTGCCAGTCATGGTGCGAAAGTACCCCGTGGTACCCCCTCGGTCACCGGCGAACGGGGCCCGGTCGCGGAAGACCGGCCTGTGGATGAGTGCGGTGAGGCACGACGGATACCGTTAGGGGGTGCAGCCAGCGAGTGAAACCCCCGACACACCCTCCGGACGCCTCCACCGGGCGCGGGCTCTCTACCGGAACGTCTCCAAGCGCAGGACCGCCTGGCTGTTGCTCAAGGACACCGTCAATTCCTGCGTCGAGTACCGCATCCTGGGCCTGGCGGCCGAGGCCGCGTTCTTCACCCTGCTGTCGGTGCCGCCGCTGCTGCTGAGCATGATCGGACTGCTCGGCTACGTCGACGCCTGGACGGGCGCCGACACCATCCAGAGCCTCCAGACCAACATCCTGGAGGCCTCCCGCACGGTGCTGTCCGACCGGGGCGTCCACGAGATCGCGGACCCGATCCTGCACGACGTGATGAAGGGCGGCCGGCCCGACGTCATCTCGATCGGCTTCCTGTTCGCCCTGTGGTCCGGCTCCCGCGCGGTGAACGTCTTCATCGACACGATCACCGTCATGTACGGCCTCGACGGCGTCCGGGGCATCGTCAAGACCCGCCTGCTGGCCTTCCTGCTGTTCATCGTGGCCCTGCTGATCGGCTCGGTCGCGCTGCCGCTGATGGTGGCCGGGCCGGACGCGGTGGTGCGGATCGTGCCGTGGTCGACGACGGTCGTGCAGGTCCTCTACTGGCCCGTGGTGATACTGCTGTCGATCGCCTTCCTGACGACGCTCTACCACGTGTCCGTCCCGGTCCGCTCCCCGTGGATCGAGGACGTGCCCGGCGCGCTCGTCGCCCTCGGCATGTGGGTCCTCGGCAGCTTCCTGCTGCGGATCTACCTGACCAGCACCGTCGAGGGCCCGACGATCTACGGCTCCCTGGCCGCGCCCGTCGCCGTGCTGCTGTGGATCGGTGTGTCCGCGTTCGCCGTGCTCGTGGGAGCCGCCGTCAACGCGGCCATCGACCGGGTCTGGCCGGCCGCCGCCACGGCCGCGGCCCGCGAGGCCAACGAGCGGCTGCGGCAGGCCCAGGTCGCCGAGTACGTGGCCCGCGCCGCCGCCCAGGGCGAGGCCGACCCCGACATGCCCTCCGAGTTCCCGGAGCGCTGGTCCCGCTTCCTGCCGCCGGAGGACGTGACCTCGCGCTTGCGGACGCATGTGAAGAGCACCCACGCGAAGAGCACGCACGCGAAGAGCGGCAAAAGCCAGGACAACGGGGAGGGACCACCGCCCGCCGAGAAGTGACGGGCGCCGCTCTCGTCGCGTTGCGGCCGTCGAGCGGGGGTGCCGAAGATCTCGGGGCGCGTCTCGACCCGCCGTGGGCGGTGCGCGCGGCGGACCGGGCCCCGCTCGCCCGCGTTGCCCGGTCGTGGCGCGTGGTGAGGCTGGGCCTCGCTCGGCGTGAGCGGGTCGGCACGGCTGGGGGCGGAGGCCCCGCGGTCTTCGCCCGAGGGTTGGCCCCGCTCACTCGCGTTGCTCGGTTCGTCGCGTGTGGCGTCGCCTGGGCTTCGCCTGGCGTGAGCGGGTCGGCGCGGCTGGGGGCGGAGGCCCGCGGTCTTCGCCCGAGGGTTGGCCCCGCTCACTCGCGTTCCCCGGCTCGTGGCTCGTGGCGCGTGGTGAGGCCCGGGCCCTGCCCGGCGTGAGCGGGTCGGCGCGTTACGGGCCGAAGTCCGTGTTCTTCGCCCGAGGCCCGGACCCGCACACCTGCGCCGACGGGCCGGCCCGGATCCGCGCCCCCGCGCCGACGCCCCCGGCTCGGCACCGCGGGCGCAGGTCGGCGTGCTGTGGCTGCTCGCGGGCGACCCCGGCGACCCGTGGGCCATCGGCGGGGCGCGGCGCTGTGGTGCCCGGCGTAACGTTGCGCACGTGTACGTGGAGCGGGCGTCGCGGCTGGCGGGGGCCGTCGTGTGGACCAACGCCCCGGAGCGGGACGGGGCGGGGCGGGTGCTGCCCGACGGGTGCATGGACCTGCTCTGGCACGAGGGGCGGCTGCTGGTCGCCGGGCCCGACACCCACGCCTACCTCACGGACGGCGAGGGCGGCACCTGGTCCGGTGTCCGCTTCTACCCGGGCACGGCCCCGGCCCTGCTGGGCGTTCCGGCGCACGAGCTGCGGGACCGTCGCGTCGAGCTCGCGGACCTGTGGCCGGCCTCGGAGGTACGGCGTCTGGCCGCCCGGGTGAACGCGGCCCCCGACCCGGCGAGCGGCCTGGAGGATCTCGCTCTGCGGCAGGCGGCCGGTGCCGCTCCGCCCGACCCGGTTTTGCGACAGGTCGTCACGGCCCTCGGACAGGGCCGGACCGTAGGCGAGACGGCTGACGAACTGGGACTCGGAGCCCGCCAGTTGCACCGCCGCTCGCTCACCGCGTTCGGCTACGGCCCCAAGACCCTCGCCCGTATCCTGCGGCTGCGCCGCGCCCTCGCGCTCGCCCGGGACGGGATGCCCTTCGCGGCGACGGCAGCCCGCTCCGGTTACGCCGACCAGGCGCATCTCGCCCGTGACGTGAGGGAGTTGGCGGGCCTGCCCCTCGGGGAGCTACTCGCCCGGTGACCCCAGCGGCGCGAACAGGTCCACCCCGTTGCCGTCCGGATCGAGCACGACGGCGTACCGCTGCCCCCAGAAGGCGTCCCAGGGCTTGAGCTCGCCGTGGCACCCGGCGCCGACCAGCTCCTCGTAGAGCGCGTCCACCTCCTCGGGCGCGTCGCACCGCAGGGCCAGTCCGGCCCGGCCCCCTCCGACGGGCGGCCGCCACGCCGGGTGGAAGGACCGGACCGTCTCCTCGGTGTCGAACAACAGCCGCAGTCCGCCGGGCAGTTCGGCCTCGGCGTGCGGCTCGTTCTCGGCGCCCTCGGGGAAGGCGAACCCGAGCCGGCGGTAGAAGGCGACGGAGGCGGCCATGTCGGAGACGACCAGGCCGATGGCATCGAATCGTGCAGTCATGGACTCACCGTAGAAAGTGCGGCGACGGCCGGTCTTGAAGAAAACGGACACCGGCCGGCAGCGGCACCGCACCGCGCCCGGCCGTGTCCGATCCGTACAAGACCGCCGCCCGGTCAGGCCCGTAACGTCGCCGCCATGACGAGCACCACACGGCAGTCCCGGCACCTCGGCATCTCCATCGACCGCCCCGCGCGGGAGGTCTACGACTACGTCTCGGAACCCGCGAACGTACCCGGCTGGGCCCCCGGACTGGCCCGTTCCCTCGACCTGGTGGACGGCCGGTGGGTGGGGGAGTCGCCCATGGGTCGGATCGTGGTGGCCTTCACGCCCAGGAACGACTTCGGCGTGCTCGACCACCACGTCACGCTGCCGTCGGGGGAGACCGTGCACAACCCGATGCGGGTGATCGCCGACGGCCCCGGCTGCGAGGTGGTGTTCACCCTGCGCCGCAGGCCGGGAACGAGCGACGAGGAGTACCGGCGCGACGAGGAGGCGGTCTCCGCCGACCTCACCGCCCTCAAGCGCGTGATGGAACGCGCCCAGCCTTGAGCTCCCGCCCGGCCCTGAGAAGACCGGTGTGCGGCCCTCCGGTCCGCCCCGGCCCACGGCGGCCCCGGCGCGACCCACGCTCCGGAGTGGGACGACGCCGTCCAGGGCGTGGGTCGTCCCTGGGCGGTCCGGGTCCGGTGGGAGGGCTCGCCCCGTACCTCCCCGGTCCGTGAGGCTGTGCGGTGCCAGACCAGACGAGCCGCCCCAGGGGGAACCCACGGGGGACGGCGGTTCGGAGAGGAAGACCGCATGAGCATGCGCAATCGGGCCGTGGCGATGGCGACGGCCGTGTTGCTGGGGGCCGGGGCCACCGGGATCGCCCTGGCGCCGGCCGCGAACGCCGCACCCGCGTACTTCGGGATCGACGGCGGCGGAGCCGTCGGAAACGACTGGGAGGACGAGGAGAACCTCGGCGTCGACTCGTACGCCAGGGGCAACGCCGTCGCCCTGTGGGAGACCGTCCTGTGGGCGGACGGCGCCCTGTGGGAGGACGACGAGGGGGAGTGGCGGCCCTTCAAGAAGAGCCAGTTCGACGGCTCGTTCGGGCCGGAGACCGAATCGGCCACGCAGTGGTGGCAGAGCCGGCACAACCTGCCGGAGACCGACGGCGTCGTCGTCAGCGAGAGCTGGGACTTCGCCCAGACCCGGCTGCAGAGCCTCCCGGGCAACATCGTGCAGTACAAGGGCATCGCGCGGAACGTCAACCTCAAGCGCGTGGGCAGCAAGTACCAGGTGAAGCTCAGGAACGTCGGGCCCTGGAAGAACGCCCACTACCGCATCGTCGGCTGAGCACGCCCTCACCCCGGTGAGGAGCGGGGCACCCCGCGGTCACCCGCTCCCCACCGGCAGCACCCACAACAGCAGCCCGGCCAGCAGCACCGCGATGACCACGAAGGAGACCAGGGCCGCGGCCCGCCAGCGCCGGTACTCGGCGCCCGGCGGCGCCGCGGCCGCCGAGGTCTGCGCCGCCTGCCCCGCCGGCCCGCCGTGCGGCCAGGCCTGGTCGGCCAGATCCCATAGCGCCAGCAGCCGCGCCTGCTCCGCCCCCGCCACCCGGCACAGCGCCTGCACCGCTCCCCTCGGCGGCTGCTTGGCCCCGCTGAGGTACCGCTGCCACGACGACTTGCTGTACGCCGTCCGCCGCGCCAGTTCGGCGAGGCTCAGCTCCGTACGGTCCTTCAGCGCCCGCAGTTGCTCGACCAGGTGCCGCGCCTCCCTCGGCAGTGCGTCCGGAAGCGGCCGCCAGCGTGCCATGGTCGTCCCCCAACCGCTCGCCGCCACCCCGCCCGGGCACCGGCCCCTCCCCGCCGCATCGTTCGACGCCGAACAGTTCCGGCCAGTTCCCCGCCTCACCGGGCGCGCGGCGCGCGTCAGGGGTGTGCGGTGTCCGGCCGTGCGACGGTGGTGCTCGTCCGGTGCGCCGGGGCAGGGGCGCGAGGCGACGGTGAGGGTCAGCCGGCGTCCGGCGCCTCCGTGCGTACCGCCACCGCGTCCACCTCGAACAGCATGCCCGGCAGCGCCAGCGACGCGACCCCGCTCAACGTCTGCGCCGGGAGCCGCTCCCCGAACCGGGCGTGCAGCGCCTTGCCGAGGACCTGCAGCTTGTCGAGATCGTGGTCCACGATGAACGTACCGAGCCGTACGACATGCTCGTAGCCGAGACCGACACCCTCCAGCGCCGACCGCAGCCGGTCGAAGGCGAGCTCCACCTGCGCGGCGAAGTCACCCGGCACGGGCGCGCCGGTGGCGTCGGAGGCGTACTGGCCGCCGATGAAGACCGTCTCGCCCGGCGCCGAGACGGCGTGGCTGTAGCCGAACGGCGTGGGGTCGTGCAGGGTGGCCGGGTTGGTGATCGTGCGCGAGTCGCGCGTCATGGCCGGGCAGTCCTTTCACGGAGTACGGCCGCCGCCCCACCGGCGACGACCCTGACACCACAGCCAACTCCCCTTGCACACCGGTGCATTCCGCGATCGCCCGTCCGTGGACTCAAGGAACCGCTACGTCCGTGCCGCCGCCGTACTCGCCCGTTCCACCAACCGTGTCGACAGCTCGGTCCGGGTGCTCTCCGGGCAGTGGCCGTCCATCAGGCGCAGCAGTGAGCGCAGCGCCGTCGCGGCCATCTCCGACAGCGGCTGGCGGACCGTCGTCAGGGCGGGGGAGGCCCAGCGGGCCTCGGGCAGGTCATCGAAACCCACCACGCTCACGTCGTCGGGGACCTTCAACCCCCGCTCGGCCAGAGCCTCGTACACCCCCAGCGCCATCCGGTCCGAGCAGACGAAGACGGCCGTGGGCGGCTCGGGCAGGTCGAGGAGCTCCAGCATGCGGCGGCGGGCCACGCCCTCGTCGAAACCGGCGTGCCGCACGTACTCGGCGCGGTGCCGGACACCGGCCGACTGGAGCGCCGAGCGGTAACCGGCGACCCGGGCACTGCTGCACATCGTGCGCCGGTGCCCCGCGACGACGGCGATGCGCCGGTGCCCGAGGGACAGCAGATGCTCGGTGGCCGTCAGACCGCCCTGCCAGTTCGCCGCGCCCACCGACGCCACACCCTCCGGAGGTTCCTGGACCGGGTCGATCATCACGAACGGGATGCGGTGCTGCTCCAGCCAGGCGTACTGGGAGTCGCTCAGCTCGGCCAGGTTGAACAACACGCCGGACGAGCCCCGGGCGACCAGCTTGTCCAGCCAGCCGCGCTCCGGGCGCCCCGCCCGGGTGCGGGTCAGCGCCGCCGACACCACCACCTCCAGACCCGCGTCGTGCGCCGCCTCCTCCGCTCCGTGCAGCACCGCCCCCGACCAGGAGCTGTCCAGCGAGTGCACGACCAGGTCGACGAGCCGGGGCGCCTTCGTCGCGTCGAAGCGGGGTCTGCGTACGTAACCGAGCCGGTCGAGGGCCTCGGTGACCCGGCGGCGGGTCTCGGGCGCCACGTCCTCCCGGCCGTTGACCACCTTCGACGCGGTCGGCACCGACACCCCTGCCTCGCGGGCCACGACCGCCAGCGTCGGACCGGCCGCCACGCTCGCACTCGCCGTACGGACCATCGGGAACCCCCGCCTCTCCGGCCCGCCCGAGGGCCGTGGAAAGTTTCGACCAGCCTGCTCACGGCGGTAAGGAGACCGACCGGGCGGCAGAAAGCGCTTCCTATTTTAGGTGGGGCGCCGGACGGCGGGAAGACGGAAGTGAGTTCACGGCTCCCCGCCGGTCAAAACTTTCGAAACTAGGCCGAACGGCCCCATCACCCGCCCGTGCGCCGGAATACCGGGCCACAATGAGTTGCTCTGATCTTCACGGTGCACGAGCGCGGTGAGGAGGCTGGTGGACCCATGACGGTAGTCCAGGCAGACCCCGTGGTGAGCACGCCGTACGGCGCCCTGCGGGGCCGGTACGAACACGGTGTCGCCGTCTTCCGGGGCATCCCCTACGCGGCACCCCCCTTCGGCCCCCGCCGCTTCCGGCCGCCCGTACCCCCGGAGCCCTGGGACGGCGTCCGCGAGGCCGACGCCTTCGGCCCCACCCCGCCGAAGCCCCCGTACTCCGACGCCTTCGCGCACTACCTCTCGGACCCGGTCGTGCCGGGCGACGACTGCCTCAACCTGAACGTCTGGACCCCGCAACCCGGCCCCGGAGCCCGCCTCCCCGTCCTGGTCTGGCTGCACGGCGGCGCCCTGACCAGAGGTTCTTCCGCCGTCCCGGTCTACGACGGGCACGCCTTCGCCCGCGACGGAGTCGTCTGCGTCTCGATCAACTACCGGCTGGGCGTCGAAGGCTACGGACTGTTCCCGGACACGCCCCCGAACCCCGGCCTGCGCGACCAGATCGCCGCCCTGACCTGGGTGTACGAGGCCGTCGAGGCCTTCGGCGGCGACCCCGGCCGCATCACCCTCTTCGGCCAGTCCGCCGGAGCCATCAGCATCGGCGCCCTCGTCGCCGCCCCGCAGACCCAGGGCCTGGTCCGGCGCGCGGTCCTCCAGAGCGGTCCGCCCGAGGCGTCCGAGCGGGCCAAGGTACGGCGCATGGTGCGCCGCATGGCCTCCCGGCTGAAGATCCCCGCCACCGCCGAGGCCTTCGCCGCCGTCGACCGTGACCTGCTGCTGCGCACCCAGGCCGAGGTGGGCCGGCTGAGCAGCCCCGTCGTCGGCGGCCCCGCGTTCGGCCTCGTCGTCGACGGTGACGTCGTCCCCCGCGACCCCTTTCAGGCCCTCACGGACGGCGCCGCGCCCGGCGTGGAGCTGCTGATGGGCTGGACCCGCGACGAGTACCGGCTCTGGCTGGTCCCCGGCGGGCTCCTCGACCGGGTCGACCGACTCGGAGCCGTCGCCCTGGCCGGTGCCATGGCCCGCTGCCACTGCGGCAGCGAGGTCCCGCGCGGCTACCGCGCCCTGCACCCCGGGGCGAGCACCGCGGAGACCGTCGGCCAGCTCGTCACCGACCACTTGCTCCGCATCCCCCTGCACCACCTGGCCGACGCCCGTACGGAACCCTCGTACGTCTACGAGTTCGCCTGGCCCTCGAACCTGCCCGGCCTCGGCGCCTGCCACGCCCTGGAGCTCGGTTTCGTCTTCGACACGGGAGGCGTCCCCGAGTCGCGCCAGCTCGCCGGGGAGGGCGCCCCGCAGGAGCTCGCCGACGCGATGCACGCGGCCTGGGTCCGTTTCGCCACGGACGGCGACCCGGGCTGGGAGCGCTGGAACCCGGCCCACCCGGTACGGGTCTTCGGAGACCGCGCCCCGGACGCCGAGAACGGCCTGGCCTACACGGCGTACGGCCCACGGGACCGTGAACTCGCCCTCTGGGCGACGGCTCCGGTCCCGTCCCCTGAGGAACTCACACCGGCGTCGCGGTCAGCCCTGCGACGGCTCCGCCGACACTGAGGAAAGGAAGGCGGTCCAGGTGGTGGGGGCGACCGTGAGGTGGGGGGTGGTGGGGGTCTTGCTGTCGCGGATGTGGATGGCGGTGGGGTGGGTGGCTACTTCGAGGCAGGCGCCGCCTTCGCTGCCGCTGTAGCTGGACTTGCGCCAGGTGTAGGCGACTTCGATGCAGGCGCCGCCCTCGCCGCTGCTGTAGCTGGACTTGAACCACTCGAGTGTGGTGGCGCTCATGCTTCTCCCAGAAGACGGTCCAACAGGTCCCTCGTGTCTTCGGTGTTGAGGGCCTGCGTTCGCAGCATCGCATACTTCTGGGTAAGGATCCCCACCTCGTCAGGGGCTGCGACGAGCGTGCTGCCACGCTGAGTCTCGCTGTAGGCGAGCCGCTGGTGATCGGGGGTCTCCAGCAGGATGAAGGGGCCTTCCAGCCCGGCATGGGAGGTGCGACCCAGTGGCAGAACCTGGAGGGCGATCCCGGGCAGGCAGCCGTACTCATGCAGATGCCGCAACTGTTCGACGTACACCTCCCTTCCTCCCAGTCGGTCGCGTAGAGCGGCCTCCCAGATCACGAAGCTCGCGGTGGGCGGCACCTTGCGATGCAGGATCTGCCGCCGTTCGATGCGGGCCGCGACGAACTGCTCGATCTCGTCCTCGTCGTAGACCGGAACCCGGCTGCGGAATACGGCACGAGCGTAGGCCTCGGTCTGAAGCAGCCCCGGAACCAGCAGGCTCTCGTACCAAGAGATCGCAATGGCCTCCCGCTCCCTGTCCAAGTACTCCTCCGCCCAAAGCGGCACAAGATCCACCTCAGGCATCTCGGCAAGAGCCGCCGCCAACGCCCCCTTAGTGTCCAAAAGCTGGTCCAGCTGCTCGGCGAGATCCGGCTTGAGTGGCCGTCTGCCCTGCTCGATGGAGGCGATCTGCTGCTCGCCGACGACGAAGATCTCCCCGAGGGACCTCTGCGTGTGCCCGGCGGCCTCGCGGAAGAGGGCGAGCAGCGCGCCCACCATCTTCATCGCCGAGGCGTTCCTGCGTGACCGTCGTGACCGTGTCGTGGTGCTCATGGCGGCGAACTCCCCACCCGTACGCGTACTTTCACTGTCGCGCACCCGTACAGAGCAGCTGTACGGGTGCGCGCTCTGTTTCATGATGACCACGGAGTGTCACCGTCGTCCCGTGAATGACGAAACTCCACGCCAGCGGTTCTATCGCCGGGAGCGCCAGTCGGTACCCGCCGCACGGGCGTTCGTACAAGAGGCACTTCGGGACTGGCGCGGGTACGGGCGGGCGGACGACGTACTGCTGTGTGTGAGCGAACTGGCGACGAACGCCCTGGTGCACGGCGTGCCGCCCGGCCGGGGGTTCCTGCTCCGGCTGGTGCCGTACGGCGAGGGCGGCGGTGTACGGGTCGAGGTGCACGACAGCGGCGACGGCGGCGCGCCGGTGCTGCCGCAGCGGGATGACGGGGAGCCCCGTGAGGGCGGCCGGGGGCTGTTACTGGTGTCGGAGCTCGCGGACAAGTGGGGCGTGGAGGAGAGGTGTCCCGGCAAGATCGTGTGGTGTGAGTTCGCGGGCCCTGGTCACCGCTGACGCCCACGGTCCACCGCGTACGTCTGCCCGCCGGAGCCGATGTTGGCCTGGGCCCGTCGATAGGCGCGCCGGCCCGGCGGGTCGGCGGCCCGGTTCTGCTCGTCCCGGCGGGAGGTCAAGTCCGCGAGCACGGCCCGGGCTTCTTCCTCCGGCAGCGTGGCGAGGTCCACGGTCCGGGTCTGCCGGACGGCCGCCTGCACCTCCAGACAGGCGTTCGCGCACCTCGTGGCGCACGTCATGCGCTGCGGCGTGTTCACCGTGGTCATGAACGCGCTGCCCGGATGGTGCCGCGGCTCGCGTCCCCGCAGGGGAGCGGAGGAGGGGCGTGCGCGGACCGGCCCCGGCCCCCCCCCCGGGCCCCGGCCCCCGCCTACGCCGCGCCCAGCGTCTCCGCGATGCCCGAGATCGCCTCCGGGCCCACCCGGCAGCAACCACCGATCAGGCGGGCCCCGGCCTGCTGCCAGCCCTTCACCTGGTCGGCGGTGAAGGTGGCGCGGCCGGTCCAGGAGCGGGACCCGGCGTCCCAGGTCTCACCGCTGTTGGGGTAGACGACGACCGGCTTGCCGGTGACCCGCGCCGCCGTGGCGGCGGCACCGTCCACGTCCTCGGGGGCGCAGCAGTTGACGCCCACCGCGATCACCTCGTCGGCGTCGGCGGCCAGGGCGAAGGCCTCCTCCAGCGGCTGCCCGGCGCGGGTGCTGCCACCGGCGACGGAGTACGTCAGCCAGGCCGGCACCCCGAGCCCGCGCACCGCCCGCAGCAGGGCCGCGGCCTCGTCGGCGTCGGGGACCGTCTCCAGGGCGAGGACGTCGGGGCGGGCGGCGGCAAGCGCCTCCATGCGCGGGCGGTGGAAGCGTTCCAGTTCGTCCACCGTCAGCCCGTAGCGGCCCCGGTACTCCGAGCCGTCCGCGAGCATCGCCCCGTAGGGGCCGACCGAGGCCGCCACCCACAGGGGGCGTGAGACGCCCGCCTGCCCGGCGGCTTCCCGGGCCGACTCGACACTCAGCGCCATGAGTTCGGCCGCCCGGCCGGGGTTGATGCCGCGCTTGCCGAAGCCCTCGAACGTGGCCTGGTAGCTGGCCGTGATCGCCACGTCCGCGCCCGCCCGGAAGTAGGCCAGGTGCGCTTCGGTGACGGCCTCCGGCTGTTCGGCGAGCAGCCGCGCCGACCACAGCTCGTCACTCAGGTCGTGCCCGGCGGACTCGAGCTGGTTGGACATGCCGCCGTCGAGGACGACGGTCCCGGCGGCGAGGGCTTCGGCGAGGGTGATGGTGCTGGTCATACGGACGACGGTAATCCAGGTCCGGCGGCGGACCCCAGCCCGAATATGTCCAGTACATGAACAGGTCGCCCAGCATATGGGATGGCGGGTTACGATCACGGCCTCCCCCCTCCGCTCGTACCTCCCCCTCCGCTCAACCTCCCCCTCTGCTCGTACCTCCCCCCCTCCGCTCGTACAGGAACGCCCATGACGGTCCCCGCCCCCACCGACGCCACCGAACCCGCCGACCCGGCCCCGCCTGCGGCACCCGCTCCCCGCCGTACCTTCGGGCTCGCCGCCGCCACGGCCCTCGTCATGGGCAACATCATCGGCGGCGGCATCTTCGCCCTGCCCGCGACCGTCGCCCCGTACGGCACGGTCAGCCTGCTCGCCTTCGTCGTGCTCTCGGTCGGCGCCGTCGGGCTCGCGCTGCTCTTCGGCAGGCTGGCCCGGCGCAGCCCGGTCACCGGCGGGCTGTACGTCTACCCGCGCGACGCGTTCGGCGAGTTCGCCGGGTTCCTGTCGGCCTGGTCGTACTGGACGATGTGCTGGGTCAGCATCGCCGCCCTGGCCGTCGCGGTGGTCGGCTACGTCGACGTCCTGATACCCCTGCACGGCAACCACGTCCTCCAGGCCGCCGTCGCCCTGGCCGCCCTGTGGCTGCCCGCCGCCGCGAACTTCGCGGGCACCCGGTGGGTCGGCGCGGTGCAGGTCCTCTCCACGGTCCTGAAGTTCGTCCCGCTGCTCCTGCTCGCCACGATCGGCCTGTTCTTCGTCGACGTGGACAACTTCGGCCCGTTCAACGCCTCCGGCCAGAGCGTCTCGGGCGCGCTGGCCGCCTCCGCCGCGCTGCTGCTGTACAGCTTCCTCGGCGTCGAGTCGGCCGCGGTCAGCGCGGGCGAGGTCCGCGACCCGGAGCGCACGGTCGCCCGGGCGAGTGTCCTCGGCACACTGGCCTCGGCCCTGGTCTACGTCCTCGGCACGGTCGCCGTCTTCGGCCTGGTCCCGCACGACCGGCTCGTCGACTCGGGAGCTCCGTTCGCCGACGCGGTGAACAACATCACCGGCGGCGGCTGGGGCGGCACGGCGATCGCCCTGGTCGCGGTCGCCTCCATCACCGGCTGCCTCAACGGCTGGATCCTCATGGCGGCGCAGATGCCGTACGCCGCCGCCCGCGACGGCCTCTTCCCGGCGCCCTTCGCCCGGGTCGGCAAGGGCGGCGTGCCCGGCTTCGGCGTCTGGGCCTGCGCCGTCCTCGGCACGCTCCTCATCGCCCTGAACTACACGGCCGGCCCGGACACCACGTTCCGCGTCCTCGTCCTGATCACCACGTTCACCGGTTGCGTGCCGTACCTGCTGTCGGCCGCCGCCCAGCTCTACTGGCTGGCCCGCGGCACCCGCGACCGCGTCCGCCCGGCCGGCCTCACCCGCGACCTGATCGTCGCGGTCGTCTCCTTCGCCTTCTCCTTCTGGCTGATCGCGGGAGCCGGTTACGCGGCCGTCTACCAGGGCGTTCTGTTCCTGTTCGCGGGGATCCCGGTGTACGTGTGGCTGCACGGCCGTAAGGGCAGGGCGGAGGCGTCGGCATAGCATCGGGGTGCCGCAGCGCACTTTCGCGCCTGCCGATTCCGGGGGGATGGCCGTGGCCCGTGTCGTCGAGTTGTCGTCCTGTCCCTCAAGGAGTTGTGACTACGGCTCGCTTTCCGTGCGGGCGGCGGGGCGGCGGGGGTGGTGGTCGTGTCGGGTCGCCATCGGGATGGCCAGGCTGACGGCGAGGGCGGAGGCCAGTGCGTAGGGCCACCAGCCGAAGCCGGTGTTCTGCGGGGTGCCGGCGTCCCGGGGGCCCGTGCCGTCGGGTGCGGATGCCGATGGCGGCGCAGGGAGTCGCTGCGGGGCGGCCATGACCGCGATCATGACTGGCTGTTCCGGGGCGGCCGCGGCCGGGGGAGCGGTGAGCAGGGACGCGACCGCCGCGAGGGATCCGGCGGCCGTTGCTGTGGTGTGGAGGGTGAGGCTGCGCACGTGAACGGAGACGGGTCGGCGGGCGGCCGATAACAGGAACTGGGCGGCCGTCCCCCGGTCTTCGTCCCGTCAGACCCGTTGACCTCCCCGTGACTCACCCTTACCTTTTCCGCGTTCGTAATGACAGATGGTGTTCGACATACCAGACAACGCCGTGTGTCCCCAGTGAGAGGCAGGCCCCTCCCCATGAGCCGCGACCGCGACCCCGCTCTGCCCGAACCCCCCAGCCGCAGACTGCTGCTGAAGGGCGCCGCAGCCGCCGGTGCCCTCGCCGCCGTCCCCGCCGTGGCCCAGGCTTCCGAACTCGCCAGGCCCCCGAAGCCGGCCGCACCCTACGTGAACCCGCTGGTCCCCAACCGGGCCGACCCGCACGTCCACCGGCACAAGGACGGCTTCTACTACTTCACCGCCACCGCCCCCGAGTACGACCGCATCATCCTGCGCCGCTCCCGCACCCTGAACGGCCTCGGCACCGCCGCCGAGTCCGTCATCTGGCGCGCCCACGCCACCGGCCCCATGGGCGCGCACATCTGGGCGCCCGAACTGCACCGCATCGGCGGCAAGTGGTACATCTACTTCGCCTCCGCGCCCGCCGAGGACGTCTGGGCGATCCGCATATGGGTGCTGGAGAACGCCCACCCCAACCCCTTCAAGGGCACCTGGGTGGAGCGGGGCCAGGTCAAGACGGCCTGGGAGACCTTCTCCCTGGACGCCACCACCTTCACCCACCGGGGCAAGCGCTACCTCGCCTGGGCGCAGCACGAGCCCGGCCTGGACAACAACACCGGCATCTTCCTGTCCGAGATGGCGAACCCCTGGACCCTGAAGGGCCCGCAGGTGCGGCTCTCCACCCCGGAGTACGACTGGGAGTGCATCGGCTTCAAGGTCAACGAGGGGCCGTACGTGCTGAAGCGCAACGGCCGCCTGTTCATGACGTACTCGGCCAGCGCCACCGACTTCAACTACTGCATGGGCCTGCTGACCGCCGACGCCGACAGCCACCTCCTGGACCCCATGAGCTGGTCCAAGTCGCCGACCCCGGTCTTCACCAGCAACGACACCACCCAGCAGTACGGCCCCGGCCACAACTGCTTCACGGTCGCCGAGGACGGCCGCACCGACGTCCTCGTCTACCACGCCCGCCAGTACAAGGAGATCAACGGCGACCCGCTGAACGACCCCAACCGCCACACCCGGGTCCAGAAGCTCGGCTGGAAGCCGGACGGCACCCCCGACTTCGGCATCCCGGTCGCCGACACCGCGAAGGCAGGAGCATGAGATGAGACGCGCCCACGCGATCCTCCTCGCCCTGTGCATGGGGCTGTTCGGCGCCCTCGCCACCGCCGGACCCGCCCAGGCCGCGCCCCAGACCGTCACCAACGGCACCCAGTTCACGGACACCTCGGGCAGCCCCGTCCACGCGCACGGCGGCGGAGTCCTCAAGGTCGGCTCGTACTACTACTGGTTCGGCGAGCACCGCAACGCCGACAACACCTTCCGGTACGTCGACGCCTACCGCTCGACCGACCTGAAGAACTGGGAGTTCCGCAACCACGTCCTGACCGAGGCCGGCGACCCGGAGCTCGCAGCCGCCAACATCGAGCGGCCCAAGGTCATGTACAACGCGTCCACCCGCAAGTTCGTGATGTGGATGCACAAGGAGAACGGCACCGACTACAGCGAGGCCCGCGCCGCCGTCGCCGTCTCCGACACCGTCGACGGCGACTACACCTGGAAGGGCAGCTTCCGACCGCTCGGCCAGCACATGTCCCGGGACATCACGGTCTTCGTCGACACCGACGGCGCCGGGTACATGATCTCCGCCGCCCGCGAGAACTACGACCTCCAGATCTACCGCCTCACCGCCGACTACACCGGCATCGCGAGCCTGGTCGCCAACCCCTGGCCCGGCGGCCACCGTGAGGCACCGGCCCTGTTCAAGCGCAACGGCGTGTACTTCATGCTGACCTCGGGCGCCACCGGCTGGAACCCCAACCAGCAGCAGTACGCCACCGCCACCAGCCTCGCCGGCCCCTGGTCCGCGATGAAGAACGTCGGCGACTCCACGGCCTACGGCTCGCAGACCGCGTTCGTCCTGCCCGTACAGGGCACCTCGGGCACCTCGTACCTCTACCTGGGCGACCGCTGGGGCAACTCCTTCGGCGGGACCGTCAACGACTCCCGGTACGTGTGGCTGCCGCTGACGTTCTCCAACTCGACCACGATGTCCCTGTCCTGGTCGCCGGAGGTCACCGTCGACACGGCCGCCGGGACCGTCTCCGGCACCAGTGCCACGTACAACACCCTGATCGCCCGTCACTCCTCCAAGTGCGCGGACGTGACGAGCCAGTCGCTCTGGGCCGGTGCCCAGCTCAAGCAGTACGACTGCAACGGCGGCACCAATCAGAAGTACTGGTTCAAGTCGGTAGGCGGGGGCTACTACCAGCTGATGGTCCGCAACAGCTCCCTGTGCGTCCAGGAGAACGCGAGCACGGTCACGCAGGAGAACTGCAACGCCTCCGCGACGAGCCAGCAGTGGTCGCTGACCACCACCGGCTCGTACGTGAACGTCAAGGCGCGTGCCACCGGCGAGTGCCTGGACGTGAACGGCGCGTCCACCGCCAACTCCGCCGCGCTGATCACGTACACGTGCAACGGAGGGACCAACCAGCAGTGGACGCACGGTACCTGACCGGAACTCAGGCGAGCAGGTCGATCGCGTCGATCGCCGTGCCCGCGCTGAGGTAGCCGGTCGTCCCCGACCCGCTCACCACGTCGATCCTGAGCACGTTGTACTGACTCGCGTCCGTCTTCCACGCGGACGCCGGGACGCTGTACGTGAACGTGTGGTTGTTGCCCCGGTACGAACCGTTGGTCAGCGACCGGGTGTTCGGCTGGGTGGGCGGGGAGGGGATCGCGGACGTCCAGCTGTCGTTGACGGTGACCTGGGGGCGGCCGTTCGCGTACGCCGTCGTCACCCCGATGCGCAGGGTGTGCGCGGCGGCGGCCTGGGCCGCGGTCAGCTTGAAGTACACGAGGATGCCGCTGTTGACGTCCTTCCAGAGGTAGCAGGGGAACGCCGCCGTCTCGCCGTTGCCGACGACGACGTTCCCCGTCCAGGACGCGGCCCGCGCGTCGGACGGATGCGCGTACGTCATCAGCTCCGCGTTCTTGAACCCGCCCGGTGTGCCGTCCCAGTCGCCGATCCGCCAGATCACGCCCGCCTCGGACGGGTCGTTGGAGGCCGGGACGGCGATCGTGTTCAGCGTGGTCGTCCCGCCCGCCGTCACGCTCACCGACGTGGTGTACACCGCCAGCTCGCCCTTGAAGACGGTCAGCGTGTACGTGCCCGGCAGCACCCCGGGGATCGAGAAGTAACCGTCCGAGGAGCGCGCCGAACCCCAGTACTGCGCCGCCGCGTTGGCCAGCCCCACCGTGTACGGGTACGCCGAGTTCCGCCCGGAGATGCCTACCCCCGCCACCTTGCCCCGGCCGCTCGCCGGCACGTACCCGGAGATGCCCAGTCCGTCGGCCCACGGGGTGGTGAGCGTGCCCGGGAACAGCGCCGAGGAGGGCGCCCCGCCGTCCGTGAAGGCGATGACGTACGGACCCTGGAGGCCGAAGCGCTGGTCCTCGGTCTGGTTCTGCCCGTAGTAGAGGATCTCGTACAGGCCGCCGCCGTCCGCGCTCTGGTGACGCAGCAGGGAGCGGTAGAACGGGCCGCCGGAGGCCTTCTCGTGGTTGCTGCGCATGACCCACAGGCCGACGCCGCCGGAGGACCAGCCGACGTAGTCGTAGTCCATGACACGCCGTCTGGCGTAGTGCTTCGAGCGGGTCTGCCCGTCGGCCTTCCGGAACACGTCCGAGGCCTCGATGGTGGTCGGCGCGTACGTGTAGGAGTCGGGCTCGTCGTTCAGGAACGCGCCCTTCTTCACGCGCACGATGTACCGGGTCGCCGAGACGGACGCGTCGGCCTTGTTCGTCCACAGGTAGACGTTGTTCTCGCCGCTGCGGGCCGCGTAGTAGTGCTTCAGCGTGCCGTGCGTGACGGAGACGAGGATCGTCGAACCGGACTGCCTGATGCCGACGGTGGAGGCGCCGAGGCCGGACTCGATGTGCGAGTTCATGCCGCCGTAGCCCTGGTACTCCGTGCCCCGGTACACCAGGGAGGTCAGGTCACCGGTGGACTTGCTGACCTTGAAGACCAGTTGGGCGCCGGTGTCGACGACGTAGTTCGAGCCGTCGTCGGACCAGCCGAAGGCGGCGGCGTGCGCCGTGCCGGTGAGGGCGGCGCCGGCGGCGGCGGTGGCACCGAGGACGAAGGTGCGGCGGCCGACCGGTCTGTGCGCGGATCCGGACATGGGGGTGTCTCCCTCAGGAGGTGGGGGCTGTGGGTGTGAGCGAGAGTGACAGTTGAATCGATTTCGCGAAAGGGCTTTCACGCTCCTGGCGAAGCTCTCCTGTGAAATCGAGCGATAGGCTAGAAAGCGCTTGCCGCACGCGGTACGGTCCAGCGCCAGGCCTTGTCACCGTGACGGAGGAGCCGCGAGTGAGACGTTTCAACATCGCCGTGCTGGCGGCTGTGACGCTGAGCACCGCCTTGTCCGCCGTACCCGCCCACGCGGGTGAGACGCACGGCGGGCCGGGCCTCGCGCACTGCGCCGCCGACACGTGCCACTTCGACGTCCCCCCTGGCACGTACGACGTGCGGGTCACCCTCGGCGGGGAGGCCGCCTCCAGCACGAGCGTCAGCGGCGAGACCCGCCGCTCCCTGCTCCCCGAGACGGCCGCCCCGGCCGGCGAACGGTTTACCCGCAGCTTCACCGTGAACGTCCGCACCCCCGAGGGCGAACCCACCGGCCCCGACGGCACCCCCGGCCTCGACCTGCGGATCGGCGGATCCGCGCCCGCCCTGGCCGGCATCCGCGTCACCCCGGCCCGGCACACCCGCCAGATCTTCCTGGTAGGCGACTCCACTGTCTGCGACCAGCCCGGCGACCCGTACTCCGGCTGGGGCCAGCAACTGCCCCAGTACCTGCGCGAGGGCGTGTCCGTCGCCAACTACGCCGATTCCGGCGAGAGTACGGTCTCGTATCTGGGGAACCCGAAGCTGTGGGCCACCGTACGGCCCCTGATCCGCCCCGGCGACCTGGTCCTCGTCCAGCTCGCCCACAACGACAAGACCACGGACGAGACCACCTACCGGGCCAACCTGGAGACCCTGGTGGCGGGAGTCCGGGAGCGGGGCGGACAGCCGGTCCTTGTCACTCCCATCGTGCGACGCTGGTTCAACCCCGACGGCACGCTGAACAACGGAACCGCGCTCCTGGTCAACGGACTGGGCGTCGACCACCCGGCGGTGACGCGCGCCGTCGCCGCCGCGCGGGGCGTCCCGCTCATCGACCTCACGGCGAAGACGAAGGCACTCGTCGAATCCCTGGGCGTCGAGGGTTCCAAGGCGCTGTACCTCTACAACGAGGCGCGGGACAACACGCACACCTCCGTGCGCGGTGCGACGGCCTACGCGGCCCTGGTCCGCGACGAACTCGTCACCCTGCATCTGGTGCCGAAGGGCAAGGTGCGGGTGAGATGAACCCCTGGGGCGCCCCGACCGGAACCGGGGCGCTCCAGGTCTCACCCACCCGTGTGGCTGTTTCCGACCGCACCGAGCGCACCGACCGCACCGAGCGTTCCGAAGGTTCCGAGCGTTCCGAGCGCCCTGAGCACGAAAGAGAACCGATGCGACTGCCGCCCGCCGACCGCACGCCCAGCCCCGTCACCGGCTACACCCGCGCCCACTGGGAGGCGGCGGCCGACGCCCTGCTCGCCGCCGTCGAGCCGTACGCGACGCCGGACCGCGCGCTGTACCACCTGCCCGGCGACCGCAGCAGCTGGTCGGGCCGGCTCTCCGACGGCCTGGAGGGCTACGCCCGCACCCTGCTGCTGGCCGCCTTCCGTCGTGACGAGAAGGCCCTGGAGCGCTACGCCGACGGCCTCGCCGCCGGCGTCTCGGGTGTCTGGCCCCGCATCGAGGACCGCAGCCAGCCGTTGGTGGAGGCGGCGTCGATCGCCCTCGCCCTGCGGCTGACGCGGGAGCTGCTGTGGGACCGGCTGGACGACGGCGTACGCCGGCGGGCGGCCGCCTGGCTCGGCGACGCCCTCACCGCCGAACCCTGGCCGTGCAACTGGGAGCTGTTCCCCGTCACCGTGGGCGGCTTCCTCGCCGAGGTCGGCCACGAGCCGGAGGCCTCCCGCGCGGCCGTCGACCGGGGCCTGGAACGCATCGAGCGGTGGTACGTGGGCGACGGCTGGTACACCGACGGCGACGGCCGCAAGTTCGACTACTACAACGGCTGGGCGATGCACCTCTACCCGGTGCTGCACGCCTGGCTGGAGAGCGACGAACGCCTGCTGGACCTGTACGGGGGCCGCCTGTCGCGCCATCTCTCCGACTACGCCCGCCTGTTCGGCGGCGACGGCGCCCCCATGCACCAGGGGCGTTCCCTGACCTACCGCTTCGCGACGACGGCCCCGCTGTGGCTGGGCGCCCTGACGGGCCGTACACCCCTGTCTCCGGGCGAGACCCGGCGCCTCGCCTCCGGGGCCCTGCGCTACTTCCTCGACCGGGGCGCGGTCGACGACCGGGGCCTGCTGTCCCTGGGCTGGCACGGCCCCGACGAGTCCGTCCTCCAGGGCTACTCGGGCCCGGCCTCCCCGTACTGGGCGAGCAAGGGCTTCCTCGGACTGCTCCTGCCGGCCGACCACGAGGTGTGGACCGCGACGGAGGAACCCGCCCCGGCCGAGCGCACGGACGCCGTCACCCCCGTCGGCCCGCCCAACTGGCTGCTCCAGTCGACCCGTTCCGACGGCGTGGTCCGCCTGCACAACCACGGCAGTGAGGACGTCCGCTACGACCCGTACTACACACGCCTGGCCTACTCGACCGTGACGGCTCCGGCGTCCTCGTACGACAACAGCGTGTTCGTCGGCGACGACCCGAGCCGCACGGGCATCGAACCGCTGGGCACCGGCGAGGGCTGGGCGGCCTCACGGCACACGGCGGGCGGCGGAGCACGGGTGACGAGCGTGGTGCTGGCGCGGGGAGCGGCGGAGGTGCGGGCGCACTGGGTGTCGGGGGCCGAGCCGGGCACGCCGGTGCGGGTGACCGGCTGGCCGGCGGCGGAGGGCGTCCGGGCGGAACTCCTGCCCGCGATCGGCCTGGACACCGCCCTCACCGGCGTCACCGGCGAGGACACCACCCTCTTCGTCGCCCTGGCCCGGCTGACGGCGGAGGAGGATCCCGTCCCGCTGCCGGACACCGTCGTCGTCAGCGGTTCCGCAGACGGGGAGCTGACGGTCCGCTGGGACGAGGGGCCCGAAGTGCGGGTCCGGCTCGACGGGTCCGGCGTGGATGTCGCCTGAGTCACCTTCCCCCACCATGACCTCCTGCGCCACGCGGACGACCCCCGCCTGGCGCCCGCCGCCGCGATGTTGAGCCGGCTGCTGCCGAGGGGGGCTCCGGGGCACGCTCGAGAGGTCGGGGTGAGGCGCGCTGACGGACGTACTTCGGCCGGGGCCGAAGCGACCCGGACCTAGCGTGGGCCCATGACCGCACACCCGAAGCAGCCGCAGCCCGCGCAGCCCGCACAGCCTGCGGAGACCACCGCCTCCTTCGCCGACCTCCACCGTTCCGAGGAGCCCCTCCTGCTGCCCAACGCCTGGGACTGCGCGTCGGCGCGGATGCTGGCGGCTCAGGGGTACCGGGCGATCGCCACGACCAGCCTGGGCGTCGCCGCCGTCGCGGGCCTGCCGGACGCGGTGGCGGCGACCCGTGAGGAGACACTCCGGCTGGCTTTCGCCCTCGGGTCCGAGCCGTTCCTGCTGTCCGTCGACGCCGAGGAGGGCTTCAGCGAGGATCCGGACGAGGTGGCGGAGTTCGCGCGGGAGCTGTACGCCGTCGGGGTCGCCGGGATCAACCTGGAGGACGGCTGCGGGCCCGTCGACCGGCTGGCGGCGAAGATCACCGCGGTCAAGAGCGCCGCTCCGGGCCTGTTCGTCAACGCCCGCACGGACACCCACTGGCTCCGCGAAGGTGACCTCACGGACACCCTCGCCCGCCTCGACGCCTACCGGCAGGCGGGCGCGGACGGGGCGTTCGTCCCCGGCCTCACCGACCTGCGGCAGATCACCGCCCTGGTGCGCCGCCTGGACGTCCCCCTCAACGTCCTCCACTCGCCCGGCGGCCCCTCCGTCGCCGACCTCGCCGCGGCCGGCGTACGCCGCGTCAGCGTCGGCTCCCTGCTGTACCGACGGGCACTGGGCGCGGCCCTGGAGACGATGGCGGACATCAGCGCGGGCCGGACGCCGAGCGGTGCGGCACCGTCGTACGGGGAGGTGGCGGGGCTTGCGACCGGCGGGGGCACCGTGCCTTAGCTGATGGTGACCCGGAAGATCTTGTCCGAGCCGTCCGCCTCACCTCCGTTGTTGTCGCTGTTGGTGGTCGACAGCCACAGCTGGTCGGCGCCCGGCACCTTGGTGACCGTCCGCAGGCGGCCGTAGGTGCCGACGTAGTACGCCGAGGGGGTGCCGACGCTCTCGTTGTCGCCGTTGATCGGTATCCGCCACAGGCGTTCACCGCGCAGGGACGCCATGTAGACGACGTTGCGGACGATGGCGATGCCGCTGGGCGAGGCCTCGGAGACGTTCCAGGTGGCCTTGGGGTTGGTCATCCCCGAGACGCCGCAGGTGCCCTCGCAGGTCGGCCAGCCGTAGTTGGCGCCCGGCTTGATCAGGTTCAACTCGTCCTTGGAGCTGTTGCCGAACTCCGCCTCCCACAACCGGCCGTTGCGGTCGAACGCGAGACCCTGCGGGTTGCGGTGGCCGAGGCTGTAGACGTAGTTCCCGAACGGGTTGCCGGGGGCCGCCTTCCCGTCCGTCGTCATGCGCAGGATCTTGCCGTTCAGGGAGTTCTTGTCCTGGGCCAGGTCGGGTGTCTGGGCCTCGCCGGTGGAGACGTAGAGGTAGCCGTCGGGGCCGAAGGCGAGGCGGCCGCCGTTGTGGTAGCGGTTCTTCTTGATGCCCTGGAGCAGCACCGTGTAGTCGCCGAGCTTCGTGCCGTCGTACGTCATCCGGACCACGCGGTTGCCCTCGGAGGCGGTGTGCATGAGGTAGACGTAGTGGTTGGTCGCCCACTTCGGGTCGACGGCGACGCCGAGGAGCCCGCCCTCGCCGTTGGTGGTGACGGCGTTGGGGACGCTCCCCACCTGGGTCTTCGCTCCGGCCTTGGTGACCTTCCAGACGCGGAAGTCGTCCCGCTCGGTGACCAGGGCGGACTGTCCGTCGGGCAGCCAGGCGGTGCCCCACGGGATCGTCCAGCCCGTCGACAGGGTGGAGACGGACGACGGGACACCGCCGTCGGTGGCGCACGCCTTGGTGGTGAAGTTCACCGTGTTGCTCTGCGGGGAGACGTTGCCCGCCGCGTCGCGTGCGACGACGTTCAGGGTGTACGGGCTGTCGCAGGCGAGCCCGGTGAGGGTGGTCGACGTGCCGCTGGTGACCGTCTTGTAGACGGTGGTGTCGCTGCGCACGTCGTACCCGGCGACCGCTCGGTCGTCGGTGGAGGCGCCCCAGGTCAGGTCGACGGCGTTCGAGGTGATGCCGGCCGCGGACAGCGGGCCGGGTCTGCTGGGGGGTGTCGTGTCGGAGCTGGGCTTGGTCGTGCAGTCGACGACCGGGCTGGCGGAGGAGGTGTTGCCGGCCGCGTCCCGGGCGATGACGGTGAGGTTGTACGTCGTGTCGGGCGTGAGGCCCGTCAACGCCTTGGAGACCGAACTCCCGGACGCCTCACCGATCTTGTTGCCGTGCTCGTAGATGTCGTACGCCGTCACCCCCACGTTGTCCGTGGCGGCGCCCCAGGCGAGGGTCAGACGGTTCTCACCGATGTCCGAACAGCTGGGCTGACCTGGGCGGGTGGGCGCCTGGGTGTCGGCGACGGCGCCCTGGGAGATGGCGGCGTCCTCGGCCTGGTAGTCGGTGGCCGCCCGGGCGCCGGCCCCGGTGAGGCCGACGAGCGGCACGGCGAGGGCCAGGGGGAGGCCCCACGCCACGGTTCTGGACGCCACAGTTCTGGTGGGTCGCTTCATGAATGGATTCCCCTCAGCCCGTGTACCGGGTGAAGTCCGCCTTCTGGGAGTCGACCAGCTTCACGCGGATCAGCCGGGTCTCGCCGGGCCGCAGGGTCGCGCTGTAGGAGTCGGCGATCACACCCTTGTGGGAGCCGGACCACAGGTCGGTGACGTCACCGGAGCCGGTGAAGCCGACCTTCGACCAGTCCACGGAGACCGTGGTGTTGCCGGACGTACCGGTGTTGAACAGGGCCACCACGTACTGTCCGTCGCTCTCCTTCTTGCTCCAGACCTGCTTGACCCCGCTGCTCACGATCCGCTTGGCGGCGACGCCGTCCTGGTTGACCCCGATGAGCCGGTCGTTGGTCAGCATCGCCTTGTCGACCGGGTCGAGATCGGTCAGGTCGGTGCCGAGCAGCAGCGGCGAGGCCGCCATCGCCCAGAGGGTGAAGTGGGACCGGCGCTGGTCGGCGGTGAGGCCCACCCGGTCGCCGTTGCCGACCTCCAGGGAGTCGAGGTCGTTCCAGCCGCCCGGACCGGCGTGCGGCTGCCAGGAGGCCGCCGAGTTGAAGCGGGAGGAGATGTGCGACCAGTCGGTGAGCGGGTAGCCGCTGCCGTTGGCGCCGGGACCGCAATAGCACTCCACGTCGCCCTGCGTGCGCCAGCTGTTCGCGTGTTTGCGCCAGGTGGCGGCGTCCGCGATGGCGAGGTTGTTGGACAGCGCGTAGTTGATGGGCCGTCCGGTGGCGCGCAGCGCCTTGTCCCAGGCCTGGACGTCGGGGATGTCGTGGCTGCCCACTCCGTCGATCTTGAGGTAGTCGACTCCCCAGGAGGCGAACTGCCGCGCCCAGGAGTTCACGAACTCCTGCGCGCCCGGCTTCTGGTAGTCGATGTAGTACATGTTCTTGCAGTTGTAGTTCTTCTCCGTCTTCGACGTGTCCGCGATGTCCTTCGCGTGGTACGAGGTCCCCTCGATCGGCGTGTTCCTGGTGACGGCGTTCTTGGCGATGCCGGGCGTCACGTAGAAGCCGAACTTCAGGCCCTTGGAGTGGATGTAGTCGGCCAGCGCCTTGATGCCGCCGGGGAACTTGGCCGTGTCCACGGACCAGCGGCCGTAGGAGTCGACGACGAAGCCGTTGTCGTCGCACTTCTGCCAGAAGTCGTCGAGGTTGACGTAGACGAAGCCGTGGTTCTTGAGGCCGCTGGAGACCAGCGCGTCGGCCTGGGCCTTGATCTTCGCCTCGGTCGGCCAGCGGCGTGTGAAGCTCCAGCTGCTCCAGCCCATGGCGGGCCGGATGGACTGGCCGTTGTCGGAGGCGGCCGCCGGGCGGGCGGTGGCCAGCAGTGGGACCGCCGAGGCGATCAGCGGTCCGACCAGGGCCACGACCAGTGATCTGACGCGGGTGACGCGGGTGATGCCTGTCATGACTGTCCCCTCTTCGCGGGAGTCGCGTACGAGGTGCCGATCCACGCCTCGTCGATCCTCAGCCGCTGGTAGCGGGTCGTGTCGGTGGACGCGGCCCAGGTGGAGTCGACCTGGAGGCGGACGTAGCGGGCGTTCGCGGCGGTCAGGTCGATGCCCTGCATGCCGCGGCGGCTCGGCAGCTGGCCGGTCTTCACCGGGCTGCCCCAGGTCGAGCCGTCGGCGCTCAGATACACCTTGTAGTCCTTGATCCGCGCCGACTGCTCGGTGTCCGAGCGGGCGTAGGCGACGGAGTCCTCGCGCTGGTTGAGCCCGAGGTACTGGACCTTCTTCGAGCTGCCGAGGTCGAAGGTGAGGTTGACCGGGAGGGTCTTGTTGTTGTCCCAGTAGGTGCGGTAGTCGCCGTCACCGGCGGCTGAGCCCGCGTGAGAGGTCGCCGAGGCGCTCGCGCTCACCTTGACTCCGGAGAGGATCCCCTGGCGGCCGGCCGTCGTGACCTTGAACACCGTGTCGTACGGGTCCCAGTTCCCGAGCCCGGTGAGGGTGAGGACGCCGCCCGACTGCGACCACGAAACAGCGGCGCCCGTGCGGAGGTTGGTGACCGAGGCGACGCGGTAGCCGTTGTCGCGGACGCGCAGGGTGCTGGTGCTGGGCGGGGTCAGGACGTGGATGTACTGACGGTCGGGGTTGCTCCTGCTGATCGTGGTCACGCCGTGCGCGCCGTCGTTCCAGAAGCCCGGCTTGAGACCGCCGTACATGTAACCGCCGCCCTCGGTGCCGTGCAGGGACTCCCAGATGGGGTCGAGGTAGGAGTTCGCGAAGTTGTTGAAGTCGGCCTGGTTCGCCGGGAACTTGCCGTTGACCTGGGCGGTCTCGGCCATCAGTGCCTTCACGGACGAGCCGGCGTTGGTGACGAGGCGGCCGAGGGTGAGCATCTTGTCGACGGCCGGGTCGGTGCCGCCGTACCACCAGGAACCCGTGGCGGGCAGCTTGAAGTCGGCCTCGGTGAGGCGGGGCTGGGCCGTGTAGACCGCCTGCGGGTAGTCGTACGCCGGCGTCATTCCGGTCTTCTGCTCATTGCTGATCATGTCCATGATCGGCGTGTCTTCGTTGTTGTTGCTGATCGTGTAGTTCGGGCGCTTCTGGTAGACCTGCGCGTAGAGGTTGTTGCTCTCCCAGTACGCGTTGTCGTTGTCGATCCAGAAGCCGCCGAGGTCGGGGTAGCGGTCCATGACCTCGAAGAAGTTGTCGTAGCTGAACTGCCCGAAGCCGTTCCGGGTGGTCAGGTCGACGTCCTTGCCCTTGTACGAGGAGTACGCCGCCGAGTCGAGCCACTCATGGCCGCCCTCGGCGTGCCACTGCGGGTCGTCGGTCATGTAGAGGATGACCTTCAGCCCCTTGGACTTCGCGGCGGTGACCAGCTCGCCGAGGAAGTCCCGCTCGGTGGAGCAGGAGCCGGGGATCTTCGACGGCCAGGCGCGGGCGTAGCCGAGGCGGCTGTGGAAGGAGGCGAGGACGATGTACTGCGTGTGCAGCTTCTGGGCCTCCTTCACCCAGTAGTCGGCTTTCCAGCCGCCGTTCGTGACGTCGTTCTCCCAGTCGGTGCAACTGGTGTGGGCGGGCGCGGTGCGCAGGCCCCAGTGCAGGAAGAGGCCGCCGACGGAGTCGCGCAGGAACTCCTGGCGGGGGTTCTCCAGGTCGAGCGGCTTCGCCGGCGCGGCGGCGGGAGCGGCGGGAGCGGCGGGTTGGGTGAGCCCGAGGATCACGGCGAAGGCGAGGAGAACGATCGCCGCGACCCGGTGCCCGGGAACGCTGGGGTGTCTCATGGGGCGTCGCTCCTCATCCGAGCTGGTAGCCGCGGAGCTTGGTGAGCAGGAGGTAGGTGTTCTGAAGCGATCCGGAGGTGTCGCCGAGGGAGCGGTAGATGCCCCACTTCGGGCGCACGCGGTCGGCGAGGAAGGTGTCGACGCCGGTCTTCGACGCGTCGATGACGGTCGAGCCGCCGCTCTTGAGGATCCAGCGGACCGAACCCGCCGACCCGTTGCCGACCTTGATCTGGAAGTCGACGTCTGTCCATGTGTCGTGCAGGGGATCCAGGTCGGTGCGGCCGATGAGGATGTCGTCGATGGCGAGCTTCAGCTCGATCGTCTGCTTGCCGTTGACCCGGCGCAGGGACTGCACGACGATCGGCGAGGTGCCGCTGCCCGGCTGCTTCATCTGCATGATGTGCGTGAAGGTGGTGGTCGCCTTCAGTGAGCTCGGGATGTACATGGAGTACGTGACCCGCCAGGTCTGGCCCTGGGTCCACTTGAGGTAGCTGCTGCCGCTGGTGCGCAGTCCGGTGACCTCCTGCCGCTGCCGGTCGGTCGACGTGTCGCGGTCGACCGTGTGCATGGTGAAGCGCCAGTTGTCGCCGGTGGCGTAGATGTGCGGCTGTCCGGCGGTGTGCGAGTCGGCGCGGTCGTCCTCGATCGTCTCGAAGGCGCCCAGGCCGTCCTCGCTCGCGGACGGCGCCCACTTCTGCTGCCAGGAGGCGGCGTGCGCCGTGGTCGCGGCCGGAAGACCGACCGCTGCTCCCGCCGCGCCGCCGAGGGCGGCACCCAGCAGCCTCCTTCTGGATGTGCTCATGACACTAATCACCTCGCAGCTGTTCGTTCATGATCAGGAAGGCGCCCAGCCCGTGGAAGTCGTTGGTGGCCCGGGTGCGGGCGATGTAGTACGCGTAGTCGCCGACGTTCGTGCCCTCGGAGATGTCGGCGAGTCGGGTGCGGCCGTCCGTGCCGACCGAGAGCTTCGCCAGGACGCCCTGGTAGCCGCGGCGGGCGACAGCCGTGTAGTGCGGGTCGAGGTAGCCCCGTCGGGCGCCGCGGTCGAGGGCGTAGGTGAACATGCTGGAGCAGGACGTCTCGGTCCAGTTGCCGCTGCTGCCGCCCTTGTCGATCACCTGGAACCAGCGCCCGGTGGCCGGGTCCTGGTACTTCTCCAGACCCGCCGCCAACTTCCGGAAGATCTTCAGGAGTCGGGCCCGGCGGGGGTGGTCGGCGGGGATCGCGTCGAGCACATTGGTGATCGCCATGGAGTACCAGCCGACCGCCCGGCACCAGTGCTCGGGGGCGAGCCCGGTCCGCGGGTCCGCCCAGCTCACGCTCTTCGACTCGTCGTAGGCGTGCTTCAGCAGGCCGCCGGCGACCTGTAGGTGGCTGCCGTAGAGGGAGAGCTGCTTGGCCGCCTCGTCGTCGGCGTACGCCCGGTCGCCGAACTCCTTGCCGTACTCGACGAGGAACGGGTTCACCATGTAGACGCCGTCCGCCCAGAGTTGGTTGGCTCGGCTGGCGGTGTCGGCGTGCCAGAAGCCGCCGTCGGAGGTGCGCGGAAAGGTGTCCAGGCGGTCACGGATCTTCTTCGCCGCCTTGCGGTAGCGGTCGTCGCCCGTCTCGTGGTGCAGGATCACCAGCAGGCGGCCGGCCTGCATGCTGTCCAGGCTGTTGAAGGGCTGGTCCATGGAGCCGTCGCTCTTCACGAAGCGGTCGACGTACTCCTTGATGTAGGTGAGGTAGCGGGCTTCGTGCGTGCGCCGGTAGGTGAGGTACTGGCCGTAGAGGTAGAGGCCCACCGGGTAGGACCAGTTGCCGATGGTGCTCGGGGTGTAGCGGGTCATGGTGGAGTCGACGAGGGCCACGGACCAGTCGGGGGCGGCGGCCGGGCGGCTCGCCGGCCGCGCGCCCGCGGCGACGGCCGGGGACGGGCCGGCCGCCGGCGGAGCGGCCAGGGTGACGGCGGCCAGGGCGACGGTCGTCAGCGCCGTGGACATGCGTCGGCGTGTCATCTTCCTCCCTTTCGAATGAGGCCTTGCGGTGGGGGCCTGTACGGCAGAAGGCATGGCGTGCCGGACCCTTTCATCCGATGTCTGGCGAACGGGAGCCTCCGTCTACGCGGTTGGCGTCGTGGTCTTGCTCATGGAGGCGACCTGCTTTCCGGGAGGTGGGGGGCATGGAAAGTCCAGGACAGCGCGGCGTTCACATGGGTGTACTGAGTTCAGCGACTCGTTCGACAGCGCCATTCAGAGTTGCGGCACGAGGCCACGGGGTCAATGGTCCGGACCGAAGACATCGGATGCATTTCCGGCCAATCTCCGGCCGATCCCGCACCGATGACCACAGCGCCCGGCCTGTGAACGGAAGTCGCGACCGACCGCCGCCCGAGGGATTGACGCGACCATGCCGAGAGGGCACCTTGGGTGCCGCAAGGTAAGGAAACTTTCCTAACAGAAGGGTCCCACCGTGCGTATGCGACCACTGACCCTCGTCGTGACCTGCTCGGCCGCCCTGCTCACCGCCGGAGTGCTCCCCGCGGCCGCCACCGGCGCCCCCTCACCGACATCCGCACAGGAGGGCACGGTCAGCGCGGCCGACCTGCTCGCCAAGGTGACGGGCTGCTCGCAGCTCTCCAACGGCAAGTACCGGACGGACGAGGAGACTTCGGCCACGATCCCCGTGTGCGGCAAGAACGGCGCGGTGTTCTGGAAGGCCGACATGGACATCGACTGCGACGGCCAACGCACCTCGAAGTGCAACGAGGACACCGACCCCTGGTACCAGGACGACACGGCGTTCCACCAGTCCGACGGCAAGCCGCTGAAGGCCGATTCACTGCCGTACGTCGTGGTGCCCAGTTCCAGCGGCATCTGGAACTACTCCGGCGCCGGTATCAAGGGCGGCGGCGTGGTCGCCGTGATCTACGACAACAAGGTCGAGTACGCCGTGGTCGGCGACACCGGCCCCACGAAGATCATCGGCGAGGCCTCGTACGCCACCGCGAAGGCACTCGGCATCGACCCGGACCCGGAGTCCGGCGGAACCGACTCCGGGGTGACCTACATCCTGTTCAAGAACTCCCAGGTCTCCCCCCTCGAGAACCACAACGCGGCGGTCACCCTCGGCGACCGCCTCGCGCGCCAGTTCCTGCGGGACAACTGACCGCCGGAGCCCGGGAGGACGTGTTGGATGAAGGCACGGCCCACGCGTGCCCGTTCCCGGCGAGCTTCCAGATCTGGCCCAGGGCGCCCCGGGTCACCGGCGTCATGGTCCAGGGGCCGGGGCCGAGCGCATAGACCTCCGCTGTCCGGTCCGCCGTGTCACGCATGAGTCGTCCTCTTCTCGCGGGGCCAGTTCTGAAGCAGTACGTGCAGGGCGTCGATCGCCCGGTCCCAGGACGCCTGTACGTCACGGGGTGCGCCGAAGGCGCCGGTGGACTCCAGGGCGCAGTAGCCGTGGAAGGTGCTGCGCAGCAGTCGTACGGCGTCGGTGAGGTCGGGTTCCTCCAGGCCGTAGGCGCGCAGCATGCCGTAGGTGACGTCGGCCGTGCGGCGCATCGCGGGGGAGTCGGTGACGAGCGCCTGGTCCACGGGGAGCTGGGTCGCCGCGTACCGCCCGGGGTGCTCCAGGGCGTAGGCCCGATAGGCCCCGGCGAAGGCGGCCAGGGTTTCCTTGCCGGCCTCCCGTCCTTCGACGGCCGCCGCGATCCTGTCGATCATCTCGCCGCCCGCGAGGAGGGCCAGGCGGGTGCGCAGGTCCTGGAGGTTCCTGACGTGCGAGTAGAGACTCGCGTCCTTCACCCCGAAGCGGCGTGCCAGGGCGGACAGGGTGACATGCTCAAAACCGGCCTCGTCGGCGAGGTCGGCTGCGGCGGCGACGAGGCGGTCGGGGGAGAGGCCGGCTCTGGGCATGGGGGCTGGGGGTCACCTCTCGGACGGGGTCATGCCGCCTGCGAGGCAGAGGACGGGCCCCCGAGCGGAGGCCCACAGGCGCGCCGTGTGATCGTAGACCGCCCGCCGCCGCTTCCGGCCACCCTGTGAGCAGCTCCGCTTCGAAGCCCTCCTCGACGTCGGGTTCCTCCCGTCGTACGAGCCTCAGCGGATCGGCGCGTACACCACCCCCAGCTTGTCGATCTCGTCGCCGGCGCGGCCCGTGAACCCGGCGATCTGCCGGCCGGCCGGGGCCGTGAAGGTCTTCGCGTCGGAGGTGGCCGTACCGGTGGACAGCGTGCGCCCCTTGTCGGTGGTGAACGTCGCCGAGAACAGCCGGGTGCGGCCGTCCTTCTGGCCCTGTGTCAGCTTGACCGAGGTCAGGTGCTCGCCCGTCGCCAGGGTGAGGGACGCCGCCGTGCCTCCCGTGCCGCCGTGGGTCAGGACCGTGCCGCCGTCGTGGGTCAGGGAGACCGCGTCCAGCCGGGCGCCGCCGCGCAGGGTCAGGGTGCGGGGAGCCGGGGCCGACGGCAGGTCGTCGGCGTCGTTGAAGGCCGTGCCGTGCGGGCCGCCGAAGAAGTCGCTCGCCCGCAGCGAGGAGTCGAGGGTGTAGGAGAAGTCGACCGTGTGCGGGAAGTGGTCGGACAGGTTGCCGCCCGCGGAGTCCAGGAAGGACGCCCAGTCGTCGTGGTACCGCGTCGCGTTCAGCTTCACCAGCGTGCTGCCCCGGTAGAGGATCTTGTCCACGACCTCGCAGTCGTCCGTGGGGGCCGTGGTGGGGCAGACGAGAGGGGCACTGCCCTGGGCCGGGGGCGTTCCGCCCCTCACCCGCTGGACCCACGCGTCGGTGAGGCCGTTCTCGCTCAGCAGCGTGCGGATGTTGTCACCGGTCCGCGTGTACCGCGTGTTCGTGTCGCCCATGACGATGACCGCGTTGCCCGCGGAGTTCGCCTGGATGAAGTCGGAGAGCTGCTCGACGTTGGCCCGGCGGGCGGCGAGCGCGTCGTCGGTGTCGTCGGCGTTCGTGTGCACGTTGTAGAGGTCCACGAAGACGCCCTCGGCCAGCCGTACCCGGGCCAGCGAGAAGCCCTTCGGGGTGAGGCAGTTGGTGCCGGTGCAGGTGTTCCACTTCACCCGCTGGAAGTCCTCGAAGGGATGGTCCGAGAGGGTGTTGAGGCCGTCCCCGAAGGGGACGCCGCCGCTGGTCGCGGTGCGGTGGGCGTGGTCGTCGCCCGCGTACAGGGCGGCGTGGTAGTTGAAGTCCTCCTGCACGTTGACGATGTCGTACGCCCCGAGGCGCGGGGAGATCAGCGGGGTGTTCTTCTCCGGATGGCCGGAGCTCAGGCCCTCGGGCAGGCCCGCGACGTTGTAGGTGAGGACGCTGAGGGAGCCGGAGTCCGCCGTGGCGGCGGGTGCGGCGGCGGTGGCGGTGGCGGCGAGGCCCGTGCAGGCCAGGGCGGTGGCCACGAGGGTGCCGATCAGTCTCTTCATGGGGGGTGTCTTCCGGTCGGGGGGGCGAACGGACGGAAAGTTGAACGGTGCTCAGGTTCGGGCCAACGCCGTTGAGACGCAAGGGGGTTCGGGCGAACAGTGGGAGACGCCCCGGCGTCAGGGGCGTCGGTGGCGATCAGGGCGTGATGGGTGTCAGGGGTGACGCAGCAGGTTCAGGTCCGTGCCCCAGGAGGCGAGGACCTCGTGGTGCCCGGCCGCCCGTGCCGCCTCCTCGATGCCGGCGAAGAGCGCGCGCTGGGTGTGCGGGTCCCCGTCGGCCAGCAGGCGGCGCACGACGGGCAGCAGCCGCTCCGCGTCCCACCGCCTCTCGCCCAGCGGGTTCCGCTCCAGCTCCCACTGGAGGTACTTGTTGTACGGCCGGACGCGGCGGTGCAGCGCGAAGAGCACCTCCAGGGCGTACGGGACGGACTCGGCGGCGTCCAGGTGGCCCATGGCGGGGCGGCCGTCGCGGTAGCTCTTCAGGGAGCGGTAGGTCTGGTTGACGTAGGCGTCGAGCCAGCCGTCGACGGCGGCCCGGGCCTCCTCGGCGCCCAGCGTCCGCTTCTCGTCGAGGATCCGGGCGACGGTCCCGTCGAGGCGGTCGAGCAGCAGCTCGGCGTGGACGTAGGAGTACCGCGCGAAGCTGTCGGGGCGGCCGGGCATGCCGCGGGTGCGGAACTCCGCCAGCGTGATCACCACGAGGTCGAGGTGGGCCGAGCGGAAGCGGTCCAGCTCGGTGAGGGCGGCGGGGGTCTCGTCCCTGAGGATGACGTGCAGGTCGTAGTCGGAGTGGACGGTCGGCATGCCCGCGTGGACACGGGAGCCGCTGAGGACCAGCCCGGCGACGCCGGGGTCCGCGGCCGCCCGAGCGGTGAAGGCGGCCAGGGTGTCCTCGGGGGTGTCGCCCAGGACGATGTGCATGGTGATCTCTCCCTGCGGAAACGTCACGGAAAGCGGGTTCGTTTCGCGTCTGCGGCACGCCCGGGGCGCCGCGGGAGAGATCACCTCACCCGCGTGAAGCTACCGTCTCCGCGCGCCCGCCGGTAGCGCTTTTCCCGCGCACCGCACGGCAGTTGCCGGCCTGCCCCGGCCGACACGTCCGCTCGCCACGGGGAGTCGTAAAGTTGCCGGGAAACCGGGAAGCGGGGGAGGGCGCATGGCGGATCGCCGGACGGCGAGGACGGTATGACGCACGAGGCGGCGCGGCGCGAGGACGGCACCGGCGGCGGCACCCCGGCGGACGCGGCCGACGACGGCTTACGCGGCACCCGACCGCTCTGGCGGCAACGGGACTTCGGGATCTTCTGGGCCGCGCAGACGCTCTCCGTGCTCGGCGACTCCTTCGCGCTGATCGCCCTGCCCCTGCTGGTCCTGGAGGCCACGGGCTCGGTCGCGCGGATGGGGCTGCTGACGGCGGTGGGCGGCGCGGCGTCGGTCGTGGCGGCGGTGTTCGCCGGGGCGGTGGTGGACCGGGTGGACCGGCGCCGGCTGCTCATCGTGTGCGACCTGGTGCGCATGGGCCTGTACGGGGCGATCCCGTTGGTGTGGCTGTTCGGCCCGCAGCTCTGGCTGCTCTACGTGGTGCTGCCGCTGTGCGAGGCCGTGGGCATGCTGTTCGCGGTGGGCTACGTGACCGTCGTGCGCGGCCTGGTCGGCACCGAGCGGCTCACCGAGGCCAACGGGCGGCTCGGCGCCACCGCCGCGGCGGCGGGCGTCCTCGGGCCGCTGTGCGCGGGGCTGGTCGCCGCCTGGTCCGGCCCGGCCGCGGCCGTGGGCGTCGACGCGGCCAGCTTCGGGGTGTCGGCCACGTGCCTGCTCTTCGTACGGCTCCGGACGCGTACGGCGGGCGCCGAGCGGACGGGCGAGCGCCAGGGACTCCGGCAGGACCTGCGCACCGGCGTCGCCTTCCTCCGCGGCCATCCGGTGCTGCGCTCGCTGACCGTCCTGCTGTTCGTGTTCAGCTTCCTCACGCTCGGCCTGAACGACCTGGTCATCTACCACCTCAAGCACGACCTCGGCCACGACGACGGCACGGTCGGCACCGTCATGGCGTTCGGCGCGCTGGGCACCATCACCGGTGCGCTGCTGGTGGCCCGGATCCGCCGCCGGCTCGGCTTCGGGCCGACGTGGACCGGGGCGGTCGCGGTGTGCGGACTGGCCTTCGCCGGTCTCGGCTGGGCCCGTGACGTGCCGGTCGTCGCCGCCCTGAGCGCCGCCTTCCTGGCCTGCGTCGGCGTGGCGGGCACCTGTTCGATGTCACTGCGCCAGGAGGTCACCCCGGAACATCTCCTCGGCCGGGTCACCTCCGCCTTCTGGACCCTGCACTACGCGGCCGCCCCCGTCGGCGCGGCCCTCCTCACCTGGGCCGCCGAGGAACAGGGCACGGCCCCGGTCGCCCTGGCCGCCGGAGCGACCTGTGTCCTGCTCGCCGTGACCGCCCTGTTCACCCCGATCCGCGGGTCCGGCCGCGGCCGGAAACCGGTCTGACCAGGCCACCGCGCACTATCGTGAGGCAGAGGAGGCGCCCACCCGGTGCGTCCGCGGGAACCGGTCGGAGGAGACGATGAGCGGGGAACGGCCCGGGCGGTCCGAGCAGCACCTGCCCAAGCTGCGGCTGGACGAGCTGCTGGACGAACTCCAGGCGCGGATCGACGCGGCGCGGGGCGCCCAGGGCCGGGTGCACAGCCTGCTGGAGGCGGTGCTGTCGGTCGGCCGGGAGCTGGATCTCGCCCAGGTCCTGCGGCGTATCGTCGAGGCGGCCGTGGTGCTCGTGGACGCCGAGTACGGGGCCCTGGGCGTCATCGGCGACGACCGGATGCTCTCCGAGTTCCACACCGTCGGCGTCAGCGAGGAGCAGCGGGCCCGGATCGGGGACCTGCCCAGCGGGCACGGCATCCTGGGCGAGCTGATCCGGCACCCGGAGCCGCTGCGCCTGGCGGAGATCTCCGAGCACTCCGCCTCGTACGGCTTCCCGTCCCACCACCCGCCGATGCACTCGTTCCTGGGCGTGCCCATCCGGGCGCGCGACCGGGTGTTCGGCAACCTCTACCTCACCGAGAAACGCGGCGCGGCGGAGTTCGACGCCGAGGACGAGTCGGTGCTGTCCACCCTCGCGGTGGCGGCGGGCGTGGCGATCGAGAACGCCCGCATGTACGAGGAGACGCGGCTGCGTGAGCGGTGGCTGGAGGCGAGTTCCGAGGTCACGCGCGCCCTGCTGTCGGGTGCTCCGGGTACCGACGTCCTGGAACTGATCGTGGAGCGGGCGCGGCAGATCACCGACGCGGACGCCGGGATGATCGCCGAGCGGGTGCCGGAGGAGAACGCGCTGCGGCCGCTGCTCGCCGTCGGAGAGGGCGCGGAGCGGCGCAGTGGCCTGGTGATGTCCGGGCAGGACGGGTTCGTCAACGCCGTGCTGACGACGGCGGAGCCGGTGGTGAGCACCGACGTCCGCGAGGACCCGCGGACCAGCCGGGACGCCCCGCAGTGGGCCGGGCTCGGGCCTGTCGTGGGAGTGCCGCTGGAGGCCGGCGGCAAGGCCGGCGGGGTGTTGCTGCTGGGGCGCGCGGCGGGCCGTACGCCGTTCACCGACTCCGACACGCGCCCCCTGCTGGGGTTCGCCGGGCAGGCGGCGCTGGCGCTGGAGCTGGCCGAACGGCGCCGGGACGCCGAGCAGATCGCGCTGCTGCGGGACCGTGACCGGATCGCGCGCGACCTGCACGACCTGGCCATCCAGCGACTGTTCGCGGCGGGGATGACGCTGCAGAGCACCCAGCGTTTCGTCGAGCATCCGGAGGGCGTGAAGCGGCTCTCGCGGACCGTGGACGACCTGGACGAGACCATCAAGATCATCCGTTCCACGATCTTCGGACTGCGGATGCAGGGCGGCCGCACGGGGGAGGGCGGCGGCCTGCGCGCCCGGGTGTCGGACACGGTCACGGCGGCCACCTCGTCCCTGGGATTCGCTCCCGCGGTACGGATCGAGGGCCTGGTCGACACGGACGTGCCGGGCGAGGTCGCCGACCACGCGCTCGCGGTGCTCGGCGAGGCGCTGAGCAACACGGCCCGGCACGCCGGGGCGCGCTCCGTCGACGTGTACCTGCGGTACGCGCAGGGCGAGTTGACACTGACCGTGACCGATGACGGACGCGGAATCCCGGCGGGCGCCGCGCGCAGCGGGCTGAAGAACATGGAGGAACGGGCCGTGGCCCTCGGCGGTGACCTCCAGCTCGGTGAGCGCCCGGAGGGCGGCGGCACGCGGGTGGTGTGGCGGGTGCCGGTGCGGTCGGGGAAGGGGTGAGGGTTGCCCTTTCCGGCGGTTGGGACTCAGCGGGCTGGGCGCTGAGGTTGTCCGCGTGTGGGCGGTGGCTTGGACGCGGGGTTGTGTGCTGAGCGGAGGGTGGCGGGACGCGGGTGGTGTGGTGGGTGCCGGTGCGGTCGGGGAAGGGGTGAGGGTTGCCCTTTCCGGCGGTTGGGGCTCAGCGGATCGGGCGTTCGGTCGGGCCGGGGCGCTCCAGCTGGGACGCGAGGACCGCGGCCTGGACGCGGCGCTGCACGCCGAGCTTGGCCAGCAGTCGCGAGATGTGGTTCTTGACCGTCTTCTCGGACAGGAACAGCTTCTTGCCGATCTCGCGGTTGGTCAGGCCGTCCCCGATCAGGGCGAGAATCTCCCGCTCGCGCGGGGACAGGCCCGCCAGCTCCGGGGCGAGGCCCGGCTCCTCGGCCGGGTCGGCGCGCAGCGAGCGCATCAGCCGGGCCGTGGTCTCCGGGTCGAGCATGGACCGCCCGGAGGCGACGGTGCGCACCGCCGAGACCAGGTCGGAGCCCCTGATCTGTTTGAGCACGTACCCCGAGGCCCCGGCCATGATCGCGTCGAGCAGGGCCTCCTCGTCGTCGAAGGAGGTCAGCATCAGACAGGCCAGCTCGGGCATCCGGCTGCGCAGCTCCCGGCAGACGGTGATTCCGTCCCCGTCCGGCAGGCGTACGTCGAGCACGGCGACGTCGGGGCGGAGCGCGGGGCCCCGGGCGAGCGCGTGCTCGACGTTCTCGGCGTCCCCGACCACCGAGATGTCGGGCTCGGCGTCCAGCAGATCGGCCAGACCGCGGCGCACCACCTCGTGGTCGTCGAGCAGGAAGACCCGGATCGGGTGCTCCTCGGTGAAGGCACGCGGTTCGGTCATCTCGATCCCTCGTTCCCCGGAACGCCTGAAGGACGGACGGCGGACCGCCCGTGACCACGATCATCACGCGCGGTGAGCGGATGTACTAGGGCCGATCGGTCCAGTCCTGCCGACGGAGCAACTCCCGCGCCCCGACCCGCATGACCTGAAGACGCGCTCCCCGCGCCGCGCACCGCTTCCGCCCGGCCCCCGGAGGCCGACTTCGACTGGTCCTCGCGACACCGGGCACGGTCACCGTACCGGCTGCGCCCACCCGTGCCGCCCCTAGCCCTAGCGGCACGCATGCCCGCAGCTGGGTACGTGCGTAAGGGGACGTGTCGGGGGGTGTCCGCCCGCAGTGGGCGGCGCGTGTGACGCCAGTTAGTCGGTCACCGACTTGGTCGCGCCGTTCCGAGGACGGATACCCCCCGGCGCGGCCCCGACCCACCCCACGGCGGCCCCGTGTCCGCCTGCCGCCGCGCCGGCCCTGGGGGAGAGCCGAAAAGGGCGGGGACTGGCGAAAGGGGCGGGGACTTCCGCGATCGGCAACCTCGAGCGGATCGAGGCGTGGGCGGCCGGGGGCGGCCAGGGCCGGGCACGAGTCGGCCACCGTGCGACGCGGTCAGACCGGCGCCCCGTCCGCGGTGTTCGCGGTCGGCGCGGTCGGGGTGCCGGCCACCCCCTCCGGCATGCCGGGAAGCACCTCGAAGACCCCGGCCAGACCGGCGTGCCGCAGGACGCGCCGGAGGAAAGTGCTGTCGGTGACCAGCCGCAGCCGACCGCGCCGGGCCAGCACGCGGTTGCGCGCCCGGCACAGGACGCCCAGCCCGGCGCAGTCGATGAAGGACACCGGGCGCAGGTCCAGCACCAGGTCGGGGCGGGGTCCTGCGGTCAGCAGGTCGAGGCGCGCCCGCAGGGCCGGTGCCGTGAGCAGGTCGATCTCGTCGCGCAGCATCACCACGCGTGCCGTGCGTTCCGTTGGCCGCGAGGCGGATCCGCCGGGGGAGTACATGCCCCCCAGCAAAGCGCGGAGAGCGGGCGGCGCGGTAGGGCCGAACGGCCCCGGTGCGGCGGGCGGCGAGGGTGTGCGAGGTGCGGTGCCCGGCCCGCGAGGCCCTGTCCGGCGTGCGGATGGGGCCGACCGGCCCAAGCGCGGGACACCGGTCCGCGCCAAGCTGGAACCGCAGTGCAAACCGGGCACATCGCCCCCGCGAGGAAGGTGGGAACGCCATGAGGGGCTACGTCTTCCACGGCCCCGGACAGTCCGCCTGGGAGGACGTCCCGGATCCCGGCACCAAGGAGGCGACCGACGCGATCGTGCGGGTCGACGCCGTCACCATCTGCGGAACGGACCTGCACATCCTCAAGGGGGACGTGCCCGAGGTACGCCCGGGCACCGTGCTGGGCCACGAGGCGGTCGGCGAGATCGTCGACGTCGGCGGCGACGTGCACACGGTGCGGCCGGGGGACCGGGTGCTGGTCTCCTGCATCACCGCCTGCGGCCGCTGCCACTACTGCCGCGAGGGCATGTACGGCCAGTGCCGGGGCGGCGGGGGCTGGATCCTCGGCCATCTGATCGACGGCACCCAGGCCGAGTACGTTCGCGTGCCGTACGCCGACCTCTCCGTGCACGTGCTGCCCAGCGTCCTGGACAGCGCGGACGCCGTGCTGCTGGCCGACATCTTCCCTACCTCCTACGAGGTCGGTGTGCTCAACGGGCAGGTACGGCCCGGCGACACCGTCGCCGTCGTCGGCGCCGGGCCCATCGGACTCGCGGCCATCGCCACGGCCCGGCTGTTCGCACCGGAGCGGATCGTCGCCGTGGACCTCGCCGCGCCCCGGCTGGACGCGGCCAGGCAGCTCGGCGCGGACGCGGTGGCGGACGCCCGGGAGGCCCCCGAGCAGCTGATCGCGGACCTCACCGACGGGCTCGGTGCCGACGTGGTCGTCGAGGCGGTCGGCGTCCCGGAGACCTTCGAACTCTGCACGCGCATGGTGCGGCCCGGCGGGCACGTGGCCAACATCGGCGTGCACGGCAAGCCCGCGACCCTGCACCTGGAAGACCTGTGGACCAGGAACGTCACCATCACCACGGGCCTGGTGGACACCTACTCCACCCCCACGCTGCTCCGGATGGCGGCCACGGGCCGCCTGCCCACCGGGCGGCTGGTCACCCACACCTTCCCGCTGACCGACATGGAGGAGGCGTACGACGTCTTCGCCCGCGCCGCCGACACCGGCGCGCTCAAGGTCGTGCTCGGCGGAGAGCGGCACGAGGAGGTCGTCCCCTTCCGGGCGGCCTGACGAAGGAGAAGAGGTGACGTGCCATGACCGAACAGGCTCCGTCGCACGCCGTGGAGGGGCGCCCGGCGGGCGACCTGGGGCGCCGGATCACCCAGCGGCGTACGGAACTCGGCCTGACCAGGAAGGAGACGGCGGCGCGCGCGGGCATGGCGACGGCATACCTCCAGTACCTGGAGGAGCAGCCGACCGCGGCCCCGGGCACCGGCTCCCTCCTCAAGCTGGCCGGGGCGCTGAGGACCACGGTGTGGCATCTCACCGGCGGTGACACCGAGCTGCCCGCCGGCCTCGGACGGGCCGCCCGCACCCCCCGGTTCACGGAGCTGACCGAAGCGGAGTGCCGCTCCCTGCTCGCGACGCACGGAGTGGGGCGGCTGGCCGTGATCACGGACTCCGGGCCGGTCGTCGTGCCGGTCAACTACACCGTCGTCGAGGGCGCGATCGTCTTCCGTACCGACTCCGGCAGCACCCCCGCGGAGGCGGCCGGCCGCCAGGTGGCCTTCGAGGTCGACCGCATCGACGAGGCGTTCAGCGAGGGCTGGAGCGTGCTGGCGCGCGGTCCGGCGAGGGCTGTGACGGATCCGGAAGAGAGCACCCGGCTCGACATGGAGGCGTACAGCACCCCGTGGGTGGGAGGCCGGCGCGAACTGTGGCTGAGCATCGAGCCCGTGGCCGTCACCGGACGCCGGATCAGGGTCTGACCGCCCGCGGTCCGGGGGTCCGGGGCCGGGGTCTTCGCGCTGCCCGGCGCGAGGGGCACGCTGCGAGAGGCGAGCCGGGGCAGTGGCGGCGCAGACTGGAAGCACGCCCGTGAGGGGTGAAACGCGATGACGGAGACGCGCCGAAGGAACGTGGGCAGGGTGCGGCTGTGGCGGTGGCGGAACAATCCGCTGCGGCGGCGCAGCGACCGCATCGAGGCCTGGATCGTGCTCGTCGCCCGCGTCCTCGCCGTGCTGGGCGGGGTGCTGGTGGGGCTGGCCGCCGCCGGGGCCACGGACGGCGCCCTCGCCGCACAGCGCGCTCACGCGCATGCCGTCCCGGCCGTGCTGACCCAGCAGGCGCCGAAGACCCCGCAGGTGTCGACGGACGGCTCCGACGGCGACACGGTGTGGGCCACGGTGCGCTGGACCGGTCCGGGTGGCGGCACGCACACCGGACGGACCCAGGTCGAACCGGCCGCCGCGGCCGGAACCCGGGTGACGGTGTGGACGGACCGCACCGGCGCGCTGGTCGACGAGCCCCTCACGCCGACGGAGTCGGCGTTCCAGGCGGCTGCCACCGGCTTGCTGGCCGGATCCGGCACCGCGGTCGCGGTCTGGGCCGGCGGACGACTCGCCCGCGCGCGACTGGACCGGCGGCGGCTGGCGGCGTGGGACGCGGAGTGGGAGCGCGTCGGGCCGCAGTGGAGGAAGCGGATGACGGGCTGAACGGAACGCCCCGCCCGTGCCGGCGACCGCACGTCACTCAATGGGACCGGCGGTCGCCGTAACAGGACCGGCGGTTGCCTGAACGGGACCGCCGGTCACCTGAAACGGAACGGCCGGGCGCCTGAACCGGACCGCTGGTCACCTGAATCAGAACCGCCTGGCTCCTGAACCGGACCGACGGTTGCCTGGAACGAGGTCGGCGGTCGCCGGGAACGGACCCGCCGGGCGCCGGGAACGGACCCGCCGGGCGCCGGGAAGGGGGCCGCCGGGCGCCGCGCGGCTAGCGCGGTTCGCTCCGGGCCGGGAGTGCGGTCAGGTGGAAATCGACGTCCACCACGCCCTCTACCGCGCGGACCAGGCGGGCCGCGACGGGTACGAGTGAGGTGTCCCGGACGTGGCCGGTGAGGGTGACGACTCCGTCACGCACCCGCACGCCCACGGGCCCGGCGGGCGCGGGGAACAGGAGGTTCACGACCACGCGGCGGACCTCCTCGGCCAGGTCCTCGTCGGTCCGCAGGAACACCTTGAGCAGGTCCGCCCGGCTGACGACGCCTTCGAGGAGGCCTTCCTCGTCGACGACCGGCAGCCGCTTGACCTTGCGCTGGGCCATGATGCGCGCGGCCTGGGCGAGCGTCGCATGGGTGTGGACGGTGACGGCCGGGGAGCTCATCAGGTCCCGCGCCGTCATCCCGCCCGCCTTGACCAGGTCGGACAGCCTGCTCAGCTGGGTGAACCGGTCCGGATCGCTGTCGCGGAACTCCTCCTTGAGCAGCAGGTCGGCCTCGGAGACGACCCCGATCACCCGGCCCTCGCCCTCCAGGACGGGCAGCGCGCTGACCTTCCACTGCTGCATGACTTCGACGATGTCCTTGAACGCGGCGTCACGTCCGACGGCCACGACGGTGTGCGTCATGACGTCGCTGACGATGTGCGGGCTGCCGTTCATGGCTGTCCTCCTCCGGTGGCCGGGGCGCGTACCGGGGCGGGGGCCGCTCACATCGGGCTCCCGCCGCCGTAAGGGGCGTACAGGTCGAGCAGCCGGGCACGTGACGCGTGCAGCCGGTCGGCGACCACCCGGCCGACCCAGGACGCGATCGCGCGTCCGAACTCCGGGTCCCGGGCGCACAGGGCCCGTACGGCCTCCGCGTCGAACTCGTAGGCGCGCACCGGGCTCATCGCCTCCGCGCCCAGGTGCCAGACACAGGGCGCGAAGTGCCACGACCAGCCGACCAGTTCCCCATGGCCCAGGGACTCGACCACGGCGGCCCGCCGGCCCGGGACACGCAGGTCGAGCACGACCGTCCCGGTCCGCACGATCCAGAACCGGTCGGCACGCCGGCCTTCCTCGAACAGGCGCGTGCCGGCGTCGAAGGACACCTCGCGGGCGACACGCATCAGCCGTTCGCGATGCTCGGCCGTGAGGCCTGCGGACAGGTTGGTGGTGGAGGTCATCACCGGGCTCCCTTCAGCTCCCGCCGCGGCCGGGGGCCGCTGACTTCAGCGTGTGCGCGGCGCCCGCGTCGCACCACGGGCCGCCCGGCCCCGGCCGAGGGCCCTTGGTCCCTGACCGGGGCCCGACCGCCCCCTCGCGCCCGGCGGCCGACGGTGCGACGGTGAGAGTGGCTCTGCAGACTGCCCGAGCACGAGGCGGTGGGGACGATGATGATGGAGCTTCCCCTGGTGGTGGGCGTCGACGGGTCGGACGGCAGCCTGCCGGCGATCGACTGGGCGGTGGACGAGGCCGCCCGGCACGGTCTTCCGCTGCGGCTGGTCCATGGCTCCCTCTGGGAGCGGTACGAAGGCCTCGCCCCGAAGGTCGGTCCGGACCGCCCCGCCGCGCAGGTGATGGCCGACCACATCGTCGCCTCCGCGGCGGAGCGCGCCGGACGGCGCAACCCGGACGTGAAGGTGTCCACCGACGTCCACCTCGCCGACGCGGCGGACGCCCTGCTGCACGAGGGCAACAACGCCACCGCCCTGATCACGGGAGTGCGGGGACGCGGCCCACTGAAGGGACTGCTGCTCGGCTCCGTCGGACTGGCCGTCGCGGCCCGCGCGCACTGCCCGGTGATCGTGGTGCGCGGCGACCGGGCCGGCCTGGCCGGCACCCACGAGCGGATCCTGCTCGGCGCCGGAGAACCCGACACGAGTGAGGAGGCGGCGCGGTTCGCCTTCCGTGAGGCCGAGGCCCGCGGGTGCGTCCTGGACGTCGTCCGGACCTGGCGCCGCCCGGCGTACCGGACCGCCGGCCCGGACACGCCGGCCGACGCCCCCGGCCAGGACCACGGCAAGGAGGCCGGCACCGGGCTCGACGAACTCGTCCGTGACGCCGTGGCCGACCACCCCGGCGTACGGGTCCGCCGCGCGACGGTCGAGGGCCCCGCCCGCGAGGTGCTGGTGCACCGCTCGGCCGCGGCCGACCTGGTGATCGTCGGAGCCCGGCGCCGGCAGGGCCACTTCGGGCTCCAGCTCGGCAGAGTGGCCCACACGCTGCTGCACCACGCCCAGTGCCCCGTGGCCGTCGTGCCGCAGCGCGTCTAGCGGCCCCGAGGGAGGCGACCGCCCTGTGACGGACCGGATCTGGGAGTACGAGGGGTACCGCCCCGAGCAGGAGCGGCTGCGGGAGTCGCTGTGCACCCTGGGCAACGGCTGCTTCGCCACCCGCGGGGCGCTGCCCGAGTGCGCGGCGGACGACGTGCACTACCCGGGCACCTACGCGGCCGGCTGCTACGACCGGCTCACCTCACAGGTCGCGGGACGCGCCGTCGAGAACGAGGACCTGGTCAACCTCCCCAACTGGCTGCCGCTGCGCTTCCGCCTCCCGGGCGGCCCGTGGCTCACGCCGGACACGGCGACCGTCCTGGACCACCGTCAGACCCTGCACCTGGACTCGGGACTGCTGGAGCGCCGTACCCGCTACGCCCTGGGCCCGGGGCAGGCGCTGGCCGTACGGCAGTGGCGACTGGTGCACATGGCCGACCCGCATCTGGTGGCACTGCGCACCGAGTTCACCGCCGAGGGCTACGCCGGTGAGCTGGAGGTCGAGGCGGCGATCGACGGCGGAGTCACCAACAGCGGGGTGCCGCGCTACCGCGCCCTCGACGGCCGCCACCTGACCCATACGCACATCGGTACGGCCACGCCCGGCACGGTGTGGCTGCGCTGCCGCACCCGCACCTCCGACATCCGGATCGGCATGGCCGCCCGGCTGACCGCCCCGGCACCGATCGCGGACGCGCACGAACCCGCGCGCGCCGTGCAGCGGCTCACGCTGTTCCTGACCCCCGGCCGCACCGCCACCGTCGACAAGACGGTCGCCCTCCACACCTCGCGCGACTCGGCGATCAGCGACCCGCTGCGGGCGGCCGTGGAGCGGGTGAGCGCGGCACCGGGCTTCGACGGACTGCCGGCCTCGCACCGCACCGCCTGGAACCAGCTGTGGCGCCGGGCCGAACTCGACGTCCCGGGGGAGGCGGGAGCCATTCTGCGCCTGCACCTGTTCCACGTGCTGCAGACGCTCTCCCCGCACACCGCTGACCTGGACGTGGGCGTGCCGGCCCGCGGACTGCACGGCGAGGCCTACCGCGGGCACGTCTTCTGGGACGAGCTCTTCGTCCTGCCGTATCTGAACCTGCACTTCCCCGAGGTGTCCCGCGCCCTGCTCCACTACCGCCACCGGCGCCTGGACCGGGCCCGCGCCGCGGCCCGGGCCACCGGCAGGCGCGGGGCGCTGTACCCGTGGCAGAGCGGCAGCGACGGCCGCGAGGAGACCCAGCAGCTGCACCTCAATCCCCGCTCGGGCCGCTGGCTGCCCGACCACACCCACCTCCAGCACCACGTCGGTTCCGCCGTCGCCTACAACGTGTGGCAGTACTGCGAGGCCGGCGGCGACGCCGAGTTCCTCCACACCAAGGGCGCCGAGATGCTGTTGCAGATCGCGCGCTTCTGGGCCGACTCGGCCACCTGGGACGCGTCCCTGGGGCGGCACCGCATCCGAGGTGTGGTCGGCCCCGACGAGTACCACGAGGCCTACCCGGGCGCCGACGGGCCCGGCCTCGACGACAACGCGTATACGAACGTCATGGCCGCCTGGGTGCTCGCCCGGACGCTCGGTGTGCTGCGGGACCTGCCGGAGCCGCGCCGCCGCGAACTCGTCGAGCGCACCGCCCTGGACGACGATGAGCCCGACCGCTGGGAGGACGTCTCCCGCACCCTCCACGTCCCCTTCCACGACGGCATCATCAGCCAGTTCGAGGGCTACGACGACCTCGCCGAACTCGACTGGGACGCCTACCGCGAACGCTACGGCGACATCCGGCGCCTGGACCGGATCCTGGAGGCCGAGGGCGACAGCGTCAACCACTACAAGGCCTCCAAACAGGCCGACGTGCTGATGCTCGGCTACCTCTTCTCACCGGCCGAACTGCAAGAGCTCTTCCAGCGGCTGGGCCACCCGCTGGACGAGGCGGCCTGGCGGCGCACCGTCGACTACTACCTCGCCCGCACCAGCCACGGCTCCACCCTCAGCGGCCTGGTGCACGGCTGGGTCCTGGCCCGGTGCCGCCGCGCCGAGGCCTGGAAGTTCTGCCAGGAGGCCCTGCGCGGCGACATCGCCGACCTCCAGGGCGGCACCACCGGCGAGGGCATCCACCTGGGCGCCATGGCCGGCACCCTCGATCTGGTCCAGCGGGGACTGACCGGCCTGGAGACCCGTTCCGGGGCGCTGTGGCTGGACCCCGTGCCGCTGCCGGAGCTGTCGGCGTACGGATTCTCCATCGCCTACCAGGGCCACTGGGGGATACGGCTGCGCCTGACGAGCGGCGAGCTGGAGATCGCCGTGCCGCCGTCCGACCTCCCCCCGATCGACGTCGAACTGCCCGACCGCGCGGTCGGCGTCGAGCCGGGGGAGACCGCCACGCTCGTGGTGCCCGACTGATGTCGGGCACCGTCACCCGTTGATCCCGCTGTAGTGCCGCAGACTCCACCGCCACACCAGTCGCGCCCCCAGATACGCCAGCAGCCCCAGCAGCGGTGAGGCCGCCGCCAGCCAGTAGGGCACGCCGGTGCTGTGGCCGTGGCCGGTCAGGACCGCCGCCGGGAAGTACGCGACGAAGGCCAGCGGCAGACCGAAGGTGAGGAATCCGCCCACCGCCCTCGGGAGGACGTTCAGCGGGTAGCTGCCGAAGGTGCCGAGGAGTTCCTCCAGCCAGCGGCCCCACATGTCGGCGGCCGGGAAGCGCAGGGACGCACTGGCCACGACCGTGAACAGGGCCGCCTCCAGCAGCATGCCGCCGAGGACGGCCGCGATCAGGTACGTGACGCGGCCCGTCGTCCAGTCCATGTCGCTGCGGGCGAGCGCGCCGGCCATCAGGCCCGTGGCCACCGTCAGGTCTCCGATGGCGTTGGTCGGGAAGAACGCCAGCTGGATCTGGCGGTGGACCGGCATGGGACGCATCAGGTAGATGTCGACGCGGCCTTCCTGGACCTGCCGTCCGGCCCAGTGCATCCGCCCCAGGAACAGCACGAACAGCCCGTGCGCCAGCATCCGCGTCGCCGGGATGAGCAGCACGTCGGAGCTGTCCCAGCCGCCCATCCCGGTGAACCGGGACAGCAGCACCGTGGCGAACACGATCACCGACACCTGCCAGATCGCGCCGATCGCGATCATCAGCAGGAACTCGGTGCGGTACTCCAGTTGCGCGCGGAAGTTGAGCGCGGTGATGCGCCACACGATCCGCAGAGCCTTGAGCGACATGTCAGCCTCCCTGCGAGATCACGCGCCGGGCGGCCCGCCGCCACAGCAGCCGGGTGAACAACGCCAGCACCACGACCCACGCGGCCTGGACCGAGAGCTGGAAGGCCGCGTCGGACAGGGGGATCCGCCCCACGTACAGCGACAGCGGCACGCTCAGCGTGGCCTGGAACGGCAGGAAGGCGCTCATCGTCACGAACCAGTCCGGGAAGAACCACAGCGGCGCGTACACCCCGGACAGCAGGTTCTGCGCGAACAGCAGGATGAGCATCGCCGCGGTGTTGCGGATCGTCCAGAAGCACAACTGGTCGAGCACGAGCATGACGTAGTACAGGACCCACTGGCCGAGCAGCATGCTGAGGACGAACACCCCGGCCACCGCGGCCGACGGGGGCGGCTCGACGATCCCCGCGGCCAGACAGATCAGGTACCCGGTCAGCGCCCACGCCAGCCCGTACAGCTGCTCGCCCGCGGCCCGCAGGGCGTAGTAGCGCTGCGGGGGCAACGGCCGCAGGTACCAGTAGACGATGGTGCCGAAGTGCATGTGCTGGAGGACGGTGTCCCGGCCGGCGTACTGGTCCAGCTCCCGCAGCCGGGAGGCCAGCACGGCCAGTACGGCGTACGTGACCGCCTGGTCGCGGCTCAGCCCCGCGGTCGTACCCGTGTGCGCGTACAGACCGCGCCACAGCGACCAGACCAGCACCACCTGGACGGCCAGCCGCAGGGCGACGGCGGTCATCCGGGGCGGGGCGTTCAGCTCGCCGAGCGGGGTGACGCGGGCGGCGCGCCAGGCGTGCGGCGTGGCCACCTCAGACCTCCTCGACGTGCACGTACGCGGCCCGCATCACGTCCTCCAGGTCCGCCTCGTCCAGGGCGATGTCCGTCACCTCGTACCGCTCGATGACCGCCTTGAGCGCCTGGTGGACGGTGGGTGCCCCGGACCCGTCCGGGCCGAAGACGACCCGCGCGCCCTCGTGCCGCAGCAGCGTGGTCCCGGGCGGCGGTACGACCTCGGCCTGCGGGTCGGCGAGGGTGGCCCGCACCTGCCAGGTCGAGCCGAACTTGCGGCGGATCTCGTCGAGGGTGCCGTCCAGCACCAGCCGGCCGTGGTTGACCAGCACGACCCGCTCGGCGAGCCGCTCGACCTCGGTCATGTCGTGCGTGGTCAGCAGGACCGTACGGCCGCGCTGCTCCACCTGGTGGCGCAGGAACTCCCGCACCTGCTCCTTGACCACCACGTCCATGCCGATGGTCGGCTCGTCGAGGAACACCACCGGCGGGTCGTGCAGCAGCGCGGCGGCCAGGTCGCTGCGCACCCGCTGTCCGAGGGAGAGGTGGCGGACCCGGGTGTCCCAGAACGACGACAGGTCCAGGATGTCGTCGAACTCCTTGAGCCGGGCGGCGTGTTCGGCCTTCGGCACCTCGTAGATGTCCCGCAGGATGGCGAACGACTCGCGCACCGGCAGGTCCCACCACAGCTGGGTCCGCTGCCCGAACACCGCGCCGACGTTACGGGCGTTGCGCTCCCGCTCGCGGTACGGCACCACGCCCGCGACCCGCGCCTCGCCCGAGGTGGGCGTGAGGATGCCGGTCAGGATCTTGATGGTGGTGGACTTGCCGGCCCCGTTCGGGCCGAGCAGGGCGAGGAGCTCGCCCGGGGCCACGTCGAAGGTGATGTCGGAGACGGCGTGCTTGGCCACCCGTTCGGGGTTGACCAGTGATCTGACAGCGCCCAGCAAGCCGGGGCGGCGGACCGTGGTGTGGAAGGTCCGGGACAGTCCCCGGACCTCGATGGCGACATTCAACCGACCCACCGACTTCCGTGTGGTGAAAGCAGTCGCGGCCGGTCGGCTTCGAGGGCCGACCGGCCGCGGATGACGTCCCGACACTGTCGGAATGTCGATCAATTGGTCAATCGATTAATCGGTTTCTTACCTGGCGGTCGAGAACACGAACGAGAACTCCGCCGGCTCCGCCTTCAGGAAGTACTGCGGCAGCGGACCCGGGCCGCACGACTGCGAGCCGATGCCGTGCTGCCCGTGGTCGAGGTTGACCCACACCGTGTCGCCGGGCGTGAGGTCGGTGCGGTGCCGCGCCGCCTCCAGCTGCTCGGTCGTCCAGCGCCGCGCGGTGAACCAGAACTCCGGGTCGCCCTCGATCCGCAGCCCGCCGAGCTCCACCCAGCGGACGTCGGCACGGGCGCCGTTCTCCTGCGGGCGGACGTACGGCGTCTGCAACCCGTCCACCGTCGACCGCCAGCGTCCGATCATGGACGCCGTCCGGGTGTCCGGGTACGCCTCGCCGGGGCCACCGCCGAACCACTCCACCGAGTCGGCCTCCGGCAGCCCGAACCGCACACCCAGCCGGGGCAGCGGCACGTTCCAGTCGCCCTCCGGCGTCACGGAGACCGTCAGCCGCAGCCGCTCGCCGTCGGACGTCCAGCGGTACGCCGTGTCCAGGCCGACCTCGCGGGCCGCGGGCGCCACCCGGGTCCGTACCGTCAGCGCGTCCTCGCCCACCTCGACCGAGGCCAGGCGGTGCCGCATCCGGTGCAGGCCGAGGGTGCGCCAGAGCATCCCGTAGCGGGTGTCGGTCTGCCACTCGGCGCCGTCGTCGTTGTCGGTCGGCGCCCGCCACACGTCCAGCCGTGGCGAACCCACCTCCACGCCGCCGATCGACCGCAGCGCACCGGTGCGCGCGTCGAACTCGCCCGGGCCGAGGGTGATCCGGCCGTCACCGCGCACCGGCCGGTCGGTCGCGGGGACGACCGGCAGCGGCCGGGCCGCGACGGCGAACTGCCCCCACGCCACGACATGGTCCTTCGCGGCCCAGGACGTGTCGTCCGCGAGCAGCGCCCTCACGGTCCACTGCCGCTCGCCGCCCCGGCCGTCCGCGGGCGGTTCCGGCAGCTTCACCTCGGCGCTCTCGCCCGGCACGAGGACCGGCACCGCGAGCGAACCCGACTCGACGGTCTCGCCGTCCACCTGGCAGGACCACTCGAAGGCCAGCGCGGACAGGTCCGCGAAGTCCTGCTTGTTGGTGATCCGCACGGTGCCGCTGGCGCCGTCGCCCTCGATCCGGACCGGTTCGATGACCTTCTTGTACTCGATCAGGCCCGGCGACGGCGCGCGGTCCGGGAAGACCAGCCCGTCGCAGACGAAGTTGCCGTCGTGCAGCTCCTCGCCGAAGTCACCGCCATAGGCGTAGCCCAGCTCGGCGTGCTTCACGCCGTGGTCGATCCACTCCCAGATGAACCCGCCCTGGAGCCGCTCGTGCTTCTCGAACAGCTCCTGGTAGTCGGCGAGGCCGCCCGGGCCGTTGCCCATCGCGTGCCCGTACTCGCACTGGATGAACGGCAGTTCCCGGCGCTTGTGGGTGCCGCCGTCGAGCCGCTGCCCGATCTTCTCGACCTCGTCGTGGAAGGCGTACATCCGCGAGTACACGTCGGTGTCCCGGCAGTTCCAGTCGCCCTCGTAGTGCACCAGCCGCTCGGGGTCCCGCTCGTGGATCCACTCGGCCATGGCGGTGAGGCCGCGCCCGGTGCCGGCCTCGTTGCCCAGCGACCAGAAGACCACCGACGGATGGTTCTTGTCCCGCTCGACCATGCGCGCGGCCCGGTCCAGCAGCGCCGGCGTCCAGCGGTCGTCGTCGACCGGGTTGTCCCGCCAGTCCTGCTCGGTGAACCCGTGGGTCTCCAGGTCGCACTCGTCGATGACCCACAGGCCGTACTCGTCGCACAGGTCCAGGAAGGCCGGGTGCGGCGGGTAGTGCGAGGTGCGCACGGCGTTGAGGTTGTGCCGCTTCATCAGCAGCACGTCCTCGCGCATGGTCTCCAGGTCGAGGGCACGGCCCTTCTCGGGGTGCCACTCGTGCCGGTTGACGCCCTTGAAGAGGACGGCCCTGCCGTTGACCTTGATGAGCCCGTCCTCGAGGACGACGGTACGGAAGCCGATCCGCAGCGGCACTCGCTCGCCGTCCGTCACCAGCACACCGTCGTACAGCTTCGGCGTCTCGGCGGTCCACGGCTCCACCGCGACGGTCACCGGCTCGCCGGTGGCGACGTCGATGTCCAGGGCGGGGACGGTCACCCGCCCGTCGACGTCGGAGTCGACGCGCAGGGTGCCCTCACCGGTGGTGTGGTCGTAGGAGGCGTGCACGAAGAAGTCGCCGACGCTGCCCGCCGGGCGGTGCAGCAGGGTCACGTCACGGAAGATGCCCGGCAGCCACCACTGGTCCTGGTCCTCCAGGTAGGACCCCGCCGACCACTGGTGCACGCGCACCGCCAGGACGTTGCCGCCCGGCTTCAGCAGGTTCCCCACCTCGAACTCGTGCGGCAGCCGGGAGCCCTTGAACTCGCCGAGCTCCGTACCGTTCAGCCAGACCCGGGCGCAGGACTCGACCCCGTCGAACCGCAGCACCGCGCCACCGTCCGCCGGCCAGTCGGACGGCAGGTCGAAGACGCGCAGGTGGTCGCCGGTCGGGTTCTCCGTCGGCACGTGCGGCGGGTCCACCGGGAAGGGGTACAGGTGGTTGGTGTAGATCGGGGACCCGAACGCCCCGTCGCCCTGGAGGACCCAGTGCCCGGGGACCGTGACCTCGGCCCAGTCCCCGGCGTCGAAGCCCTCCCCGGCGAACGAGTCGTCCTCGGCGTCGGCCGTCGCCGACAGCCGGAACCGCCAGCTGCCGTTCAGCGACAGGGACGTGGCGTCCGAGGCCGCGTACCAGGCACGGGGCGGCAGGGCCCCGCTGCCCGGGGAGACGTCCTCGACGTAGTCGACGGATGGGGTCGTGCGGAAAGACATCGGTCTCCTAGCTCAGCCCTTGATGCCGGTCTGCGCGATCCCCTGCACCAGCCAGCGCTGGAGGAAGAGGAAGACGAACACCAGGGGCAGGATGGAAATGGCCGTGGCCATGAAGATCAGGTGGTAGTTGACGGTCTGGTTCGTCATGTACGACGACAGCGCGACCTGGACCGTCCAGGCGCTCGGGTCCTGGCCGATGACCAGGGGCCACAGGAAGGCGTTCCAGCCGTTGATGAAGGTGATCGTGGCGATGGCCGCGAAGAAGTTCAGCGAGTTCGGCACGACGATCCGCCAGTACGCGCCCCAGTAGCCGAGCCCGTCCACGCGCGCCGCCTCCTCGAGCTCCTTCGGGAACCCCAGGAAGTACTGCCGGAACAGGAAGCAGGTGAAACCACTGAAGAGGCCCGGGATGATGAGACCCCGGTAACTGTCCACCCAGCCGAGTGACGAGACCAGAACGAAGCTGGGCACGAAGGTGACGGCCGTGGGAACCATCAGGGTCGCCAGGACGGCGTAGAACACCTTGTTGGCGTGCTTGTAGGGGATCCGCGCGAGGCCGTACCCGGCCATCGAGCAGATCAGCAGGATGCCCGAGGTGTGCAGGACGGCCACGACCACGGAGTTCCACAGGGCCCGGGCGAAGTCGACGGTGATGTCGTCGAACGGCTCGCTGAAGTTCCCCCACTGGATGGTGGTGGGGAACCACTTCCACTCCTCGCCCGTGATCTCCGGGTCCGTCATCAGCGAGTTGCGGACGATCAGATAGAACGGGATGAGGAAGAGCAGGCCCGCGACGCCGGTCGCGATGTACAGGCCGGTGTTTCCGATGACGCCGCCGCGCTTGGCCTTGACCGGCTCGGCGGTCTTCCTGACGTCGGGTGCTGTGGTGGTCACTTGGACTCCTCACCCCTTCCGAAGCCCATGATCTTGCCCTGGAAGAGGGTCACGACGCAGATGAGCAGGGTCAGGACGACCGCGCCCGCGCTGCCCGCGCCGTAGTTCTGGTTCTGGCCGAGGGCCATCTTGTAGAGCTCGACCAGCGGCGGCTGGCCCCAGGTGGCCTTGCCGAGCAGGTTGAAGAACTCGTCGAAGGCCTGGTAGGCGGCGACCAGCAGCAGCAGGATCACCGCGGTGGAGGTGGCGCGCAGCTGCGGCAGCGTGATGTGCCGGAAGGTCTGCCAGCCCGGCTTGGCGCCGTCGATGGAGGCGGCCTCGTACAGCTCCCGCGGGATGTTCTGCAACGCCGCGATGAAGAGGATCATGTAGAAGCCCGACTGGAGCCAGAGGCGGACGGTCACGATGACCAGCCAGTACCAGGGTGGGTCGGGGTTGGCGAGCCAGGCGATGTTGTCGATGCCGAACCAGCCGAGGAAGGTGTTGGCCAGGCCGAAGCGGACGCCGTTGAAGATGGACATCTTCCAGATCAGCGCGGCGGCGACATAGCTGACCGCGGTCGGCAGGAAGAACACCGACCGGAAGAACGCCCGCATGAACCGCAGCCGGTTGACCAGCAGGGCGAGTCCCAGCGACATGGCCCAGGTGGCGGGCACGATGAACGCGGCGAACACGGTGAACGTGACGAGCGAGTTCCGGAAGTTCGTGTCCGTCAGGACCTGCTTGTAGTTGTCGAGGCCGACGAACTCGCTCGGCGTGACCGTGAAGCGTGCCTCGAAGAAGCTGAGCCAGATGCTCCAGCCGATGGGTACGAAGACGAAGATCACCAGGCCGATCAGGAACGGGCCGGTGAAGAGCCAGAAGTTGAAGGTGCTGCTCGCCCCGAGGCCCCGCCGCGGCCGGGCCTTGGAGACCTTGGCCGGGGCGGGCTGGGCGACCCCGCGTGTGGTGGTGGTCGACATGTCGAGATCCGTCCGGCGGCCTAACCGAAGAGCTTCTTGAGTTCGGCGTTGACCTTCTTCTCACAGGCGTCGAGCGCGGCCTTCGGGTCGCCGTTCTTGCGGACGGTGTTGGCGATCACGTCCCAGAACGCGGCGATCATGGCCTGCGTCCAGCCGATGTTGTCGAAGTGACCGAACTCGTTGAAGAGCTTCACGCCCTCGGCCGGCAGGCCGGACTTCAGCTTGGTCGCGGACGCGGCGAGCGAGGTGCGCGGCGGGATGTGGAAGCCGTAGGAGGTGGCGAAGTCCTCCTGGTACTTCTTCTGGTCGATCCACAGCCACTTGACGTATTCCTTGGCCGCCTCGACGTTCTTGCCCTTGGCGTTGACGAACATCGACCAGCCGCCGTTGTAGACCGACGGCTTGCCGGCCGAGCCGACCTTCGGGAACGGGAAGATGCCGATGTCGTCGCCGAGCGCCTTCTGCATGGCCGGCATGGCCCACATACCGCACCACTGGATCGCGGTGAGGCCCTGGATGAAGGCCGACGGGTCCCACGAGTCGGCGGGGGCGTCGAGGAGCAGGTTGCCGCTGGTGAAGAGAGCGCGCAGCTGCTTGAGACCGTCTGCGACGGCGTCGGTGTTGAAGGCGGGCTTGTTGTCCGCGGTGAGCGTGTCGGCACCGGCCGACCAGATCAGCGGGCGGTCGATCGACGTCAGGTCGTTGCCGAGGAAGAGACCCTTGACCTTGCTCGTGGTCAGCTTGTCGGCGGCCTCGATCAGCTCTTCCAGCGTGGTCGGAACCTGGACTCCCGCCTTCTTGAACAGCGAGGGCCGGTAGAAGAGGAACTGGGGGTCGTCGATCATCCGGACGCCGTATATCTTGCCGTCCACCGTGTGCGACTTGATGTCGGCCGGGTTGAAGTCGTCCTTGACCGGGTCGATGATGTCGCTCAGGTCGGCCACCTGACCGCTCTTGACCATCTGGATCTGCGGGTGGAACTCGAAGACGTCGGGCGCGTTCTTGGTGAGCAGGGCGGCGAAGAGCTTCTGCTCGTAGTTGTTGCCGGTGATCCACTGGGTGGTCACGTTGGCGTCTTTGTAGGCCTTCGCGTAACCCTTCACGGCCTGCTCGACGCCCGCCTCGCCGTACGCGTGGAAGTACTGGACGAGGGCGTCGCCCGAACCTCCGCTGCTGCGCCCGGTGTTGCTGCCGCACGCGGCCAGTCCGCCGGCGGCGGCCAGTCCCATAGCGGCTCGCAGTACGTTTCGGCGGTCCCAGTTCATGTTGCTCGATGCCGACATGCTGACGTCCTTGTCTCGAGTGCGGCTGCGGCTCTGCGGCTCACTGCCTGATGGCTCACGGCCCGGGGGCTCGCGCCAGATGGCTCAAAGAGAGGGTGCGGTGCGGGACGCTAGAGCTTCGGCTAAGGCTTCGGCAAGGGGTTGGACGAAGTCTGTTCGAAGCGTTGTGTCCGGTTCGTGATTTCGAACGAGTGGGGGTGGTGGAGGAGGTGCTTCCGCCGCTACGAGGGAGGTGTGGCGGTGGTTCGGGTTCGGCTCCTCACGGGGGTGGTGCGTTTGCCGTTCTTCTGCCCGACGGCCTGCAGTGCGCCTTCGAGCGCGAACGTCGCCGCGCCCAGGCACACGGGGTCGGTCGGGATCGGGGAGAGGACGATCTCGGTGGCGGCCAGGGGCCGTGGCAGCGCGTGCCGGGCCACGGCCTCGCGCACCTCGCGCAACAGCGGTTCGCCCAGGGCGATGCCGACCCAGCTGCTCAGCACGACGATCTCGGGGTTGAACAGATTGACCAGGTCGGCGACGCCGGCGCCCAGGTAGCGGGCGGTCTCGTGGACGACCTGGCGCGCCACCGGGTCGCCCGCCGCGACTCCGCGTGCCAGCGCGTCGATGGTCGCCGTCTGGTCCTCGGGGTGCAGCAGCGCGCTGTCGGGGCTGAGTTCGCGCAGGTTCATCATGATGCCGCGCGCGCCGACGTAGGCCTCCACGCAGCCGTGGTTGCCGCACCGGCACAGCCGCCCGTCCAGCACCATCGTGGTGTGGCCCCACTCGCCGGCGCTGTTGCTCACACCGCGGTGCAGTCCGCCGCCCAGGACGAGCCCGGCGCCGACCCCGGTCCCGAGGTTGACCACCACGGCGTTGCCCCGGCCGCGCGCGGCCCCGAACCACAGCTCGGCGACGGCGCCGGCGCGCAGCGGGTTGTCCAGGTACAGGGGGTAGGCGATGTGCTCGGTGAGCAGGTCCAGCAGCGGTACGGCGTGCCAGTCCCAGTTGGGCGCGTACTCCGAGATGCCGGTGGCGCGGTCCACCTGTCCCGGCACGCTCACGCCGACCCCGAGCACCCGGGCGCCCTCGATGCCCGCCTGGGTGACCACCGAGCCGACGGCGGTGGCCACATGGCCGACCACCTGCTCGGGCAGGCTCTCACTGGCGCGGACGTCCTCGTCGGCGCGGGCCAGCACGTTCAGCCCCAGGTCGAACAGCTCGACGTGCACGTAGGTCTCGGCGATGTCGACGCCGATCAGTGCGCCTCCCGAGGCGTTCACCGCCACCAGGCCCCGGGGGCGTCCGCCGGCCGAGTCCTCGAAACCGACCTCCGTGATCATGCCCAGGTCCAGCAGCTCACCGACGAGTGTGGCCACGGTGGCGAGGCTGAGGCCGGTGGCGGCCGCCAGCTCCTGCCGGGAGGTGGGCGACTCGGCGATGATCTGGCGCAGCACCTCGTAGCGGTTGGCGGTGCGGATGTCACGTGATGTGCGCTTCACCGGGTGCCCCATTCCTTCCCAGACCGGCCCTGGCCGGGTCGACGTCGGCACCGGCGCGGCGCAAGGCTATGGGCTGCCGGGACTTTCGACAAGGGGTTTGGAAAGGGGCTTTATAAAGTGCGATCCGGGTGAGGGCGGAGGGTGGCCGACCGTGGCCGGACCATGATGCCTCAGGCTGCGTGACGGCAGGGTATGTCAGTCCCCGTCCCGGGCGGGCCCGCCGGACGGGCCCGCCGCGGCGTCGTCCGGCGTGTTCGCGCCCGCGTCGGCGACAGCCGCCGCGAGTTGCTGCTGCACCCGCTCCGGCAGGGTGCTGCCGCGCACGGTGCCCACCAGGTCGCGGGCCAGGTGGTGCAGCTTGAGGTTGGTGTACTGGGATGTCCTGACCAGCACGCTCCAGGCCGCTTCGGGGCTCAGGCCGAAGGAGGCCATCAGGATGCCGCGGGCCAGGTCGATGGTCGGCCGGGTCTGCATCGCCCGACGCAGCTGCGCCACCTCGGTACGCAGCTCCCGGTCGCCGTCGGCCTGCGCGGGGAAGGCCGGGAGCGCCCGCGGACCGGAATCCGTGAACAGCTCCTTCGTGCCGGTCAGTTCGAGAACCCGCCCGACCGGGCGGCCGGTGGAGCGGACGGTCAGGGACTTGCCCTGGTCCAGGGCGCGCATGCGCAGGTCGAGCAGTGTGTTGACCCCGGAGCAGTCGCAGAACCCGACCGCGTCCAGGCGCAGGTCGATGCCGCTGCCCGACAGCGTGAGGATGTCGTACAGGTCAGGCAGGAGCCTTCGGCTTCCCAGGTCCAGTTCGCCCCAGAGGGTCACGGTCATCCGGTCGCCGTCCGGGATGACGTCCATGGTCGCCATGCACGGCGGGAGCGCCTCCGGCGTGCTGTCGCCCGCCGCGGGCACGGCATCCCCCCGCGTGTGAGACCGCGCAGAATACGCAGGCTCCGGCATGGCCCTGTTCTCCCTCGTCCGCTCGCCCCGCCTCGACTTTCCAGCGTTGCCTCTCTACCCCATACACGTCAACCGATACATGAAACGTAGTACGTGTTTTTGAATGCGTGTACCCGAGGTCGGTAGAGTTGGGGTATGGATGGAGTGCCCGAGCCACACACCGGATGGACGTTCGTCACCAACCATGCACGGGTGTTGGCGGCCATCGCCGACAACCACAGCGCCCGCATCCGGGACATCGCGGCCCACTGCCGGCTCACCGAACGCGCCGTGCAGAAGATCATCGCCGACCTGGAGCAGGACGGCTATCTCTCCCACACCCGGGAGGGCCGCACCAACACGTACCGGATCGACCCCGGCAAGGTGCTGCGTCACCCCGCCGAGGCAGGGCTGACCGTGGCGGCGCTGCTCTCCCTGCTCGTCAAGGACGAGGTCGACCGCGTCACGACGACGGGCACCCGAGACCTGCCGCGCGCCGCGACCTGACGCGCGGGCCGCCCGCCGTGGCCTGCCGCGCGGGACCCTCCCCCGTCCGGGTAGCCCGCCGTGGCCTGCCGCGTGAGATCCCCCGTCCTGGCGGCCCGCCGTCGCCTGCCGCGCGGGCGCCCGCCTACGCCTCCGCGAGCACCTGCCGCACGAAGGCGTTGGCGAACTTGCCGTGCGGGTCCAACTCCCCGGCGAGGGCCCGGAAGTCGCCCAGCCGCGGATACAGTCCGCGCAGGGCGGACGCGGACAGGGTGAACACCTTGCCCCAGTGCGGCCGCGCCCCGTAGGGGGTCAGCGCCTCCTCGACCCGCCGCACCACCGGCAGCACCGCCGCCGTGTCCTCGACCCAGGTGAAGTGTGCCGCCACGGTGTCCCGGCCGTAGGAGGGGCTCAGCCACTGGTCGTCGCCGGCGACCGTGCGCACCTCGCAGGTCTGCAGGACGGGGGCGATCGTCCCGCGGATCGCGTCCAGCGCGTGCAGCATCTCCACGGCGTGCCCGCGCGGCAGCAGGTACTCCGACTGCAACTCCGCCCCGCTGCTCGGGACGAACTCCGCCCGGAAGTGCGGCAGCCGCTCGTGCCAGGGCCCCGGCACGCCGAACTGCTCGGTGCAGTTGACCGCGGGCATGCCCGGCACGGGGTGCATCTTCTCGGTGGCGGGAGGCGCCCAGGGGAAGGCGGGCAGCGGCTGGTCGGTGCGCCGCTTGAGCCACACCTGCCGGAAGCCCGGCTCCCGCCAGTCGGTGAACAGGCTGACGCTGTAGCCCGTCGCCATCACCGTCTCGAACGTCCCGGAGTCCAGGCCCTCCAGCGGCAGTTCGGTGAACACGTGCTGCTCGGCCTCGTAGGCCGGCTCCAGGTCCAGGGTGAGCGCGGTGACGACGCCGAGCGCGCCGAGTGACGTGACGGCCCCGCCGAACCGCTCCTCGTCCCGGCCTATGGTCACGGTCGAGCCGTCGGCCGTGACCAGCTCCACCTCGCGCACGGACGCCGAGAGCGGGCCGTTGAGCACCCCGGAGCCGTGGGTGCCGGTCGCGACCGACCCGGCCACCGAGATGTGCGGCAGGGACGCCATGTTGTGCAGCGCGAGCCCCTGCCCGTGCACCCGTCGGGCCAGCTCCGCGTAGCGCACGCCACCGCCGACCCGGACCGTACGGGCCACCGTGTCGACGTCCACCTCCGGCGGCAGGCCGGCCAGCGACAGCAGCACCCCCTCGGCGCCCGGCTCGGCGATCTCGTTGAACGAGTGCCCGCTGCCCAGGACCCGCACCCGGTCGCTGTCCGCCACGAGCGCGCGCAGTGCGACGAGCGAGCCCGGCCGGTGCAGTTCCTTGGCGGTGTAGGTGATGTTCCCCGCCCAGTTGGTCACGGTCCCGTTCATCGCGTCGTCCTTCCCCGAGGCAGCGGGGACCGGGAGAGCCCCCGCCGGAACCTACCTCGGCAGGTCTTCCGTTGCCCCCGCCGCCCGGCTCGGCCTACCGTGGAGATGTTGTAGAGAGCGGTTTCTGTCCGCTCCGTCTCCCCAAGTGCCGCCGAGCCGGAAGGTCACCCCCTTGAGCCAGCGCCCCCAGGCACTGTTCGCCATGGCCGCCGAGAACGTGCCGCAGGTCTTCCCGCCCGAGGTGCTGGCCCGGCTGCGCGAGTCCGTGGACATCGACCCCGCCCTCGTCGTGCGGGACTTCACCGACCCGGGCGTGCGCGACGCGCTGGCCCGGACCGAGATCCTGATCACCGGCTGGGGCTGCCCCCGGATCGACGAGGCCGTCCTCGACGCGGCTCCCCGGCTGCGCGCCGTGCTGCACTCGGCCGGGTCGGTGAAGTCCTTCGCCCACCCCGAGATCTGGCGGCGCGGCATCGCCGTCTCCACGGCGGCCGCGGCCAACGCGCTGCCGGTCGCCGAGTACACCCTCGCCATGATCCTGCTCGCCGGGAAGGACGTCCTCGCCGCCCGCGAGCGGATGCGCGCCGACCGCACCTCCTCCGGCTGGAGCGTCGTCCCGGGCATCGGCAACTACGGCCGCCGGGTCGGCGTCATCGGCGCCTCCCGCATCGGCCGCCGCGTCCTCGACCTGCTGCGCCCCTTCGACCTGCGGCCCGCCCTCACCGACCCGTACGTCGACGAGCAGGAGGCCGCCGCGCTCGGCGTCCCCCTGCTGCCGCTGGACGACCTGCTGCGCACGAGCGACATCGTCACCGTCCACGCCCCCGAGACACCCGAGACCCACCACCTGATCGGCCGTCGCGAGCTGGCCCTGATGCCCGACGGGGCGGTGCTCGTCAACACCGCCCGCGGCGCGCTGGTCGACCACGACGCCCTCGTCGCGGAACTGCGCACCGGGCGCCTGACCGCGATCCTCGACGTCACCGACCCCGAGCCGCTCCCCGCCGACTCGCCCCTCTACGAGCTGCCCGGAGCCTTCGTCACCCCGCACCTCGCGGGCTCCCAGGGCAACGAACTGGCCCGGCTCGGGCTGACGGTCGCCGAAGAGGCCGCGCGTCTGCACGCGGGAGCACCGCCGGCCCACGCGATCGACCTGGCATCCCTGGAACGCGTGGCCTGAGGCCGACACCGGAAGGCTTTGTGGACCGTCCCCTCCGACGGCACCGGCAGGCCCCGGCGGCTGATGAGCTCCGCGGTCGCACCCGCCTGCCTGGGGTGACAAAGGGGGCACATCGGGGACCCCGGTGCGACTCCCGCGCTCGCGGCGGCATACCGTGAGGAGTCGTACGTCCGAACCGGGAGGAGACACGGGATGGGCAGCGGCAGCCGTACCGCGCTGGTCGAGGATCTGATGGAGCGATTCCCGCACGTTCCGCGGGAAGCCGTCTTCAAGGAGGACCTGCTCCGGGGCGGTGTGGCCTTCGAACCCTCGGCGCTCAGCGACAACGAGGGCGGCGAGGTCAAGCCGAAGTCGTACTTCATCTTCTCCTTCGACCACGGCACCCTGCCCGAGCTCGGCGAGGCCGCGCTGCGCCGGCCGCCCGAGGAGATCGTCCTCACCGGCGGCCCCTACGACCTGCGCCGCACCGTCGTCTCGGTCCGTGTGAACCCCTCCTCGCCGTACCGCGTGGCGGCGGGCGAGGACGGGATGCTCGGCCTCTACCTCGACGGCAGGCGCATCGCCGACGTGGGCGTGCCTCCCATGCCGGAGTACTACCGCCACAAGCTCTCCAACGGAAAGTCGGTCATGGAGGTGGCCCCGACCATCCAGTGGGGCTACCTGATCTACCTGACCGCGTTCCGCGTCTGCCAGTACTTCGGCGCCAAGGAGGAGTGCCAGTACTGCGACATCAACCACAACTGGCGCCAGCACAAGGCGGCGGGCCGCCCGTACACGGGTGTGAAGGACGTCGACGAAGTCCTCGAGGCGCTCGAGATCATCGACAAGTACGACACCGCGAAGGCGTCCACCGCGTACACGCTCACCGGCGGCGCGATCACGACGAAGGTCCAGGGTCTGGACGAGGCGGACTTCTACGGGCGGTACGCCAAGGCCATCGAGGAGCACTTCCCGGGCCGCTGGATCGGCAAGGTCGTCGCCCAGGCGCTGCCCAAGGACGACGTGCAGCGCTTCAAGGACTACGGCGTGCAGATCTACCACCCCAACTACGAGGTGTGGGACGAGTACCTGTTCAAGATGTACTGCCCCGGCAAGGAGCGCTACGTCGGCCGCGACGAGTGGCACAAGCGCATCCTCGACTCGACCGAGGTCTTCGGCGCGCGCAACGTCATCCCCAATTTCGTCGCGGGTGTGGAGATGGCCGAGCCGTTCGGCTTCACCTCGGTCGACGAGGCCATCGACTCGACCACCGAGGGCCTGCGCTTCTTCATGTCGCACGGCATCACGCCCCGCTTCACCACCTGGTGCCCGGAGCCCACGACCCCGCTCGGCAAGGCCAACCCGCAGGGCGCGCCCCTGGAGTACCACATCCGTCTGCTCCAGGCCTACCGGCAGACCATGGAGGACTTCGGCCTCTCCTCGCCCCCCGGCTACGGTCCGCCCGGCGCCGGCAACGCGGTCTTCTCGGTCAGCTCCTTCATGGACAGCCTGCCGGCGGACGCGAACATCCCCGTCTGATAACGCTTTGATGACGTCCTCCCGCATTTCGTCACGGCGTCGAGTCGCAGGGCGGTTGCATCCGTACGACACACCGAGGCCGGAGTCGTGGGGGCGCACCGCCCTGTCCTGACATCTGAACAGGGCGCTTGTCAGTTGTGTGGGAGGCGTGAAAAGCTCTTGCCCTGCCGCGAGGTTCCCCCCAACTCCATTGCCGCTGTGGTGAGTTGATCTCGCTTTGGATGCAGGAGACTCATGCCCGACCTGCCGACCCCTCAGGACGCCGCCGAGGCCGCGCTGTTCTCCGAGTGCTGGGACGCGGTCCTCGCCTACGCCGATCTGTGCACGTCCGGCTCCACCGCCGCCGCACAGCTCGGCCGCGAGGCGTTCGCACACGGCACACGCGAGGCCCGTGCGGCCGAAGCCGGCCCGGCCCGCGGCGCCGGCCGCCGTCCCGCCCGGCTGCCCCGCATACCCCTGCTGCTGACCGCCGTACGCACCACGGCCGCGACCTGGGAGGAGGACGGCCAGGGGCACAAGCTCGATCCCGACCTGCGCCTGTGGCTCAACTCCGACAAGGCCGCCCGCTACACCGGACCGCCCCTGCAACGCCCGCTCGCGCTGCGCGGCCTGCGCGACCTCCAGCAGGCCGACGCGGAACTGCTGTGGCTGGCCGAGGTGGAGGCCCTGCCGCTGCCCGTGGTCGCCCGCCGCCTCGGACTCGACCCGGACACCGTCGCCGAGGAACTCCAGCAGGTGCGCACCCTGTTCCGGGACCGCTGCCACCGCAACCACCTCGACACCCCGATGGACGCGCGGTGCCGCAGCTACGCCCGGCTGCTGGACGCCGTCACCCGCTCCGCCGCCGCCGACGCCCCGGGCGACCTCTCCCGGCACCTCGCCACCTGCGTGCAGTGCGCCGAGGCCGCCGCCTGTCTGCGCCTGCACGGCGGCGGGCTCCCCGGGGCGCTGGCCGGCGGGGTGATCGGCTGGGGCGGGCTCGCCTATCTGGAGCGCCGCCGCCGCGCCGTCGAGGTGCGGCTCGGCGCCGGCCGTCCCGGCCCGGCGGGCAAGGCGGCCGGCGAAGAGGAGGACGGGACGCAGAAGGCGCGCGTCGCCCGCAACGGCCTCCTCGTGGCCGCCGTCCTGGTCTCCGTGCTCGCCCTCGGCGTCTCGATGATGCCGTTCGGCGGCTCCGGGGACGACCTCGGCGCCCGTGGCGACGTCGACCGTCAGCCGGTGGCCGATCCCCGTCCCAACCCGTCCCTGCCGTCCGCCCCCTCGCTGCCTCCCGCGACCTCGAAGCCGGCCGCCACGGCCACCGCCACCGAGGGCGAGAAGCACACCGAGAAGCCGGACCGGCCGGAGGACGGCAACGACGACCGCCGGACCGAACCGCAGGGCACCTCCTCTCCCACCGGCCGGACCGAACCCGGTGAGAGCGAGGAACCCGCCTGCCGGGTCGAGTACGACCTCGTCAACCAGTGGCCCGACGGCTTCCAGGCCACCGTCACCGTCACCAGCAGCGCGGCCCTCGACTCCTGGCGCGTGTCCTGGTCCTTCCGGGACGGCCAGCGGGTCGGCCAGATGTGGGACGCGTCCGTCTCCCAGGACGGCTCCCGCGTCACCGCCACCGCCGCCGACTACAACAAGTCCGTCGCCGCGGGCTCCGACCTGGCCTTCGGCTTCATCGCCTCCTGGCGCGGCAAGAACTCCCCGCCGTACGGCTTCACACTGAACGGCCACGACTGCGCGAAAAGCGGTTGACGCAACTCCGCCGTGACGGGATAGCGTTACGGCGGTTCCACGAGGTTCCGAGGCGAGTCGCGAGAAGAAGAGGAGGTGTCGACCGATGGCTGTCATTGCGATGGGCGCTGCCCGCATCCAGTTCATCCACTCCACCTCCTTGGCCGCCGGCTGATCCGACCGACGTCGGGCCGGGGGTCGACCTTGGGAAGGGTCACTCTTGACTGCCAGCTCCGCTGCATCCGTTTTCACCGCGCTCGCTCCCTACGGCTGGGACGAGGCCTGGTCCGAGGCGTTCACCCCGTACGAGGCCGAAGGGCTGCTGCCCGGCCGTGTCGTCCGGGTCGACCGCGGGCAGTGCGACGTCGTCACCGCCGACGGTGTACTGCGGGCCGACACCGCATTCGTCACCCCGCACGATCCGATGCGGGTCGTCTGCACCGGTGACTGGGTCGCCGTCGAACCCGGCGGGAACCCCCGCTACGTCCGCGCGTATCTGCCGCGCCGCACCGCGTTCGTCCGCTCCACCTCGTCCAAGCGGTCCGAGGGGCAGATCCTCGCGGCCAACGTCGACCACGCCATCGTGGCCGTGTCCCTCGCCGTCGAGCTCGACCTCGGCCGCGTCGAGCGGTTCCTCGCGCTCGCCTGGGAGTCCGGGGCACAGCCCGTCGTCGTCCTCACCAAGGCCGACCTCGTCCCGGACGCCGTCACCCGCGCCCACCTCGTCCAGGACGTGGAGACGAGCGCGCCCGGCGTGCCGGTCGTGCTCGTCAGCTCCGTGGAGGGGGACGGGCTCGACGTGCTGGCGGCGATCGCCGGCGGGGGGACGTCCGTGCTGCTCGGGCAGTCCGGCGCGGGCAAGTCGACCCTCGCCAACGCCCTGCTCGGCGAGGACGTCATGGCCGTCCGGGCCACCCGGGACGTCGACGGCAAGGGCCGCCACACCACGACCACCCGCAATCTCCTCGCCCTGCCCGGCGGGGGCGTCCTGATCGACACCCCCGGGCTGCGGGGCGTCGGCCTCTGGGACGCCGAGACCGGCGTCGGGCAGGTCTTCGCCGAGATCGAAGACCTGGCCGAGCGGTGCCGTTTCCACGACTGCGCCCACGAGGCCGAGCCGGGGTGCGCCGTGCTGGCCGCCATCGAGACCGGGGAACTGCCGGAGCGGCGGCTGGACAGCTACCGCAAGCTCCTCCGGGAGAACCAGCGCATCGTCGCCAAGACCGACGCCCGTCTGCGGGCGGAGATCCGCAAGGACTGGAAGCGGAAGGGAGCGATCGGGCGGGCCGCGATGGAAGCAAAGCGCGGACCGCACTGGCGTTCGTAGTCGCGTCGCCCCGCCCGAGCGCGGTGTCCGATTTCCGCCAGCGGCATCCCCGCCGGGGGCGGAGACTGGACACCGTGATGGACGAAGAGACGAGGGAAGACCCCAGGTACGAGGCCGTACGCAGCCGTGACGGGCGTTTCGACGGCGCCTTCTTCTTCGCCGTCGAGACGACCGGCATCTACTGCCGTCCGAGCTGCCCGGCGGTCACCCCGAAGCGGGCCAACGTACGGTTCTTCGCCACGGCAGCCGCCGCGCAGAGCTCGGGCTTCCGGGCCTGCCGGCGGTGCCGCCCGGACGCCGTGCCCGGCTCCGCCGAGTGGAACGTCCGCGCGGACGTGGTGGGCCGGGCCATGCGGCTGATCGCCGACGGTGTGGTCGACCGGGAGGGCGTCACCGGTCTCGCGGGACGGCTCGGCTACAGCGCACGGCAGGTGCAGCGGCAGCTCACCGCCGAGCTCGGCGCCGGGCCGGTCGCCCTCGCCCGGGCCCAGCGGGCCCACACCGCGCGCGTCCTGGTGCAGACGACCGAGCTGCCCATCACCGAGATCGCGTTCGCGTCGGGCTTCGCCAGCGTGCGGCAGTTCAACGACACCGTCCGCGCCGTGTACGCGTCGACACCGAGCGAGCTGCGCGCCTCCGCCGCGCCGAGAAACGGCCGGGCCCGCCGCACGGCCACCCCGAACGCCGGCATCCCGCTCCGGCTGGCCCACCGCGGCCCGTACCAGGCCGGACCCGTCTTCGACCTGCTGCAACGCGAGGCCGTACCCGGCATCGAGGACCTGAGCGGCCCGCCCGGCGCCCGCACCTACCGGCGGACGCTCCGCCTCCCGTACGGCACCGGCATCGTCGCCGTCGACGAGCGGCCCGGCACCGCGCGGACCGGGCTCGGCGCCCACCCGGGCGGCTGGCTCGACGCCCGGCTGCACCTCACCGATCCACGCGACCTCACCACCGTCGTACAGCGGCTGCGGCGGCTGTTCGACCTCGACGCCGACCCCTACGCCATCGACGAGCGCCTCGGCTGCGACCCCCGGCTCGCGCCCCTGGTCGCCGCCCGGCCGGGACTGCGCTCGCCGGGCACCGCCGACCCGGAGGAGCTCGCGCTCCGCGCCCTGGCCGACCCGGCGGAGGCGGAGCGGCTCGTACGGCGGTACGGCAAGGCCCTCGACGCGCCCTGCGGCAGTCTCACCCATCTCTTCCCCGAGCCGGCCGTCCTCGCCGGGGCCGAGCCCGGCGGCACCCTCGGGGCGCTCGCCGCCGCCCTCGCCGACCACGCCGTACGCCTGGACCCGGGCGCCGACCGGGACGACGCACAGGACGCCCTGCGCGCCGTGCCCGGCCTGGACGCCCGCACCGTCGCCGAGATCCGCACCCGCGCCCTCGGCGACCCCGACGTGGCCCCACCCGGGGCCGACACCCCCGACAGCTGGCGCCCCTGGCGCTCGTACGCCCTGAACCACCTGCGCGCAGCAGGGGAGTGGGAGTTCTGATGACACCGACCTACTGGACGAACGTGGCCTCGCCCCTCGGGCCGCTCCTCCTCACCGCCGGCCCGGACGGCGCGCTGACCTCGCTGTCCGTGCCCGGGCAGAAGGGCGGACGCGTGGTGCGGGACGACTGGCGGCGCGACGAGGGTCCCTTCCGCGGGGCGGGGGAGCAGCTCGCCGCCTACTTCGCCGGGGAACTGAAGGAGTTCAGGCTGGCGTGGCGTACCGAGGGAACCGCGTTCCGGGAGAAGGTGTGGGCCGCGCTGGACGGCATCCCGTACGGCTCGACCGTGACGTACGGGGAGATCGCGGCGCGGATCGGAGCGCCCAGGGCGGCCGTACGGGCCGTCGGCGGGGCGATCGGGGCCAATCCGCTGCTGGTCGTGCGGCCGTGCCATCGGGTGATCGGGGCGGACGGCACGCTGACGGGGTACGCGGGCGGACTGGACCGGAAGGTTCGGCTGCTGACGCACGAGGGCGTCCTGGGAGAGCCTGTGCCGTAGGCGCGAGGGAGGGCTTACAGGGGCTCAGGGCTCAGGGCTCAGGGGCTCACAGGAGGCTCATCCCCAGATGACCGCGCCCAGCCAGGCCGCCGTGATCAGCTGGCAGGTGAACAGTTCGGTCAGGATGCTGGAGCCGCCCGAGCGCATCACCGTGCGCAGGGCGGTGACCGCCTCGGCGCGGCGGCCGAGACGGAGGCGTTCGAAGAAGTAGACCCCGGCCAGGAAGCCGGGGATCGCGCCGAGGACGGGGAGCAGCACGAAGCCGAGGGTGGAGCCGGCTCCGGCGTAGGCCAGCATGCGGCGGTTGGTGCCGCTCGCCCGCAGCCGCCGGGGCGGCAGGGCCCAGCGGACGCCCTGGGAGACGAACATCAGGACCGTGGCTCCCACCAGGGTCCACCAGGCGACGGGCTGCGGGTCCTTCAGCGCCCACCACATGACCGCGGCCCACACCAGCAGCGACCCGGGCACCGCGGGCAGCAGCACTCCGCACAGACCGAGCAGGATGACCAGCCCGACCAGCAGGAGGTCCCACACTCCCATCTGACCAGACTGCCGGACTCGGGGAGAAGGCGCAGGTCAGGAGCGTGGCAGTGGTCAGGACCGCAGGTCAGCCGGTCGCGGCCCCCGGGGGCGCCCGATATCGCATGATCGTTCTACGGCTCACTCGTCGGCGCCGTTCCCGTCGCCGTGACGGGCCGCTTTTTCCGCAAGCCCCGTTTTCATCCGGCTCGTGCGGTGGACAATCAGGGCATGAGTCAGCAGGGGGGAAAGCCCACCGGTCACGAGGACGACTGGTGGAGGCAGTTGTACGACGACTCCACCGACGACACGGGGCCCGCACCCGCACCCGACTCCCTGGACGACCGCTTCGCCTCGGCGGCGGGGGCGGTGGGGGACGAGGCGGACCCGGACCCGGGGGCGGACGGGGAGAGGCGGGACGAACGGCGCGGCTTCCGCCCGTGGAAGCGGGGCGGGCGGTCCGGCTCCGCCGGAGCCGAGCCGGTGGTGCCGGCGCCCCGCACCGGGTCCGCCGGTGCGCCGGACGGGCCCCGCCCCACCGACAGCTCCGCGCACCGCGCGCCGTGGGAGCCACCGCCCGCGCGGCCCCCGGGGCCGGTGACCTTCCCAGGGCAGCCCGGGCCGCACTCCGAGCGGGAGCCCACGGGCGGTGCACTCCCGCCGCCCGACCCCCGCACTTCTCCCGCGCCCCCGCAGGTCCCCCCACCACCGAGCACCCCTCCCTCCTGGCCGGGTGGTGCGGACGGCGGATCGGTGGGGGCGGCGGACGGGCCACCGGTGCCGCCGCGCTCCGCCGAGCCGCCACCGCCACCGGCGCCCCCGCGTTCCGCCGAGCCGCCACCGCCATCAGCGCCGCCGCGTTCCGCCGAGCCGCCACCGCCATCGGCGCCGCCGCGTTCCGCCGAGCCGCCACCGCCATCGGCGCCGCCGCGTTCCGCCGAGCCGCCACCGCCATCGGCGCCGCCGCGTTCCGCCG
>NZ_BAABET010000008.1:0-485719 GCF_039540295.1 Streptomyces venetus
GATCGCGGGTCTGTCCGTGACGGTGTGGGCGCACCACATGTACGTCACCGGCGGTGTGCTGCTGCCGTTCTTCTCCTTCATGACCTTCCTGATCGCGGTCCCGACCGGTGTGAAGTTCTTCAACTGGGTCGGCACCATGTGGCGCGGAAGCCTGTCCTTCGAGACGCCGATGCTGTGGGCCATGGGCTTCCTGATCACGTTCGTGTTCGGCGGACTCACCGGGGTCCTGCTGGCCTCGCCGCCGATCGACTTCCACGTCTCCGACTCGTACTTCGTGGTGGCCCACTTCCACTACGTCATCTTCGGCACCGTGGTCTTCGCGATGTTCTCCGGTTTCCACTTCTGGTGGCCCAAGTTCACCGGCAAGATGCTGGACGAGCGCCTCGGCAAGATCACCTTCTGGACGCTGTTCATCGGCTTCCACGGCACGTTCCTGGTCCAGCACTGGCTGGGCGCCGAGGGCATGCAGCGGCGGATCCCCGACTATCTGGCGGTGGAGGGCCTGACCACGCTCAACACGGTGTCGAGCGTCTTCTCGTTCCTGCTCGGCATGTCGATGCTGCCGTTCTTCTACAACGTCTGGAAGACGGCCAAGTACGGCGAGCGGGTCACGGCCGACGACCCGTGGGGCTACGGCCGTTCCCTGGAGTGGGCCACCTCCTGCCCGCCGCCCCGCCACAACTTCGTCGCGCTCCCCCGTATCCGCAGCGAGTCCCCGGCGTTCGACCTGCACCATGCGGAGGTCGCGGCGGCGGAGCGGGAGCTGACGCTCCGGTGACCGCCATGGAGGACCTTCCCATGGACATGCGGGCGTTCCACAACGAGGTCGAGGGCCACCTGCTCGCGGCGGCCGCACACGACGAGGCCCGCGCGTCCGCCGAGCGGTTCGCCGCGCGGCTCGACTGGCTGACCGAGGCCCAGCGGCACGAGGTGGAACGGCAGTTCGCGGCGGAGCACCTCGAACTCGCCCGGGCCTCCTGGCGGCGGACCGTGCGGCGTGGGGAGGAGCTGCGGGACGAGTACGAGGCGGTGTACCGAGGCCTCCGTACGCGGCTGCTGGCCGGCCTGCTGCTGGGGTTCGCGCTGGTGGCGGCCGTGAACTTCGTGGTGCTGGTGTCGGGCTAGGGCCTGTCGTTCGGGCCCCGCGTCTGCGTCGTGATCCGAACGACAGGCCCTAGCCGCTCAGTTCCTCGGCGCGGGCCGCAGTACCTCGATCAAGCTGGCGTAACTGTCCTTTCCGTGGTCCTGGGCACTGGCTTTCTCCATGGCGGCCCTGAGCAGCTCGGGCAGCGCGTTGTCGACGCCCCGGGCCTCCGCCGCGTGGATGAGGTGGCCGATGGCCGCGATCTGCACGTCGACCGTGGCGTCGTCGCCCGGGTAGTGGCCGGCGTCGACCTGGGGCGCGTAGGTGGTGAGGAACCGGGCCACCGTGTCCAGCCAGCGGATCGCGACGGGTGTGAAGTCGGTGGCGGGGGTCCCTTCGGTGCCGACCAGGGCGGTGCCGTGCAGCCAGCCGGTCATGGTGGACCACATCAGGCCGAGGAGCGCGGCGTCGTAGAGGGAGGCGAGGCCCGGGTCGGTGCCCAGGTGGAGGGGGTCGCCGAGGGTCGCCAGGGTGGCACGGTGGGCTTCGAAGACCTGACGGGAGCCGCTGTAGAGGAACATCATGGCGGGGTCGCCGACCCCGGGCGGTGTGGTCATGATGGCCCCGTCGAGGTAGTCGGCCCCGTGGGAGTGCGCCCATCGGACGGCCTCCTGGGCCTGCTCGGGTGAGCCGGAGGTGAGGTTGACCAGGGTTCTGCCCGCCAGGTCGCCGGCGACCGGGTCGAGGACGGTGTACAGCGCCTCGTAGTCCAGTACGCAGGCGATGACGAGCGGGGAGGCCGCGACCGCCTCCTGGGGTGTGGCGGCCGGGCGCGCCCCACGCTCGGCCAGGGAACGGGCCTTGTCCGGGGACCGGTTCCAGACGGTCGTCGGGTGGCCCCGGTCCAGGAGCGCTGCGGCCAGTGCCGAGCCCATCGAGCCGAGTCCGAGGACGGTGACGGCCGAGTGTTCCGCGTTCATATCCAACTCCTCGTAGAACGTGCACAGGTGACGTGTGATCACGTACGGCTCACGTTCGCAGCGCGCGAAGATCGGAAACAGTGACGGGGGTGACGGCCTCCACCAAATTCCTGCCATAGGCTGCGGAACATGAGTGCCGGTTCCGTCGCGGTGGTCGTGACCGAGGAGATCGGGGTCCCTTCCTGGGACCTGTACGAACTGAGCATCCCCTGCACGGTGTTCGGGAAGCCACAGCCGGATCTGGCCGACCCCTGGTACGACCTGCGGCTGTGCGGCACCGGGGGCGGGGCGGAGGACGGCCCGCAGGGGCTGAGCCTGCGCACCCGGTACGGACTGGACGACCTGGTCGGCGCCGACACGGTCATCGTGCCGTCGGTGCCGGACCCGTGTGTCGAGGAGGGCAGGCCCCTGCCGCCGGAGCTGGTCACCGCACTGCGCCGGGCCTACGAGGCGGGTGCCCGCATGGTGTCCCTGTGCACCGGCGCCTTCGCCCTGGCCGAGGCCGGGCTGCTCGACGGGCGGCGCGCGACCGCCCACTGGATGCACACCGCCCAACTGGCCGAGCGATACCCGAAGGTGGAGGTCGACGCGTCGGTGCTGTACGTGGACGACGGTGAGGTGCTGACCAGTGCGGGGCTGACCGCCGGGCTCGATCTGTGTCTGCATCTGGTGCGGCGCGATCTCGGCGCACACGTCGCCAACCAGCTGGCGCGCCGCATGGTGGTGCCCGCCCACCGGCCGGGCGGTCAGGCGCAGTTCATCGAGCAGCCGGTGCCGCTGGGCGACGACGAGGGGCTGGCCCCCGTCCTCGAGTGGGCGAGGGAGCACCTCGACCGGCCGCTGACGGTCGCGGACCTGGCGCGGCGGGCCGCGATGAGCCCGCGTACGTTCTACCGGCGCCTACAGGCGGCCACCGGGGCGACACCCCTGCAGTGGCTGCTCCACCAGCGGCTCGGGCGTGCCCGGTCACTCCTGGAGTCGACGGACCTGCCGGTCGAGAGGATCGGGGAGCTGAGCGGCCTCGGCACGGCCAACAACCTCCGTCACCACTTCCTCAAGCACCTCGGAGTGTCGCCCGGCGGCTACCGGCGGGCGTTTCCCGGGGCCCGGGCGACCAGGGACGGGCGTCCGCGCAGCTGAGTCATCCCTGCGGGGCCCAGCCGGGCGGCCGCAGGATCCCCAGCAACTGCCGGACCAGTTCGTCGACGACCTCGTCCAGAGTCGCCTCGACCCAGCCGGCACTCCAGTCGTGGAGCAGGCCGTTGACGCTGCCGATGAAGGCCGTCGCCGCGAGGCGGTAGTCGCGGGGTGCGGCCTCCCCGCGCGCCGCGGCGGCCTGGGCCTCGGCGCAGATGAGGTCGACCCAGCCTGCCCGGCGGGCGAGCCGCTGTCCCTCCAGGCGCACACTGACACCGATGATCTCGACGAAGGTGATGCGGATACGGCGCGGATCGGCCGTGACGTTCCCGGCGTAGGCACGGAAGATCGCGGTGGCGCGCTCGACGAGCGGCAGGTCCGCCGCTCCGGCTGCCGCCTCCAGCACCGCCGCCTCGGCCCAGTCGTTGACCTGGAGGTGCAACGCGGCGAGCACGTCCTCGAGGGTGCGGAACTCCTCGTAGAACTGGCGGGTGGACAGCCCTGCGGCCTCGCTGAGTGCCGCGACCGTGGTGGAGCGGAAGCCCGGGGCGCCGCCGAACAGCCGGAGCGCGGCGTCGAGGAACCTCTGGCGCCGCTCGGCCTTCCGCTCCTCGGCGGTCTTGCCGCCGTAGCGGCCGGTCGGCGCTCTGAGTCTGCCCGGCACCGGCCCTCCCTTCGTGGTTCGAGCATCGCGCGTCGTTTCGCACACCGATTTTGTCGTGCACGCGGTCTTGTGGAGAAGGCCGCCCCTTCCTTACTTTTCAGTAAGTTCATTCTGAAAGCACGTGTGTTCAGATTCCAAGGAGCAGTCATGCCTGCCTTCCGACGACGGCACCTGTGCTTCGCGGCCGCCGCCCTCGCCCTGACCTTCACCGCCCCCGCGACCGCCGCCCACGCGGACGCCCCGGACGCCTCCGCCGCGCTGCGCGAGGTGCTGTTCGTGGGCAACAACTGGGAAGGCACCGCCGATGTCATCAAGTCCACCGGCGACTTCGCGAAGATCGGCCGGATCGACGTCGTCCCCGACAAGGACGAGAGGATGGCGGAGATCAACGCCGATCCGATCCGGTGGATCGCCTTCATGACGATCCGCAACAGCGTCGGCGAGGGGCACGACCAGTTCGTCGACGACATGTACTCCACGCCGGACGGGAAGTCGGTGGTGGTCTCCCGGCCGAGCTTCGCCGACGTCGTCTCGATCGATCTCGCGTCGGGGCGGCTCAACTGGCGTTTCCCGGTGTCCGGTTTCCGCGCCGACCACATGGCGGTCTCCCCCGACGGCAAGCGGGTCGCGGTGTCGGCGTCGACCGGCAACACCGTGCACGTGCTGGACATCGACACCGGCAGGCAGCTCGGCAAGGCGGCCACCGGTGACAAGCCGCACGAGAACATCTTCACCAAGGACGGCAAGTACATCTACAACATGTCGATCGGCGACGTGAACACGCAGACCGACGCCCCGTGGCTGGACTGGACGAAGGGCGACCGGCGCATCACCGTCATCGACGCGACCACGTACGAGCAGGTCAAGGTCATCGACATGCGTCAGCGACTGGACGCGATCGGTCTCAAGGACTACTCCGACGCGGTCCGGCCGGCCGTGTTCTCACCGGACGAGTCCAAGCTGTACTTCCAGGTGTCGTTCTTCAACGGCTTCTTCGAGTACGACCTGGCCACCGACAAGATCACTCGTACGAAGACGCTGCCGAAGAACCCGGCGACCAGCGACGACCGCACCACTTTCGTCAACGACTCCCGCCACCACGGCCTCTCGATGAGCCCGGACGGCAAGAAGCTGTGCGTCGCGGGCACCATGGACGACTACGCCACGGTCGTCGACCGCACCACGCTGAAGGAGGGCCCGCTCGTCACCGCCTCCAAGCCCTACTGGGCCACGGTCAGCGGTGACGGCAGGTCCTGCGTCGTCTCCGAGAGCGGCACCGACCAGGTCACGGCCATCGACTTCGCCACCGGCGAGAAGGTCGTGTCCGTACCGGTCGGCGACCACCCGCAGCGCGTCCGGCTCGGCCATGTGACGACCGGCTGGACGAGCCCGCCCGCTAGGTGACCTCCTTCGCGGCCCACGCCGCCAGCTCGGCGCGGGCCGCGTTCAGCAGGTCCGCCGAGGGAGCCGTCGCCCCGTTGGTCACCAGCGCGTAGTGCGGGACGCCCGAGTCCGGCGCGGTGAGCAGCAGGCGGCGGCTCCCGGTGCCGCCGGGCTCCTGGGCGACGCCGATCGGGGTCGCAGAGGTGTAGGCGGGTGGGGAGTGGGCCGTGCCCAGGTCGGACACGACCGTGGTGGACGAGGCCGGGAAGCTCGCCGGCAGATGGAGCTCGGTGGGCGCCGCGCCGCCGTTCGAGCGCCACAGCAGCAGCCCGTACTGCCCGGACCCCACCAGCCGCCGCACGTTCGGCAGCGACTGGGGCACCGGATTCCAGGTCAGGGTCGTCGAGCCGTCCCGGGAGCGGTCCTCGTAGGTGAAGCCGATGGTCGTACCGGCCGTGGCACTCGGGTAGAGGCGGTCCACGAGCCTGGCGTCCTGGCGCAGCACGGGCGTGCCCGTGTCGTCGAGACGTACCGCCGACAGGTCCTCGTCGTTCCAGGCGTCACCGGCGGTGAGCACCTTGTCGGGGTTGCCGTTCATCAGCTCGCGGTGGCGGCCGTTGTAGATGTCCCACTGCCACTGCGATCCGGAGAGCACCGGCCCCGAAGCGGCCGGGTCGGACCACCAGTCGGCCCCCTTGAGCCTTGAGTCGAGGGCCTGGTACATCGCCTTGAGGACCGTCGGTGCCTTGTCGGAGACGTTGCCGGCCAGCGGGTGGCCGAACTCGCTGACCACGGCGGCCGTCTGCGCGGCGGACGCCCGGTCGCGGACGGTGCGGAAGTCGTTCGCGTACTGGCCGTCGGCGGCCTTGCCCCACATGAAGACCCCGGAGATGGCCTTCTGGTCGTAGAAGTGGGTGTTGAAGACGTAGCGGGGTCCGAGTTTCCCGGCGTCCAGCAGGCCGCCCTCCTGCTTCTGGAAGTCCAGGTTGGCGTTCCAGAAGAGGTTCGGCTCGACGAAGGCGGGCTTGTCCCGCCAGCCGGCCGCGTCCATGCGGGCCCGGAACCTCTCGTAGAACGGCCACAGCACGTCCTTCTCCCAGGCGCGGCTGGTCTGCCCGGAGTCGTAGGTGCCGGCGTGCGGCTCGTTGTAGGGGTCGAAGCCGACGACGCCCTTGAACTGGTCGGCGCTCAGGTGCTGTCCGAGGTACGTCATGGTCTTCTCGGCGGTGGCGAGGAAGGCGTCCTGCACGCCGCGCGCGTTGTGCCAGAAGTCGTACGACGCCCGCTTCACCGCCTCGTTCTGGGTGATGTTCTGCCCCCAGAAGAGGCAGATCCCGCAGGACTCGTCGGGGTAGTTCCCGGCCTCCACGGCCCACTCGGGCGCGCCGTCGCCCGTGTACCAGCTGTCGCTGTCGAACAGGTGCCGGGAGTAGAGGTCCTGGTGGAAGTCGGGGTAGACGCGGATTCCGGCGTCGAGGAAGGCCTTCATCTGGTCGGTGGCGGCGGCCAGATAGGCGGTGTCCACCTGGCCGCGCTCGGGCTCGGCGTACGCCCAGGAGAGCAGGAAGCGGACGGTGTTGCCGCCGCCGACGGCGCGCAGGGCGGTCGCCGACTTGCGGGCGTCGGCGACCGAGGCGAAGGGCAGGCCCCTGTTCTCGGCGAGTTTGGTCTCGCCGGAGACGTTGTAGCCGCGCAGCACGGTCTCGCGGCCGAACTCGTCGGTGAAGCGGCCGCCCCGCACCGTGAGGGTCGGGTCGTCGAACCAGAGGGAGCCGGGAGGGGGCGCGGCGGTGGCGGGCGGGACGCCCGCCACCGACACGGAGCCGAAGAGGACAGCCAGGACAACCAGCAGACGCAGTCGGATAGTTGGCATGTCCACTACAGTCCGGCGATATCAGGACACCGTCAACACCCCTGACTCCGGAGTAAGTTCCCTCTCGGCCAGTGCGCACACCTCAGCCGCCGACCCTTCGTGTCACATTCAACAAGTACTCCTTCCTGTTCAGCGGGTTGTGGTCGGTGCGCGGACGCTCGGGGACCGTGCCGTGGGTGACGGGCGCGTAGTGAGCGAAGGCGCTCTCCAGTTCGCCCTCGCCACGGGTGAGCCCCGGCAGCCGCTGCCCGAGGGCGTGCACCCGGGCCGCCGGCACGGTGCCCTCCAGGACGCAGGTGTCGTCCCGGTTCAGCGTGGTCTCGGGCACGGCCCCGAGCCCGGCCAGGACCGGCAGCAGAGCGCCGAGGGTGTCGGCCGGTGCCTCGATGCGGAAGCGGTGCATCGGCTCGTGGACCCGGGTGCCGGCCTGCCGCAGCGCCGCCACCAGGACCAGCGGGGTCAGACCGCGGAAGTCGGCACCGGTGCTCGACATGCTCTTGTCGAAGCCCTGGTGGGCGTGGCTCTGGCGGGGCCAGTAGCCCTTGTGGGTCATGGTGACCACGCAGTCGGGGACCTGCCAGCCGTGCAGGCCCTGGTCGAGGGTCGCCCGCACGGTGTCCTCGACGGCCTTGAAGAACGCGTACGGCATGGAGCCGAGCTCCACCTCCAGCCGGAAAACGACGCCCGAACCGACGGGCGCGGGGTCGACGCGCAGGCCGACCGTCGCGAGGAACGGGTTCGCGTCCTTCTTGATGAACTCCACGGCCTGTCCCGTGCCGAGCAGCCGTTCGACGCAGAGCGGGGTGGTCTCGCGGAAGGTGACGTCGAGGCCGTACTCGTCGGCGAGGGTGGCCTGGACGACCTCCTTCTGCACCTCCCCGTACAGGGACACGGAGGTCTCCTGCCGCCGTTCGTCGTGGCGCAGGCCGATCAGCGGGTCCTGTTCGGCGAGTTGCGTGAGCGCGAGGTGGAGTGCGCCCCGGTGCACGCCTGGGCCGGGGACGACGACCGTCTCCAGGGTGGGCGGGGCGAAGACGTGCTCGTACGCCTTGCGGGGTTCGCCGAGCGCGTCGCCGATCCTGATGTCGCCCAGGCCCCACAGCCGGGCGATCTGCCCGGCGCGGACCGCTTCGCCGCTGGTGTCCGTGCCGTGGCCGAAGACGCTGATCGCGGTGACGCGGCCGTCGGCGCCGTCCGCCCCGAAGGGGACGCGGTCGCGGGTGCGCAGGGTGCCGGAGAACATCCGGGCGTAGGCGACCTTCTCCCCCGCCGGTCCCCGCTCGACCTTGAACACGGTGCCCGACACCGGACCGTCCGCCTCCCCGTCGGCCGTCGGCAGCAGTTCCTCGATGCCGGTCAGCAGCGCGTCCACACCGGCGCCGGTGACGGCGGAGCCGAAGTAGACGGGGTGGACCAGGGCCTCGCGGGTCCGGGCGGCCAGGGAGGTGCGCAGCAGCGCGTCCGTGAGGGTGTTCTCGACGTACGCCGACAGCAGGGTGTCGTCGTGGTCGGCGAGGACGTCGAGGGCGGCGGCCGGTCCGGGGCCCGGGGTGCAGCGGGCCGCACGCGTACCGAGGCCGGTGGCCGTTCCCATCGGCACGATCGCGGGGGTCAGCCTCGCCCGGATCGACCGCAGGACCGTCTCGTACCCCGCCCCACGCCGGTCGATCTTGTTGACGAACAGCAGGGTCGGGATGCGCAGCCGCTGGAGGGTCCGCATCAGCACACGGGTCTGTGCCTGCACTCCCTCGACGGCGGAGACGACGAGGACGGCACCGTCCAGCACACCGAGCACACGCTCGACTTCGGCGATGAAGTCCGGGTGACCGGGGGTGTCGATGAGGTTGACCGTCACACCGCCGAGGGGGAACGAGACGACGGCGGACTTGATGGTGATGCCGCGCTGCCGTTCCAGCGCGAGGGTGTCGGTGCGGGTGTTCCCGTCGTCGACGCTGCCGATCTCGTCGATCACCCCGGCCGAATGGAGCAGCCGCTCGGTCAGGCTGGTCTTACCGGCGTCGACATGGGCGAGAATCCCGAGGTTGAGCACGTGCACGAAGCGTCATGTCCTTCACAGAGAGGTCCGTTCCTGGCTGGGGGGACATGTAGGGAGTGCGCATCTGTGCTCCTCGGGACTCCGGGACGTCTTCGTCCCGTGCAGTGCAGCAGACCGGCCCGGTGGGCCACAACGGAATTAACCGCCGTCGGGGTACCCGGTGGGCCCCGCGTGGAAGGAGGCGGATCGTGCGTGACATCCTCCCGGTGCTCGGCCGCTGGTACGCGGCCCGCCACCCGTTCGGCCTCGCCACGGTCGTCGAGGTCAGCCGCAGCGCGCCGCGCGACGCGGGTGCGGCGATGGCCGTGGGTCCGGACGAGGAGGTCGTGGGCAGCGTGTCCGGGGGCTGTGTCGAAGGTGCGGTGTTCGAGCTGGCGGGGGACGTCGTGGCGAGCGGCGAGGCCCGGCTGGAGAGCTTCGGCTACAGCGACGAGGACGCCTTCGCCGTCGGGCTGACCTGCGGCGGCGAGATCACCCTGCTCGTGCGGCCCGTGACGGCCGAGCTGGATCCCGCCTTCGGTGAGGTCGCCGCGTCGGTCGGTGCCGGGGAGCCGGTGACCGTGGCCACGGTGACCGGCGGTCCGGCGCCGCGCGGGGCGACGCTCGCCGTCTGGCCGGACCGGGTCGCGGGGACGCTCGGCGCGAGCGGCCTGGACGCCGCCGTGACCGCCGACGCGCGCGGCGAACTCGCCCTGGGCGCCACCGGCCTGCGGCACTACGGGCCCGAGGGGCAGCGCCGCGAGGACTCCGTCGGCGTGTTCCTCCAGTCCTTCGCGCCACCGCCGCGGATGCTGGTCTTCGGCGCGATCGACTACGCCGCGGCCGTGGCCCGCATCGGGGACTTCCTCGGCTACCGGGTCACCGTCTGCGACGCCCGCCCCGTCTTCGCCACGCCCCGGCGCTTCCCCGAGGGCGTCGAGGTGGTCGTGGAGTGGCCGCACCGCTATCTGCGAGGCACGGACACCGACGAGCGCACGGTGGTCTGCGTCCTCACACACGACCCCAAGTTCGACGTTCCGTTGCTGGAGGAGGCACTGCGCCGGCCGGCCGCCTACATCGGGGCGATGGGCAGCCGCCGGACCCATGCCGACCGGGCGCGGCGGCTGGCCGAGGCCGGACTCACGCAGGGCGAGCTGTCCCGGCTGCGGTCACCGGTCGGCCTGGATCTCGGGGCCCGTACCCCGGAGGAGGTGGCGGTGTCGGTCGCGGCCGAGATCGTGGCGCTGCGGTGGGGCGGCAGCGGCGCCCCGCTGACCGCCACGGAGGGAGCGGTGCATCCGCACCGCTTCTCCTGATCACCGGGATTCGCCGGGTCGCCGCCGGTCTCACAGGAATTCACAGCCCGAGCAGCGACTGTTCGGTCCACACAGTCTTGCCCTCGCGGGTGTAGCGGGTGCCCCAGCGCTCGGTCACCTGGGCCACCAGGAACATGCCGCGTCCCCCCTCGTCGGTGGTGCGGGCCCGACGCAGGTGCGGTGAGGTGTGGCTGGCGTCGGCGACCTCGCAGACAAGCCGTCGTTCACGGATGAGTCGCAGGGTCACGGGGCCCGTGGCGTAGCGGTAGGCGTTGGTGACCAGCTCACTGGCGATCAATTCGGTGGCGAACGCCAGGTGTTCCAGTCCCCACAGGGTGAGTTGCGTCGTGGCGAGTGTTCTGGCCTGTGCCGCGGCGGTCGGCCCCACCGGCAGTTGCCAGGAGGCGACGTTCTCCGGTGGCAGGACCCGGGTGCGTGCGATGAGCAGGGCGATGTCATCAGCGGGCTGCCCGGGCACGAGGGAGTCGACGACCGCCTGGCACGTCTTCTCCAAGGGGTCCGCCGGGTGGGTGAGCGCTGTGCACAGCCGTCGCAGGCCCGTGTCGACGTCCAGATGGCGTTCGCCGATGAGTCCGTTGGTATAGAGCGTGAGCAGGCTGCCCTCGGCCAGTTCGATCTCCCGCGTTTCGAATGGCAGTCCGCCCAGGCCGAGCGGTGGGCCGGGGGGCAGGTCGAACAGGGCTGCCTCTCCGTCCGGCGAGGTCACGACCGGTAGCGGGTGGCCGGCTCGCGCCGCGGAGCATTGGCGAGAGACGGGGTCGTAGACGGCGTACAGGCAGGTGGCGCCGATGATCTGCTCCCCCGCGAGTCGCTCGTCGGCTGTCTCTTGTTCGGCGGCGAGGAGGCTGACCAGGTCGTCCAGCCGGGAGAGCACCTCGTCCGGTTCCAGGTCGAGGGTGGCAAGGGTGTGCACGGCGGTACGCAGTCGGCCCATCGTGGCAGCGGCGTGCAGTCCGTGCCCCACCGCGTCGCCGACCACGAGCGCGACCCTGGCCCCCGACAACGGGATGACGTCGAACCAGTCACCTCCGGGTCCGGGAGCCGTACTGGCCGGGAGGTAGCGAGGGGCCACTTCGAGGGCCGGCTGGTGCGGAACGGTCCTCGGCAGCAGGGTGCGTTGCAGGGTGGACGCGGTCTGCTGCTGTTGGGTGAAGCGTCGAGCGTTGTCGATGCTGACGGCGGCGCGCGAGGCGAGTTCCTGGGCCAGGGTGAGATCGTCGGCCTCGAACGGCTCGGGGTGCCGCGACCGCCACAGGCTCATCACGCCCAGGACCAGGCCGCGCGCGGCCAGGGGCACCACGATCAGGGAGTGAGCCGAGAGGTCCGGCGCCTGCTCGCCCCGGCGCGGCTCCGCCAGAAACCAGTCCGGCGAGAGGACGGGTTCGAGGAGGGGACGCCCGTCGGCCAGGCATCTGGCCTGTGGTGTGCCGGGTGCCGGGTGCACCGGCTCGCCTTCCGGGGGCGGCAGGTCGGGCTGCCGGACCGCGAGGCCGCGGACCGCGACTCGTACGACGGGCCCCGCCAGTGCCTGCGCCGGCTCCTCGCCGCGCGTCACCGGTTGCGACAGGTCGACGGTCACGTGGTCGGCCAGGTGGGGAACCATGACATCCGCGAGCTCGCGGGCCGTCTGCCGCACGTCGAGCGTCGAACCGATACGGGCACCGGCCTGGTCGAGGAGCGCCAGGCGACGTCGGGCCCGATGGCGCTCGGTGACGTCCTCCACCGTCTCCGCCACTCCCAGGACCCGCCCGGCGGGGTCCTGCAGCAGGAAGGCCGAGACGGACGCGGCCCGCACGCGTGTCGGATCCCGCTCCAGACGGGCGTACTGCTCACTGGCGACCAGTGATTTCCCGCTCTCCATCACCTGACGCACCCGTTCCACGGACCTCCGCGCGTCCTCGGCGACCAGCAGGTCGCCCGTGGGCATTCCCGGGAAGGAGGCGGCCGGCATCCCGGTGAACTGCTCGATCGCCCTGTTGACCCGCAGAATCGTCATCTCGGGGCTGTGCACGACGAGGCCGACGGGGCACCGGCGGAACAACCCGTCGAGGACCGCACGGTCCCTCTGCCACTCGAGGACCTCCGCCGCGGGCGCCCCGACGAGGAACCATTCGCGGACCTGGTCCCCGCGCAGCAGCTCACGGGCCCGGAAACCCATCTCCACGAGCCGCCCGCCGCGATGCCGCACGGCCAGTACGCCGAACCAGCCGCCGTCTCTCCTGCACATCGCCGCGGCATCCTTGGCGGCCGGCAGGTCGCCGGGGTCGATCAGGACCTCGAAGGCCGGACGGCCGATCACCTCGGACCCCGGGTGGCCGAGCAACTCCTCGGCGCGCCGGCTCCAGCCGACCACGGTCCCCCGGTCGTCGAGCACCGCCGAGGCGGCGCGGTGCAGTGCGAACGGATCGTCCGGGCTCTCGCTGAGCACTGTCATCCGCTTTTCCACCCCGGACACCACCTCGTATCGGATACGGATGTGCTCCACCCTCGTCTTCGGGTGTCGTGGCTCCTTGCTCCACGATGGATCCGCCCTTCGTGGCTCCTTGCTCCACGATGGATCCGCCCTGCCTGCCCCGCCACAGGTGCGGTACGCATGCCGGAACAGCCCGTCACGTCAGGCTGGACGGGACGATCCCGTAGCGGCGCATCTTGCGGTACATCGTGGCGCGGGAGATGCCGAGGTCCTGCGCGGTCCGCTGGACGTTGGAGTTGTGGTCCATCAGCCCCCGCAGAATGGCGTCGCGCTCCAGCGCCTCGATGGTGGTGAGGACCTTGTTCGACGACACCCGGCATTCCGGGGGCAGGTCCTGCGCCTGGATCATCCGGCCCGAACGCCGCCGCGCCAGGCCGCGGATCACCGACTCCAGCTGCCGTACGTTCTCCGGCCAGGGACATCGCCGCAGCACGGTCAGCGCATCCCCGGAGAAACGGCTCTCACCGCTCGGCCGGTACTTGCGCAGGAAGAACCGCGCCAGCTGCTCGGTGTCCCCGTAGCGATGGCGCAGGGCGGGCACCTCCACCGAGGCGCCGCAGAGCCGGTCGAGCTCGTCGTCGGCGCCGACCATCGACGGCTGGCTGGTCATGACCACCTGCGCGGTCGCGCCGCCGTCCCGCCGCAGCAGCAGGTCCGTCAGCCGCTGCCGCAGCTGGTCGCCCAGCAGGTGGACATCGCTGAGGAGGAGTACGTCGGACCGCTCGGCGAGCAGCTCGCCGATGTCGTGCAGCCAGCACTCGGTGACGGCAGGTGAATCCGACAGCGGCGCCTCCCGTGTGTGAAGCCGGCGTCCTGCGCCGTGGGCTCGGTGCAGGGCCTCGACCAGCGTCCTCTTGCCGACGCCGGCTTCGCCCAGGAGATGAAGCCATGTTCCGGCGACGAACGCTGTCTCGCTGTCGGCGACCGCGCGCAGCCAGTGCGGGGAGGAGCCCACCAGTCCCAGGCCGGAGCGGACCGGCGGGACGGAAAGCGCGGGTGTGGACTGGGGCCGTCCGATCAGCCGGACCCGGAAGACGGCGCCCGCGTCGCTGTCCTCGCGCCGGCAGCGACTGATCCTGAGTTCGGCGACGCGCCCCGAGGGCAAGGGGATGCTGCGGGTCCCCTCCAGCCGGGGATGGTCGGCCATCTCACGGGCGTGGTCGAGCAGCGCATGGTGATCGGGACCGGTCACGGCGGTGCTGAGCTGCTCGTTCATCATGACGACATCGCGGTTGAGTGCCAGCACGGGTCCCGGGCGCGCCGAGGAGCACGCCTCCATGTAGTCCTGGAAGAGCGCCCGCTCGCGCCGCGAGGTGATCGCCTCGATCTCGGCCTCGATCTGGGCCGCGACCGAGCGGGCGAAGGCCATCAGCATGCCGTCGGAGCCTTGACGGATGCTGGTGAGATTGAACGCCCCCAGCAGGGTGCGCCGAGTGGGATGCAGGATCGGTACGGCAGCGCAGTGGAACTCCCGCAGGTCCTCGACGTAGTGCTGCCTCCCGGCGATCACGACAGGGCGGCCGCTGGCCAGCGCGGTCCCGATGCCGTTGGTGCCCACGTACCGCTCGGAGAACACATGGCCCGGGGCCAGATGCACACGATTGAGGTGCGTCGTCAAACCCTCGTGGGACACCTTCCGGGACAGCACGACGCCGTTCCGGTCTGTGATCATGGTGGAGACCGGGTCGTCGGCGAGCTGCTCGTGCAGCGTGTCCAGGATGGGCAGCGCCGCCCTGGCCAGGGGGCTGTCCAGATTGGGGTTGTCCAGGTAGGGGGCGTCGAGGCTGCCCGACTTCACCTCGTACTCGATCGAGCGTTGCCATGAGGCGACCACGAGCGGCCGGGCGCTCGGATCGTTGGTGACCTCCAGATAGAGCTCTCTGGCTGCTCTCAGTGAGTTCCCGGGTTGGTGTCGGGGCATTTAACACTCCCGTGCGGCGCGCGTCACATTCCTCGGTGCAGTGATTGGAACAGCCCGGCGGGCTCGCGCCTACGGCGTGTATCACATTGAGACATCCGCGGACGGATTCTGAGACATCGACCTGCCGTCGGCGGCCTGTGTAATCGGCGCACCCCCCACACCCGCCGACTCGCAGGGAGCCGCCATGAAAGCCGTGCAGGTCATCGAGTACGACGAGCCGCCCGTGCTCGTGGACGTGCCGGACCCGCAGATCACCGGCCCGCTGGACGTGATCGTCAAGATCGGGGGCGCCGGGGTCTGCCGGACCGATCTGCACATCCTCGAAGGCCAGTGGAAGGAGAAGAGCGGGGTCGTCCTCCCGTACACCATCGGTCACGAGAACGCCGGCTGGGTCGCGGAGGTCGGGGAGGCCGTCACCAACGTCGAGGTGGGTGACCCGGTCATCCTGCACCCGCTGGCGACCTGCGGTCTGTGCCGTGCCTGCCGGGCCGGTGACGACGTGCACTGCGTGAACTCGGCCTTCCCGGGCATCGACGCCGACGGAGGCTACGCCGAGTACCTGAAGACCAGCGCCCGCTCGGTCGTGCCCCTCGCCCCGTCCCTGGAGCCGGCCTCGGTGGCGGCGCTGGCCGACGCCGGGCTCACGGCGTACCACGCCGTCGCCAAGGCGGCCCGGGCACTGCGGCCCGGTGACAGGGCCGTGGTCATCGGCGCCGGCGGACTCGGGCACATCGGCATCCAGGTGCTGCGGGCACTGTCACCGGTCGAGATGATCGTCATCGACCGCAGCCCCGAGGCCCTCGCGCTGGCCAAGGAACTCGGCGCCGACCACACGCTCCTCGCCGACGGCAGCGAAGCCGAACACGTACGGGACCTCACCTCGGGGCACGGGGCGGAGGCCGTCCTGGACTTCGTCGGTGAGGGGGGCGCCGTCGAGACGGGCGTGGCCTGCCTGCGCCGCAACGGCAACTACTACGTCATCGGCTACGGCGGCCACCTCCACGTGCCGACCATCGACGTCATCTCCACGGAGATCAACTTCATCGGCAATCTCGTGGGGTCGTACAACGACCTTTGCGAGCTGATGGTGCTGACGGCCCGCGGCAACGTCGCCCTGCACACCCAGCGGTACCCCCTCGCCTCCTTCCGGCAGGCCCTCGACGACCTGGACGCCGGTGCCGTGCGCGGCCGAGCGATCTTGATCCCCTGACACGCAGGAGAAGCCTGATGCGCAGCAGACCGTATACGCGTGTGGTCGCCGTCGCGGCCGTGGCGGCCCTGACCGCCACCGCGTGCACCGCCCAGAGCGAGGCACAGCACAAGTCCAAGCAGAAGGCCGCGCTGTTCAAGCCCGGCTCGGAGATCAGCTACCAGAAGTACGGCAAGAGCTACCCGGCGACGAAGGTCAAGGACGGCCCCGGCCCCTGCAGCTACGAGTCGATCAGCCGCAAGGACTACTCCGGACAGACGCTGAAGATCATCAGTCATGCCGTTCCGGTCATCGGTGAGCCGACGCAGCTGCACGCCAAGCAGTTCGAGGAGATCACCGGCGGGAAGGTCGAGGTGGTCAACGTCCCCTTCGGCGAGCTGCACCAGAAGATCCTCACGCCCCTCCAGGCGGGCCAGCCGGCGTACGACGTCATGTTCTACCCGTCCCTGTGGATCGGGGACATGGCCCCGTACCTGGCACCGGTGCCGGAGGAGTACCTGAACACCCCCGGCATGCGGGACGTCACCCAGTCCTACATGGACGTGGCGACCTGGGACGGGAAGGTCGTGCAGTACCCGGTGGACGGTGACCGGCACTACCTCAAGGTCCGCACCGATGTGCTGAAGGACCCCAAGTGGCAGGCGGAGTACAAGAAGGCCACGGGCAAGGAGCTGAAGGTCCCCACGACGTGGGCGGAATACCAGGAGACGGCCGAGGTCTTCAGCGGCAAGGACTTCGACGGCGACGGCAAGAAGAACTACGGCAGTGCCGAGGTCACCAAGCGCGATGACCTGACGTTCTCCGCGTTCATCAGCCGTGCGGCGCCGTACGTGAAGAACCCGAAGGTCAAGGGCGGTGTCTTCTTCGACGCCGAGACCATGAAGCCGCTGATCAACACGCCCGGCTTCGTCCGCGCCCTGAAGGACATGGTCAAGGCCAAGTCCACCTGGGCACCGGGCGGCGCCAACTTCGGCCTGGGAGACGAGATCTTCTCCTTCGGAGGCGGCCAGACGCTGATGTCCTACTCCTGGGACGACGCCTTCATCCAGGCCCAGCAGCCGGACAGCAAGATCCGCAACACGGTTCAGGCGGCCCCGCTGCCGGGCTCGTCGGAGGTCTACAACCGCACCACGAAGTCGTGGGACAAGAAGGCGAACCAGGCGGCCTACTTCACCTGGGGCTGGACCTCCGCGGTGGCCAAGGCCTCCAGCCACCAGGAGATGGCCTTCGACTACCTGTGCTTCTTCGGCAACGAGGCCAACACCGCGCTCGACCTCACCATCGGACGTTTCGGCGTCAACCCCTACCGCATCTCCCACTTCGACCCGGCGTTCTGGGAGAAGCAGGGCTGGGACAAGGACGTCGCCGAGGCGTACGTGAAGACGCTCTCCGGCATGGAGGAGAGCCCCAACCGCCTCTTCGACCTGCGTGTCCCCGGTGTCAACCAGTACATGTCCGCGCTGGCCAACGGCGTTGCCGCGGCGCTGGCGGGCCAGGAGTCCCCGCAGCGGGCACTGGACGGCGTGGCCGGCGAGTGGTCCGAGATCACCGACCAGATCGGCAAGGACAAGGTCCGCAGCGCCTATCGCAACGTGGTCGCGCTCGAGGACAAGTCCTGATCCGAACGCAGGACGCCCCGGGTGGCCGGACCGCACCGGCCGGCCACCCGGGCACTCCCGCCCCTTCCGCAAGGAGAACCATGGACGGCCTGCGCCGGCACAAGAGCATGTTCCTGCTGCCGGGACTGCTCACGCTCTTCCTGATCATCATTTTCCCGCTGCTGTTCACCATCCGCGTCAGCTTCTCCGGCTGGAACGTCAGCAACCCTCGGATGGACTTCATCGGAGGCGCCAACTACACCGCGATGCTGCACGACAGCCGCTTCTGGGCCTCCATCACCCGGCTGATCCTGCTGGCGGGCGGCACCGTCCTGATCCAGTACCTCATCGGGTTCGGCATGGCCCTGCTGGTCTGGCGCGAGGTACGCGGCCGCAGATTCTGGCGGGTGCTGTTCCTCGTCCCCATGATGACCACGCCCGTGGTGATGGCCGCCATCTGGCAGACGATCTTCCATGAGTCGCTGGGGCCGGTGAACGACCTGCTGGGGATGGTCGGCCTGACGAGCATCCCCTGGCTCACCGAGTCCGGACCGGCCCTGGTCGCGCTGATGACCGTCGAGGTCTGGCAGTGGACCCCCTTCATGTTCCTGTTGCTGCTGGCCGGCCTGCTGAGCCTGCCCAGGGAACCGTTCATGGCCGCCGCGATCGACGGCGCCGGCACCTGGCGCACCTTCCGCAAGGTGACCTTCCCTCTGATGGCACCGGTCTCGGTCGCGGCGGTCGTCATCCGGCTGGTCGAGGCGTCCAAACTCTCCGACAGCGTCTACGTCCTGACGTCCGGCGGGCCGGGCTCCTCCACGGAGACCCCCGGTTACTACCTCTACATCCAGGGGCTCCGCGACCAGCAGACCGGCTACAGCGGGGCGATGTCCCTGGCCTATCTCGTCCTGATGATCGTCACGCTCACGGTCGTCGCCGCCCTGCTCACCAGGGCCTTCAAGCTGAAGGGAGCCTCATGAGGTCGCGCTTGTACCCCGTGTTCAAGTACACCGTGATCGCCCTGTGGGCCTGCTTCGTCGCGGGACCCTTCCTCTGGGCGATGACGACCAGCTTCAAGAACGCCAACGCCGTCCAGGGCGGTGCCACCTACGTCCCGTGGGTGCAGTACGAGCCCACCCTCACCGGCTGGCGCAACATCTTCGGCGGAGCCGGCGGCGTCGATGTGATCGATCCCTTCATCAACAGTGCGGTCGTCACCATCGCCGCGTCCGCCATCAGCCTGGCCCTGGGGTCCCTGGCCGCCTACGCGCTGTCCCGCTACCGGTTCAGGCTGGGCTTCATCAAGAACAGCGACATCGTCTTCTTCTTCGTCTCCCAACGGATCATGCCGCCCGTCGTCCTGGTGATCCCCTTCTTCTACCTCCTGCAGTGGGGCGGCCTCCTGGACACGGTCCTGGGCCTGGTCATCGTGACGGTCGCGCTCCTGCTGCCCATCGCGGTCTGGGTGATGGTGGACTTCTTCAACGGCATCCCCCGGGAGATCGACGAAATGGCGATGCTGGACGGCTGCCCGCCGTTCCAGACCTTCGTACGGGCGATCCTGCCGAACTCCCTGCCCGGGCTGACCGTCGCGGCGATGTTCTGCGCCGTGTTCGGCTGGAACGACTTCTTCTTCGCCTTCCGGCTGACCTTCACCGAGGTCCAGACCCTGCCCCAGGCGGTCGTCGCCCTCAACTCCTCCATTCCACCGTGGTGGACGCTGTCCGCCGCCGCGCTCTTCGGCGTGGCACCGCTGATCCTGCTCGCCCTCTGGGTGGAGCGCCTGCTGTCCAAGGGAAATCTGTCGGGAGCGGTCCGATGAATCTGAACGCCACTGATCTGTGCCTGACCGTCGACGGCGTCGACCACCTCAGGAACGTGACCGCCACCTTCCGGCCGGGACGGCTGCACACCGTCATCGGCCGGACGATGGCGGGGAAGACGACGCTGCTGCGGGCCCTGGCCGGCCTGCAGCAAGTGGACTCCGGCTCGCTGACCCGGGCGGGAGAGGACTTCCTGAGGACACCGGTGTGGCGGCGCGACACCGCCATGGTCTACCAGCAGTTCATCAACTACCCGCATCTCACCGTGTTCGCCAACGTGGCCTTCCCGCTGAAGCGGGCCGGGCTGTCCCGGGACGAGATCCGGCGGCGGGTCCGGCACAGCCTGGCGAGCGTGGGGCTCACGGACTTCGAGAAGCGCAGGCCCTCCCAGCTCTCCGGCGGCCAGCAGCAGCGTGTCGCGCTGGCTCGCGCCCTCGCCCGCGGTACCGGCATCCTCCTGCTCGACGAGCCACTGGCGAACCTGGACTACAAGTTGCGCGAACAGCTGCGCGACGAGTTCAAGGCCCTCTTCTCGGACCAGGGCGACACGATCGTCGTCTACACGACCACCGAACCCGCCGAGGCGATGATGCTCGGGGACGTGGTCCTTGTCATGCACGAGGGGCGGATCGTCCAGACAGGCACCCCGCAGGAGGTCTTCGAACGCCCTGCGACCACCACGGTGGCCTCCATCATCAACGACCCGCCCATGAACATCTTCGCGGGCCGGCTCGAGGGCGGGCAGGTCACGGTGGCCGGCTTCCAGGCCACGCACATCTCCGCGCACCTGGCCGATCTGCCCGACGGCGCCTACATGTTCGGCCTGCGCGCCACCGACGTCAGCCTGGCCGCCGGCGGAGTCGAGGGCGAGGTCACGTTCGTCGAGATCTCCGGCTCCGAGACCTTCGTCCATGTGGTCGTCGGCGAGATCCCCTTCGTCGTGCAGATCGAGGGCATCCACGACGTCGCCCTCGGCGACCTCGTCAAGCTCCGGTTCCGTCCCGACCGGCTGTTCGCCTTCGACGAGCAGGGGGCGCTCGTGCGGACACCTTCATACGATCTCGCTCCAGTGGAAGGGCGTTGACATGGCGCAGTTGGACATCGTCGACGTCGGGCACGCGTACGCGCCCGGTGCCGAGGAGGAGCGGTGGGCTCTCAAGCCGCTGAAGCTGACCTTCGAGTCCGGCAGGACCTATGCCCTGGTGGGGCCCTCGGGCTGCGGGAAGACGACGCTGCTGAACATCCTGTCCGGCCTGGTCAGACCGTCCCGGGGGCGGGTGCTGTTCGACGGCGCCGACGTCACCGCACTGCCCACGAAGGCTCGCAACATCGCTCAGGTCTTCCAGTTCCCCGTCATCTACAAGTCGATGACGGTCTACGACAACCTCGCCTTCCCGCTGCAGTGCCGGCGCTGGGACAAGGCGAGGGTCGACAGCAAGGTCCGGCAGGTCGCCGAGGCCCTGGACCTGCACGACCGGCTGAAGCAGCCCGCTCGCGGGCTCACCGCCGACGACAAGCAGCTGATCTCACTCGGCCGGGGCCTGGTCCGGGACGACGTGGCGGCCGTCCTGATGGACGAGCCGCTCACCGTGATCGACCCTCAGCTGAAGCACTCGCTGCGGCGCAGGATCCGGGAGATCACCGAGCAGTTCCGGCCCACCGTGATCTATGTGACGCACGACCAGTACGAGGCGATGAGCTTCGCGCAGGAACTGCTCGTCATGAAGGACGGCCGCGCCGTGCAGCAAGGCACCCCTGAGCAGTTGTTCGAGGCGCCCTCGGCCACCTACGTCGGCTACTTCATCGGCTCACCGGCGATGAACTTCCTGACCGTGGACCGCGGTGACGGGCCCTTCGTGCTGGGCGGCCGGCCGCTGTCCTTCGCCTGGGACATCCCCCGGAGCACCGCCGAGGTCCAGGTCGGCGTCCGGCCCGAATACGTCAAGATCGTCACCGACCCCGGCCCCAACACCTTCCCCGGCCGGCTGCGGAGCGTCAGTGACCACGGCGCGCAGCGCGTGCTCGAGGTCGAGGTCGCCGGACAGCCCGTCAAGGCGAAGATGCCCCGGGAGGAGGGAGTTCCGGTCGGCGAGGAGGTGCTGGTGCACCTGCCACGTGCCAAGGTCCTTCCCTACGCCGACGGCACGTTGGTACTCCGGTCGTGACGATCCGTCCGCCATTGCCGCGACGTGTCCGGTGTCGTGGGGCCCACAAGCCGGCACCGGCAAGCCGGGTTCGTACGATCGTGTCGCCATGAGCCCTGTTTCCCGCAGGCGCGGCCGGAACGCGAGCACGGCCCGCCTGCCGCATCAGCGAAAGGAATCCCATGATCTTCATCACCGCCAAGTTCCGGGTCCGTCCCGAGCACGCCGACCGCTGGCCCGAGATCAGCGCCGACTTCACCCGGGCGACGCGCGCCGAGCCCGGCTGCCTGTGGTTCGACTGGTCGCGCAGCGTGGACGAGCCGACCGAGTACGTCCTGGTCGAGGCCTTCCGCGACGACGAGGCCGGGGCCGCACATGTGCGGTCCGCACACTTCAAGGCCGCGCAGCAGACGCTCCCGCCCCATCTGGCCGAGACACCGCGCATCGTGAACGCGACGATTCCGCAGGACGACTGGGCGCTCCTCGGGGAGATGGCGGTACCGGGACAGGAGTAGCGCGGCGGGCCGGCCGGCTGTCAGGCGAACCGCCCGCGCGCCACCGCCTCTTCGAGCGTCGCGGGGTCCAGCCCGGCCACGTCACCGAGTTCCTTGGTCCGGGCCAGGTACGCGCGCTGGGCTTCCAGCGACTCCGAAGTCGTGGTGGCCGCCAGCCATTCGGCGCCCTCGAACCGCAGTCCTTCCCGGAGCGGAAGGGAGCCTCCCTCCCGGACGGCCCGCTTCACGGCCCCGATCGCCGCTTTCGGCCGCCGGCCCAGCCGGCCCGCGTGCTCGACGGCCTCCTGGAGCAGCGCGTCGGGTGGTACGACTCTGTCCACCAGGCCCATCTCCTGGGCTTCGGCCGGGCTGATGGGTGTGCCCTCCAGAGAGATCTGCAGAGCACGGCGTCCGCCCAGCAGGCGTGCCAGCCGCTGGGTGCCGCCGGAGCCGGGCGGGAACCCGAGGAGGATCTCCGGCTGGGAGATGCCGAAGCGCCCGTCGGCCATGAAGCGGTAGTCGCAGGCCAGGGCCAGTTCGCAGCCCCCGCCACCGGTGTCCCCGTTCAGGGCCGCGACCCAGACGGCCGACGAGGTCTCGATGGCGTGGAGGACGTCCTTCATCTGCTCCCAGGCCATGAGCCCCACCAGTGGCGAGCGGGCAAGCAGTGCGCTGCCGCCCGGCGCCTTGAGCACCGCGCCGGTGAGCCGGAGCCCGGCGCGGACGACCGAGGCGCTCACCTTGGGAGACCGCTTGGCGCCTCCGTGGATCAGCCGTACGTCGAAGTGGGCGAGGAACCGCGACGCGTGGGTGCCCGTGAGCACCACGGCGCCCACCGCCGGATCCGCGTCCGCACGGCGTGCCAGCGCCCCGAGTTCCAGGACCATCTCGCGGGTCATCAGCGCGGAGGGCGGGCTGTCGAGCCGTGCCACCAGGACATTGCCGTGCTGTTCGACGAGCACGGTGCGGTGGGTCATCCTGCCTCCCGGGCATGTCGGGGTCACCGGGTTGAACGAGCGGAGCACCCGATGGCTGAGGTCAACGTAGGCGCGCGGGAAGCGGGCATCGTTGACCGATCACGCCACAGACTTGACCGATCGCGCCAAGGCCGGACCATGGAGGTCATGGCTTGGGTGCGCTCAGCGGCACTGCGTGGGGTCCGGCGGACCGTCGAGGAGCTCGGCGGGGACGCCGACGCCCTGGCACGGTCGGCCGGAGCCCCGAGGGGCGTGCTCGACGACGATGAGCTGCTGGTGCAGGACACCACCGTGGCCGTCCTCCTCGAAACCGCCGCTCGCCGGCTCGACTGCCCCGACCTCGGGCTACGGGTCGCCCTCGAACAGGACCTCGGCATGCTCGGCCCGCTGGCCGTTGCAGTGCAGAACTCCGCGACCGTCGCCGAAGCCCTGGAATGCGCGTCGCGCTATCTGTTCGTCCACGACCGCAATCTGCGGGTGGCCCTGGGGACCGATCCGCACGGCGATCGCACGGCGGTCGCCGTGCGGTACGGCTACCCGCCGGGCGCCCGGGTGCCCCCGCAGAGCGTCGAGATGGGTCTGCTCTTCCTCCACCGCGTCCTGATCTCCTTGCTCGACGGACCGTACGGCCTGCGGACCGTCGAACTGCCGCATCATGCCGTGGCCGCACGCGCGCGCTACGAGGAACTGTTCGGGTCCCAGGTGAGCTTCGCCCAGCCGCAAGCGCTCCTCCGTGTCGCGAGTGATCTTCCCGGACGCCCCGTCCAGGGCGGCGACCAGCTGACCCGCCGGGTGGCGCTCGCCTACCTCGAGGCCCAGCCCTCCGTCACGGGCAGCGCTATGACGAGGCGTGTCAGAACACTTCTGAAGCAGTCACTTGGCACCGGCCCCGGCACCCTGGCCTTCGCCGCACGCACACTCGGCATGTCGCCGAGGAGCCTGCAGCGTCATCTGTCCGCGGCGGGAACGACCTTCGCGGCAGTCCTCGACGACGTCCGGCGTGAACGGGCCGCGGATCTGCTCATCCAGTCGGATCTGCCACTGGCCCAGGTCGCACGCAACATCGGGCTCAGCGAGGCAGCCGTCATGAGCCGCTACGCACGGCGCTGGTGGGGCACGACCGCGCGTGCCGTCCGCGACCACGGACTGCCCGGCGAATAGGTCGCCCCGGCACGAGCCGTGTGTCGCACCGGGCCCCCTCTTGTCTCGGACGGCACGGCACCCGTACGCTCCCCATCCATACCGACTAGCCGGTATGAACTCGGGGAATGTCGGATGGACTGCCGAAGGAGCCGCCGGAGATGAGCACGATCAACCGCCAGATACGCCTGGCCGCACGCCCCGTGGGAGAGCCGCGCCCCACCGACTGGGAGCACGTCGAGGAGCCGGCCGGGCAGCCGGGCGACGGGGAGTTCCTGGTGCAGGTGCTCTGTCTGTCGATCGACCCCGCGATGCGCGGCTGGATGAACGCCGGCCGGTCCTACATCCGCCCGGTGGAGATCGGCGAGGTGATGCGCGCCGGCGCGGTCGGAAGGGTGATCGCCTCCCGGCACTCCGGGTTCGCGGTCGGCGACCATGTGTCGGGCACGTTCGGCGTGCAGGAGTACTGCGTGTCGGACGGGCGCGGCGTGACCAAGGTCGACCCGGCGGCGGCCCCCTTGCCGACCTATCTCGGCACACTCGGCATGCCGGGCCTGACGGCCTATTTCGGCCTGATCGAGGTCGGGCGTCCCGAGCCCGGGCAGACCGTCGTGGTCTCCGGAGCGGCCGGGGCCGTCGGCAGCGTCGTCGGGCAGATCGCCAAGATCCTCGGCTGCCGGGTCATCGGTATCGCCGGTGGCGAGGCCAAGTGCCGGATGGTGGTCGACGAGTTCGGGTTCGACGCCGCGATCGACTACCAGAACGAGGACCTCCGCAAGGCCCTGCGTGAGCACGCCCCTGACGGTGTCGACGTGTACTTCGACAACGTCGGCGGCGACGTCCTGGACGCCGTACTGCTGCGGCTGGCGCGCGGCGCCCGCGTCGTGGTCTGCGGCGCGATCTCCCAGTACAACAGCACCAAGCCGCAGGGCCCCGCCAACTACCTGTCGCTGCTGGTGAACCGCGCCTCCATGACGGGCATCGTGGTGTTCGACTGGGCCGACCGGTACGCCGAGGGCATCGCGCAGATGGCCACGTGGCGGGCGGAGGGCCGGCTGAAGTCCCTGGAGGACGTGGTGTCCGGCTCGGTCACGGAGTTCCCCGAAACCCTGATGCGCCTCTTCCGTGGTGACAACCGCGGCAAGCTGGTGCTGAAGATCGCGGACTGACCGGGCCGAAGGGAGGAAGGGAAAGGGAGGGAGAGATCCGATGAAGGCACTGACCTACCACGGCCGTCACGACATCCGCTACGGGGAGGTCCCCGACCCGGCCGTCACCAGCCCCGCCGACGCGGTGGTGCGAGTGACCGCGGCCGGCATCTGCGGCAGCGACCTGCACATCTACGGCGGCAACGGGTTCAGCCCGGAACTGGGCTACACACCGGGACACGAGTGCGTCGGCGTGGTGGTCGACACCGGCGGCCAGGTCACCCGATTCAAGCCGGGCGACCGGGTCCTGGTGCCCGCCTCGGCCGGCTGTACGCACTGCCGGTCGTGCGCGGCCGGGTTCACCGCCCGGTGCGAGCGCGCCAAGTCGAGCACGGAGCTCTGCTACGGAGTGAGCCCGCAGCTCCAGGGCAGCCAGGCCCAGGTCCTGGCCGTGCCCTACGCCGACGTCAATCTGGTGCACCTGCCCGAGGACATCTCCGACGAGGCCGCCGTCGTCCTCACGGACAACGCCCCCACCGCCTGGTACGGCTGCCGCCGGGCCCGCATCCAGCCCGGCGAGACTGTCCTGGTCATCGGCCTCGGCCCGGTCGGCCTCATGGCCGCCCAGTCCGCCTTCGCGATGGGCGCGGCGCGGGTGCTGGGCGCGGACCTGGTCGCGGAGCGCCGTGCCTTCGCCGCCGGCCTGGGTGTGGAGCCGGTCGAGGGCGATGACGCGCGGTCCGCCGTCCGGGACATGACCGGCGGACGCGGGCCGGACGCCGTGGTGGAAGCCGTGGGCTCCGACGCCACCATCCAGCTCGCCCTCAAGTCCGTCCGGCAGGCCGGCCGGGTCAGCGTCATCGGGGTCAGCCAGAACAAGGCATTCCCCTTCCACATGGGGCTGGCGCAGATCAAGGAACTGGAGTTCGCCATCGGGCTGTGCTCGGTGCACTACGAACTCCCGCCCCTGATCGCCCTCACACGGGCCGGCCGGATCCAGCCCGAGGTCGTGATCTCCCACCGCTTCGCCCTCTCCGAAGGCCCCGCGGCGTACGAACTGTTCGCGGGCCGCTCCGACGGCGTCCGCAAGATCCTTCTCGACCCGACCGCCTGACACTCCTGGTCCATTCACTTGCTAAGCGTTCAGCCAGTCTCCTAGGGTGAGCCCCTCGGAGACTGGAGGTCGTCATGTCACAGCGCAACGAAGCCGCCCGGCAGACCCGTCCGCGGCTGACGCCGCTCCCCGAAGAACAGTGGGACACACGGACCCGGGAACTGCTGGCCATCGCACCCCACGACCCTGGGGGCCGGATCCCGAACATCTTCACCACGCTCGTGCGTCATCCCGATCTCTACGAGCAAATCATGCCTTTCGGCGGCCAGTTGCTGAGCAGGGGCCGACTGCCGGGCGAGCTGCGCGAGTTGCTGATCCTGCGCACCGCGTGGAACACCGGCGCACGGTACGAGTGGGGACGGCACCTTCCCCTGGCCAGGGCCGCGGGCGTGGCGGACGCGGACATCGACCGCGTCACCGAGGACCCGGAAGCACCCGGCTGGACGGACCTTCAGAGGCACCTGATCCGGGCGGCGGACGAGCTGAACCGCTCGGCAACGATGTCCGACACCACCTGGGAGGCTCTGGCCGAGCACTTCGGCGACGCCGAACTCATCGAGATCACCATGTTGGTGGGGCAGTACCACATGGTGGCCTTCTTCCTGAATGCCACCGGTGTGGAACTGGAACCGGGTTTCGACGGCACCGGCTTCGCGGAGGAGGAAAGGGACCATGGGTGAGGGCCGCCTTGAGCAGCCGGCCCGTCATCTGACCGGCCGCAAGGTACTGGTGGTCGGCGCGGGCACCCGCCCCGACGACGACCCACGGGCGCCGGTCGGCAACGGCCGGGCGATCGCCGTCCTCGCCGCTCGCGCGGGCGCCGACGTTGCGTGCGCCGACGTGGCCGCGCCGGCCGCCGCCGCGACCGCCGAACTCGTCGGCCGCGAGGGGAGGTCGGGCATCACGGTGGTGGGTGACGCCACGGAAGCCCAGCAGTCGGCCGCCATGGTCGCTGAGGCGTGCGCGGACTGGGTGGGCTGGACGCACTGGTGGTCAACGTGGGGGTGGGTCTCGGCACCGGGCTGGAAGGCTCGTCCCCCGAAGACTGGGACCAGGCGCTCGCCCTGAATCTGCGTGCGCCCTTTCTGGCCGCCAAGTACGGTCTTCCGGCGCTGGCCGACGGAGGGGCCGTCGTGTTCATCGGGTCCGTCGCGGGACTGCGCGCGGCCACGAACTCGCCGGCCTACGACAGTTCCAAAGCCGGCCTGTTCGGGCTCACCCGCCATGTCGCCAAGGAGGGAGGGGCACGCCGGATCCGCGCCAACCTGGTCGTCCCCGGTCTGATCGACACACCCATGGGGCGGCAGGCCTCCGCCGGGCGGGCGTCCCGGACAGCCTCGTTCGCGCGCATTCCCCTGGGCCGCCAGGGCACCGCGTGGGAAGTCGCTGAGGCCGTCGTGTTCCTGCTCTCCGACCGCGCCTCCTACATCACGGGCCAGAGCCTGGTGGTGGACGGCGGGCTCAGTGCCGTGTGACGCGCGGCCGGGAGTTCAGTCCTCGCCGCGCGTCGACGTGAGTCCGAGAACCAGCGTTTCATGGGCGGCCCGCGCGATGTCCGCCAGGCGAGTGCGGGCCGAGTCCAGTTGATACTGCAGGAGCACGCCGCGAGCGATGCTCTCCACCAGGAACGCCTGCGCGACCGAGTCCAGGTCCGGCCGGATACTGCCGTCCGCGATCCCGCGCCGGATGTCCTCCTCGACGCCGGTCCGCACCAGGCTGAGATGCTCGGCCATCACGCCCTTGACGCCGTCGGCGGTGCCGACCGCCTCGACGAGGAGCACCAGCAACGCGCGCGCCCGTAGCCCCGGCTCGGGCTCGGCCAGACGGGCGAAGAACTGGTCGAGCTTGGCCAGGACGGCTTCGAGCCCGCTCATCCGCGCGTATCCGGGCCGGGCCCGGAGCACGTCGATGAACGTCTCGCGGATATCGGCGACCACGGCCTCCACGAGCCCCGCTTTGGAGGTGAAGTGGTAGTTGACCATGCCTCGGCTGACTCCGGCACGGTCGCCGACCTTCTTCACCGTCAGACCGCGGTAGCCCTCCTCCGCGAGGATCTCCACCGCCGCCTTCAAGAGCCCGCGGCGGGAGGCCTCGCGCTGCTCATCACGCCTGGTCGCGGGGCGTGCGGCCCCCTTGGTTGGTTCGCTCATCGGACCAGCAGTATGCCACTGCCGGTGCGGCTCCCCGCCCCGTGGCGGTGACATCCCCATTCGGCCATTTCCGGTCCGTCGGTGGACACGAGGCGGTCTGAATGGAACGCTCCCTCCAGACCGAGGGGCGGTACCCACGAGGCGCGCCCCCGGAAGCGCCGACGCCGTTCCCCGTACGAGCCGCGCATCGCTCACCAGCACGAAGTCCTGGCAGAAAGCCGAGTCCTGGTACGCCCTGATGCCTCTCCGAGAGGGGTTCCACATGAAGTGCACAGCCGTCACGGCCGCCATCGCCGTCGTCCTCCTCGCCACCGCCCTGCCTCCCGTCGCCCATGCCGCCGCTCCCGCGCCCTCCGGGCCCGCGGAGTTCACCGTGGACACCACGTCCGACACGGTCGACGCCGACGGGGCGGACGGCCGGTGTCGCACCGCCTCGGGCGCGTGCAGCCTGCGTGCCGCGGTGATGGCCGCCAACGCCCGGCCGGGCAGTACGATCACGCTGCCTCCCGGCCACTACAAGCTGACGATCCCGCCCGACCCGCGGCTGATCATCGGCGACAACCCCGACCCCACCACGGGCGACCTGAACGTCGCCGCCCCCGTCACGATCAAGGGCGCGGGCGCGCGGACCACCGTCATCGACGCCAACCGCCTGGACCGGGCCTTCCGCATGCAGGCGGACAGCCGGCTGTCCGATCTGACGATCACCGGAGGAAAGACCGCGCAACGCGAACTGCCCATCACCGACACCGGTGGGGGCGCGATCGCCAACGGACATCACATGACGCTGCGACGAGTGGCCGTGACCGGGAACTCCGCGGGTTACGGCGGCGGCATCTTCAACGTCCCGGACTCCCACCTCGATCTGATCGAGAGCACCGTCAGCGGGAACGTCGCGGGAGAGGCCGGCGGCATCAGGTTCGACGACACCGGCACCGTGACCAACTCGACGATCGCGGACAACCGGGTGACGAACCCCGGCGACCGCCCTGGCAGCCTCGCCGGTTACGGCGGAGGCATCGACATCAGGGGAACGGGGCCCGTGGAGATCCTCAACTCGACCATCACCGGCAACAGTTCCAGCGATGGCGGGGGCGGGATCAACATCGCCCCCGCCTATCTCGACAGCCTGCCCTCACCGATCCCCGACATCATCGATCTGCCCCTCGGGCGCATGACGCTGCGCAACTCCGTCATCGCGAACAACACCGTCGACGGCGCGCCCGCCGACTGCAAGAAGGCCTTCGCCACCATCACGTCGCAGGGCCACAACCTCGACGGCGACGGCAGCTGCCGGCTGACGGGCGCGGACGATCTGCCCAACCGCACACCCCTGCTCGGACCACTCGCGGACAACGGCGGCCCCACCGACACCGTCGCGCTGCGGCCCGGCAGCCCCGCCCTGGACGCGGCCGAGGGCTGCCCGGCCACCGATCAGCGCGGCGTCACCCGCCCCCAGGGCGCCGCCTGCGACATCGGAGCCTTCGAGGCCACGTCATGATCCCGCGCCGCGACCCCTGCCCGCACCGTCACTCGGAGGGACGGGTGAGAGTCCCGCGCCTGCGCCCCACTCTGGCCCGCGCCACAGCCGCCTTCGCGGCCCTGTTCCTGTCCCTGACCCTTCCCCCGCCCTCTGCCGGCGCCGCTTCCGGCCCCGACTCCTTGGTCGTGCGCACCGACCAGGGCCGGGTGCGGGGCGCGGCCGTCCGCGACGGCGGGCGGGTCTTCCACGGGATCCCGTTCGCCGCCCCGCCGACCGGTGAACTGCGCTGGCGTCCGCCGAGACCCGCGGCGCGGTGGTCCGGCGTACGGAACGCCACCGCACTGGCCCACCCCTGCCCCCAGTTACCGATGACGCTGCTCCCCGACGGCGGCCCCGTCCTGCCCGGCGAGTCCAACCGCACGGGTAGCACCGTGGAGGACTGCCTGTACCTCAATGTCTGGACACCGCCCCGTGGCAGCGGCCGGCCGGCGCCGGTGCTGGTGTGGCTGCACGGCGGCGCCAACGCATCCGGCGCGGGCAGCGACTACGACGGTGCCGCACTGGCCGCGCGGGGCGTGGTCGTGGTGACGGTCAACTACCGCCTCGGAGCACTGGGGTTCATGGCCCATCCCGCCCTGTCGGCCGAGAGCGCGGACCACGCGTCCGGCGACTACGGCCTGATGGACCAGCAGGCCGCCCTGCGCTGGGTACGGCGCAACGTCGGTGCCTTCGGCGGCGACCGGAATCGGGTGACGCTCGGCGGCCAGTCCGCCGGATCGGCGGACACCTGCCTCCACATCGCCTCGCCGACCGCGAAAGGCCTGTTCCACCGGGCGATCCAGCAGAGCGGAGCGTGCGCCGGGGGCGGCGGTCTGACGCCCCTCACGCTCGACGCGGCCGAGCGGAAGGGCAGCGACTTCGCGGCCTCGGTCGGCTGCGCCGACCCGACGACCGCGGCGGGCTGCCTGCGTGCCGTACCCACCACCGACCTCATCCGCGCCACCGGGCCGGGGACCGCCTCCCTGTGGGCCCCGAACACCGGTCCCCGAGTCCTCCCCCGCCCCCCGCACACGGCGTGGGCCGAGGAGCGGGTGAACGCGGTCCCGACGCTGAGCGGCAGCACCCACGACGAATACCGCTACTTCACCGCGCTGTACATGGATCTGCTCGGCGGCGGCCCACTGACCCCCGACTCGTATGCCGCGCTCATCAAGCTCCAGTACGGCGACCGCGCGGCCGCGGTCCTGGACACGTACCCCGCCTCGGCGTATCCGTCCCCCAACCTGGCCTACTCCGCCGTCGGCACCGACCAGCGGTTCGCCTGCCCGGCGCGGGCCGACAGCCGGCTGTACAGCAGCCGTGCTCCCGTCTACGCCTACGAGTTCCACGACCCCCAGGCACCGCCGTTCATCCCGGCACCGCACACGCCGCAGGGTGCCTTCCACGCCTCCGAACTGGCCTATCTGTTCCCCATGGACTCGGTAGCGCGCCTGACGCCCGCCCAGCGACGGCTGTCCGCCACGATGACCGCCTACTGGGCCCGCTTCGCGGCCACCGGCGACCCCAACGCGCCCGGGACTGAGCCCTGGCCGCGCTACACGGCCGACGGGGACCACATCCAGGTGCTGACACCGGACCGGGTCGGACCCACCACCGGGTTCGCGGCCGACCACCACTGCGCGTTCTGGCAGCCCGCTCCCGTTCCCGGAGGAGCCGTGCGATGACATCGACACTCGCCCTCATCCGGGACGGGCGCCGAACGCTGCGGCAGGGTTCGGACGCCCTGGCGCACCGGCAGCGGGAGCGGCTGGCCGCGATGGTCGGCTTCGCCCGTGCCCACTCCCCCTACTACCGCGAGCTGTACCGCGCCCTGCCCGAACGCGTCGAGGACCCCGTCCTGCTGCCGGTGACCCACAAGCAGAACCTGATGGCGCGCTTCGACGACTGGGTCACCGACCCGGAGGTGTCCCTCGACCGTGTGCAGGCCTTCGTCGCGGATCCGCGACGGGTCGGCGAGCGCTTCCTGGGCCGGTACCTGGTCACCACCACGTCCGGAACCACCGGCCACCGGGGCCTGTTCCTGCTCGACGACCGCGCGACGGCGGTGGTCAGGGCCCTGTCGCTGCGGGCCGCCCGGCGTTCACTCACCCCCAGGGTGACGGCCCGGCTGCTCGCTCGCCGCGTGCGGTCGGCGCACATCGTGGCCACCGGCGGCCATCTGGCCGCGCACGCCGTCCTCGTCCGCTCCCGCGCGGCCGGCCGGCTGCCCGCCCGGGGCAGCCGGGTGCTGTCGGTACACAGTCCGCTGCCCGAGGTGGTGGAGCAGCTCAACCGGTTCCGCCCGGTGTTCCTGGCCGGCTACGCCACCGTGATCGCGTTGCTCGCCGGCGAGCAGCTGGCCGGTCGGCTGCGCATCGCCCCGGCCGTGGTGTCACTGCTGGCCGAGGGCGTCAGTGAGCACGACCGCCGAAGGATCCGCTCTGCCTTCGGGGCGCACCTGGTCGACACCTATGGCTGCAACGAGAGCCTCGCCCTGGCCTACGGCTGTCCGTTCGGCTGGCTCCACGTGCACAGCGACTGGCTGATCCTGGAGCCCGTCGACGCCGACCACCGCCCCACCCCGCCGGGCCGGGAGTCCTTCACCGTGCTCCTGACCAGCCTGTGCCGGTGGGCGCAGCCGATCCTGCGCTACGACCTCGGCGACAGCGTCCTGCTGCGCCCGGACGCGTGCCCGTGCGGAGACCCGCTGCCGGCGATCAGGGTACGTGGCCGTGCGGCTGACCTGTTGTCCTTTCCGCGCCGGGACGGCGGCAGCGTGCGGATCGTGCCCATGGCCTTCGAGACGCTCCTGGAGCGGATCCCGGGCATCGACCTGTTCCAGATCGTCCAGACGGCGCCCACCTGCCTCCGCGTGCGGCTCCTGTTCGCCGCCGGAGCCGATCGGGACCGGCTGTGGACGGCGGTGCGAAAGGAGATGGTCGCCCTGCTCACCGCCCACGGTGCGGGCCGGGTGAGCGTCGAACGCGCCCACGAGCCACCCCAGCAGTCTCCGGGCGGCAAGTACCGGGTCGTCATTCCCTGGACGTGACACCGCGGGAGGGGGCGTCCTCGCCGGGGGCGCCCCCCACCGGAACGCCGTGGTGGGTCGCCAGCGCCAGCAATGCCACGCGCAGCGGTCCGGTTTCCAGGACAGCGCCCGGCTCGAACCAACGGGCCACCGCGGTCCCGCTCGTCATCCTCAGTGTGAAGCGCGCCAGCTCGTCCGCCACCTCGGGACGGTCACGCAGGGCGAAGACGGAACTCACGGAATCCCGGGCCCAGGTGACCAGCGCGTCGCGGTAGCGACGCACCTCGGCCACGGCCGCCGCGCTGGCGTCCTGCTGCACCATGCCCAGGCCCAACAGCAGTTTCACACCTCGCGGTTGACGCCGGAACGCCCTCTCCACCTCCGTGAGAAAGGTGTCCAGACGCTGCGCGACGTCAGCGCCCGGCACCTCGGCCGGAGGCAGGGCCGCCAGCAGAGCGGTCCTGGCGCGCTCCAGCACCGCGACGTAGATCCCGTCCTTGCTGCCGAAATGCCAATAGATCGAACTGACCGGCAGACCGCAGGCGGTGGAGATCATCGAGATGGACGTGGCGGCGAAGCCGTGGCGGGCCATCAGGTCGCCGGCGGTGTCGAGTATCGCGTCGCGGGACCGCGCGCCGCGGTCCAGGGCCGGTGCCTCCGTCATAGGGCCGACTCTAGAGGAGGCACCGGCCGGCGGTGTCGGGTTCAGTTCTCCGGAGAACCGAACTCCTTGCGGGTGTCCACCGGTTCGCCGAACAGCTGCCAGCGCTCGCCCTTGAACCGCATCAGCTGCATCGTCTCGAGCGGAAAGGCGTCGTCGGACCCGGTGGAGAGGGTGACACCGGGCAGCAGCATGTCCACCTTGACGTCCTTCAGATCGCGCACCGCGTCCCGCAACCCCTCCCTGGTCGGGCATTTCATCCTGTCCAGGGCCTTGTGCAGGCTGGAGGCGACGGCCCAGCCGTAGGCGTTGAACTGGTTGGCCGGATCGGAGTCGGGCGCGTACTTCTTCAGCGCGTCCTTGTACGTCTTCATCTCGGCGTCGTCTGCCCACTGCGGGTCTGCGGGGTCCTTGAAATAGGTCGCCGAGACCAGGCCCTGGACGTTCTTGAACCCGACGGGCTTGAGCACGCTGGTGGACGCGGACACGGCGTTGACGATGTGCAGCGGGTCCCACCCGGTGTTCTTCGCGTCGGCGGCGAGGGCCTGGCTGCCGAACTTCGGCGTGGTGACGTCGAGCAGCACATCCGCCTTGGACCGGGCGAGACTTGTCATCTGCGCGGAGACGGAGGGGTCCGTGACCTCATAGCTCTCCTCGGCGACGACCTTGATGCCGCTGCCGTCGACGGCCGCCTTGAACCCGCCGAGCAGATCCTTGCCGAAGTCGTCGTTCTGGTACAGGACGGCGACCCTGGCCTTCGGCTTCTCCTCCTTGAGGTATTTCGCGTACACCCGTGCCTCGGACACGTAGTTGGGCTGCCAGCCGGTGGTCCACGGGTGCTTGTCGTCCGTACCCCAGACGGAGGCGCCCGTGGCGACGAAGGGCTGAGGCACCTTTCGCTTGTTGAGGTAGTCCCACACGGCCGCCGTGGACGGGGTGCCGAGGGTCTGGAACACGGCGAAGACCTTCTCCTGCTCGACGAGTCTGCGGGCCTCCTCGACCGCCTTGGGCGGCTGGTAGCCGTCGTCGCGGACGACGAACTCCACGGTGCGGCCGTCGATTCCGCCCTTGTCGTTGACGTACTTGAAGTAGGTGTTCACGCCGTTGCCGATGGTGCCGTACGCGGAGGCCGGTCCCGACAGCGGGTAGATCCCGCCCAGCTTGATGCTCTTGTCGGTGATGCCGGTGGTCTGCTGGCCCCGGCACGCGCCGTCGGCGGCGGCGTCCTTGTCGTCCTGCCCGCGCTGGCTGTTGCAGGCGGTGGCGAGGAGCAGGGCGGCGGACGCGGCCGCGGCCGCCCGCAGAGGAGTCGTCATACGCATGTGAATCATTCCTTTTCCGTGCGGGGCGGTGCGCCCACGGGTTCGGCGTCGGCAGGTGCGGGATCCGCGGCAGGGGCCGTGGTGGGCGCGGGTCCGGGCGTGCGGCCGGCGGCAGGGGCGGTACGGGTGAGGCGGCGGGTGGCGGCGTCCCGGGCACGGCCCGCGAGGCCGGCCAGTCCCGTCGGGGCCACGAACATCACCGCGATGATCAGCAGGCCGAACACCACACCGGGCGCCGCGTCGCTGACGTCCTGGGCCACGCTCGGCACGTACATCACGAACGCCGCCCCGAGCAACGGCCCGTACAGTGAGGCGAGGCCCCCGACGACGAGGCCGGCCAGCAGCGTGATCGACAGGACGAAGCTGAACGAGTCGGGCGAAACGAAGCCGATCACCCACGTGTACAGACACCCTGCGACGCCGGCGAACATCGCGCTCCAGGCAAAGGCGAGGGTCTTGTGCAGGGACAGCCGTACGCCCATGACCTCCGCCGCGCTCTCGTTGTCCCGCAGGGCGAGCAGTGCCCGGCCGACCCGCGACCGCAGGAGGTTGCGGGCCAGCAGCAGGGCCACCGCGGTGACGGCGAGGACGACGAGGTACATCCACTGGTCCTCGGCCAGCCCGCTCCACGCGGGCGGCTGCAGCTTGTCCACGGTCAGTCCCATGGAGCCGCCCGTGACCGGCTCGAGCCGCTTGAGCAGCGGTGGCAGGAACACCGCGAACGAGAGGGTGACCAGAGCCAGGTACAGCCCGCGCAGGCGCAGGGCGGGCACTCCGAATCCGAGGCCCAGCAGGAAGCATCCTGCGGCCGCGACCGGCAGCGTGGCCAGGTGGGCGCTGTCGTAGCGGTCGAGCATGACGGCCGCCGTGTAGGCCCCCGCCGCGAAGAACGCACCGTGCCCGAGCGAGATCTGGCCGCCGAACCCGACGAGCAGGTTCAGTCCGGCCAGTGCCACGGCGTACAGCAGCACCATGGTCAGCTGGAACACCTGGAACGGGGCGAAGTAGAACGGTGCGCCGACGGCGACCGCAGCTGCGAGCAGCGCGGTGAGCGCGGCCCCCAGGCTCCGGGCGCGGCCGGTGCCGAGTGTGGTGAGGATCGTTCTCATGCGCGCTCCACCGCCGCCCGTCCGAACAGGCCCTGTGGCCGCACCAGCAGCACCGCCAGGATGATCACCAGGGGTACGCCGACCTTCAGATCGGCTCCGATCACGCCGACGTACGCCCCGGCCAGCGTCTCGGCGACGCCCACGACCAAGCCGCCGACGACTGCGCCGACCGGGCTGTCGAAGCCTCCGAGGGTGGCCGCGGCGAACGCGTAGATCAGCACTCCGCCCATCATGTTGGGCTCCAGGAACAACACGGGGGCGACGAGCACGCCCGACACCGCGCCGACCGTCGCGGCCAGCCCCCAGCCGAGCATCAGCACCCGGCCCACCCGGATGCCCGACAGCCGGGCGGAGGCGGGATTGCACGCGGCCGCCCGCATCACCAGGCCGGCGGAGGTGTGCTGGAACAGCAGGTAGAGCAGGCCCATCACGACGGCCACCACCACGATGATCCCGAGCGTCGACCAGTCCACCCGCACCCCGGCCAGGTCGATCCCGCCGTCGGGGAACGGCTGCGGGAAGTCCTTCACGGTGAACGACCAGATCAGGCCGGCCATGGCGTTGACGAAGATGAACAGGCCGACCGTGACGATGACCGTCGTCAGCTCGGGCGAGTTCCGCACGGGACGGATGACGATCCGTTCGACCAGCATGCCGCCGGCGAACGACACCGCCAGGGTGACCGGCAGCGCCAGCCAGAACGACATCCCGGACGCCACGAGCTGCCACGCCACATACGTGGAGATCATGGCGAGCTCGCCCTGTGCGAAGTTGACGATGCCGGTGAACCGGTGGATCAGCACCAGGGCCAGTGCCAGGCTGGCGTAGACGGCACCGGAGCCGATCCCTTCCACCACTTGCTGGAGCACTTCGGTCACGGCGCTCACCCGTTCTTCCCCGCGCGGACGGAGACACCGAGGTACACCTCGGCGACCTGCCCGTCCTCGCGGATCTCTGCGGCCGGTCCGGACAGCACCAGCCGGCCGGCCTCCAGTACGTGGGCTCGGTGCGCGACATCCAGCGCGAGTTGGGCGTTCTGTTCGACGACGACCACGGTGGTGCGTTCCTCCTCGTTCACGGCCCGGACGATCTCGAACAGCTCGCGCGTGACCAGCGGAGCGAGCCCCAGCGACGGCTCGTCCAGGAGCAGCAGCGAGGGCCGCAGCATCAGTGCCCTGCCGATGGCGAGCATCTGCTGCTCGCCGCCGCTGAGACTGCCGGCCGTCTGACGGGACCGATCGCGCAGTTTGGGGAAGTAGTCGTAGATCCGTTCCAGGTCGGCCGCCACGACCGCGCGCTCGGCGCGGCCCCGCCGCCACCGGCCCGTGCGCACATGGGCGCCCACGCGCAGGTTCTCCTCGACGGTCAGGTCGTTGAAGGTGCCCCGGCCCTCGGGCACGTGCGCCACGCCGAGCCGCGCGGCCTGCTCGGGCGATCGGCCCAGGAGTTCCGTCCCGCTCAGGGTCACCGAGCCCTGACCGCGGACCATGCCGCTCAGGGCCCGCATGGTGGTTGTCTTGCCCGCACCGTTGGGTCCGAGGATCGCGCACACTTCGCCGCGTGCGACGGTGAAGTCCAGGCCTTGGAGCACGCGGGCCTGGCCGTATCCGGCGTGCAGGCCGGACACCTTCAGGAAGTCCGGCTCCGCACTCGCCCCGGCCTCGGTGGGGGCGGTGGTGGGCTCGCTCATGCGGCCACCCCCAGGTACGCCTCGATGACCGCCGGGTCGCGCTGGATCTCCTCCGGCGGGCCCTCGGCGATCTTGCGCCCGAAGTCGAGACACACCACCTTGCCGCACAGGCCCATCACGAACCCCATGTGGTGTTCGACCACCACGAGCGTCAGGTCGAAGTCCTCGCGCACCGCCCTGACCAGATCCGCGAATGCGTCGACCTCGCCGTGGCTGAGGCCGTTGACGGGTTCGTCGAGCAACAGCAGCCGGGGGCGTGCCGCGAGCGCCCGGGCGAGCTCGACGCGTTTGAGGGTGCCGAACGGCAGCCCGGAGGCGGGGTGGTCGGCGACATCCGCCAGCCCCAGCCGCCGCAGCGAGTCCTCCGCCTGGTCACGTAGTTCCCTCTCCTCCCGCCGGACGCGGGGCAGCCGGAGCGCCGCGGCGAAGTGACCGGTGCGCCCCCGGCTGTGGGCGCCGACCATGACGTTCTCCCGGACCGTGAGTCGCGGGAACAGCCCCAGGTTCTGGAAGGTGCGGGCGATACCGCGCCCGGCCACGGAGTGCGGCGGGAGGGCGAGCAGGTCCTCGTCGTCGAACCGCACCGTCCCCGCATCGGGGGTACAGCGCCTGGTGAGGCAGTTGAACAAGGTGGTCTTGCCGGCTCCGTTCGGTCCGATGAGCCCCACGGCGGTGCCCGGCTCGACGGTGAACGCGACACCGTCCAGTGCCGTGATCCCGCCGAAGCGCACGCTGATACCGTCGACCGCGAGCATGAGTGACGCCCCTTCCGAGGTGCTGGGGGGGTGAGCGAGCGTCACAGTAGGTGGGGGTCTTCCGGGCGCACATTGGGTGCGAGCACCCAACTTCGCGGCCACCGACTTGTGCGCCGCGCCCAACCACCTGGGCATCTCCTCCCCCGCGCCTGTTGACGGGGCACGAGGCGGACAGCGACGATCGGCGCCATGCCTCGTGGTCCCGCCCAGGGCGCCCCCGCACTCTCCGAACCGCTCAGCCGGGAGCGGCAGCGGATCCTGCACGCCGTGCAGGATCGGCTCGAGGAGATCGCGAAGACCACCGTCACGGTGATGCGCACGGAGATCCCGTCGTACGCCCTACAGGACGAACGGTTCTTCAACGACGTACGGGACCAGGTGCTCACCCACTACCGGATGCAGCTGGCGGCGCTGGCAGGCGACCGCGACATCGCCCCCGAGGACCTGGTCTTCAGCCGCGCGGCAGCCATGCGCAGGGCGCGCGCGGGGTTCGCTCTGGAGGACTGGATCAGCGCGTTCCGGGTGGGTCGGCAGGTGCTGTGGGACGCTCTGCTGGACTGCGCGGGCCCGTCCGCCGAAGCACAGCAGGCCGCGCTGTCACTCGTCACCCCGCTGATGCGGTACGTCGACTACGCCAGCACCCATGCCGCACAGGCCTATGTCGAGTACAAGCAGCACGTGGTCGCTGACGCGGACCGGGAGCGCCGGGATCTCCTGGACCAACTTCTGTCCGGCGCGGCACCGACGCGCGGCCCCCTGCTCGCCGCGGCCCAGGCGTACGGCATCGGGCCGCACTCGCCGATGATGGCGGTCGTGGCCGTGTGCGTCGACGACACCCGCACCGGCGACCTCACCTCCGCCGAGCACGGCTACGCGACCAGCGCGTCCCTCAGCGTCGCCGGGCCCTGGGCCGGCCGGACCCTGGTCGTCGTCCGCCACGGCGAGGTGGTGGCCGTGCCCGTGGTCCGCACCGGCATGGACGCGGAGGACATCTGCGCTCACTTCGAGGCCGTGCAGCGGCGGCTCGCAGGCGAGGGAACCAAGCTCGCCATGGGCATCAGCACCGTCGCCCGGGGCGCCGGCGAACTGCCGCGCGCCCACGAGGAGGCCCGGGCCGCCCTCGATCTGGTGTCGGACGAAGGCGGGGTGGCGGCACTGCCGCGCCTGTCCCCCTTCGACTACCTGGCGCTGCGTGCCGACGACCTCGCCCGCCAGCTGGTCGATCCCCGCGTGCGTGCGCTGCTGGAGGAGGACCGAAGACGGGGCGACCCGTTGGCGGCCACCATCCGGGCCTTCGCGGAGGCGGATCTCAACCTGCGGCTGGCCGCCGACCGGCTGCGGGTGCACCACAACACGGCGCACTACCGGTTGCGCCGCATCGAGGAACGCACCGGGCGCAATCCGCGCCGGATCGCCGACCTCCTGGAATTGCTGGTCGCCCTCGCCATCCGCGACGGGGCCATGGAAGACGGAGAACACCAGTGAGTGGAATCGTGGAGACGACGGGGACGCAGACGCCACGCAGGCAACCGGACCGAGAGGCGACGACGCGGCTGCCGGACGTGCACGCCGAGCCGGACGGCTCGGCTCGGCACACCCTGCTGGGCGCGGCCCTCGAGGTGTTCACCGAGCGCGGTTACGCCGAGGCCGGCCTCACCGAGATCGCGGCGCGCTCCGGCCTCCTGGTGGGCAGCCTCTTTCAGCACTACGGCGGGAAGCGCGGTCTGTACCTCGCCCTCTGGGAGGAGTTCCGGGAGGAGCAGGAGCGCCGGACCGCGGCCACGCTGGCCGCCGAGCGTGAGCGTGGCGTGGACGATCCCGTCGACCTCTTCGTCGCGGGAGCCAGGGCCTATCTGGAGGGGGCCTGGGACAACCGTCGTCTCGCCATGCTCCTGGTGGAGGACGACGGCCCCGCCGGCTTCGACGCGCTGCGCCGCCAGTGGGACCGCGCGTGGGTACGGCGCAACGCCCGGCTCCTGGAGGTGGACGAGAAGCGACGTGTCGGCCGGGTTCGGGTGAGAGTGCTGACCACCGTCATCGGCGGGGCGGCACGCGAGCTGGGCGACTGCGAGGACGAGGGGGAGGCCCGGGAGATCGTGGACGCGGTGTGCGGCATCCTCGTCCACCTGTCGGCTCTGCCCGGCTGAACGACCGGGTCCAAGTCCACCGTCCGCTGCGCGGGCTCGCCGCCACGCATGCCGTGCGTCAGGGCTGCGAGCCGTCGCCTGCCGGCCGGCGCCCCCAGGCCGAGATCATCGGGGAGGTGGCGAGGTCGAGACGTCCGGCCGCGATGTTGGCGAGGTGGCGCTCGATCTCCTCGTCCGTGGCGAGGCGTTCGGCGACGAGTCTGTCGCGCACCTGCCGGACTGTGGCCGCCTCCAGGACGTCGCACGCGGGCGAGGTGACCGGGAAGTAGGCGTCGGCCTCCACGTCGGCGAGGCCGGCCTCGCGCAGCAGCCGGGGCAGCCTGCGACCGTGGGCGAGGTCGGCGCCGCGCTGCCGCATCAGCTGGCGGAAGCCGGTACGGAGCCGGTTGGCGAGCTCCTGCTCGGGGCCGTACTCGTCGGGGCAGATCAGTGGTTGCAGCGCCGGGTCGGCGTCCTCGACCAGCAGCCACCGCCCGGGCGCAGTGCTCGGACCATCGTGCGCAGCGCCGTATCGCGCTCGGCCACGTGGACCAGGACGAGTCGGGCGTGGACCAGGTCGAAGGGCCCGGCCGGGGGTTCGTCGCGGGCGACGTCGTGGCGGAGTACCTCGACTTCCGCGATGGCGGCGGTCTCGGCCCAGGACACGTCGATGTCGGTGGCGAGCACGCGCCCGCCCGGGCCTACGCGCGCGTGGAGCCACGCGGCGACGCTCGACCCACCGGCCCCGACCTCCCAGCAGCGCCATCCCTCGTCGATCCCGACCGCCTCGAAGTGCCGGAACGTCGACGCGTCGAAGAGGGCCGCCAGCGCGTCGAAGCGGGTGCCGGCCTCACTCTGCCGGTTGTCCAGGAGGTACCCCTCGCCCCGAGCCATGCGGCGATCATGTCAGGGTGCGGCCGAGCCCGGTCAGCGCGGTGTGCGGGCCGGCAGCCGGTGCAGTTCCACGTCGGTGAGCAGGCCGTCGGCGACGGTGGCGGTCATGTAGGTGCAGTGGGGCTGGCGGCGGCGGTCCGTCGGGGAGCCCGGGTTGAGCAGGCGCAGGCCGGTGGGGGCCGTGGTGTCCCAGGGGATGTGGCTGTGGCCGAAGACCAGGACGTCGAGGTCGGGGAAGCGGGCGGCGCAGCGCTTCTCCCGGCCCTGGGCGGGGCCCGTCTCGTGGATCACGCCGAAGCGCAGTCCGCCCAGTTCCGCGTGGGCCACCTCGGGCAGCCGGACGCGCAGGTCCGGGCCGTCGTTGTTGCCGTACACGGCGACGAGCCTGCGGCAGCGGTCCTCCAGCAGGTCGAGGGTGGCCGTGTCGACCCAGTCGCCGGCGTGGAACACGACGTCGGCCCGCGGGAGTTCCGCCAGCAGCCGCGCGGGCAGTTCCCTGGCCCGCTTCGGCAGGTGGGTGTCGGACATGAGGAGCAGTCGCACGCCTTCAGCCTAGGGGCTGCCGACCGCTCCACCCCGGAACTCGCTTGACCGTGAACAGACAGAAGCGGCAGCTCAGTTGTACCGCGGGCGGTGATGATCACGGCCCGGTATCGAAGTGCGGGGCGGCCTTCCGGGCCGGGTTAGCATCGGGCAACGCGCAGTAAGACAGGACGTCTACGGCAAGCGACCCGAAGGGGCCCGATATCCCGATGCCGGTCAAGGTCAGCGTCATCATCCCCGTGTACAACCCGGGGGTCTACATCGAGGACTGCATCTCCTCGCTGCAGAGGCAGTCGCTGCCTCCCGACGAGTACGAGGTGATCTTCGTCGATGACGGATCGACCGACGAGACACCGGCCCGGCTCGACGCGCTGGCCGCCGAGGACCCCCGGGTGAAGGTCATCCACCAGGAGAACTCCGGCTGGTCGGGCAAACCCCGCAACGTAGGCATCGCCGCCTCCCGGGGCGAGTTCGTCATGTTCGTCGACAACGACGACTACCTGGGCGACGAGGCCCTGGAACGGATGTACGACTACGGCGTGGCCAACGGCGCCGATGTCGTGGTGGGCAAGATGGCCGGCAAGGGCCGGGGGGTGCCGGTGGAGCTGTTCCGCCGCAACCACCCGCGCGCGACGGTCGAGAACGCGCCGCTCATCGACAGCCTCACCCCGCACAAGATGATCCGGCGGGCCTTCCTGGACCGCATCGGCCTGCGTTTCCCCGAGGGCAGGCGGCGGCTGGAGGACCACGTCTTCATCGCCGAGGCGTACCTGCGCGCGGAGAACGTCTCCGTGCTCAGCGACTACGTCTGCTACTACCACATCCGGCGCGACGACGGCTCCAACGCGGGCTTCGAACGCTTCGACCCCGTCGGCTACTTCAAGAACCTCCGTGAGGCCCTCGACGTCGTCGAGCGGTACACCGAGCCCGGCCCGGTACGTGACAAGCTCTTCCGCCGCTGGCTGCGGGTGGAGATGGTCGAGCGGCTGCGGGCCCGGCGCTTCCTGCAGTTGCCGGACGACTACCGCAGAGAACTGTTCACGGAGATCCACCAGGTCGTCGTCGAGCGGTTCGGGCCCGGGGTGGCGGCCGCGATGCAGCCGACGCAGCAGGTCGTCGCCGCCCTCACCGCGGCCGACCGGTACGACGATGTCGTGTCCTTCGCCCAGTGGGAGGCGGGTGTCGCGCCCAAGGCGGCTCCCGAGCACGTGGAGTGGCGGGACGGCTCCGTCAGCATCGGTTTCACCGCGGAGTACGTGTCGGGCGACCAGCCGATGACCTTCCCGGCCGACGTCGAGACGGCACCGCTGAACGACACGCCCAAGGACGTGACGGAGGCGGTGGAGTGGGTGGCCGCGCAGACCGCCGCCCGCTTCGGGCAGGCCACCGCCGACCTGCTGCTGCGGGAGCGGTCCAGTGCCGCGCAGTACTTCCAGCCCGTGCGGCTGACCCGGGAGACCGTACCGGTGGGGGACGGCGAGGAGGTACGGCTGGTGCTGCGGGCGACCGCCACCGTCGACCCGGCGGCCCTGCCGCGTGACGGCGCCTGGGACGCGGTGGTCCGGGTCAAGCTGGGCGGCTGGACGAAGGAGTGCCGGCTGGGTCCGGCGCCGCGGGAGAGCCGGCCGGCACCGGAGGCCGGGATCGTCGGGAGCCGCTCGGCCCTGCCGTACTGGACCGAGCCGCACGGCAACCTCTCCCTGGAGCTGGGCACGCGCGGCAAGCGGCTCGGGCTGGGCCGGGTGAAGCAGTCCGACGTCACCGTCTCCGGGGGCCGGTTCCGCGCGCTGCTCCCCCTGCACGTCCCGGGTGACACGGAGGTGCGCCTGCGGTTCGTGTCCTCCCAGCGGTACTTCGACGCGCCCGGCACGCTCTCCCCCACCGCGGAGGGGTCGGGGGCGCTCCTGGGAGCGGCCCTGCCCGCCGACGACCTCTCGCGCGGCACCTGGCGAGTGGCCCTCTGCCTGACGCCCTCCGCCGACCGGCCGCGCTTCACCGGCCTGCCGTTCGCCCTGCGCGCCACGGGCGAGGACGTCCTGGTCGTTCCGGTACCGGGTCCCGGCGTCGCCCTGCGACTGGCCCGGGGCGCGCGACGCGTGCTCGGCGCGGCGCGGCGCAGGGTGGTGCCCCGGTTCAAGACCGGGAAGCACTGACGTCCGGTGTCACGGTCAGGTCCGTGGACCTGACCGTGGCACCCGGGGAACCTGCCCACCGCCGCTCGGGTCTGCGGTCAGGGGCCGCAGGCCGCGCGCGTCGAAGGGGTCAGCGGCTGACGCCCACCTGCTCCAGCGAGCGACGCAGCGGCTCCCAGCCGATGGAACGCGGCAGGCCGCGGTTGCGGGCCTGGGCCAGGGGGCGCCAGAAGCCCGCCTCCAGGAGGGCCTCGGGGCGGACCGCCCCGGCGCGCTCCAGGATCGCCTCGGGGACCTTCTGCGGGTCGGGCACCTTGTACTCGGCCATGATCTCGTCGTACTTATCATGCAGGACGCGGTTGTCCGGGTCCGCGCCGAAGACCACGAGCTGGCCGGTGGGCGCGGTGTCCACCTGCACCGTCACCAGGTCGGGGCGGTAGCGCGCCAGCACCTCGGTGATCTTGTAGACGTCCCCGGTCCAGGCGTTGGTGTGCCGGTCCCGGGCCGCCTCGTCGACGCTGCGCGGCAGCATGTCGTCGAGGACGATCACGCTGCCCCAGTCCGAGTACTTCTCGACGTTCATGAAGTCGCGCAGCGCGAACTCGAAGAGGTGCATGCCGTCGATGAACGACAGGTCCAGGGTCGTGCGGCGCCAGTAGCCGATCGGGCTGCGGCCGCGGCGCAGGTTGCGCAGCGGATGACGGCCGCCCTTGAGGTGCTGCAAGGGGTTCTCGCGGGCGAAGAAGTCGTCACTGGTGGCCTTCACCAGGTGGACGTCGCACCTCAGCTCCGAGACCACCTTGAAGGCGGGGTCGATCGCGATGCTGGGGACACGCGACAGCGTCAGGCTGCGGCCGTCGTTGACGCCGATCTCCAGGTAGTTGCGATTGGCGCTGACCTTGTGCAGTTCCCGGAGGAACTCATGGCGTTTCACGAAGAGGACTCCTTGCGGATGCGGGGCAGTGCTTCGTGCAGGGCGGAGCGCCAGTCGCGCGGCGGCGGCAGGCCGATCTCCTGCCACCGGCGGTGTGCGAGGACGCTGTACGCCGGGCGGGGCGCGGGCCGGGGAAAGGCCGCGCTGGTGGTGGGGCGCACCCGGTCCGGGTCGGCGCCGACGAGGGAGAACACCTCGCGGGCCAGTTCGTACCAGGTGGCCTCACCGGAGTTGGTGGCGTGGAAGACGCCGTGCGCGCCGGGACCGAGCCGCACGCCGAGACCGGCTATCCGCTCGGCGACGTCCGCGCTCCAGGTGGGCTGCCCGCGCTGATCGTCGACGACGTCGACGGTGTCGCGGCGGGCTTCGAGACCGATCATGGTCCGCACGAAGTTAGCGCCGTGCACCCCGTAGAGCCAAGCCGTGCGGACGACGGCGCTGCGTCCGGGCAGCTCCTCCAGCACGGCCCGCTCCCCGGCCAGCTTGGTGCGGCCGTAGGCGGTGCGCGGGGCAGGCCCGTGGTCCTCCGGGTAGGGGTCGGTGCGGGCCTCGCCGGAGAAGACGTAGTCGGTGGAGACGTGGATCAGGCGGGCGTCGTGGGCGGCGCAGGCCCGGGCCAGCAGGCGCGGTCCCTCGCCGTTGATCTCCAGGGCGCGGGCCTCGTCGGTCTCGGCCTCGTCGACGGCCGTGTAGGCGGCGCAGTTCACGACGAGGTCGGGCCGGTGGCCGGCGACCGCCCTGTCGACGGTCTCGGGCGTGGTGATGTCCAGGGCGGCCCGGTCGAGGGCCACCACGTCCTCGCCGCGCCGGGCGAGCTCCTCGACGACGTCATGGCCGAGCATCCCGCCCGCCCCGGTGACCAGCCACCTCATGCGCGCTCCTGGGCGACGCGCCGCTTCAGGGGCTCCCACCAGGCACGGTTGTCCCGGTACCAGGCGACGGTGTCGGCGAGGCCGGCACCGAAGTCGTGACGAGGGTGGTAGCCGAGTTCGTCGCGGGCCTTGGACCAGTCGACGGAGTAGCGCAGGTCGTGTCCCTTGCGGTCCTCGACGTACTCCACCCGGTCCCAGTCCGCGCCGCAGGCCTCCAGGAGCAGGCCGGTGAGCTCCTTGTTGGTGAGCTCGGTGCCGCCGCCGATGTTGTAGACCTCGCCGGGCCGGCCCTTGGTGCGGACGAGGTCGATGCCCTGGCAGTGGTCGTCGACGTGCAGCCAGTCACGGATGTTGCGGCCCTCGCCGTACAGCGGCACCTTGTGCCCGTCGAGGAGGTTGGTGACGAACAGCGGGATGACCTTCTCGGGGAACTGGTGCGGGCCGTAGTTGTTGGAGCACCGGGTGACGCGCACGTCCAGGCCGTGGGTGCGGTGGTAGGCCAGGGCGAGCAGGTCGGAGGAGGCCTTGGAGGCCGAGTACGGGGAGTTCGGTTGCAGGGGATGGTCCTCCGGCCACGAGCCGGACTCGATGGAGCCGTAGACCTCGTCGGTGGAGACGTGCACGAAGGGGCCCGTGCCGTGGCGCAGGGCGGCGTCGAGGAGGGTCTGGGTGCCCAGCACGTTGGTGCGCACGAAGTCGGCCGCGCCGGTGATCGAGCGGTCCACGTGGGACTCGGCGGCGAGATGGACGACCTGGTCCGCGTCGGCCACGAGCTTGTCGACCAGCTCGGCGTCGCAGATGTCGCCCTGCACGAACTCCAGCCGGGGGTGGCCGAGTTCGAGGTTGTCGAGGGTGCCGGCGTAGGTGAGCTTGTCCAGCACGGTGATGCGCGGCGCGTCGGGCGCGTCCGAGGCGAGCAGTGCGCGGACGTAGCGGGAGCCGATGAACCCGGCGGCTCCGGTGACGAGGAGGTTCATGAAGTGATCTGCACCTTGCTGTGGTCTCCGAGGACGAGGCGGTGGGCGCTGGGGACGCTGGGGGCCGGGGTCACCTCGACGTGCCGGCCGATCAGCGAGGACTCGATCCGGCCGACGCCCAGGATCGAGGAGTCCCGCAGCACGATCGAGAACTCCAGTTCACTGTCGGTGATCCGGCAGTTCTCGGCGATGGAGGTGAAGGGGCCGACGTAGGAGTTGCTGATGACCGTTCCGGAGGCGATGACGGCGGGGCCGACGATGCGGGAGTCGACGATCCGCGCGCCCTCCTCCACCACCACCCGGCCGATGGTCTGCGACGCGTCGTCCACCTCACCGTCGATGCGGCGCTCCATGGCCTCGAGGACCATGCGGTTCACCTCGAGCATGTCGCCGACGTTGCCGGTGTCCTTCCAGTAACCCTCGATGACCGTGGAGCGCACGTCCGCGCGGGAGTCGATCAGGTGCTGGATGGCGTGGGTGATCTCCAGTTCGCCGCGCCAGGACGGCTCGATGGCGCGCACCGCTTCGTGGATCAGGGGGGTGAACAGGTAGACGCCGACCAGGGCGAGGTCGCTCTTCGGCTGGTCGGGCTTTTCTTCCAGGCCGACGACCTGGCCGGACGGGTCGAGTTCGGCGACACCGAAGGCGCGTGGGTCGGCCACGCGCGTGAGCAGGATCTGGGCGTCGGGCCGGTTGTCCCGGAACTCCTCGACGAGGCCGCTGATGCCACCGACGATGAAGTTGTCGCCGAGGTACATCACGAAGTCGTCGTCACCGAGGTAGTCGCGGGCGATCAGTACCGCGTGAGCCAGCCCCAGGGGCCGTTCCTGTGGGATGTAGGTGATGTCCAGGCCGAACTTCGACCCGTCACCCACCGCTTCCTCGATCTCCGCGGCCGTGTCCCCGACGATCATTCCCACGTCGGTGATGCCGGCCTCGGCGATCGACTCCAACCCGTAGAACAGCACGGGCTTGTTGGCCACTGGGACCAGTTGCTTGGCCGACGTGTGTGTGATCGGCCTCAGTCTTGTTCCTGCGCCGCCGGACAGCACGAGAGCCTTCATTCGGCTCACCTTAGTCGTGATCCGGCGGATGTGAACATCACTTCTTTTGGTTGTCGACGCGCGGAGTTACCCGGATCGTCACCGAGCGGCTCCCCGGGGAGCGGTCAGTCCTCGCCCCGCACGATGTTCCAGTCCGGCTCGGCGCGCGCGGTGCCGGTGCTCGCCCGGTCCTCGACGGCGGGGAGGCAGGTCCGCAGCGCGGCCTTCCCGCGCAGGCGGCGCGCCTTCGACCAGCCGGTCTCGGGCCGGCGGACGACGGGCTTGTCAGTGGTGTCCATGGGCGTCACGACTCATCATCTTCCTTCTGCATCCGCTGGTGTTCGAGTGCCCAGGGACAAACCGAACAAACGCCGGTCGGTGACGCCTCGAGCGCACGCTGAACTCCCGGTGACCGTACGGCTGTTCACACCTCGCACGACGGTCCCGCGCACGCTGGGTGCGCGGGACCGTACGCAAGGTGCTGCCGGTCAGGTGTTGGGCCGTGCGGCGCTGATGTCGCCCAGCGCCGACTCCGGGTCTCGCTCCACGGCCATGTCGCCCAGGGAGACGATGCCCACGGGGTGCCCGTGGTCGACGACCGGGATCCGGCGCACGGAGTGCTCGCGCATCAGCTCCACCGCGTGGGCCAGGTTCTCGTCGGGGCTGACGGTGACGAGGTCGTCGCTGCACGCGCCGGCCACGGTGGTCCGCTCCGGGTCGCCGCCCCGGCTGATCGACCGGACCACCAGGTCGCGGTCGGTGACCAGTCCCCGCAGATTGTCGCCGTCCGTCACCAGGACGACGCCGAGGTCCTCGTCGCGCATGATGCGCGCCACCTCGGCGACGGAGGTCTGCGGCTCGACCGTGGCCGGATCGCTGGTCATGATGTCGCGGACATGCTGAGCCATGACGTTCCTCTTCCTTCGGCTCCTTGCGGGTTTCTCCGTCTTGCGCCGCCCGGGTACCCGGTGATCCGGCCTGGTCACCGGGTACGGGCGAAAGCCGCTCACCGCCCCAGCACCAGCTCCGCCCAGACCTGCTTGCCGCCGCTGACCGGCAGGGTGCCCCAGGTCGCCGAGATCGCCTCGACCAGGAGGACGCCCCGGCCGCCCGTGGCCTCCCAGCCGATGCTGGTCGGCCGGACCGGCGAGCGGGGCGAGGCGTCGGCGACGGCGACGCGCAGACGGTTGTTGATGAGCGTGAGGTCCATACGGACCCGGCCGTCGGTGTGGACGAGGGCGTTGGTGACGAGTTCGGAGACGACGAGCAGGACGGCGTCGAGGTCCTCGGTGACGCCCCAGGACCGCAGGGTGCGCCGGGCGAAGCGGCGGGCGTGCCCTACCGCCTGCGGGACCCGCCACACCGTCCAGCTCTCCCGCAGCGGGCGCAGCTCCATGCCGTCGTACCGCAGGAGGAGCAGGGCGACGTCGTCGCTGCGCGGGGCGTTGCCGAGGAGGGCGTCGGCGAGCAGGCCCAGGTCGACGGGGGCGGCTTCGGCCAGCTGAGCGGCGAGGCGGTCCATGCCCTCGTCGATGTCGGAGTCGGGCGTCTCGACCAGCCCGTCCGTGGCCAGGGCGAGCACGGTGCCGGGCGGGAGCCGCAGCGGGCTCATGGGGAACTCGGCCTGGGTGATCACACCGAGGGGCGGGCCGCCCTCGAACTCCGCGATCTCGGTCGTGCCGTCGGGGTACCGCAGCACCGGCGGCAGATGCCCGGCGCGCACGCACCAGGCGGAGCCCTCCTCCAGGTCGATGTCGACGTAACAGCAGGTGGCGAAGAGGTCGCTCTCCATGTCCATGAGCAGCCGGTTGGCGTGGGCGACCACCACGTCGGGCGGATGCCCCTCGACGGCGTAGGCGCGCAGGGCGGTGCGCATCTGGCCCATCAGGGTGGCGGCGCCGGCGCTGTGGCCCTGGACGTCGCCGATGACGAGGGCGACGTGGTGATCGGGCAGGGGGATGACGTCGTACCAGTCGCCGCCGAGTTCGAGCCCCGCGGTGCTGGGCAGGTAGCGGGCGACGGCCACCGCGCCCGGCAGCCGGGGCAGGCGGCGGGGCAGCAGCTGGCGCTGGAGCATGCCGACGAGTTCGTGTTCGGCGTCGAAGGCACGGGCCCGCACCAGGGCCTGGCCTGCGAGGCCGGCGCAGGCGGTGAGCAGGGCGCGCTCGTCGGAGCCGAAGTCGTGCGGGGCGTCCCAGCCGATCAGGCAGGCCCCGGCCATGCGGTTCCCGGCGGGCAGCGGCAGGACGGCGAGGCCGCCGGGGCCGACCTCGGCCAGGGCGCGTTCCAGGGGACTGCCTGCGGGCCAGATCCGGGCGCGGCCCTCGCGCAGGGCGGCGGCGAGGGTCGGCATGGCGCGCACGGGCGCGTCGGGCCACTCGGTGCGCCATTCCGACCGCCACACCTCGGGCCAGGCCTCGGGTTCGGGCGGGTCGAGGACGGTGACGACGAGCCGGTCGCCCTCCAGCTCGGCCAGCGCGATGCGGTCGGCCCTAAGCGGCCGGCGCAGCGCGGCGACGACGGCCTTGCCGACGTCGCGGACGGTGACGGCGGTGGCCAGTGCGGTGGCCAGGCGCTGGACGCGCGCCACGTCGGTGACGTCGGAGCGCAGCGTGGAGGCGTCGGCGACGGTGCCGACGAGCCGGGCGGGGCGTCCCTCGCCGCCGGGCAGGAGCCGGCCGCGCAGCCGGAGCCACTTCGGCGGCCCGGTGGGCTGCAGGACGCGGAACTCGAGTTCGCGGTCGCCGATCGACATGTGGTCGGCCTCCACCACGGACATCAGCGAGGGCAGGTCCTCCGGCACGGTCAGACCGAGCAGGGTCTCGACCCGGCCGTCGAAGTCCACGGGGTCCAGGCCGAACAGGTCGAGCAGGTCGTCTCCGACGCGGACCCGGCCGGTGTCCATGGCGAGGTTGAACGCGCCCGGCTCCAGCTCGCCTCCCTCGGCGGGCGCCGCCGGGTCGCGGAAGGCGACCGCCTCGGAGACGAGCGCCAGGCACTCGAGGTCGTCGGGGTCGAACCCGTCGGGGCGCTCGCTCACGGCGAGGAGACAGCCCCCGCCGTCTCCCCGCACGGGCAGGACCGTCAGGTGGAAGTCCTGGGACGGCACGCGCCGCGCCTGGGCGTGCTCCGCGAGTTCCGCCGGATCCAGCGAGACCGGCCGTCCGTCGCGGTGGGCCTCGGCGACCGGGGATCGCCCGGCGCGGGGGTAGCTGTCGCGCAGTCCATACAGCGTCCTCGGCACCCCGGCCGACTCGACCAGGCACAGCAGCTCGCCGTCCTGGCTGGGCGCGTACACGGCGGCGAACGCCGCACCGGCGAAGACCAGTGCCTGTTCGAGGACACGGCGCACCCGATCGGGCGACTCCTCGTCGGCCGCGATCGCCCTGAGGGCATCTTCGGCACGCAGCGTTCGCGTTCCGCGTGCTCGGGCGCCCTCAGTGACCACGTTGGCCATTACAGCGCTTATGAGACACCTGCGCAGCCCCTGTGAGCGTTCCGTGAACCCGCACCGCAGCGGGCGCTCGAAAGGCATCGAACATGTCTTTACGCATGCGTTTCGCACGGGGATCTCGTGACAGCGGTGACTGTCGAGGCCTGTCGCGTGGCTGGAAGGCTCGGTGCCCGTCGAGGAGGGGGACGCATGGACAAGCGGTACGAGGTGTACGCGCTGGCCGACCGGCATTTCTACGAGACGCCGGACCGGCTGGCACGGAGCGGGCAGGGGACAGCCGCGCACCTCTACGAGACGGCCCGCCGGCCGGTTCCCGAGGGGTGGGAGGCGGCCCGGATCGGCGACTGGCTGACGATGACGCCGTGCGGTACGGACGGCGAGCCGCTGCCGGGTCCGGCACAGGGCTGGAAGATCCATGCGTCGGCGGTCCGGGCGAACGCGGAGGAGGTCGCCCGGATCGTCTGGGACTACTGCGTCGAGCGGCGCGTCCCCTTCAAGTTCGTGCCGGGTCCGCACCTGCTGCATCTGCGCAACACCAAGTACGCGCCTCGCGACGGCAGCGGCAAGTTCGTCACGGTCTACCCGGCCGACGAGGAGCAGCTGCACGTGGTGCTGCGCGAGCTGGGCGCGCTGCTGGAGGGGTTCGAGGGGCCGTACATCCTCACGGACCTGCGCTGGGGCGAGGGCCCGCTGTACGTCCGGTACGGCGCCTTCGCGCGTTCCTTCGTCGTGGACGAGCGGGGTTCGCTGGTCCCGGCGGTGCAGGACGGTGAGGGGCGGCTGGTGCCGGACCGGCGGTCGCCGTCCTTCCAGGTGCCGGAGTGGGTGACGCTGCCGCCGTTCCTCCAGCCGCACCTCGACGCGCGCAACACCACCACGGTCGGCGAGCTGCCGTACCGCATCGAGAAGGCGCTGCACTTCTCCAACGGCGGCGGCGTGTACGCGGGCACCGACAGCCGGGACGGGCGCAAGGTCGTGTTGAAGGAAGGCCGGCCGCACGCGGGGCTGGCCTCGGACGGCGCCGACGCGGTGGCCCGGCTGGAGCGGGAGAAGCGGGCGCTGGAGCAGGTCGCGGGCACGGGTGTGGTCCCGGAGGTGCGCGACTGGTTCGAGCTCGGCGGGCACCGCTTCCTGGTGATGGACTTCCTGGAGGGCCGTCCGCTCAACTCCTTCTTCGCGGAGCGGCACCCGCTGCTCGCCCAGGACCCCGATCCGGAGGCCGTCGCCTCCTACACGGCGTGGGCACTGCGCATCCACCGCAAGGTGGAGGAGGCGGTGGCGGCGGTGCACGCGCGCGGCATCGTCTTCAACGACCTGCACGTCTTCAACATCATGGTCGGCCCGGACGAGGAGTCGGTCTTCCTCCTCGACTTCGAGGCCGCGGCCCCCGCCGAGGAGAACGGCCGCCAGGTCGTCGCCCACCCCGGCTTCTTCGCGCCCCCGGACCGCCGGGGGGCGGATGTCGACCGCTATGCGCTGGCCTGTCTGCGCCTGGCCCTGTTCCTGCCCGTGACCACGCTGTTCGTGGTCGACCGCGGCAAGGCGGCGCATCTGGCCGAGGTGATCGCGGAGCAGTTCCCGGACGTGCCGCGGGAGTTTCTCGACGAGGCGGTCACGGAGATCACGCGGGAGGTGTCCGGCCGTACGGTGGCCGCTCCCTCCTCGCCGGTGGATCCCGCTGACTGGCCGTACAGCCGGGACTCGATGGTCAAGGCGATCCTCGCCTCGGCCACCCCGGACCGTGACGACCGGCTCTTCCCCGGCGACGTCGCCCAGTTCTCGGACGGCGGCGGACTCGGACTCGCCCACGGCGCCGCGGGGGTGCTGTACGCCCTGGACGCGTCGGGCGCCGAGCGGTACGAGGAGGGCGAGCGCTGGCTGCTGGCCCGGACGGCGCCGGCCCCGGTGGGGACGCCGCTCGGCCTGTACGACGGGCTCGCGGGTGTCGCCCTGGTCCTGGACCGGCTGGGCCATCGTCAGCGGGCGCTCGACCTGGTCGAGGGCATCCTCGCGGAGCGGTGGCAGAACCTCTCCTCCGACCTGCACGGCGGACTGGCCGGGCTGGGCCTCGTCCTCGGGCACCTGGCCCGCACGACCGGCGAGGCGGAGCTCGGCGAGCGGGCCCACGAGGCCGCGCGGATCCTGGTCCAGCGCCTCACCGAGCCGGTCCCGGCCACGTCCCGGCGGCGCGCCGGACTGCTGCGCGGCGCGAGCGGCCCGGCACTGCTCATGCTGCGGCAGTACGAGTGGACCGGCGAGAAGGCCTGGCTGGAGGCGGCGGCCGTGGCCCTGCGCCGGGACCTGGAGTCCTGCGTGACCCGCGAGAACGGGTCGCTGGAGGTCGACGAGGGCTGGCGGACCCTGCCCTACCTCGGCGACGGCAGCGCGGGACTCGGCATGGTCCTCGACGACCTCGTGGCCCACTCCCCCGGCCTCGCCGGGGAGTTCGGGCCGGCCCGCTCCGGGGTGCTCACCGCGGCCACCTCCCGCTTCTACGCGCAGCCCGGTCTCTTCCAGGGCCGCGCCGGAATGATCCTGCACCTCAGCCGCACCACCACGCCGGGCGCGACCGACGAGCGGCTGGCCGGCCAGATCTCCGGACTCGGCTGGTTCGCGATGGCGTACGAAGGCCAACTGGCCTTCCCGGGCCACCAGATGATGCGGCTCTCCATGGACCTCGCCACCGGAACGGCAGGGTGCCTGCTGGCGCTCGGCGCGGCCCTCGACCCGGCGACCGACGCCCACCTGCCGTTCCTCCCGCCGCCGAGCCGGCGGCCCCACTGACGCGGTTCCGCCACCCGGCGGAGTCGTGACACCACCCCGTCCCCACGGATGACCACGGACGGACAACCAATGGAAGGACACACCATGGCACTTCTCGACCTGCAGACCATTGAGACCGAGGAGCGGACGACCGGCGGCGGCGGCGCCAGCACGGTCAGCCTGCTCTCCTGCATCAGCGCCGCGAGCGTTCTGCTCTGTCTCTGACATCAGGTCTGCACGGCTCCGGGCGGCTCTCTCCCTTCGGGGAGGGGCCGCCCGGGGTCCGTCCCCGTCCCACGAAAGGCCCGTATGACCACGCGTGCCGACGACGACGCCGCGGCCGGACACGCGCGCACGCTGCTGCGTGCGGCCACCCGGCACAGCGGAGCCCGCTGCGCGGCACTGTGTCTGGTGAGCATCGCCGCGACCGGTGCCGGACTGCTGCTGCCGGCCGCGCTGGGCCGGGCCCTCGATTTGCTGCTGGCGCAGGCCCCGGCGACCCGCTGGGTGCTGTACTGCTCCGGACTCGTCCTGCTGCTGGCCCTGCTGGACGCGGCCGAGACCGTGCTCACCGGCACCGTCGACGCCCGCAGCACCGGCTGGCTGCGCCGCCGGCTGACCGGGCACGTCCTGGGCATCGGCCCGCGGGCCACGGATCGTTTCGGCTCCGGTGATCTCGTCGCGCGGCTGGTGGGCAACGCCGCCGAGGCGGGGACCACGCCCGCCGCCCGTGCGGCTCTGCCGGCCGCCCTCGCCGGTCCGGTCGGCGGTGTGGTCGCGCTCGGCGTGATCCACTGGTCGCTCGCGGCCGTCTTCCTGGCCGGAGCCCCTGTCCTGACCCTCCTCCTGCGGACCGTCGCCCGGGACACCTCCGAGAGCGCGGCGCGCTACCAGCAGGCCCAGGGCCGGATCGCGGCGGCGCTGGCGGAGGCCGTCGAGGGGGTCCGCACCGTCCGGGCGGCGGGGACCGAGGACAAGGAGACCGCCCGTGTCCTGCGGCCGCTGGCCGCCCTGTCCCGGGCCGGGCACCGCATGTGGCGGGTGCAGGGGCGGGCCGCCGCGCAGGCGATCGCCGTGGCCCCGTTGCTGCATCTCGGTGTCGTCGCCGTGGCCGGAGTGCTGCTCGCCCGGGACCGGCTGTCGGTGGGGGACGTCCTCGCGGCCTCGCGGTACGCGGTGCTCGCGACGGGCGTGGGCGTGATGGTCGGCCGGCTCGCGGGCCTGGCCCGGGCCCGGGCGGCGGCCCGCCGCCTCGGTGAGGTCGAGACCGAGCCCGCCACCGCGTTCGGTACGCGCCGTCTGCCCGACGGCCCCGGACGGCTGGAACTGCGCGGCGTGACCGCCCGGCGGGGCGGACGCGCCGTGCTCGACGGGGTGGACCTCGTCGTGCCGGGCGGCACGACCCTGGCCGTGGTCGGCCGGTCCGGCGCGGGCAAGTCGCTGCTGGCCGCCCTGGCCGGGCGGCTGTCCGACCCGGACGCGGGCGAGGTGCTCCTCGACGGCGTGCCCCTGCGCGAGCTGCCCCACGACGACCTGCGCCGGGCCGTCGGCTACGCCTTCGCGCGCCCGGCCCTGCTGGGCGGCACGGTCGAGCAGGCGATCGGCCTCGGCCTGCCGTCCCCCTCCCCCGGCCTGATCCGCGAGGCGGCCCGCACGGCCCTGGCCGACGACTTCGTCCGCCGGCTCCCCGACGGATACGACACGGACGTCACCGACGCCCCGCGCTCCGGCGGTGAGTCCCAACGGCTGGGGCTCGCCCGGGCGTTCGCGCACGGCGGGCGCGTGCTGATCCTCGACGACGCCCTCTCCAGCCTGGACACGGTGACGGAACGCCACATCACCGACGCCCTCCTCGGCGACGGACCGGACCGCACCCGGCTCCTGGTCGCCCACCGCAGCGCCACGGCGGCGTGCGCCGACGCCGTGGCCTGGCTGGACGGGGGGCGGGTGCGGGCGGTGGGGCGGCACGAGGAGCTGTGGCGGGTCGCCGAGTACCGGGCGGTGTTCGGGGAAGGGCCGCCGTCCGCCGCGACCGACACCGACAGGAGTGTGCGGGCATGACCGCTGCCGCCGCCGGCCTCCCCACCCGGGGACTGCGTTTCCTGCTGGCCCGCCGACGGGTCCTGCTGCGGCTCACCGCCTGGTCCGTGCTGGAGGCCGGCCAGACCTTCCTCATCGGGTACGGGCCCGCCCGGGCCCTGGACGCGGGGTTCCTGCGCGGACGGCCGGACGTCGGGCTGGTCTGGCTCGCGGTGACCGGGGTCGGCGTCCTGCTCGGCGCGTGGGGGACCGCCCGGGTCTACGCGGCCGTCGCCGCCCTGGTCGAACCGCTCCGGGACCGGCTCGTGGAGCGGGTGGTCTCGCGCGGGGTGCGCAGTGGCGACGCGGGTTCCCTGTCGGGGCTCACCCAGCAGGTGGAGATCGCCCGGGACACCTTCGCCGGGCTGGTGATGGTCTCGCGCTCCTTCCTGTTCACCGCCGCCGGTGCCCTGGCCGGGCTGTTCACGCTCGCCCCGCCGCTGCTGCTGGTGGTGGGGCCGCCCCTGGCCGCGGGAGTGGCGCTGTTCGCGGTGACGCTGCGGCCGCTGGCCCGGCGGCAGGAGGCCTTCCTCGTCGCCGACGAGGCACTCGCGGGACAGCTGGGCACGGTCTGCCCCGGCCTGCGGGACATCACGGCGACCGGCGCCGAGTCGCACATCGCGGCGAGCACCGGCGAACGGATCGAGGCGGAGCTGCGGGCGGCACGTGCGCTGGCCCACTGGGGCGTGCTGCGGGTGGCGGCCCTGGCGCTCGGCGGCCAGCTGCCGATCGTGCTGCTGCTCGCCGGAGCCCCCTGGCTCCTGGCCCACGGTGTCACCACGGGCGCCCTGGTCGGTGCCCTCTCCTATGTCACCCAGTCGCTCCTGCCCGCCCTGCGCAACCTGGTCCACGGCCTGGGCACCAGCGGCTCCCGCCTGACGGTGGTCCTGCGCCGACTGGCCCCGACGGGCTCCGGCGGGGCCGACGACGGCACGCGATCCCCGGGGGCGAGCTCCGGCGGGGCCGACGACAGCACGCGAGCCCGGGCGTTGAGCTCCGGCAAGCCCGGCGACAGCACCCGAACCCCGGCGACAAGCACCAGCAAGACCAGCGACAGCACCCGAGTCCCGGCGTTGAGCTCCGGCAAGCACGGCGACGGCATCCCGCCCCCGCCAGCGAGCTCCGGCGGAGCCGACGACAGCACCCGAACCCCGGCGTCGAGCTCCGGCAAGCCCGGCGACAGCACCCGAACCCCGGCAACAAACACCATCGAAACCAGCGACGGCACCCAACCCCCAGCGGACCAGCGCCTTGCGGACACGACAAGCCGGGGCGCGGGACCGCATCCCGGTCCCGGGGCCCGGGCCGACGGGGCCCGCGGCTCGCTTCTGGGAGCGGCAGGGGAGGCCGACTCGCCCGGCCGCGCGCCCACCGGTGCCGGCCGCCCGCGCGGCACCACTCCCCCGGCCCTGTGCCTCGCCTCGGTCACCTTCGCCTACGGCCCGGCGAGCGCCCCCGTCCTCCAGGACCTCGACCTCGATCTCGCGCAGGGCTCGCACCTGGCCGTCGTCGGTCCCAGCGGCATCGGCAAGTCCACGCTCACCGCCCTCGTCGCCGGGCTCCTCACGCCGGACCGGGGCACGATCAGCGTGAATGGACGTCCCGTGCCCGGTCCGGCGGCGGCCGCCGCTCGGGTGCTCATCCCCCAGGAGGCATACGTATTCGGTGGGACTCTGGCCGAGAATCTCGCCTATCTGCGCCCGGACCCGGTGCCGGAGGGGGAACTTCAGGCCGCTGCCGAGGCGGTCGGGCTCGCCCCGCTGGCCGACCGGCTCGGCGGTCTCGGCGCGCCGGTCGATCCGGCGGCCCTGTCGGCCGGTGAGCGTCAGTTGGTCGCGCTGACCCGGGCCTACCTGTCGTGCGCCCCGCTCGCCCTGCTCGACGAGGCGACCTGCCACCTGGACCCCGAGACGGAGGAGCGCGCGGAGCGGGCCTTCGCCGCGCGGCCGGGCGGGACCCTGGTGGTCGTCGCCCACCGCATCAGCTCGGCCCGCCGCGCCGGCCGTGTGCTGGTGATGGACGGCCGGAGCACGGCGTACGGCAGCCACGAGGAGCTGATGCGGTCCTCGGCGCTGTACCGGGACCTCGTCGGGAGCTGGGCTCCCGCACCGTCCCGGCGCCGGTCAGAGCCAGCCCTGTCCCTGGGAGATGCGGATCGCGTCGATGCGGTTGCGGGCCCCGGTCTTGCGGGTGATGGCCGCCATGTAGTTGCGCACCGTTCCGTGGGAGAGGTGCAGGCTCCCGGCTATCTCGGCGATGGAGGCTCCCTCGGCCGCGAGGGATAACACGCTCAGCTCTCTCCGGGTCAGCGGCATCTCGGCCGCCTTGAGGAAACCGAAGCCCAGCGAGTCGTTGACGAAACGTTCCCCCTCGGCGACGCGCCGGATCCCGCGCAGCAGGTTCTGCGGTGACCCCTCCTTGTCGACGTAGCCCAGCGCCCCCGCCTCGGCCGCCCGTTTCAGCAGGCCCGGCCGGTTCGCGGTGGCGAGTACGAGCAAGCGCGGGCGCGCCCGGTCCGGACCGGGCCGGGATAACTCGCCGAGCGGAGGGATGCCGTAGGAGTCCGAGCACTCCAGGTCCGCCGCGCAGACGTCCGGCCGCACCGACCGCACCATGCCCCGCGCCCCGCGCCACGACGTGTCGTGCACCGCCAGATCGGATTCCCCCCGCAGCCACTCCGCCAGCACCGACCGCACAAGACACTCGTCGTGCACCAGAAGCACCCGGATCACTGCCACCCCCTCGGCTCGAACGCGCCCCCTCGTCCTGTGGAGCGCGTGCCCTATTTTTCGCGACCGTGACCCTGCGTGGGCGCGAAGAACCGGCCATCAAGGTGCGCGGGGGCGCACGCATGGCGCCCGTACGCCCGTCCGCGCTTCGAGTTTGGGGGCATGGGTGGCGGCGGTCGGGGTACGAGAAACGCCTTCCATGAGGCCGCGTGCCTGTGACCGACGGTAACCGGGAATCCCTCCTCATGGCCCTCGTCGTGCGCGACGGCCCGCCAGGGGGGAGATTTGTTCCTGGGCCCGGTCGCGCGGCCGTGCGAGGAGGTGGTCGGCGTGTCCGACGGGCAGTCGTCCGCACAGGCGCCGGCAGCCGCCGGGACGCCGGTCGGCCGACCGCTGCTCTCCCTCGCGCTGGCCTCGATGATGGACGAGGTGCACGCCCACTCGGGTGCGGTGTACCTGCTGGCGTCCGACCAGCCGGTGCTGGAGATGGCGGTGATGGCGGGGCTGCCCCGGGCGTTCGCGGCGCCCTGGGAGCGGGTGGGCATGAGCGCGCCGATCCCGGTCGCCGACGCGGCGCGCGAGCGGGAGCTCGTGTGGGTCGGCGGCGAGGAGGAGATGGCCCGCCGCTATCCGCGGATCGCCGTGGTGCTGCCCTATCCGTTCGCGCTGGCCGCGGTGCCGATCGCCACCGAGACCGCCGTGTACGGCGCCGTCTTCGTGACCTGGCCGGGCGGGCACCCTCCGGAGCTGTCGGACCGGGAGCGCGAGCATCTCGTCGCGGCCTGCGGCCGGCTGGCGGTGCGGCTGGAGCGGGCCGCCGAGATCGGCGTCCCGCCGCACGCCGAGAGCGATCTGCTCGCCTCCCCCTTGGTGGGCGGGATGGCCGGCACGCTCGGTACCGTCGAGGCGGCCCGGATGGTGAGCCGGCTGCCGTACGGGCTGGTCTCGCTGGATCTGCACGGGCGGATCGGCTTCGTCAACGCGGCGGCGGCCGAGCTGCTGAACGTCCCGGTCAGCCGGCTGCTGGGCACCCAGCTGTGGGCGTCGGTGCCGTGGCTCAACGACCCGGTGTACGAGGACCGTTACCGGGCCGCGCTGATGAGCCAGCACACCTCCTCGTTCGTGGCGCTGCGCCCGCCCGGCGAGTGGCTGTCGTTCCGGCTGTACCCGAGCACGACAGGCCTCAGCGTCCGGATCACCAGGTCGCGGGCCGTGTCGGAGATGAACCGGGCCGCACCTCCGGCCGACGGGAAGCCGTCCCGGCTGGTCACGATGTCGCAGGTGCTGGACCTGGCCAGCGCGCTCACCGAGGCGGTGGGGGTGCAGGACGTGGTGCAGCTGGTCGCGGACGAGATCGCCCCGGCCGTGGGCAGCCAGGCCCTGGTGGTCCTGGGCTCCCGGGCGAACCGGCTGCGCGTGCTCGGGCACCGCGGGTACCGCAACCCGCGCGTGGTGGAGCGGTTCGACGGGACCCCGCTGTCCGAGCCGATGCCCGGCACCCATGTGCTGCGGACGGGCGTACCCGCGTTCTTCGAGTCGCAGGAACACCTGGAGCGCCTCTACCCCGCGCGGCTCGCGACGCCCGACGGGTTCGCGGCCTGGGCCTATCTGCCGCTGATCGCGCAGGGCCGGCCGGTGGGGACGTGCGTGCTCTCCTACGCCGAGCCGCACCACTTCCCCACGGAGGAGCGGGCGGTGATGACCAGCCTGGCCGGGCTGATCGCCCAGGCACTGGAGCGGGCACTGCTCTACGACGCCAAGCACCGGCTGGCGCACGGTCTGCAGGAGGCGCTGCTGCCGCACTCCCTGCCGTCGCTGCCCGGCATCGAGGCCGCCGCCCGCTACGAGCCGGCCACGCAGGGCATGGACATCGGCGGCGACTTCTACGACCTGGTGCGCGCCCAGGGCAAGGCGGCGGCGGTGATCGGGGACGTCCAGGGCCACAACGTCACGGCGGCCGGACTGATGGGGCAGGTCCGCACCGCGGTGCGCGCGTACACGGCGGTGGGCCAGGCACCGGAGGAGGTCATGCGCAGCACCAACCGGCTGCTGCTCGACCTGGGGGCCGAACTGTTCGCCAGCTGTCTGTATCTGCGGCTCGACCCGGCGCACGGCCGGGCCGTGATGTCCCGGGCGGGTCATCCTCCGCCGCTGCTGAGACGGCCGGACGGGAAGGTGCGCGTGCTGGATCTGGCGGGCGGCCCGCTGCTGGGCGTCGACGCCTCGGCGGTGTACCCGACGACGGAGGTCGCCCTCGCCCCCGGCTCCCTGCTCGTCCTCTATACCGACGGGTTGGTCGAGGCCCCCGGCACGGACTTCGAGGAGGCGCTGGCGGACCTGGGCCGGCACCTGGCCGACGCCGGGGACCGGCCGCTGAACGAGCTGGCCGACAACCTCGTCCACCACCGGCGCCGCACGGACGGGGAGGAACGGCTGGACGACATCGCCCTGTTGCTGCTCAGGGCGATCGGATGAGGCAGGGCCGGTCCGCGTCGTGGCTGGTCGCGTCCTCGCGGCGGAGCCGCGGATCGAAGGAGCCCGGCGCCCCTGAAGTGGCGATCACGAGGCGGGCACACGGACGGGCCGGTCCTCCCGCCGGAGGGCCGGCCCGGTTCACCGCCGGCCGGAACCGCGATCCAGGCCGGACGGTGGCTGGGAACACCTGTGGGCCGGCCCGGTCACGCCAGGAAGGGGGCGGAACCGGGCCGGCGACGTCGGACCGAAGGCCGACGGGTTCAGGTCAGCGGGACTCGGTCAGACCGGAGTTGTCCTCGACGCCCTGGCCCGCGTCCTGACCGGCGCCCGCGTCCTGGCCGGCACCCGCGTCCTGGCCGGCACCCGCGTCCTGACCGGCTCCGGCGCCCGCTTCCTCGCCACCGGCCTGCTCTCCGGCACCGGCCTCTTCACCGGCACCGGCACCGGCCTCTTCACCGGCACCGGCACCGGCCTCGCCGCCGGCCCCGGCCTCTTCACCGGCGCCCGCTTCCTCGCCGGCACCGGCACCGGCACCGCCCTCCTCGCCCGCACCGGCCTCGTCACCGGCACCGGCGCCACCCGCGCCGCCTGCGCCACCCGCGCCGAGCGTCGCGCCGACCGCCTCCAGAGCGGTGGTCACCGGCTGGAAGAACGTCTCACCGCCGGCCGTGCAGTCGCCGCTGCCGCCCGAGGTCAGGCCGATCGCGAGACCGTCCTGGGTGAACAGGGAGCCACCGCTGTCGCCGGGCTCGGCGCAGACATCGGTCTGGATGAGGCCGGTGACGGTGCCCTCCGGGTAGTTCACCGTGGCGTCGAGTCCGAGCACCTGGCCGTCGTTGAGGCCGGTGGTGCTGCCCATCCGGAAGACCTGCTGGCCGACGGTCGCCTCGGCGGCCTCGGTGATCTGGACGGTCTGGTCACCGGTGTTGACCTCGCTGGGCGCCTCGGTCGCCGGGTCGTCGTACTTCACGAGTGCGAAGTCACCGTTGCCCGGGAACGTGGCCTGGTCGACGGTGGCGATCGGCTGACCGCCCTGGGAGTCCGACCACTCGTTGCCGCCGAGCGTGCAGTGACCGGCCGTCAGGAAGGCGGGTGAACCGTCGCCCGCGGTGACGTTGAAGCCGAGGGAGCAGCGCGAGCCGCCCGCGAAGATGGCGTCACCGCCGGAGACGAACGGCTTGAAGGTGCCCGACGACTTCTTGATGGTGGCCATGCCGGAGCCGAGGCTCTGCACGGTGCTCTCCAGTCTGTCCCACTTGGCACCGGTCACGGTGCTGTCGGCGGTCACCAGGAGCTTGTTGGTGCGCGGGTCGATCGACCACGAGGTGCCCGCGATGGTCGCCTCGGACTTCAGCGTCGACGCCCCGTCCTGGAGTTCCGACCAACTGTTCTCGACCTCGCGCACCTTCGCGCCGGCCGCCTTCGCCTGCACGATCACGTTGTTGTTGTCGCCCGGGACGACGTTGACGACGAGCTGCTGGCTGTCGCCGTCGTAGTAGGAGCCGCCGAACGCCTCACCGAGGAGCCCGGAGAGCTGCGAGGCGAGATCCGAGGCGTCGCCCGCCTTCAGGGTCTTCGGCGCGGCGGCCGCGTCGTCGGACGAACCGTCCTGCGACGCGTTGGCGTTGGGGAGCAGGATCGCGGCCGCGCCCAGCGCCACCACGCTGCCCGCCGCTATCGCGGCCTTGCGCTTCGGGATTCGCTTGTGACTCAAACTTCTGTCCTCCTGGGGGACGGAGTATGTGCCGCCGTCCGGCAGCAGTTGGGGGGCGCCTGGATGGCTGTTGGTACGCACGGGCCGCATGGGGCGTTCAATTCCGTTTGCAAGTGATCCCTTCGCATCGCGGAATCGGCCAACTCCCGCCGCCCACGCACCGACCGCGCGGTCTGCGACCGCCCTGGTCACGAAGGCGGGCCCAGAGCTCCGGCCCCTGCCCCCCGGCGGCGACCCTGGCCGGATGACGGCCTTTCAGCCACGCGCCTCATCCCGACCCCCCGAACCGACACGGTCCGTATTCGCATGGGAACGATCTGTTGCGATCGTCGAGTTGAATCCCGCCTTCAGCGAATCTGCACATCGAATGCTCAACCCGGTCACCGAGCCGAGGGTTGTCCACCCGCCCGTCGCGTAGGTCACGCCTTTGGGGTGGGAGTGCCGGATTCGCCGCCCCGAGGAGTAAGGCATCGAATGAGCCGATGCCGTGGCGCATGTGAAGAACTCGCCACGATGGCGTGCGCACACCTGCACTCTTCGGTGCGGCTGGGTCGCAAGTTGCCTGGTGAGACGGGTGGTTGATTGGAAGCGCGCGCCCGCAGCGTGCTTTGATCCATCGCATCGCGGGGCCACACAGGGCATCTCGGAAACGGGAGTCCGGCACTCGCGGTCGCGGCCGTCATCTGTCCCCAGAGGGGGCCGCTCCCCCCTTGATGAGATATCCATACGAAGGGAAGTTCCATCATGAACTCCACCCCCCAGGTTGAGACCGTCGAGATCGCCGACGCCCAGCTCGACGCCATCTCCGGCGGCCTGTCCGTGAACGCCGTGAACACCGTCACCGACACGGTCGACGGCATTGCCCCGGTCTCCGGCCTGGTCGACACGGCCGTCGGCACCGTCGAGGGCGTCACCGGCCTGAACACGGCCCCGGTCACCAACCTGGTCTCCGGTCTCTGATCGAGCCCTTGTGCCGTTGAGTCCCGGAACCGCAGCCGGCGGTTCCGGGTTCTTCGGGTTCCGTAAGAACCTCCGCTACGGCCGACAGCACCTCCGGCACGGCCGTACGTACGTCTTCTACGGGTGAGGGAAGTTCCTTGCAGTTCCGCCAACAGGCCCTCGCCAAGCTTCAGTCACCGGAGGAACTCGACCTGCCGGTGCGCTTCGCCCGTCCGCAGGGCTGGCTCGTCCTCTCGGTGACGGTGCTCGCGATGGCAGCCGCCTCGGTGTGGGCGGTGACCGGCTCGGTGGCCTCCACCGTCAGCGCGCCCGCCATCCTCACGCACGGGCAGGGCAGCTACCTCCTCCAGAGCCCCGTCGCGGGCCAGGTGACCGCGGTCCTCGCCAAGCAGGGCGAGCAGGTGCCGGCGAACTCGCCCGTGCTGAAGGTCCGCACGAGCCAGGGTGAAACCGTCGTCCGCACGCTCGACGCGGGCCGGGTCTCCGCACTCGCCGCGACCGTCGGGCAGATCATCCAGACCGGCGCGAACGTCGCCGCCGTCGAGAAGGTCGCCCACTCCGAGGACACGTTGTACGCGACGGTCTACGTCCCCGCCGAGAACGCCGCCTCGATCCCCGACGACGCCGCCGTGGACCTGACCGTGCAGTCGGTGCCCACCCAGGAGTACGGGGTGCTGCGCGGCCATGTGAAGTCGGTGGACCGCTCGGCCCAGTCCCCGCAGCAGATCGCCGCGTTCCTCGGCGACAGCCAGCTGGGCGAGCAGTTCACGAAGAAGGGCAGGCCGGTGGCCGTGACGGTCCGGCTGGACAGGTCGTCCGCCACGAAGAGCGGCTACACGTGGTCGTCCGCGGACGGCCCGCCGTACAAGCTGACCTCCATGACGCTGGCCTCGGGCTCGATCAAGCTGGCCGACCAGCGTCCCGTCGACTGGCTGCTGCCATGAGCGCGACCACCCAGGAGCCCCGGAGCCGGCGCCGCTCCGCTCCGCCGAAGCGCAAGGTGCCCAAGGCCGCGGCGAAAACGGTCCGCACACCGACCGTGCTCCAGATGGAGGCCGTCGAGTGCGGCGCCGCCTCCCTCGCGATGGTGCTCGGTCACTACGGCAAGCACGTCCCGCTGGAGGAACTGCGCATCGCCTGCGGCGTCTCCCGTGACGGCTCGCGCGCCAGCAACCTCCTCAAGGCGGCCCGCTCATACGGCCTGACGGCCAAGGGCATGCAGATGGACCTGGCCGCGCTCGCCGAGGTGAAGTCGCCGGCCGTGCTGTTCTGGGAGTTCAACCACTACGTCGTCTACGACGGCATGGGCCGCCGCTTCGGCCGCCGCGGCGTCTACATCAACGACCCCGGCAAGGGCCGCCGCTTCGTTCCCATGGAGGACTTCGACGGCAGCTTCACCGGTGTCGTGCTGGTGATGGAGCCCGGCGAGGACTTCACCCGGGGCGGCCGCAAGCCGGGCGTCCTGGGCGCGATGCCCGCCCGGCTGCGCGGTACCGCGGGCACCATGCCCGCCGCGGTCCTCGCGAGCCTGCTGCTGGTGGCGGTCGGCGCGGCGGTGCCCGCGCTCAGCCGCACCTACATCGACGAGTTCCTGATCGGGAACCAGACCTCGCTGCTCGGCGTGCTGTTCGCGTCGATGGCGGCCTGCGTGCTGCTCACGGTCCTGCTGACCTGGCTCCAGCAGGCCAACCTGCTGCACGGGCGCATCATCTCCTCCACGCTGTCCAGCGCCCGCTTCCTGCGGCATCTGCTGCGGCTGCCGGTGACGTTCTTCTCGCAGCGCAGCCCGGCCGACCTGGTGCAGCGGCTCCAGTCCAACGACGCGGTCTCCGAGACCCTGTCCCGTGACCTCGCGGCCGCGGGCGTGGACGCGATCGTGGTCGTCCTGTACGCGGTGCTGCTGTACACCTACGACCCGCAGCTGACCTTCGTCGGCATCGGCGTGGCGCTGCTGAACATCGTGGCCATGCGGGTCGTGGTGCGCCTGCGCGCCACCCGCACGGCGAAGCTGCGCGCCGACACGGCCCGGCTCACCAACACCGCCTACACCGGTCTGCAGCTGATCGAGACGATGAAGGCGACCGGCGGCGAGGACGGCTACTTCCGCAAGTGGGCGGGGCAGCACGCCACCACGCTGGAGGAGCAGCAGCGGCTCGGCGTGCCGAGCGCCTACCTGGGTGTGGTCGCGCCGACGCTCGCCACCCTCAACAGCGCGCTGATCCTCTGGATCGGCGGTATGCGGGCGGTCGAGGGGCACATCTCGGTCGGTCTGCTGGTCGCCTTCCAGGCCCTGGTCACCCGGTTCACCGCCCCGCTGACCCGGCTCAACGGCGTCGCGGGACGCATCCAGGACTTCGCGGCGGACGTGGCACGGCTGAAGGACGTGGAGAACTTCCAGGCCGACCCGCTCTACGGCCGGCCCGGCTCCGGTGAGTCGACCCGGCGTCTGCAGGGCCATGTGGAGCTGGAGAACATCACCTTCGGCTACAGCCCGCTCGACAAGCCGCTGCTCACCGGCTTCGACCTGACCGTCGGCCCCGGGCAGCAGGTCGCCCTGGTCGGCGGCTCGGGCAGCGGCAAGTCCACCGTGTCCCGGATGATCTCCGGCCTGTACGCGCCCTGGGAGGGCGTGATCCGTATCGACGGACAGCGCATCGAGGACATCCCGCGCGGGGCGCTGGCCGCCTCCGTCTCCTTCGTCGACCAGGACGTGTTCCTCTTCGAGGGGACGATCCGCGACAACGTGGCGCTGTGGGACCCGTCGATCCCGGACGACGCGGTGGAGGACGCCCTGCGGGACGCCGCCCTGTACGACGTGATCATGCGGCGTCCCGGCGGCATCCACAGCAAGGTCGAGCAGGACGGACGCAACTTCTCCGGCGGGCAGCGCCAGCGCCTGGAGATCGCGCGGGCGCTGGTGCGCCGGCCGAGCATCCTGGTGCTCGACGAGGTGACGAGCGCGCTGGACGCGGAGACCGAGCTGGTCGTGATGGACAACCTGCGCAAGCGGGGCTGTGCCTGTGTGGTGATCGCGCACCGGCTCAGCACCGTCCGCGACAGCGACGAGATCGTCGTCCTCCAGCACGGCACGGTCGTGGAGCGGGGACGGCACGAGGAACTGGTGGCCCGCGGCGGCGCGTACGCCGCGCTGGTCAGGGAGCGGTGAGATGACGACCGTTCACGAAGGACGCGAGGGCGACCTCGTCCTGGGCGCGTTCGGGCAGATGGGTTCGCGCATCGACTGCGCCGGGTTCAACCGCCTGGACCTGGAGGGCCCGCAGGTGCTGTGGCTGGTCGCGTCGGGCGCCGTCGACCTGTTCGCGGTCGACGCCGGCCAGCAGGGCCACTGGCACCACCTCGGCCGTCTGGAGGCGGGGTCGCTGGTGCTCGGCCCGGTGGCGGGGCCGCAGCACACGCTGGTGGCCCGCCCGCTGCGGGACTGCGTGGTGCACCGCATCGGGCTGCGTGAGCTGTACCAGCCCGCCAACACCGCCACGTGGTCGTACGACGACTACGGCAACCCGCAGTACGTGCCGCCGACGACGAGTCCGCTGGAGTACGCGCTCGCGCTGGGCGTGGGCCGCAGCCTCTCCATCCTCTTCCAGGCGCCGATGGCGACGGAGCGGGCCGCCGCGCCCACGGACGACGACGTGTTCTGGATGCAGGTGCCGCCCGGGAGCGTGCAGTACGGCTCGCTGTACGGCGCGGAGGCCGCGGCCGACCTGCTGATGGATCCGGCGCTGTGGCAGAGCATGGTCGACCAGCAGTACCGGCTGCTGACCACGCTGGACCGGTGGATCGAACAGCTGGAACGCACCCACGAGACACGCACGGCCGAGGGCATCAAGGCCGGTGAGGCGGTGCGCGCCCAGGCCGACCAGACGCTGCTCGCCTCCATCGGCAAGCGGTCGTCGAAACGGACCACCGCGGCCGACGCCGACGCCACGTACGCGGCGTGCAAGCTCGTCGCCCAGGCCGGCGGGATCACCCTCACCGAACCCGCCCAGAAGGACACCGGCGGCGACCGTCTCGACCCGGTCGAACAGGTCGCCCTCGCCTCCCGCGTCCGTACCCGGGCCGTACGCCTCGACGGGCGCTGGTGGCGGGACAACGTCGGGCCGCTGGTCGGCCACCGTGCCCTGTCGGGCGCGCCGGTGGCACTGCTGTGGCGGCGCGGCGGATACGTGGCGGTCCATCCGTCCACGGGTCGTGAGACGCCGGTCGAGAAGGCCAACGCCGACGAGTTCGAGCCGCGCGCGGTGATGTTCTACCGGCCGCTGCCCGAGCGGAGTCTCAGTCCGCTCAGGCTGCTGCGGTTCTGCATGCAGGGCATGCGCGGCGACCTCGCGGCCCTGCTGGTCAGCGGTCTGGTCACGGTGGCGATCGGCGCGCTGGTGCCCATCGCGACCGGCAAGGTGCTCGGCGAGTTCGTGCCGAAGGCGCAGACGGACCTGATCGTGCAGGTGTGCCTCGCGGTGATGCTCAGCAGTGTGGTGTCGGCGGCCTTCATGCTGTTGCAGAACATGACCATCCTGCGGCTGGAGGGCCGGGTCGAGGCCACGCTCCAGCCGGCCGTGTGGGACCGGCTGCTGAGACTGCCGACGAAGTTCTTCACCGAACGCTCCACCGGTGAACTGGCCAGCGCGGCCATGGGCATCAGCTCGATCCGCAGGCTGCTGGCGGGAGTCGGCCCGACGGTCGCCCAGTCGGTGACGGTGGGGGCGATGAACCTGGGGCTGCTGCTGTGGTTCAGCGTGCCGATGGCGATGGCCGCGATCGGCATGCTCGTCGTCATCGCCACGGTGTTCCTGGGGCTGGGCCTGTGGCAGGTGCGCTGGCAGCGGCGGCTGGTGGTGCTCTCCAACAAGCTGAACAACCAGGCGTTCCAGACGCTGCGCGGCCTGCCCAAGCTGCGGGTGGCCGCCGCGGAGAACTACGCGTACGCCGCCTGGGCCTCGGAGTTCGCGCGCAGCCGGGAGCTCCAGCAGAAGGTCGGCCGCATCAAGAACCTCACGACGGTGCTGGGCGCGGTGTACCTGCCGCTGTGCACCCTGCTGATGTTCATGCTGCTGGCGGGCCCGGCCCGGGGCTCGATGTCGGCGGCCGCGTTCCTCACCTTCAACACCTCGGTGACGATGGTGCTGACCTCCGTCACCCAGCTGACCGGCTCGTTCGTCTCGGCCGTGGCCGCGCTGCCCCTGTTCGAGGAGATCAGGCCGGTGCTGGACGCGACACCCGAGGTGCGCACGGCGAGCACCCGGCCGGGTCCGCTGTCCGGCGGGATCGAGGCACGGCGGCTGTCGTTCCGCTACTCGGACGACGGCCCCCTGGTCCTGGACGACGTGTCGTTCGAGGTGCGGCCGGGCGAGTTCGTCGCGATCGTCGGCCCGAGCGGGTGCGGCAAGTCGACGCTGCTGCGCCTGCTGATCGGCTTCGACCGTCCGCTGTCGGGCAGCGTCCTCTACGACGGTCAGGACCTGGCCGCCCTCGACCAGTCGGCGGTGCGCCGCCAGTGCGGTGTGGTGCTCCAGCACGCGCAGCCGTTCACCGGCTCGATCCTGGACGTCATCTGCGGCACCGAGCCGTACACGCCGGAGGAGGCGATGGCGGCGGCGGAGATGGCCGGGCTCGCCGAGGACATCAAGCGGATGCCGATGGGACTGCACACCATCGTCTCGGGCAGCGGTGCCGTCTCCGGCGGTCAGCGCCAGCGGCTGATGATCGCGCAGGCGCTCATCCGCCGGCCGCGCATCCTGTTCTTCGACGAGGCGACCAGTGCCCTCGACAACGAGACGCAGCGCACGGTCATCGAGAGCACCAAGGCCCTCAACGCCAGCCGGATCGTCATCGCGCACCGGCTGTCGACGGTGCTGGACGCCGACCGGGTCGTGGTGATGGAGGACGGCAAGGTCGTCCAGCAGGGCCCGCCCTCGCGGCTCCTCGCCGACACGGGCGGCCGGCTGCACGAGCTGGTGCGACGCCAGATGACCTGACACCGGCCGTCAGCTGGCTGATCTCCGGCGTACTCGGGGGGCCGTTCCGTTGGTCCGCCCCTGAAACGGGTACTCACGGGCCATGCGAATCAGCGTGATGGATGTGGGATCGAAGACGGTCAGACTGGTGGTCGCGGACGCGGACGGTGGGGTACCGCTCCCGGTGCACACCGCCAAGTGGCGGCTCAGGCTGTCCGAGCAGGTCACACCGGGGGGACCCATCCCGGAGCAGGCCGTCGAGCAACTGGTGCACGCGGTCGCCGAGGCGAGCAGGGCCGCGTCCCGGTGGGGCGCGGCCGGACCGCTGGCGTTCGCGACCGCCGTGGTGCGCAACGCACCCAACCGGCACGAGGTGCTGCGCACCGTCCGGGCTCGTACGGGCGTGGCCCTGTGCACCCTGCCGGGCGAGGTCGAGGCGGAACTGACGTTCCTCGGGGCCCGGCGCTGGATGGGCTGGCGTTCGGGGCCGCTCGCCCTGCTCGACATCGGCGGCGGCTCGCTCGAAGTCGCCTTCGGGCGCGGCCGGTTGCCCGACTTCGTGGCCTCCCTGCCGCTGGGTGCGGGACGGCTCACCCATGAGTTCTTCGAGGACGAGGACCCGCCCTCGCCGGAGCGGGTGCGGGCGATGCGCCGCAAGGTCCGCCATCAGATGCGGGACGTCGCGGCACGGATCCGCTGGGAGGGCCCGCGCACCGCGGTCGCCACCTCCCGCACGTTCCAGCAGCTCGGGCGGCTGTGCGGCGCGGCGCCCGGACGCCACGGCCCGTTCGTGGACCGGCAGTTGCACCGGAGGGAACTGCGGGAGGCGATCGCCCGGCTGGCCGCCCTGCCGGCCGCCGAACGCGCGCATCTGCCCGGCATCTCCGCGCCGCGGGCCGCGCAGAGCCTGGCCGGTGCGGTGGTCGGGCACACCGCGATGAAGCTGACCGGCCTCAGGTCCGTCACGGTCTGCCCGTGGGCGATCCGCGAGGGCGTCCTGCTGCGCCACATAGAGGACGGCCCGTCCTGGTGGGCGGAGGTCACCCGCCAGAACGAGGAGGCGGCCCCGCCCGACCCGGTGCCGCTGCGCATCGCCACGGCCTCCAGCTGAGCTTTCGCACCCATGAACGGACGCACCGAACGCAGGAAGGAGACTCCCGTGTCCCAGAACAAGGACCCCGAGCACCGCGCCGCCTCCGAGCAGCCCGAGACGGCGTTCGAGGAGGTGCTGCGCGAGATCGAGCACGCCGAGAACCGCACCGAGGACTCCGCTGAACAGCGACGCCACCGGGGCGAGGCCGCAGACGCCACCACCCCCAACACCCGTGCGCAGGAGGAGTCCGAGGGAGAGCAGTAGGTGACGGGCCCGGGCTACCGCGGCGGACCGAGCGGCCGCTGTGCCAGGGCCCGCGCCACGCCGGGCAGGTTCGCCGCCATGGCCCGCCCGGTCGACCTCGCCCAGTCGTGGCCGCGCTCGGTGACGACCACGCCCGCCACCCGGTTGCAGGCGACCGGCCGGCCCTGGTCGTCGGTCTCGGACCACTCGGAGTCGAGCAGCCGCTCGTGCACGCCCGGCCAGGCGTCGCCCTCGTGCACGGGCACGGGCTCGCTGGTCACGCCCGGGGCGATGTCCAGGTCGACCGCTTGTACGACCTCGACGGTGACACCGTCCTGAGCGGCGGGTGACCCCGGGCTCCGGCCGGGTACCCGGCGCGCATGGCGCACGACCGTGAAGAACCAGAGTCCCGGGAGCCGGGGCTCCCCACCCCGCGCGGGCCGCTGAGCAGGGGTGTCGAGGCGTACCTGCGGGGCGAGGGCCGGCTGCCCCGCCTTGAGGAGGTCGCCCGGGCCGCCGTGTACGGAGAGGACCTCCAGCTGGCGCTGTACCTCTGCTACGAGCTGCACTACCGCGGTTTCGCGGGTGTGTCCCCCGACCGTGAGTGGGACCCCGAGCTGCTGCGCATCCGGGCGGCCCTGGAGCACCGCTTCCTGTCCGCCCTGCGCGCCGACGCCCGGGTCCACGACAGTGTGGACGAGGCACTGGCCGGTCTTCTGGTCGAGCCCGTCGAGGGCAGGGGCGTCACCCACTTCCTGCGCGACGAGGGCGAGCTGTGGCATGTGCGTGAGTACGCGGCCCAGCGCTCCCTGTACCACCTCAAGGAGGCCGACCCGCACGCGTGGGTGCTGCCGCGGCTGTGGGGCCGGGCGAAGGCGGCGATGGCGGCGGTGGAGTTCGACGAGTGGGGCGGCGGCCGGGCCGACCGTGTGCACGCCCGCCTGTTCGCCGACCTCATGACGGACCTCGGCCTGGACACCACGTACGGCCGCTACCTCGACGCCGCGTCGGGCGAGGCCCTGGTCACGGTGAACCTCATGTCCCTGTTCGGTCTGCACCGGGCCCTCAGAGGCGCCTTGGTCGGCCACTTCGCGGCGGTCGAGATCACCTCGTCGCCGGGGTCGCGCCGGCTCGCCGAGGCGATGCGCCGCACCGGCGCCGGGCCCGCCGCCGAACACTTCTACGACGAGCACGTCGAGGCGGACGCCGTCCACGAGCAGGTGGTGCGCCATGACGTCATCGGCGGTCTGCTGGAGCTGGAGCCGCACCTCGCCCCGGACGTCGCGTTCGGCATCGACGCCACCGAGTTCGTCGAGGAGCGCTTCGGCGCCCGGCTGCTCGCCGACTGGCGTGCCTCACGCTCGTCACTGCGTGCCACGATTACCCAGGAAACCGTCGATATCTCCTGATGGGCGGGGTACTCGAGTGAGGTGAACCCACTGGTACCCCCGGGCGTGTACGCCCCGCAGGAGGACACCGAGCTGCTGGCCGGTGCCTTGTTCGACGAGACGTTGCCGACGGACGCGGAGGTGCTCGACGTGGGCACCGGGACCGGCGCCCTGGCCCTGGAGGCCGCGCGCCGGGGCTTCCGCGTGACCGCCGTGGACGTGTCCCGGAGGGCGGTGTGGGCCGCCCGGCTGAACGCCGCGCGGGCCGGCCTCCCGGTCCGCATCCGGCACGGGAACCTCTTCGAGCCCGTGCTGGGCGAGTCCTTCGACCTGATCCTGGCCAATCCGCCCTATGTACCGGCCCCGGGCCGTGCGCGACAGCCACGCGGTGCGGCCCGGGCCTGGGACGCGGGCGATGACGGCCGGCTGGTGGTGGACCGGATCTGCCGGGAGGCGCCCGGCCTGCTGCGTCCGGGCGGGGTGCTGCTGCTGGTGCAGTCCGCGCTCAGCGGCCCGGACCTGACCGTGCAGCACCTGCGCGCGGCCGGGCTGAAGGCCGCGGTGACCCGCCGTCGGCGGATCGCGTTCGGGCCGGTGGTGCGGGGCCGGGAGCGCTGGCTGAGGGAGCGGGGGCTGCTGGCCACCGCCGAGAACCGGGAAGAGCTGGTGGTGATCCGTGCCGAACTCCCCGTCTGACCGATCCGCGGCCCCGCGCCGCGTCACCGTCCAGCGCAAGGGTCCGCTGCTGGTGGAGGGCCCGGTGGAGGTGGAGCTGGAGGACGGCTCCGTCGTCACCTCGGACCGCTTCCGGGTGGCCCTGTGCACCTGCCGTCGCAGCCGGCGCTATCCGTGGTGCGACACGAGCCACCGCGACCGGGCCTGAGCGCACCGGCCCGAAGGAACGAACCGGTTCGAAGGAACACACCGGTCCGAAGGAACGCCCAGGGGCCGGCGGGCGGCCCCACTCCGCCCGCCGGCCCCCTTGTACGAGATCGCAGGTCCCCGCGACAGCGGCCCGGCTCCCCAGCCTCGAACCGCCGTACCTCACGGGAACGGCGCGATCCCGGCCCTAGAACGCGAAGACGCCGGAGCCGTGGGCGTTCTTCACGCACTCGTTGGAGAAGGTGCGCTCGTAGGACACTCGCTGTCCCTGCCAGACACCGTCGACGGTGACGACCACGGGGTCGTACTGCTTGGTGCAGAACGCACCCTCGCCGGCGGTCAGGGCGCGGATGTCGCCGCCCACTCCGCGCAGTTCCGCGCAGGCCGAGCCGGCCGCCGGGTGCGTGCCGGAGGCCTTCGGGAAACAGGTCAGAGTGACCGCGCGTTCCGGAGTCGCTGCGACCGCGCTCTCGCCGTGGCCCACCGTGAGGACGAGGGCCGACGGGGCGTAGAGCGCGGTGGGGGCCTGACCTGGATCGGCGAGCGCGGCCCCGGAGAGGGGTCCGCAGACGGCGGTGGCCGTCAGTCCGAGAGTCATGGCCCAGCGCGCGGTGTTCCGCATTGTGTGCATCCTTCCGCTCGATTACGGGGTGTGCCGGCCCCTGCTCGGTTGGTGCCCAGGGCGGCGAGCGCGAGTCTGCCGAGTCCGCCACCGAAACACACATCGACCCCACCGGTTTCAGTAACCTTGCGTATTTAATCAGTGGCGTGAAGTTACGGAATCCGCATGGCCGAAGCCCGTAACCGCGCGGTCTCCGGGGGTACGAAGCGGCCAGATGGCTGATTTCCGCGTGTTCGTTAATCGGCCTGAAACATTCCGATTCCGCTCTCGGCCGACTGCTTCGCAGCCCCTTGTGTTCATGCTCCGGTCGAGTAATCGTCATTACATGATTACTACAGAGCAGAGAGAGAAGCTGCGCGGCTGGTTCGCCGGCCGCCTCCCCGACGACCTCTTCGAGGAACTGACCGAGGTCACGGTCGACCGCGAGGAGATCACGGTGATCGGCCGCATCGCCGAACCCCGGCTGGCCGAGGACGCCCCGGCCGCCGAGCGCGAGGCGGCCCTGGAGAGCCGGGTGCAGGAGTTCCGGGAACGCACGCGCGAGGACCGGATGGCCGTGGCCCGGGACGCCGAGCACCGGTTCCGCCGCAAGGTGTCCTGGGGCGTGGAGTGCGGCGGGCGGCGCACGCTCTTCACGCATGTGGCCGCGCCCGTCATGACGCGGCTGCGCCAGCCGGAGCGCCAGGTCCTCGACACCCTGATCGCCGGCGGCGTCGCCCGCAGCCGCAGCGACGCCCTGGCCTGGTGCGTGCGCCTGGTGCAGCGTCACACCGACGACTGGCTCGCGGAGTTGCGCGACTCCCTCGAACACGTGCAGCGCGTACGGGCGCAGGGACCGGACGCCGAGCCGGGCCATGAGCCGCATCCGTCCGACGAGGAGTGACCGAGGAGTGGAGGATCCGTCCACCGGCAACGAGAAGAATGGATGAACCGTCCTCTGGCGTAGATCACCTTCGCCGTCCTACGGTCGGCACCACCCCAGAGGACGGCTTCCGCGCGCCGCCGCACACCCCGGCGCCGGTGAGCGGCCGTCCGCCCGACATCAGCGCCACCCCGCGCTCCACCGTCCCGTCCCCGCTGGAGCCCCCTTGTCCCCGTCGGCCGACCACCCCTCCCCCGCCCCGGCTCCCCCGTCCCTGACGGAAGTGGAGACCCACGGCGTCGACCGCATCCCCGACGCGGAACGCACCGCGACCCCGCTCGACCTCTTCCGGCTGGCCTTCGGCGGTGCCAACACCTTTTCCACGTGCGTCCTCGGCGCCTTCCCGATCCTGTTCGGGCTGTCCTTCCGCCAAGGTCTCGCGGCCACGCTCCTCGGGGTCGTGGCAGGTGCGCTGATCCTGTGCCCGATGGCGGTGTTCGGCCCGGCCAACGGGACCAACAACGCCGTGTCGTCGTCCGCGCACCTGGGGGTGCACGGCCGTGTGGTCGGCTCGTTCCTGTCGCTGCTGACGGCCGTCGCGTTCTTCTCCATCTCGGTGTGGAGCTCCGGCGACGCCCTGGTCGGCGGCGCCCACCGGCTCTTCGGCCTCGGCCGGGACGACCTGTCCTACGCCGTCGCCTACGCGCTGTTCGCGGTGCTGGTCCTCGCGGTGTGCGTGTACGGCTTCCGGTTCATGCTCTTCGTCAACAAGATCGCGGTGACTTCGGCGAGTGCGCTGTTCCTGCTCGGTGCCGTGGCGTTCGCGGGTGACTTCGACCCCTCGTACGCGGGTGTCTTCACCGACTCGGCCGACGCGGAGACGACGGCCCTGTTCTGGCCGTCGTTCATCGGGTCGGCGCTGATCGTGCTGTCGAACCCGGTGTCGTTCGGGGCGTTCCTCGGCGACTGGTCGCGCTACATCCCGGCGAGCACACCGCGCCGGAAGGTGATGGGCGCGGCGTTCCTGTCGCAGCTCGCGACGCTGCTGCCGTTCCTGTTCGGCCTGACGACCGCGAGCATCATCGCGGACAAGGCGCCGGAGTACGTCGATCCGGCGACCCCCGACTTCGTGGGCGGGCTGCTCGCGATCTCGCCGGGCTGGTTCTTCCTGCCGGTCTGCCTGCTCGCGCTGATCGGCGGCCTGGCGACGGGCACGACGGCGCTGTACGGAACGGGGCTCGACTTCTCGTCGGTGTTCCCGAGGCTGTCCCGGGTCCAGGCGACGCTGCTGGTCGGCGTGTTGTCGATCGCGTTCATCTTCGCCGGCCGGTTCGGCCTCGACCTCGTACGGTCCATCTCGACCTTCGCCACGGTGATCATCACCTGCACCACGCCGTGGATGGTCGTGATGATGCTGGGCTACTGGACGCGGCGCGGCTGGTACGACCCGGAGGCGCTCCAGGTCTTCAACCGCCGTCAGCGCGGCGGCCGTTACTGGTTCGCACACGGCTGGAACTGGCGGGGCATGACCGCCTGGTGGGTCTCGGCACTGCTCGGTGTCCTGTTCACCAACATCCCCGGGCAGTTCGTCGGCCCGTTCGGCGACCTGGCGAACGGCATCGACATCAGCCTGCCGCTGTCGCTGCTCGTGGCGGCGGTGCTGTTCCTGACACTGCTGCGGCTGTTCCCCGAACCCCGGGCGGTGTACGGCCCCGAGGGCGCCCGGCTGGCCAGGACCGTCGACACACCGGTGCCGCCGATCACCGGGCCCGGGGGCGAGGGGCGGTTGTCAGACCCCTCGGCCGAATTGCCGGCATGACCGACTTCGTACTGGTGGCGGGGGCGTGGCTCGGGGCGTGGGAGCAGATCGCCCGGATCGTGAACGGCGCGACCCCGCATCCGGGCGCCACGGTGGCTGAACTGCTCAGGAGCGACCGCTGGGAGCTGATCCACATGGACACCGGCCACTGGCCGATGTTCTCCGAGCCTCGCGAACTGGCCCGCGTCCTGCACGAGTCGGCGAGCCGACCCTGATCACCCGGGCCCGCCTACCGGTCGGTATGGTCGGCGTACTGCGCGTTCTCAGCGACGAGAGGCGGTTGCCTACGGTGGGCAGGCACTGGGCGGACTTCCAGTACGAGATCTATCTGAACGGGATGACGGGTGCCGTACCGCGGCTGCCCACCGATCTGACGCGGCTGGAGGAGCTGACCGAGCGGCGGCTCGGGCCCGGGCCGGTCGGTTATGTGGCGGGCAGCGCCGGGAACGGCAGCACCGCGCGTGCCAACCGGGCGGCCCTGGAGCGCCGCCGGATCGTGCCGCGCGTGCTGCGGGACGTGCACGAGCGGGACCTGTCGGTCGAGGTGCTGGGCCGGACCCTGCCGGCTCCGCTGGCGCTCGCCCCGGTCGGGGTGCTGTCGATCATGCACCCCGAGGCAGAGACCGCCGCGGCGCGGGCGGCCGCCGCCCAGGGCGTGCCTTTCGTCCTGTCGTCCGCGTCGAGCACGCCCCTGGAGCAGGTCGCCGAGGCCATGGGCGACGCCGAGCGGTGGTTCCAGCTGTACTGGCCCAGGGACCCGGAGGTGGCCCGCAGTTTCCTGAACCGGGCCGGGGCGGCCGGTTTCGGCGTGCTCGTCGTCACCCTGGACACGCCGCTGCTGGCGTGGCGGCCCCGCGATCTCGACCAGGCCTATCTGCCGTTCCTGCACGGCGTCGGCACGGCCAACTACTTCTCGGATCCGGCCTTCCAGGCGGGTCTGGCCAAGCCGGTGCACGAGGATCCGAACGCGGCCGTGATGCATTTCGTCCAGATGTTCGCCGACCCGGCCAAGACCTGGCCGGACCTGGCGTTCCTGCGGGAGAACTGGGACGGCCCTATCGTCCTCAAGGGCGTCCTGCACCCGGACGACGCCCGGCAGGCGGCGGAGGCGGGCATGGACGGCGTGGTCGTCTCCAACCACGGCGGGCGCCAGGTGGCCGGTTCCCTTGCGGCGGCCGACGCGCTGCCCCGTGTGGCGGAGGCCGTCGGGGACCGGCTCACCGTGCTCTTCGACAGCGGCGTCCGCACCGGCGACGACATCTTCAAGGCGCTCGCCCTCGGGGCCCGGGCCGTCCTCGTCGGCCGGCCGTACGTCTACGGCCTCGGCCTCGACGGCGGGCCCGGTGTCGAGCACGTCATCCGCTGTCTGCTGGCCGAACTCGATCTCACCCTGGCCCTGTCGGGCCACGCCACGCCGAGCACGGTCGGTCCGGCCGACCTCGCCGACGGCCCGGTCTGACCGGTGGGCCGCGCGGTGCCCTCACCGCGCGGCCCACCGGTCAGACCGGGGGTGCCGTGCTCACTGCGTCCGGCCGTCCGGCAGGGTCACCTGTCGTGCCGTCGGGTCGTCCTGCTCCTCGATCGACAGCGAACCCGCCGTCGTGGGCACGGGCTCCGGCTGCCAGCGCTGGCCGTCGGAACGGTCCCTGACCTTGACGACGATGTCGGCGTCCGGGTCGCCGTCGGTGGAGGTCAGGGCGAGCTGCTCGTCCCACCGCGGCAGCAACTCCCCCCGCACGGTGAGGTCGTAGCGCACGTCGTCGGCCCGCTCGTCGTCGTCCTCGGCGCAGGTGCCGAGAACGACGACACCGGCGTCCTTGTGCGAGTCCAGGCACAGGCCGGGATCGGCGACGCTGCGCAGCAGCCCGTCGTTCTCGTACGTCCACTGCTGGGTCCACACCGTCGAGCACTCCGCCAGCTTCGTCCCGGAGCCCTCCTTCGGCAGGTCCCGGACGTCGAGGCACAGGTCGGCGCCGGCGTTGCGCAGCCGCGTCACGCCCTGCGCCGTGGGCAGCTTGGCCGTGCCGGGCGGCGTCCTGGACTCCGTACCGCCCGCTTCGGCGGCGCTGTTGGAGCCGGCCGGGTCGGCGTGTCCGCCGTCGTACGACGACGCGCTGAGGATGAGCACTGTCGCCAGCACGCCGGCCGACACCGCACCGACGCCCGAGAGGAGCGCCCGGGAGGAGCGCAGCGCGTCGGGGATCCGGGTACCCGGCACCCGGCGTGCGGGCATGGGAATCCGGGACAGTACACGGTGGCGTCCGACGGTCAGCCGCCCGTCGCCCCGTCGCCCGCCACCGCGCCGGCCGCCGCGGCCGCTCCGGTTGCCGTGCGAGGCCCGGCCCGGACGCGAGTCGAGGTAGCGGCGCACGCCCCAGCCGAGCACGGCCTCGGCGATCAGCGGGCCCAGTCCGCCCTCGAAATGACTCAGTTGCTCGGCCGCGTTCCGGCAGTAGCGGCACTCCGCCAGGTGCTCCTGGACATCGGGCAGCAGTACGCCACCCCGACGGATCGGCACATCGAGGAGGCGGTTGTAGAACCGGCAATCCTGGGTCGGCGCGAGTTCGCTGTGGGCGCGTACACAACCCTCGCGGAATTTGTCACGCGCCTGTTCGAGCGCGGCCGACGCGATCTCGGTGTCCATGCCCAGCAGACCGGCTGGGACGGTTAAAGGATCTGCCTCGACCTCGACATGCCACAGCAAACAGCGCGCCGCTGCGGGAAGTGCCTGAAATGCCCGCTCCGCGAGGACACGGTTTTCGGGCGTCATGGACGTCGCCGCACGCAGCCCACGCCCTCCGGCGGGTTTCTGCAACGCCGGGAGGACGGCGGATATTCGATCGTCGCCGGACCACTCACGGATCGTGTCGCGCACGGTCACCAGCAGGGCCGGGCGCAGCGCGACGGCCGACTCGCCGAAGGCGAGGCGGTTGAGGGTCCGGTGGAAGGCGGTCCCGGTGACCATCGTGGCGACCTGCGCCGACGAGGCCAGACAGATGACCGCGTAGTCGTGCACCGGCTGCCAGTGCCGCGCCATCAGCAGGGCGGTCGAATGGGCGGCGACCTCGCCCTTCGGGGTGCCTCTGAGTGGGGCGGCCAGGGATTCGTCGGAGTCCCCGGGATCCCCGCCGGGCGGGGGATACGGGGGACGAGGGGGGTGGGGGGTGGGCACTGAGGTGGTTCCTTCCCACGCGCATGTGACACACGGAAGTCCTGACGCCGAAAAAAGGAGCCCGGTTGGTGCGTACCTCTTTTGGCGCGGCGCGGGAGGTGCGAATTCGCCGACGGCGAATCGGACCCGGTCAACAAAACACGTGCGACACCCGGCCATTCCCCCCGCACGCGTGTTTCACTCTTGCACAACCCCCACACGACCAACAAGGCGCCTGTGCAACATCCGGCCCATTGACAGAAAGTCAGAAAGGGGAACGAACAGCCGCCACTCGCACCGGTTTTCGACATTTCGCTGCATCGCGGGTCCCTCAGATCTGCCAGGAGCGCAACCGGTCCGCGGCTCCGTAGACGTCGGTCGTGCCGGACATCAGGTCGCGGGCGAGGTCGACGAGGGCACCGTAGGGCGGGTCGATCCCGACGCCGCTGACGAACATGTACGCCACGGCGGTCGCACAGGCGAAGCGGGCGTTGGCCGAGGGCAGCGGCCGCAGCACGGCGAGGGTGTGCAGCAGCGCGGCGGCCCGCCAGGCGGCGTCGGAGTCGACCCCGAGACGCGGCGGGTCGACGCGGTGCCGGGCGACCGCGGCGACCAGCGAGGAGAAGTCGTTGACGGTGGGCTGGTCCGGGAGGACCTCTTCATGCCGCTGGAGCAGCCAGGGCACGTCGATGTGGATGACGGGTGCCATCGCTCAGGCGGCCCGCCCTTCGCCCTTGCCGGGCGATTCGTCGTCGGGAAAGGCGGCGGCGAACTCGTCGGCGTGGGTCGCGAAGAACCGGCGGAACGCCTCCGCACCCTCCTGCAGAGCGCGGTGGCGGGCTATGTCGGCCGCGGCGGCCTCGCGCACGAGCGCCTTCATGGACGTACCGCGCTCCTTGGCGATCTGCCGCAGATCCTCAAGTTCGCGGTCGCTGAACTCCACGTTGAGAGCTGGCATGCCCTTCACGGTACCGCTCGGGTACTGACTCGTAAATACCACCAGCTCAGAGGCAGTCTCAAAGGGTACCGTGAGGGGTTTGCCGCTGGCCAGTCACCGAGATCTGCGTCACATCGCAGCGCCTGATGTCACATCCCGGGCCCCGACGCGGCTGTCCGCGGGTGCGGCGGGAGGCGACCGGGCGGTTCGTGCGGGCGGCGCTCGGCGGGGACATCGCCGAGCTGATGGAGGTCCTCGCGCCGGACGTCACGGCCTGGTCGGACGCCGGCTGCAAGCGCCGGCCGGCGAGTCTGCGCCCGGTGCACGGCCGGGACAAGGTGGCCCGCCTGATCACCAACGGCCGGGGCGGCCCGGGCCGTCCCGTCTGGCGCCCCCGAGGGCGACCGGGTGCGGGGCATCTACGTCGTGGCCAACCCGGACAAGCTGGCGCACGCGCCCCAGGAGACGGTCTGAGCACGGGAGGCGAGGAAGTACCCGCGTCTGTGGCCCGGCCGCTCAGGACGGGGGACGGCAGAACTCCCGGACGGTCCGGTTGAACGTCTCCGGCGCCTCGACGTTGCTGAGGTGCCCGACACCGGGGAGCACCACCAGCGTGGCCCGCGGGATCGCTTCGAGGAGCGGGCGGGCCACCTGCTCCACCGGGGAGCGCGAGTCGAGTTCCCCCCACAGCAGCAGCGTCGGCACCTCGATCCTGGGCAGCAGGTCGCGCTGGTCGGCCTCCGCCATGATGGTGAGCTCGGTCCGCATGCTCCCGCGGCGGGTGTCCGCCGACATCAGGGACAGCATGCGGACGGCTTCGGCGGGTGGCCGGCCCGCGAACAGGCCCGGCATGGTGGGCGCGAACTCCGCGTCCGGGACGTCGAGCATCCGCTCCGCCCCCTCGACCCGCGCCCGCACCTCCGCGGCGGGCAGCGAGCCCTTCCAGCCGGCGTAGGTGTCGACGAGGACCAGTGTCCTGACGAGTCCGGCGTGGTGCCGGTAGAGCTCCAGCACCACGGTTCCGCCCCAGCCCACACCCACCACATGGGCCGGGCCGAGACCGACGTCCTCGACGACGGCCGCAAGACAGCGGGCGTAGTCCGCGAGGACGAAGGAGGGCGACACGTCGGAGGACCGGCCGGAGCCCGGCTCGTCCCAGGCGATCACGGTGAACTCGTCGGCCAGGTCGGCCACCTGCGCACGCCACAGGCGGGCGTCCGTCATGGCGCCGTGCACGAGCACCAGAGGCGGGCCCTGGCCCACCCGGTCGTAGGCGACCTCGATGCCGTCTACCCGCACCGCGTGCATGACACCAGGCTACGCGCGGGTGCCGGGGGCGTCCTGTCGGCGGACTCCCCCGGCACCCTGGCACGGCGTCCGGCTCCTACCCCTGGTCCGCCACGAAGGAGGCCATGCGGGTCAGGGCGGCGTTCCAGTTGATCGTGTGCTCGTTGGTCGACCAGGACTGGATGTCGTCGATGTAGCAGAACTGGCCTACGCAGCCCTGGAGTTTGCTCTGCGCGTAGGGGTCCTGGATGCTCGAGTTGGGTCCGCCTGCGAGGGTGCCCGCCGGCGGGTTCGGCAGACCGGGGTCGAGCTGGCGGGCGTACCAGCGGCTGTGCTGGTTGTGGGAGCTGACCTCGCCGTAGCCGGTGACGTAGGAGATGTTCAGCGCGTTGCGGCCCAGGATGTAGTCCATGGTCTGGAGCGCGCCGTCCCGGTACTTCGAGGCGCCGGTGATGTCGTAAGCGGTGGCGAGGACGACGGCGTTGTTGAGGACCTGGTGGCTGGAGCCCCAGTCGTACGTGTTGCCGTCCGGCGCGTACGGCATGCCGTAGGGCTGGGCCTTCAGGGTGGCCAGGTAGCGGTCGGCGCCCCCCACGACGGACTGGCGCACCTTGTCCCGGCCGGGCAGCTTGTTCGGCACGGTCGCGAGGTCGAGGCGGCCGGCCGCGCCGGTGCGGGCCCAGTCGAAGCCGACGGGCTTGAAGAGGTCGGCCGTGTGGACCGGGGACTTCAGGACGTACTCCTCGAACTGCTTCTCCCCCGTGCTGAGGTAGAGCTCGGCCGCCGCCCAGTAGAAGTCGTCGGTCACGTCGCTGTCGGCGTAGGCGCCGCCGCCGACGCCGTCGCTGTCGGAGGCGTAGCGGTCGGGGTGCGCGAGCGCCGCCGACCAGGCCTTGCGGGCTGCGGCCAGCGAGGTGTCGGCGAAGGCCTTATCGTAGGGGCGGTAGAGGCGGGCCGCCTGTGCGGCCGTGGCCGCGAGGTTCAGGGTGGCGGCGGTGGACGGCGGGTGCAGCTCGCGCTTCTGCGGGTCGTCGCCGGGCAGCAGCGGCAGGCCGGTCCACTGCTCGTCGTGCATCTTGTGGTGGGCCATGCCGGCCAGCGGCTTGCCGTCGGGCACCTGCATCCTCAGCAGGAACTCCAGCTCCCAGCGGGCCTCGTCGAGGATGTCCGGCACCTTGTTGCCGCTCTCCGGAATGGCGAGGCTGCCGTCGCCGAGCTTGCTGGCGTCACCGGTGCGGGCGTGCAGCGCGCGTTCGTAGGTGCTCAGCACCTCCCAGGTGGAGATGCCGCCGTTGACGACGTACTTGCCGTGGTCGCCGGCGTCGTACCAGCCGCCGCTGACGTCCAGGGAGTAGTCGCAGACGCCCGGCTGGCACGGCACGTCCGTGTCGCCCCTGTTGGGCGCCACCCCCACGTGTCCGGCCCGGCGGCCGTAGCCGGGCCGCAGGTCGTCGCGGATCTCGATGCCGCTGCGCTGGGTGTAGTAGTACTTCGCCGAGTCGAGGCGGAGCCGCTCGTAGGCGCTCGCGTCGATGTCGAACGGGCGGCTGGTCTCACCGTCGGCGACCAGGGTGAAGCCTTTGCCCTTGGTGCGGTACGCGCCGAAGTCGATCGAGTGGACGTTCTGCCCGGACGAGGCGTCGACGCCCCGGGGCAGGGTCGTACCCCGGGTGACCACGGTGCCGCGTGCGTTCTTGAGCGCCCAGGGCAGTTTCGCCGTGGCGTCGGTGACCAGGGTGGCGTTCTTAGGCCCGGCGGGCAGGTAGGCGACCTGGTTGACCCGGACCCGGGGGCCCGTGTCCGGCTCGTACGGCTCCGGCGCGACCCCGCCGAGCAGCGAGACGTCGTCCATGCAGAAGCGCCAGGCGTCCGCACTGCCGCCGAGTTGGAAGCCGACCTGGCCCTGAGCGGTGTCGACGGGCGAGGTGAAGGTGTAGGTGTAGGTGTCGCCCGAGACGCTGAGCTGCGGTGTCACCTCATAGTAGGTGTCGTACGGCGACACCGACAGACCCACGATCGCCCGCACCACGTGCCCGGCGGGTGTCCCGGTCGCCTGGAAGGAGAGGCGGTACGACTCCCCCTTCACCAGGGTGATGTCGTTCTGCCCGACGGCGGCGTCCCAGCGGTTGGCGGTGCCGCCGGGGACGTCGGCGCAGAGCCGGCCGTCGGACAGGCCCTTGGTGACGTTGCTGGTCGCCCACCAGGGGTCGGTGGTGGTGTCGAAGGTGCCGTTCCTGACCTGCTCGATCTCTTCGGCCCCGGCCGGTGCGGAGGGCAGCGCGGTGAGCGCGGTCGCCAGGAGGGCCGTCAGGGACAGCAGGGCGGTTCTGCGTCGTTTCACGTCTGGGCTCCTCTGGGGGAGGGGCGGGTGGCGCTCGCCGTGGGAGCGCTCCCAGAAGCGGACGCTGGCCATGGTTGTGGCTGATGTGACGTCCCGTCAACGGTCCGGACAGGACTGGCTCCCGGGCCGTCCGTCCGGACCGTCGCACGGGTCGGGCTCAGGCGGTCGGCAGCTCCAGTCGGCTGACGCGGATCGCGCCCTTCGCCTCGTCGGGGTGGCGGCTCGTCATCGTGAGCCGGATCCGGGAGCCGCGGACGGCCCCGAAGGTGATCACGGTCGGGGTGTCGGAGGCGGTGGCCCAGTCGATCGTGATGTCCGGCACGTCCCGCCAGCCCCGGCCGTCCCACACCGCCACCTCGACCGTCGCGGGCAGGCTGTGCGTCGCGTCCACCGTGAAGGAGACGTCGGCCCGGTCGAAGCCGCGGGTGCGTCCGTGGTCGACCGAGACCCAGTCCTCGGCGCGGGCGCCGTCGAAGGCGGGCAGCAGGGCCGTGGCCTGCTTGAGGAAGCCGTTGGACCAGCCGGTGGCCGGGTCGCCGTCGAGCATGGCGGCGGGCAGCGAGTCCGGGCGGCCGGAGTAACTGGCGTCCGCGTGCGGGTAGTCGAAGGGGGCCGGGTGCTCCGGCGCGAAGACGGGCGGGGCGGTCTCGGCCCGGTCCGCGGCCCTGGTGGCCCGTACGGTGGCCGTGCCGGTGCGCAGGCCGTCGGCACGGGCGGTCACCTTCACCGTGCCCGCCTCGGTGCCGGACCGGACGACGGCGAGGGCCTTGCCGTGGAAGGCGGTGCGGGTGCTCGCCTGGTAGCGCTCGGCGCTCTCCTGGCGGCCGTTGTCCAGCCCGGCGAGGGAGCCGCCCGCCACCTCGAAGGAGAGCAGGTGTTCCGCGTCGGGCACCACGACCCCGCGCCGGTCGACCACCTCGGCGGTCACGAAGACCAGCGAACGCCCGTCGGCGGCGAGGGAGTCGCGGTCCGGGGTCAGCCGGATCGCGTGCGGGGCGCCGGCGGTGCGCAGCACGTCGGTGGCGACCACCCTGCCGTCCCGCCGCGCGACGGCCTTCAGCTCGCCCGGCTCGAAGGGCACCTTCCAGGTCAGGTGGAGCTTGCCCGCGCTGCCGTTCGGGCTGGTGTAGCTGCCGGGGTGGGGGCCGTCGGTGAAGGTCTTGTCGTCGCCGGTCGCCTCGGTCGTCTCCAGGTACGTGCGGCCGTCGGCGGTCTTCTTGGTGTCGAACCGCCGGACGCCCAGGGACTTGCCGTTGAGGAACAGCTCGACGGTGGCGACGTTGGCGTAGGCCCAGACCTCGACCGTGTCGCCCTCGGCGTGGTTCCAGGTCATCGGCAGCAGGTGGACCATCGGCTCATCGGTCCACTGGCTCCGGAAGAGGTAGTACATGTCCTTCGGGAAGCCCGCGGTGTCGACCGCGCCGAAGAAGGACGCCTTCACCGGGAAGACGTCGTACGGCGTGGGCTCCCCGATGTAGTCGATGCCCGACCACAGGAACTGCCCGGCGAACCACTTGCGGTCCCGGTCCTTCTTGTGGCCGTACTCGCCGCTCATGGTCCAGGAGGCGAGGTTGTTGTCGTAGGAGGAGGTCGCGCGCCTGCCGGGTGTGTGGTTCTCGCCGGTGTTGAGGTGCTCCGGCTCCTGGTACGCGCCGCGGCTCGAGGTCTCCGAGGAGGACTCGGACTCGAAGAGGAAGAGGTGCGGGTAGGCCTCGTGCAGCTGGTCCACCGACTTCGCGGTGTTGTAGTTGAGGCCGAGGCCGTCCAGCTTGGCCAGCATCAGATCGGCCGCTGAGCCCTTGGCGGGGAGGCGGCGGTATTTGTCGGAGCCGATGACCAGCGGGCGGGTGTCGTCCGCGGCCCTGATCGCCTCGATGATCCGGTCGGCCATGGCGAGGCCGGCGGTGGAGGTGGAGTCGGGGACCTCGTTGCCGATGGACCACATCAGCACGGCGGGCGAGTTGCGGGCCGCCCGCACCATCTCGGTGGCGTCCCGCTCGCACCACGCGTCGAAGAACCGCCCGTAGTCGTAGGGGTTCTTGCCTGTGCGCCAGCAGTCGAACGCCTCCACCAGCAGGACGATGCCCAGTTCTTCGCAGACCTGGATCACCTCGGGCGCGGGCGGGTTGTGGGAGGTGCGCAGGGCGTTGACACCCATGGACCGCATGATCTCGAGCTGCCGCCGGACGGCGTCCTTGCTGACGGCGGCGCCGAGTGCGCCGAGGTCGTGGTGGAGGTCGACGCCCTTCAGCTTGTGGTGGACGCCGTTGAGGAAGAAGCCCTCGTCCGGGTCGAAGCGGAAGGTGCGGAAGCCGAAGACCGTGCGGTGGGTGTCGGTGGTTCTGCCGCCGACGCGCAGTTCGGTGTGCAGGCTGTAGCGGTGCGGGGCGTCGATGTCCCACCGTTCGGGGCGCCGGACGACCAGCTCATGGGTCTCGGTCGTCTCGTCGTCGACGGTGACCGTGGAAGAGGTGCGGGCGACCGTCCGGCCCTTCGGGTCGACGATCCGGGAGACGACCTCGACGGCCGCGCCGGTGCCCGACGCGTCGACGACCGTCGTCTCGACGCGTACGGCGGCCCGCTCGGCGGAGATCTCGGGCGTGGTGACGCGGGTGCCCCAGCGGGCCACGTGCACCGGCTCGGTGATCACCAGACGGGCCTCGCGGTAGATGCCGCTGCCCGAGTACCAGCGGCTGCTGGGGAGCCGGTTCTGGACCTTGACCGCGATCACGTTCGGTGTGGTGCCGTCGGTGTGCACCAGATCAGTCAGGTCGAAGGCGAAGCCGGTGTAGCCGTAGGGGTGGCGGCCGGCCTCCTCGCCGTTGCAGTAGACGTAGGAGTCCATGTAGACGCCGTCGAACTCCACCGAGATCCGCTTCCCCGTGAGCTCGGACGGCAGGGTGAAGGCGAGGCGGTACCAGCCGAGGCCGCCGGGGAGGAAGCCGGTGCCGCTGGTGGTGCCGTGCTCGGTGGTGGGGGTCTGCTCGATGCTCCAGTCGTGCGGTACGGCGACCTCGCGCCAGCGCGAGTCGTCGTACCCGGGAAGTGCCGCGTCGGCATACGCGCCGGTCGGGTCGGTGATCCCGCCGGGATTCACCAGCGCGAAGCGCCAGCCGTCGCGCAAGGCGACGGTGCGGCGGCCGGACCCACCACGCACCTCTCCGGCGGCCCACGCCTCCGGGGCGCTCAGCAGCGCTCCCGCCGTGGGCGCCGCCGCGGACGCGAGCAAGACCGATCTGCGAGTGACCGACATGACGGCTCTCCCTCACTAAGTCCCAGAAGTACTCACAACTGATCGTGAACAAACAGATTCTGTCGAGCCGTCACACAGACCCGTCAAGGGTGCGGCAGCGCCCTTCTGTCCCGGACGCCACATCGGCTGGTTCCGTACCTTGACCGTCCGGTGCCGGGTGGCACGGGGGTTACCGGTTCGTGCGGGGCGCCTACGGACTAGGCTGGAACTCTGGTGGCCTCCCTGATCACTGTGAGTGTCCGTATGGAGTGGCGACGATGAGTCCGGACGAGCCGTTCGACGAGGGCGTGGCCGCCCGTGCCGTCATCGCCGCCGACGGGACGCTCACCGGGTGGAGCGAGGGCGCCCGCCGTCTACTGGGCCACGCGGCGGACGAGGTCGTGGGCCGTCCGGCCACCGATCTGCTGGCCGACGGCGCGATCCCGCCGCCCGTGCCGGAACAGGGCCGCTGGAGCGGCGAGCTCACCCTGCGCCACCGCGACGGCCACACGGTCTCCGCGTGGGTGCTGGCCCACCGCAGACCGCCGGAAGGGCCTGAGGCGGTCGAATGGGTCGCCGTGTCGCCGCCGGAGGCCGCCGAGGCGGAGCTGCCGGACGACCCGCTGGTGCGGGCGTCCCTGACGCAGTCCCCCTGCGCCACGATGATCTTCGACGAGCGGCTGCGGCTGCGCGGCGTCAACGACGCCATGGCGGACCTCCTCGGGATGCCCGCCGACCGCCTGCGGGGGCTGACGCCCACCGAGATCGGCAGCCGACCGCAGAACAGGGAGTTCGAGGAGAATCTGCGCCGGGTGCTCAGCACCGGGCGGCGGCAGGACATGCAGGTGTACATGAAGGCCAGCGGCGAGACCCGGGGCGCGCACGCCTGGCTGGCGCGGATCGCGCCGCTCACCGACGACTCGGGCCGGGTACGGGGCCTCTGCGTGACCGCCCATGACTTCACCGACCAGTACCGGGCACGGGAGCGACTGCAACTGGTCAACGAGGCGAGCGTGCGCATCGGCACCACCCTCGACGTCACCCGTACGGCTCAGGAGCTGGCGGACGTGTGCGTCCCGGCGCTCGCCGACTTCGTCAGCGTCGACCTCCTCGACGCCCGGGAGCACGGCGGCGAGTCCATCGGCCCGCCGACGGCGCCGGTGAGTCTGCGCCGGGCCGCCCACCAGTCGGTCAACGCCCACAGTCCCGAGGCCGTGGCCAAGCCGGGGCAGGTGGACGTCTATCCGGAGAACTCCCCGCAGGCCGCCTCGCTGATCCTCGGCCACTCCATCGTGGCCTCGGGGCGGGACGGCGACCTGGAGCGGTGGCTGGCCTGGGACCCGGTCCGCTTCCGGCGCGTCCGCGAGTACGGCATACATTCCACGATGTCCGTGCCGCTCCAGGCCAGGGGCACGACCCTCGGGGTCGCGGTCTTCACCCGCTTCCGGCGTACCGAGGACTTCACCGCGGACGACGTGCTGCTGGCCGAGGAGGTCACGGCCCGGGCCGCCGTCTGCATCGACAACGCCCGTCGCTACTCCCGCGAGCGCGAGACGACCCTCACCCTCCAGCGCAGTCTGCTGCCCCGCAGCCTGCCGCGCACCGCGGCGGTGGAAGCGGCCTCCCGCTATCTTCCCGCCACCCGCTCCGGCGTGGGCGGCGACTGGTTCGACGTGATCCCGCTGTCCGGGATGCGGGTCGCCATGGTCGTCGGGGACGTCGTCGGCCACGGCATCCAGGCCTCGGCCACCATGGGCCGGCTGCGCACCGCCGTGCGCACCCTCGCCGACATCGACCTGGCCCCCGACGAACTGCTCACCCACCTCGACGACCTGGTCGTCCGGCTGTCCCAGGAGTCCGGGGGCGACTCCGGCACCGGGGAGGTGGGCGCGACCTGCCTGTACGCCGTGTACGACCCGGTGTCCCGGCGCTGCACCCTGGCCCGGGCCGGCCACCCGCTGCCCCTTCTGGTGCCGCCGGACGGCCCGGCCCGGCAGCTCGACCTGCCCTCCGGTCCCCCGCTCGGTGTCGGAGGTCTGCCGTTCGAGTGCGCCGAGGTGGAGCTGCGGGAGGGCAGCGTCCTGTCGTTCCACACGGACGGGCTGCTCGCGAGCCGCGAGCGGGACGTGGACGCGAGCCAGCGGATGCTCCACGAGGCCCTGTCGGCCCCCGCCGACTCCCTGGACGAGATCTGCGAGCGTGTGCTGCACACCCTGCTCCCGCCGGCCGGCTCCGCCGACGACGTGGCCCTGCTGCTGGCCCGTACCCGCGGACTGCCCGCCTCCCAGGTCGCGACCTGGGACATCCCCGCCGATCCGGCGCTGGTGGCGCCCATCCGCAAGCAGGTCGTCGACCAGCTCGACCAGTGGGCGCTGACCGAGGCCACGTTCACCGCCGAGCTCGTGGTGAGCGAGCTGGTCACCAACGCCATCCGCTACGGCGCCCCGCCGATACGGCTGCGGCTGATCCACGACGGGTCCACGCTGATCTGCGAGGTGTCCGACACCAACCACACGGCACCGCACCTGCGCCGGGCCAAGACCTGGGACGAGGGCGGCCGCGGTCTGCTCCTGGTCGCGCAGCTCACCCAGCGCTGGGGCAGCAGACACACTGCCGAGGGCAAGACGATCTGGGCGGAGCTGGAACTGCTCGACGAGCTCTGACCGTACGCTGCGGGCCGGCCGTTCTCCCTCCGCCCCGGCGGACACCCGGCAGGACATGGCGAACTCGTTCCACTTCGCACGCAGGGCGGCCTTGGGCGCGAGTGCGGCCGCGCTGCTCGGCACGCTCACCTCGTGCGGCACCGAGCCCCCGCGCAGAACACGGCGGCGCATCTGCCCGGCGGCACGGACACCGGCATCCGCTGCCACCACACCGCCGGGCTGTGCGCGTCCGTCGGCCGGATGGACCCCCGGGCGGGCCGGCGGAACTTCCCCGTGGTGCTGACCGACGTCTCCTCCCGGACCGGCATCCCGTACGGCTGTCCGGGCGCCGCGTTCGTCGACGCCTCCGGCAGGCAGCTGGGGCCCGCCCTGGCCACGGGGTCCTGACGGCGCTCTTACCGGCGCCTGGTTTCATGGGCGGGCACGACCTGACACGTCCCGGAGGACCCAGCCCTGAACACCCCGCTCGCCGAAGTCCTGTCCGTGACGCTGCTGGTGGCCGTACTCGTCTGGGCCGTCGCACGGCCCCGGGGGCTGCCCGAGGCCGTGCTGGCGGTCCCGGCCGCCGGGCTGGCCGTCGCCGTCGGCGTGATCTCTCCCGACCACGCGTGGCAGGAGATCCAGCGGCTGGGACCCGTGGTCGGTTTCCTCGCCGCGGTGCTGGTGCTCGCGCACTTCTGTGACGTCGAGGGATTGTTCACGGCGTGCGGGGCGTGGATGGCCCGCTGGGCCGCCGGGCGTCCCGGACGACTGCTGACCGCCGTGTTCGCGCTGGCCTCCGTCATCACGGCCGTGCTCAGCCTGGACGCCACGGTCGTCCTGCTGACACCGGTGGTGCTCGCCACCGCCACCCGGATGGGCGTCGCGGCCCGTCCGCACCTCTACGCCTGCGCCCATCTGTCGAACACCGCCTCGCTGCTGCTGCCGGTGTCGAACCTGACCAACCTGCTGGCGTTCGCGGCGAGCGGGCTGAGCTTCACCCGGTTCGCGGCCCTGATGGCGCTGCCCTGGCTCGTCGCGATCGGCGCCGAGTACCTGGTGTTCCGGCGCTTCTTCGACCGGGAGCTGACCGCTCCGCTCCCCTCCCCCGACCCTGCCCGACCCCCTGAGCTGCCGCTGTTCGCCCTGGTCACCGTGGCGTGCACACTCGCCGGGTTCGTCGTGGCCTCCGCCGTCGGGATCGCACCGGCGTGGGCCGCGCTGGCCGGAGCGCTGGTACTGGCCGGGCGGGCGCTGCTGCGGCGGCGTGCCACGCCCCTGACCGTGGTGCGGTCCGCGGCGCCGGCCTTCCTGGCGTTCGTGCTCGCGCTCGGCGTCGTCGTGCGCGCGGTGGTCGACCACGGGCTCGCCGACGCGCTCCACCGGGTACTGCCCGACGGCACGGGCCTGCTCACGCTGCTGGGCGTGGCCGCACTCGCCGCGGTCCTGGCGAACCTCATCAACAACCTGCCCGCGGTGCTGGTGCTGCTGCCGCTGACCGCGGGGGCCGGCCCCGGTGCCGTGCTCGCGGTGCTGCTCGGCGTGAACATCGGCCCCAACCTGACCTACGCCGGATCGCTGGCGACGCTGCTGTGGCGGCGGATCGTGCAGCAGCACGGGCACCGGGTGGGACTCGGGGAGTTCACCCGGCTCGGGCTGCTCGCCGTACCGGCGGCGCTGGTGCCGGCCGTGGTGGCGCTGTGGCTGTCGCTGCGCGTCTTCGGGGGCTGAGGAGCGATGGTCGGGCGGGCGGCCGGGGGCGTCCGGTCAGCGGCGGCCGCCTCCGCCGTACCCGTACCCGTAGCCGCCGCCGTAGCCCGGGTAACCGTCGCCGTAGCCCGGGTAGCCGTCGCCGTAGCCGGGGTGGCCGTACCGGCCGTCTCCGTCGCAGTAGTAGCCGTAGCAGGCCGCATGGGTGGGGGCGGCGCTGGTCGCCGTCGGTTCCGGGGTGACCGAGGGGGAGGCGGACGGGGTCGGCTTCGGCTCGGGCCTCGTCGCGGTCGGGGTGGGGGTCGGCGTCGGGCGCGCGGCCGGGACGGCGGCGTCCCAGTTGACGGCCTCCATCTGGAGGTCGGTCTTGGATGTGTCGATGACCCAGCGCTGCGCCTCGTCGTCCGCGCGTGCCTTGAGGACCAGGGCTCCCGAGCCGTCGGTCGCGGCCGGGGCCAGGGCGAGGTCCTGATCCCGGCGGGGCACCAGGGCACCCTGGAGGGTGAAGTCGTAGCGGACGTTCGCGGTGTCCGGCTGGGACGCGCCCGTACAGGGGGCCAGCCGCACCGAGTAGCCGAGACGCGAGTCCAGGCACAGGCCGGGGGCGGCACCGTTGCGCAGCAGCCCGTCGGTCTCGTACGTCCACTGCTGGTCGGTGGCCGAGGAGCACGTGGTGAGCTCGGCCTCCGCGCCGCCTACGGCCTTCCTTCCCGCGAGGCCGACGCACAGGCCCGAGGCGAGGTTGTGCAGCCGGCCGCGCAGGGCACCCTTCCCCGCCTCGCCCGCCCCGACCCAGGACGGGTCGCGGCTCGGCTCGCCCGCGTCGGCGCCGGGCGCCCCGGACGGCCGGTCCGTGCCGCCCCGTGAGGTGCCCTCGCCCGAGTTGCCGATGGACCACAGGACGAGCGGGAGGACGACCAGGCCGCTGACGGTCAGGATGCCCACGGTGAGATTGCGACGCCGGGCGGCGCGGCGGGCCGCCTTCTGGGCGGCTCTTCGGCCCGCCGCGCGGGGGCCCGCGGTGCGTCGGCCGGGGGCGAGCCCCTGGGCGGGCGGGGCGTCGGGCGCGACGGCGTCGGGTGCGGCCGGGAAACCGTCGTCGGCGTCCGCAACGGACCGGGCCGACGTCTCCTCTCCGTCCGCGGGCGGGGTCGGCGCGACCCCCGTGTCGGCGGGGTCGGTGAACGACTCCCCGACCAGGCCCGCGAGGGCGACGGGGTCCGGGAAGTCCGCACGCGCCGCACCGGCCGGGGCCGTGAAGGCCTCACCGCCCGCGCCCCCGGGCAGTCCGGTCGTCTCCGCGCGGGGCTCCTGCTCGTCGGTGGTCTGTCCGGCGGCGCTCTCCCGGCTCTCCGTGTACTCGCGCCCGCCCCAGCCCAGCACCGCCTCCGCCAGGGCGACACCGAGCCCGTGATTGAACCGGTCGAGCTGGTCGGCGGCGGCGCCGCAGTCTCGGCAGCCCTCGATATGCGCGCGTAGATCCGGGTCGACGTCGAGGCCGCCCCGCCGGTACGTCACGTCGAGCAGGCGCAGATAACGCCGGCACTCCTCGTCGGGGGCGAGTTCGCGGTGCAGTTGGAGGCACTCCTCGCGCAGCCGGGCACGGGCCCGGCCCAGTTCGACGCGCGCGCCCTCCTCGTCCAGGCCGAGCAACCCGGCGGGCTCGACGAGTGGTTCGGCCTCGACCTCGACGTGCCACAGCAGGCAGCGGGCGGACTGGGGCAGCCGCTGGAAGGCGCCGGACAGCAGGCGCCGGTGCCGGGGCGGCAGCAGCCGGGCGGCCACCCGTTCCCCCTCGCCGGCTCCGGACACCAGATCCGGGTGGAGCATCTCGTGTCGGTGGTCGGTGGCCCACTCGGCGGTGATGCGCCGTACCGTGACGAGCAGATGGGGCCGCCAGGCGGAGGTCGGGCCGTTCTGGCGCAGCGTCTCGCCGAAGATCCGGGTGAACGCGGCGGTCGTGAGGATCCCGGCGGAGCGCGGGCCGTCGGTGCACAGCCGGGCGTAGGCGAAGGCCGCCTCCCAGTGCCGGTCCAGCAGTTCGCCGACGGGGTGAAGCGCGGGGGTCGCCCCCGTCCACTTCCTGAGCTCGGCGCTCAGTTGCTCGTCCGTCGCGCCGAACCCGGGGGCCGAAGCCTGGGAATTCGATCGGCCTGGGTCATCCACGGCTGCATTCCTCTCAAGGACATGGGGAATAAAGTCCATACCAAGGGGTATGCCGGCACAGCGGCCTCGCGCACACGAAAGAAAGGCGTGTCGTCCGCACGCCGACAGGGCACACCTTTGCACAGGTCAGCGGCAGGGAACAAGAGATCTTGCGGTTTCGTGCTTTACGTACGCGACCGACGCCTTTTGACAAAATGTCAATCAGTGAGCGGAAAGGGATTTCCGTGCCGTGCAATTGGTTTTGGCGGTACGTTTTCGCCCGTTCTCGACGCGATCTGGAAACCATTGCCCTGTACGGCGGTGCGGTACGCGCCGGGCGGTGTGCCGTAGCGCTCGCGGAAGACACGGTTGAAGTGGAACGGGCTGGCGAACCCGGAGGCCGCGGCCACGCGTGCCACGGCCAGGTCGGTGCCCTCCAGCAGCCGCGCCGCGTGGCGCAGCCGTGCCTCGCGCAGGGCTCGCATGGGCGACCGGCCGAGTTGCCTGCTGAACAGGTGGGCGAAGCGGGAGGGCGACAGGGCGACGCCCTCGGCGAGCGAGCGGACGGTGTGCGGGGCGCCCGGGTCGGCGTCGATCAGCTCCTGGGCCCGGCGGATCCGTGGGTCGAGGCCGGGGCGGGGCGCGGCGGGGCGGGCACCGGTGGCGAGCAGGATCACCTCCTCCAGTGCGCACAGGGCCAGTTCGCGGGCGGCGCTGCCGTGCGCGACGGCGATCTGCCCGTCCGGGGGCCCCACGTCGGGCGGCGCCCCGGTCCCGGTCCAGCGGGCGTCGGCGTGCATCCGCCGGAACGCCGTCTCGACGCGGCCGTGCACTCCCGGGGCGGACGTGACCACGTACAGCCCGTCGCCGGCGTGGTACGGGCGCAGCCACGCCGCCCACGACGTGCGGGCCTGGCAGTGCGCCCACCAGAACCGCCAGTGCCGGTCGCCGGGCCGGGTCGTGTAACCGTGCGGCGTGCCCGGGGCGAGCACCACCAGATGGCCCGCGCCGGCCGAGGTCTCCGCTCCGCCCTGCCACAGCCGTCCCCCGCCCGACATGGTCCAGGTGAACAGCCAGCTCGCCGATCCGCGGGGCCGGCCCACGGCATAGCCGGGAGGCTGGTCGAAGTGGCCGGTCACCACCAGGCCGGGCGGCGGAGCGGGCGCCCCGGCGTCCTCGGGCCCGGCAGTGCCGGGCAATCCGTCAGCACGCACGGGCATCCCCCTCGGGCACTCGACGGCTTAGCGTGTCGTACCGGCACCACACCTGACCGAGGAGTGCGCTGATGACAGTCACGGGCAACGGCGCCGCCGGCGCTCCCATCCTGGACCCCGCGGTGCTCCGCCGGTACCGGGAGGGGTTCGAGGAGGACGGTTTCACCGTCGTCCGCGGGCTCTTCGGGACCGACGAGACCGAGCGGCTGTGCGGCGAGTTCGCGGCGCTGCACGCGGGCGGCCGGGTCCCCGGGCACTTCGAGCCCCGCGCGTCCGGCCCGGACGCCGACCCGCTGCACGTGTGGCCGCGGGTGATGCACCCTCACGAGATCAACGGCCTCGCCCGCGACGTCCTGCTGGACGCCCGGCTGCGTACGGTTCTGGAGACGCTCCTCGGGGAGGAGACCCTGGCCGCGCAGAGCATGTTCTACTTCAAGCCGCCGGGGGCCCGGGGCCAGGCGTTGCACCAGGACAACTTCTATCTGCGGGTGGAGCCGGGCACCTGTGTGGCCGCGTGGCTGGCCTGCGACGTGATCGACCGGGAGAACGGCGGGCTGGAGGTCGTGCCGGGCACGCACCGGATGGACGTGTTCTGTCCGGAGGAGGCGGACGCGGGGGTGTCCTTCGCCCGGGAGTACGTTCCGCCGCCGCCGGGTCTGGCCCCGGTGCCGGTGGACATGGAGCCGGGGGACGTCCTGTTCTTCAACGGCAGTCTGGTGCACGGGTCGCAGCCGAACCGTTCCGGCGACCGGTTCCGGCGGTCGTTCATCGGGCACTACGTGGGGCGGTCGGCCGAGCGCATCGGGAAGTTCTACCGGACGCTGACGATGAGCGGGGCGCGGGTGTCTCTGCCGGAGAGTGAGGGGGCGGGGCCCTGCGGGACGGAGTTCGCGCCGCGGGGGCCCCACTGATCGGCTGAGAAAAGCGGGGCGTGTCAGTGCCCCGCGATGGGATGGGGCGTGTAGGGACGCTCCAGTTCCTCGAGCTCCTTGTCCGTCAGCCGGAGTTCCACGGCTGCCACCGCGTCCTCCAGATGCCGGGGCTTGGAGGCTCCGACGACCGGGGCCGTCACCGTGGACTGGTGGAGCAGCCAGGCCAGGGCCACCTGGGCGCGGGGGACGTCGCGGTCGGTGGCGATGCGGGTGACCGCCTCGACGATGGTGCGGTCGCCCTCCTGGTACAGGTTGCTGCCGAAGGTGTCGGTGGCGCTGCGCTCGGTCGTGGTGTCCCAGTCGCGGGTGAGGCGGCCGCGGGCGAGCGGGCTCCAGGGCAGTACGCCGACACCCTGGTCCGCGCAGAGGGGGAGCATCTCGCGCTCCTCCTCGCGGTAGATGAGGTTGTAGTGGTTCTGCATCGACGCGAAGCGCGTCCAGCCGTTCAGCCGCGCGGTGTACTGCATCTTGGAGAACTGCCAGGCGTACATGGAACTCGCCCCGATGTAGCGGACCTTGCCCGCCTTGACGACGTCGTGCAGGGCCTCCATCGTCTCCTCGACCGGGGTGTGCGGGTCGAAGCGGTGGATCTGGTAGAGGTCGACGTAGTCAGTGCCGAGGCGGGTGAGGCTCCGGTCGAGCTCGGTCATGATCGCCTTGCGGGACAGTCCGCCGCCGTTGGGCCCGGGGTGCATCGGGTAGTACACCTTCGTCGCGAGCACGATCTCGTCCCGGCGGGCGAAGTCGCGCAGGGCCCGGCCGACGATCTCCTCGCTGGTGCCGTCGGAGTAGGCGTTCGCCGTGTCGAAGAAGTTGATCCCCGCCTCGACCGCCTGGCGGATCAGCGGCCGCGAGGCCTCCTCGGTGAGGGTCCACTCGTGCCGGCCCCGGTCCGGCAGGCCGTAGGTCATGCACCCCAGACAGATCCGCGAGACGTCCAGACCCGTCGAACCGAGCTTCACGTACTGCATCGTTGCTGCTCCTGCCTTCGGGAGGGTTTCCACTGGGAGCGTACGTGCTCGTGTGCGCTCGAAGGCGGGCCGTGCACGGCCGGGCGTCAGCCGCGTTCGAGCAGGTCCAGTGCCCGTTCCCAGCCGAACTCCGGGCGTGCGCCGTCGTCCGACGGCTCTCCGGTGTACGGCTCCCCGAACCGCACGCCCATGCCCCGCAGCCGTTCGAGGCTGTCCCGGTAGGCGGGGTGGGCGGCCAGCGCGTCGGCCACGCAGGGCAGGACGGCGATCGGCACTCCGAGGCCCGCCGCCTCGCAGAGGGTGCCCAGCGCGAGGGTGTCGGCGATCCCCGCCGCCCACTTGTTGACGGTGTTGAAGGTGGCGGGCGCGACGACCACGGCATCGGGCGCCGGGAAGGGGCGCGGCTCGGCCGGGGTACGCCAGGCGGACCGGATCGGACGGCCCGTCTGGGCTTCGACCGCCGCGGTGTCGAAGAAGCCGTTCATGGCGACGGGCGTCGCGATGACCCCGGTCTCCCAGTCCCGCTCCTGCGCGGCGGTGATCAGTTTGCTCACGTCCGCGGCGATGCCGGCGGCACAGACGACGACGTAGAGGAAGGGTTTCCGGGCGGCCTGTTCGGTCATCCCGGAAACCCTAGCGACTTCTTCGAGCCCGCCGGACGTGAGATCGCGTCAGCTCACGGTCTCCGACACGGTGATGGCGCTCACCGGGCAGGCACGGGCCGCCTCCCGCACCAGCGGGCTGCCGCCGCCGTCCTCCCGGCCCGGCAGCAGGGCGCTGATGCCGTCGTCGTCCTGGGTGAACACGTCCGGTGCGGTCAGGGCGCACTGGCCCGCGCCGATGCAGACGTCCTTGTCGATGTCGATGTCCATGGGAGGAAGCCTCTTACCAAGTCACGGGGAGTTCCAGCATCCCCTGGATCGTGTCGCCCGGCTTGAAGGGAATCTCCTCGGCCGGGGCGGCCAGACGCAGGGTGGGCAGCCGGTCGAAGAGGGTGCGCAGGGCGATCTCCAGCTCGGCGCGGGCGAGGTTCTGCCCGAGGCACTGGTGGATGCCGAAGCCGAACGCGACGTGGTGCCGGGCGGAGCGGTTGAAGTCGAGCGTGTCCGGGTCGGGGTAGACCGTCTCGTCGCGGTTGATGACGGACGTCGCGAACACCACACCGTCACCCTTGCGGATCGTCGTCCCGGCCACGTCGATGTCCTCGACGGCGAGGCGGAGCAGGCCGTCCGCGATCGACAGCATCCGCATCAGTTCCTCGACCGCGGCCGGCACCAGTCCCGGGTCGGCGCGCAGCTCGGCGAGCCGCTCGGGGTGCTGGAGCAGGGTGAAGGTGCCGAGCGAGATCATGTTGGCGGTCGTCTCGTGGCCCGCGACCAGCAGGATGAGCGCCATGGCGATCAGGCCCTCGCGGTCCAGCGTGCCGTCGCTCAGCTGCCGCTGGACCAGGTCGTCCAGCAGGCCGGTGCCGGGCGCCTCGCGCTTGCGGTCGATCAGTTCGCCGAAGAACTCCTCCAGCCGGTCCCGGGCGTCCAGCACGTCGGCGGTCCCCGGGCCGCGCAGCAGCCGTCGCGACTGGGTCTCGAAGAACTCGTGGTCGGCGTACGGGACGCCGAGCAGGGCGCAGATCACCATGGACGGCACGGGCAGTGCGAAGGCGCTCACCAGATCGGCGGGCGGGCCTTGGGCGATCATCGCATCGAGCCGTTCGTCCACGATCTGCTGGATGCGGGGGCGCAGTTCGACGGCCCGCTTGAGGGTGAAGTCCCCGACGACCATCCGCCGCTGGACGCGGTGCTCGGGGTCGTCGACGCCCAGCAGGGCCGTCCTGCGTTTGCGGGCCCCGGCGAATCTGGCGGTGGGGGCAGGGAAGCCGGGCTGGTCGCGGTTGGAGGACAGGCGCGGGTCGGCGAGCAGTGCGCGGGCCGTGGCGTGCCCGCTGACCAGCCAGGCCTCGCGGCCGTCGAAGAGCGAGATGCGCGTCAGGGGGCGCTCGGTGCGCAGCGGCTCGTAGGCGGCGGGCGGGTGGTAGGGGCAGGTCCGGCTCTGAGGGAAGGCGACGGGTGCGGTCGTGTCCGGCATGAAGACCTCGCAGACGAAGTGTGCGTCGTGCCGATCTTCATTAGATGCCCCAGGCACCTAAGGGGCGACGCAAAGTTCGGCCACATTGGTGGTGACGCGCAGGTTGGCCGAGGAGCGCCGTCTTCCCGTTCGAACGGCAGGGGTGCGCGGCCGACTTCCGGGGTGGGGCGGGCGGCGGCTCGGGGCGGGCGCGCCGGCGCGGGGGCGAAATCCGGTTGCCGGTGGGACGGGACAGCCCCCAGGATCCAGCCATGCCTCCGTTCGATGGTCACCTGCCGCTGTCCGCCGCCGCTCCCGCCGCGCGCCGACAGCAGCGGCCCGGCCGCCGTGGAGGGCCGACGCCGCCACGCGCATGACGGCCGCGCTCCTGGCCGGGCTGCTCGCCGGCTACGGCATCGCCGTCCCGGTCGGCGCGGTCGGGACCTACCTCGTCTCCCTCACCGCCCGTACGTCCCTGCGCACCGGTGTCTGTGCCGCGCTCGGCGTCGCCACCGCCGACGGTCTGTACGCCCTCGCGGCCACGCTCGGGGGGACGGCCCTGGCCGGGGCGCTGCGGCCGGTGCTCGGACCGCTGCGGTGGGTCTGTGTGCTGGTGCTGCTCGGGCTGGCGGCGTGGGGTGCGGCCGGCGCGGTGCGCGAGTACCGCGGCCACCGGCCCGCCACGCGCGGGGCCCCCGCTCCCCCGGGTCCGGCCCGGGCCTACCTCGGCCTGCTCGGCGTCACTCTGCTCAACCCCACCACCGTGATCTACTTCGCCGCGCTGGTGCTCGGCTCGCGGGCCACGGGCCCGGCCGGTGCCCTGGAACAGGGCGTGTTCGTCGTGGCCGCCTTCGCCGCGTCCGCGAGCTGGCAGGTGCTGCTGGCCGGGAGCGGCGCTCTGCTGGGCCGGGCGCTGACCGGCCGTCGGGGGCGGCCGGCGACAGCGCTGGTGGCGAGTGGGGTGATGACGGCGCTGGCCGTGCGGATGGCGGTGGCGCCGGGGTGAGGTGCGCGGCCGGATGTTTTCCGGGGGTACCGGTGTTGGAAAGGGTGCCAGTCAGTTTCCGGACGCGAGATGGGACGGATGCCATGCCTCTCGAGGGCGAGTACGAGCCCAGCCCGACGCAGTGGGTGCGCAGGCAGGTGGAACTGTACGAGAGCTCCGGCGGTACGGAGGGGACGACCCTCCAGGGCTCGAAGATGCCGGTGGTGCTGCTGACCTCCAGGGGCGCCAAGAGCGGCAAGCTCCGCAAGACACCGGTGATGCGGGTGGAACACGAAGGACGCTACGCCGCGGTCGCCTCCCTCGGCGGCGCGCCCCAGCACCCCGTCTGGTACTTCAACCTCAAGGCCGACCCGCACGTGGAGCTCCAGGACGGCCCGGTCAAGCAGGACATGACCGCCCGTGAGATCACGGGCCAGGAGAAGGCGGAGTGGTGGGAACGCGCCGTCGCGGCGTATCCGCCGTACGCCGACTACCAGAAGAAGACGGACCGGGAGATCCCGGTGTTCGTCCTGGAGCCGGCCGAGGGCGGGTGACACAGGGAAGACCGGGACTGCCCGGGAGGCCGGTGGGTCGGCCCCCGGGGCAGTGGTGGGCCTGGTCGAAAATTTCTTTCTCCGGGGGTGCATGAACCGCCGGAGGTGGGGCACGCGAAGGTCAGGCCCCGCCGCGCTCCCCCGTCGCGGCGGGGCTTTCCGCTGCCTCGCACGCCGGGCGGTCGGTGACGTCGAGGAAGATCTGGTCGGCCTCGGGGACCGTACGGGCGATGGAGCGCTTGATGCGGACGGCGACCTCCTCCACCCGCTCGCTGTCCAGGCCGGGCACCAGGTCCACACGGGCGGCCACGAGGGCGGTGTCGAGCCCCGTCTTCATCGTGAAGAGCGCCTCCACGCTGTCGATCTCGGGCTGCGCCCGCAGCAGCGACCGGATCCGCCCGCTCGCCTCCGGGTCGGCCGCCTCACCGATCAGCTGGTCCCGGGCGTCACGGCCCAGCCGGAACGCGACGTAGACCAGCAGCACGCCGATCGCGAGGGAGGCCGCCGCCTCCCACACGACCTGACCGGTGACCATGTGCAGTGCCATGCCCACGATGGCCAGCGAGACGCCGAGCACCGCCGTGCCGTCCTCGGCGACGACCGTACGCAGGGCCGGATCCCGCATCCCGGCACCCGTGCCGCCCTGCCGGCGCACCTGGTACAGCGCGCGCAGCAAGGACGCGCCCTCCGCGAGGAGGGCGATGCCGAGCACGATCAAGCCGGCCACATAGCCGCTCAGTTCCTCCTCCGCTCCGCTGGCCAGGGCTTCGAAGCCCTGGAAGAACGAGAAACAGCCGCCCATGACAAAGATGCCGACGGCCGCGAGGAGCGACCAGAAGAACCGCTCCTTGCCGTAGCCGAAGGGATGGCGCCGGTCGGCGGGGCGGCGGCTGCGCCGCAGGGCGGCCAGCAGAAACACCTCGTTCAGGCTGTCGGCCACCGAATGGGCGGCCTCCGACAGCAATGCGGGTGAACCCGCGAGCAGTCCGCCGACGGCCTTGGCGACCGCGATCACCAGGTTGGCCGCGAGGGCCACCAGCACGGTGACGCGTGTCCTTCGATCAGATCCTTCTCCACTCACCCCCGCCGATTGCCCCGGTCGGCGGTGCTCACACCGTGCCGTCCGCGGAAAACGGGGAACGCGTTCACCAGGGCACACGTACGGCAAGGAGGTCACCCCCATGAGCCGCGACGACGGCGACGACGGCAACAGTGCCTACGGAAGGAGGGCGTTCAAGCGGTCCAAGGCGCATTTCACGGACCGGATCACGGCGGACGGCCGGGACGGCTGGCCGGTGGAGGCCGGCCGCTATCGCCTGGTCGTCAGCCGTGCCTGCCCGTGGGCGAGCCGGTCGCTGGTCTCCCGGCGGCTGCTCGGCCTGGAGGACGCGCTGTCCCTGGCCGTCGCCGACCCGATCCAGGACGACCGCAGCTGGCGCTTCACGCTGGACGAGGACGGCCGCGACCCGGTCCTCGGGATCCGCTACCTGGCGGAGGCCTACGACCGGCGGGAGAAGGACTATCCGGGTGGTGTCAGCGTCCCGGCGATCGTGGACGTGCCCAGCGGGAAGCTGGTGACCAACGACTACCAGCAGCTGACGCTCGATCTCGCGACCGAGTGGACGGCCCTGCACCGAGACGGGGCGCCCGACCTGTACCCGCGCGAGCACCGCGACGAGATCGACGAGGTGATGGCGGACGTCTACGAGGACGTCAACAACGGCGTGTACCGGGCGGGATTCGCCACAGAGCAGGAGGAGTACGAGGCCGCCTGCGCGGGCGTGTTCCGGCGCCTGGAGCTGCTCGCGGGGCGGCTTGAACGGCAGCGGTATCTCGTCGGCGACACCATCACCGAGGCGGACATCCGGCTGTTCACCACGCTGGTCCGCTTCGACGCGGTCTACCACGGCCACTTCAAGTGCAACCGCTGGAAGCTGGCGGAGAACCGGGTGCTGTGGGGGTACGTCCGTGACCTGTACCAGACGCCCGGCTTCGGCGACACCGTCGACTTCGACCACATCAAGCGGCACTACTACCAGGTGCACACGGGCATCAACCCGACCCGCGTCGTGCCCCTGGGACCGGACCTGTCCGGCTGGCTCGTCCCGCACCACCGCGAGGAGCTGGGCGGCCGGCCGTTCGGCGACGGCACACCACCCGGGCCGGTCCGCCCCGAGGAGCGGATCCCGGCCGCGGGCACACCCTGACCACCACGAGGCACCCCCTCACCGACCTAGGAGATCCACGTGGCCAAGAAGAAGAAACTGCCCCTCGCCTACCAGCCCCTCGGGTTCGTGCTGGGCTGGTCGAGCGGCTGGCTGGCCGGGCTCGCCTTCCGCAAGACATGGATGGCGATCCGGCACGAGGAGGACGCCCCCGACGCCCTGGACCAGGACCGCGGCTGGGGAGAGATCCTGCTGGCCGCCGCGGTCCAGGGCGCCATCTTCGCCGTGGTGCGCAGCGCCGTGGACCGCGCCGGCGCCAAGGCCATCGAGCGCTCGACGGGTACGTGGCCGGCCGGCGACAAGGGCGGCCGCGACTGACGGCGGCCCGGTCCCGCCCGGCCTGTGCGGCCGGGCGGGACCGGCCTGGTCACAGGGGCCCGCTCAGCCGTCCACCTCGTACATCCGCCGGAACTCGATGACCTCCTCGTAGGAGGCCACAGGCCCACCCGCTTGGCCGGCTCGACGTTCAACCGGGCCGCCGTCGCCGTCAGCCCTGCTTGGGCGCGGTCGGTGGGGTGCGGCGCAGCGTGAAGGAGTGGCCGGCCGGGTCGGCGTAGCCGCGCTCCTCCCAGGGTCCCGAGGCGTCCTTCGCCTCCAGGGGCCGTCCGCCGAGGCTGACGACCCGGCGTTCCACCGCGTCGAGGTCGTCCACCACGAACTCCAGATGCGCCTGGAGCGAGTTCTCGGGGCGGGGCCAGCTGGGCGGGGTGGCGTTGACGTCCCGGCGCAGCGCGATGCGGAAGCCGTCGGCGGTCCTGATCTCCACCCGGTTGGCGGTCGCGTCCGCCTCCTCCCCTTCCAGCAGTTCCTTGTAGAACACGGCGAGTTTCTCGGGCTCGGCACAGTCGAGCACCAGGACACCCGCATTCACCAGGGCCATGTCTCCTCCGCAGGATCCCGGCCGCGGGACGGTGGTGCCCCGCGGCCCTGTACCTTGCGGATATCCCGGCCCGGCGAATTCAGTCGGGCCGTCAACCACCGTGTGTCGCACATGAGTTCGCGGCCGTCCAGCTCGTCGGCCTCCCGCCGGGTCGAGGACGACGGGACGAGGTACGGGGGGGCGGCCGGTGCCGGGTGAGGGAGGAGGGAGTGTACGCAGCTCAAGCGCTTTCGGCAGTAACGGAGATCACGGCAGTGTCACGGAATGGCTTATTCCCGCCTTGGGCAGCCTCGTACCGCTTCTCGGTTCAACGTTCGGGCCGCGAAGCCGAGTTCGAGTGTGCGGGCGGTTCCGCCACCGTTCGTTCGCAGGGGCGGGGGGCTCTGCGGTCCGTCTCCCGAAAGGAAGCACATGCCTCAGGACGTCCGGTTCGACCTGCCCTTCGAAACCCCCGTCAGCAAGCACCTGGAGTCCGCCCGGGCACGCCATCTGCGCTGGGTGTGGGAGATGCGCCTGGTCCACAGTCGGGAGGGGTTCGAGGAGTACAGGTCCTGGGATCTGCCCCAGGCCGCCGCCCGCACCTACCCCCACGCGTCGGCGGACGACATGGTCGTCCTGATGAACTGGTTCTCCCTGGCCTTCCTCTTCGACGACCAGTTCGATGCCGGTCGGCCCGACCGCGCCGACCGGATAGCCGAGGTCGCGCGGGAGCTGATCGTCACTCCCCTGCGGCCGGCCGGAACCCCGCCCCGGGTGGCCTGCCCGATCACCCTCGCCTGGACGGAGGTGTGGAAACATCTCTCGCATGGCATGTCCTTGACATGGCAGTCGCGCTTCGCGGCCTCCTGGGGGCGGTTCCTGGAGGCGCACTGCGAGGAGGTCGACCTGGCCGCCCGGGGGCTGGAGGGGACGCTGGGCCTGAGCGAGTTCACCGAGTTCCGCCGCCGTACGGTCGGCATCCACCACAGCATCGACGCGGGCGAGCGCAGTCGCGGCTTCGAGGTACCCGCTCAGGCGATGGCGCATCCGGTGATGGAGCGGATGCGTGACCTGGCCGCCGACACCATCGGATTCATGAACGACATCCACTCCTTCGAACGGGAGAAGCGCCGAGGCGACGGCCACAACCTCATCGCCGTGCTGCGCCGGGAGCGGGGCTGCTCGTGGCAGGAGGCCACCGACGAGGCGTACCGCATGACGATCGCGCGTCTCGACGAGTACCTCGAACTCCAGGCGCGCGTCCCGGAGATGTGCGACGAACTCCGCCTCGACGAGGCGCAGCGGGACGGGGTGCGGATGGGTGTGGAGGCGATCCAGCACTGGATCAACGGCAACTACGAGTGGGCGCTGACCAGTGGCCGCTACGCGGCCGCGAAGGAGGGCGCCGTCGCCACGGCCGAACTCGCCGGGCGGGGCTCGGTGGACGACCTGCTGACGGTCTGACCCGACGGCGGTGCGGTGCCCGGCCCCGGTCCGGCCGGGCACCGCCGTCGTACGGCTACGCGGGGAACTCGACCGGCAGGCTGTCCAGCCTGGACTCCCAGGTGGAGGCGGTCGAGGTGAGCTCCTCCGGGGGAACGGCCAGGGTCAGACCCGGCAGGCGGTGCAGCAGGACGTCCACGGCGATCTCGATGATGGACTGGCCGATGCCCTGCCCGGGGCACTCGTGCGGTCCGGAACTGAACGCCAGGTGGGCCTGGTTGCCCTGGACCGAGACGTCGGTGTCCGGCCGGATCTCGGGGTCGACGTTGCCCGCGGCGAGGCCCAGCACCAGCAGGTCGCCCTCCTGGATCTGGTGGCCGCCGAGCTCCAGGTCGCCGGCGGCGAACCGGCCCGGCAGCACGGCCAGCGGAGGGCTGTTCCACATGACCTCCTCCACCACGGCCGAGACGTTCAGCTGCCCGCTGATCAATCCCGAGAGCCGGGCGGTGTCCGTGAGGATCAGCTGGAGGACCCGGGCCAGCAGGTTGCTGGTCGTGGTGTGCGCGGCGATCAGCACGAGGCGCAGATGGCTGACCACCTCCTCCTCGTCGAGACCGGCCCCGTGCCCCAGCAGGGCGGTGGTGAAGTCACCGCCGGGTTCGGTCCGCTTGCGCTCGGCGAGTGCGCCGAGGATCGTCACGATGCGGTCGTTGTGCGCGAGGGCGTCCTCACCGCCCTTGAGGACCTGGGCGCAGGACTCGACCAGGTCCCGGCCCTCCCCCTCGGGGAGCCCGAGGATGCGGGAGAGGACGAGCATCGGCAGGTAGTCGGCGTAGTCCGTCACGAGGTCGGCGCGTCCGGTGGCCGCGAACGCGTCGATCTGCTTGTTCGCGAAGTGGGTCGCGTGGCGCCGGATGCCCCGGACCGCGGCGGCCTGGAGTCCGTCGGTGACGGCGGACCGCAGCCTGCGGTGCGGTTCACCGTCCTGGGACACGCAGTCCGGCCGCCAGCCCAGCATCGGGATCAGGGGCGAGGTCTCCTCCACGCGCCCCTCCGTCCAGTCCCGCCAGATGCGGGCGTCCCTGCTGAACTGGCGAGGGTTGTCGAGCACGCGCCGCGTGTCGCGGTAGCCGAGGACCAGCCAGGCGGGCACGTCGCCCTCCAGCAGCACGGGGGCGACCGAGCCGTGTTCCTTGCGCAGCCGTTCGTAGATGCTGCCCGGGTCGGTCGCCGCCTCCGGTCCGTAGAGCCGGGTCAGTTCGGCGGCGTGGTGCGCGACGGGGCAGCCGCGCGGTGCCTGGAGGGGGCTTTCGGGCTGATCGTTCATCGGGGCTCCAGGGCCACGGCCGAGCGTTCCTTGAGGTGGTGGATCAGGGCGACCAGGACGTCACGGCTGGAGGCCCGGTCGCGGGCGTCGAAGGCTATGACGGGGGTGTGTTCGGGGATGTCCAGGGCGTCCCGGATCTCCTCGACCGGGTAGTTGCTGGAGTCGGGGAAGACGTTCAGGGCGACGACGAAGGGCACGTCCTGACGCTCCATCTCCTCGATCGCCCGGAAACTGGACTCCAGACGGCGGGTGTCCACCAGGACGATCGCACCGAGCGCCCCCTTGAACAGCCCGTTCCACAGGAACCAGAACCGCTCCTGGCCGGGTGTGCCGAACAGGTACAGCACCAGGCTCTCGTTGATGCCGATCTTGCCGAAGTCCAGGCTGACGGTGGTCTGCGTCTTGTCGGCGACGCCGATGAGACGGTCGACGTCGGCGCTGGCCTGGGTGAGTGTCTCCTCGGTGGTGAGCGGCTTGATGTCGCTGACCGACCGGACCATGGTGGTCTTCCCGGTGCCGAACCCGCCGGCGATCATCACCTTCACCGAGCGGGTGTCCCCGGCCGCCCGCCCTCCGGGTTGGTCAAAGCCTTTCAAGTCCACTGAGTACCTCCTCAAGGAGCGCGAGGTCGGGCCCGCGGCCGGCGGCGTCGTGTGCCGGAATGGGATTGCGGGCTTCGACGCGACCTGCGTCCAGCAGGTCCGACAGCAGCACCGCGAGAATGTTGAAGGGCAACCCGAGGTGAGCGCCGAGTTCGGCGACGGACAGCGGATCGCGGCAGCGCCTGAGGATCTCCTCGTGCTCGTGCTGCATTCCCGGTAAGGGGGCGGCGCGGGCGAGGACGAGAGTCGCCACGTCGAGGCTCGACGCCGAACCGCCCGGTCCGCTGCGTCCTCCGGTGAGGACGTAGTAGCGCTCGAGACCGGACGGGTCCGACGGTCTGCGGGGAGCACTCATCCAGAGTGCTCCTCCAGGCGCGGAGTGGTGCCGAGGAGCTCACCCATCCTGCGGGCCAGGTCCCGCATCTGGTGCCCGAGCAGGCCCTGGTCGAGGCCTTCCCTGGCGAGGACACCGAGGTACGTCTCCACACCGGCGCGGACGACGAAGAGGTGCCCGCCGTCGACCTCGATCATCGCCAGGCGCAGCTGGCCGGCGTACTTGGGGAACTGCTCGGCGACCGGCTGGGCCAGGGCCTGCAAGCCTGCCACCACGGCGGCGAAGCGGTCGACGTCGTCGGGGTCTTCGGCGCCGTAGGAGGTGATGGCCTTGCCGTCGCTGGAGGCCACGAGGGCGAAGCGGATCTCCTGGATGCTCTCGACGAGATCGCGGAGCGCCCAGCTCACATCTGTTCCTTGCTGCGTCATGAGGACTAGTCGCTCTCTTCGGTGCGGTGCTCGGTGGACTCGCGTCCGGCGGGGGTGGCGCGGTCGTCGTCCTCCCGGGAGGCCCCCGCGGCGTCGCGTCCGGCGGTGGCGAAGGCGGCGAGACCTGAGAAGGAGGCGTCCGGCGGGACGGCGGAGACGGTGCTCCGGTCGGGCCGCTCGGCCGGGCGGGGTTCGGCCGTCTCGTTCCGCTTGCTGCGGCGCCGGGGCAGTCCGCCGGGCGTGGTCTCCACAGCGGCGGCTGCGGCCGGTGCCGGCGCGGTGGCCGTCTCCCGGGGGGCCGGGGCGGCCGCCGCGGTGCGGGCCTCCGGGGCGGCCGCTGCCGGGGTGGTGGCGGCGGGCGCGGGCAGGGGGCTGAAGTACTTGTGCGGAACCACGATCACCACGGAGGTACCGAGCCAGGGCGAGTCCGCGAAGGTGACGCGGATGCCGTAGCGGCGGGCGAGGGCGCCGACGACGCGCAGACCGATGCTGGCGTCCTCGGTGATACCGCCGAGGCCCGCGCCGGGCGCGGTGCCCGCGAGGGCGTGTTCGGCCTCGCGCTTCTTCTCCTCGCTCAGGCCCTTGCCGGAGTCCTGGATCTCGATGCCGACGCCGTTGGGAACCTCCTTGCCGGAGATGAGCACCGGTTCGGTGGGCGGCGAGTAGCGGGCCGCGTTGTCCAGGAGGTGGGAGAAGATCAGCGTGAGGTGGTCCACGAGGCCGCCGTCGACGCCGAGTTCGGGCAGGTGGCGCACCTGGACGCGGTGGAAGTCCTTGATCCGGCCGATGCCGCCGCGCACCACGCTGAGCAGCCGCTGCGGCTCCTGCCACTGGCGCCCCGGGCGGTCCGAGCCGCCGAGCACGCCGATGCTCGCCGCGAGGGAGTCGGCGGGGCCGAGCTCCTGGTCGAGCTCCATCAGACCGCGGGCGACGGCCGGCAGCCTGCCGTGCTCGCCCTGCATCTCGTGCAGACGGCCGCGGAGCTTGCTGGTCAGGACGTGGATGCGGTTGCCGATGCTGATGACGGCCTGCTCGGCGGTGGTCGAGCGGTCGAACTCCGCCTCGAGGCCGATCAGGGCCGTGCGCAGCAGCTTGCGCAGTTCGGCCTGGAGGTCGGCACTGACCTTCGCGCACTGGTTGACCGTGGGCAGGACGTCGTCGATGGCCTCGCCGGAGCGCAGTTTGGCCATCGCGTCGGGCAGTTGCTCGTCGGCGAGCCGGGTGACGGCGGCGAGCTGGTGGGACAGCTGCTCCTGCCAGACCTCGGCCTGGTCGGCGAGCTGGGCCTCGTAGGAGGTGGCCTGCTCGGTCAGCCGTTCCTCATAGGCGCGGGACGTGTCGGCGAGCTGCGTCTCGTACGAGGCGCTCTGGTCGGCGAGGCGTCGCTCGTAGGCCGCGTTCTGCTCGGCGAGCTGGGACTCCAGGGTGGCGCGCTCGGCGGAGAACTTCCTTTCCAGGCCCGCCACATGCTGCTGCCACTGCTGGTTGTGCTCGGCCTGCGTGGAACGGAAGGTGCCCTCCGTCCGGTGCAGTTGGGCCCGGGTACGCAACAACAGGCGTACGCACACGGCGCCGGCCGCCGTCGCCGCGACACCGGCGACGGCCGTGGATATCCGGTCCGAGCTCATGAACGTGGCGGCAACGGTCCCGCCGCCCAAGCCCAGCGGCATCAACCACCAGCTGTACCAGGCGACAGGGGCCCGCGCCGCCGGTGGCGGAGTGGCGAGTTCCATCTGCATCCTTCGAAGCAACACGATCGAACAGGGGGGGTGGACCGCACTCATGAGTACGCACCGCGAGCCGACCGGACGCGATCGCGTCAACTCGCAGCGCCGATCGGAACCCTATCGGGTTTGAACCCAAGAGGATCAACCTCGCCACCTGCCGGAGGTGAGGGTTCCGTCACGCTCCGCCAGGCGGTGACAGATCGACAAATGGCTTTGCTGGCCTGAGGAGTTGGCCGGGCAGCAGGTCAGCGGGCGGTCTGGAACGTGCGGCGGTAGGCCTGGGGGGAGACCCCGATCGCCGCGGTCAGGTGCTGGCGCAGCGAGGCGCCGGTCGCGAAGCCGACCCGGCCGGCGATCTGGTCGACGGTGAGGTCGCTGGACTCCAGCAGATGGCGGGCCCGGGCGACCCGCTGCTGGATCAGCCAGCGGCCGGGGCTGAGACCCACCTCGTCGTTGAAGCGGCGGGCGAAGGTACGCCGGCTCATCCGGGCGTGAGAGGCGAGGTCGGTCAGGGTGAGCGGTTCGCCGAGGCGTTCCAGGGCCCAGGCGCGGGTGGCCGCGGTACTCGCGGCGCCCTGTTCGGGGACGGGCTGTTCGATGTACTGGGCCTGGCCGCCGTCCCGGAACGGCGGGACCACGCAGCGGCGGGCGACGGTGTTGGCGAGCCGGCTGCCGTGGTCCTTGCGGACGAGGTGCAGGCATACGTCGACGCCGGATGCGGCCCCGGCGGAGGTGAGGTACGGGTGGTCGTCGACGAACAGCACGTCCGGGTCGAGGTCGACGTGCGGGAACATGCGACGGAAGCGGTCGGCGACCTGCCAGTGGGTGGTCGCCCGGCGCCCGTCGAGGAGTCCGGCGGCGGCGAGGACGAAGGCGCCGGTGCAGATGGAGACGATGCGGGTCCCGGGGCGGATGTGCGTGAGCGCGGCCAGGACGTCGCCGGGGACCTCGTCGCTGAGGTGGGCGGGCGCGACGGGCGCGATCACCACGGTGTCGGCCGTGGCCAGGGCCTCGGGGCCGTGCTCCACGGTGACGCCGAAGTCCGCGTTCGTGCGCACCGGGAGGCCGTCGACGGAGCACGTCAGGACCTCGTAGCGGCCGTCGGCGGCCCCGAGGATCCGGCTGGGGATGCCCAGCTCGAAGGGGTACACACCGTCCAGGGCCAGGACCACCACTCGTTCACGTCGCATGGCACGATTCTATCGAAGGTTGGCAATCTTGCCATTGGCGGCCGGTGTCCGGACGGGCACGCTGGGACACCATGAGCACACAGCAGACGATGCGAGCCATCAGCCAGGACGTCCTCGGCGGCCCCGAGGTCCTGAAGGAAGTGGAGATCGAGCGCCCGGAACCGCGGCCGAACGAGGTACTGGTCCGGGTGCGGGCCGCCGGGGTCAACCCGACCGACTGGAAGCACCGCGCCACCGGCGGCTTTCTCGGGGAACCGCCCTTCGTCCTGGGCTGGGACGTCTCCGGGGTGGTGGCGGCGGTCGGCATCGGCGTCGCGGCGTTCGCGCCCGGTGACGAGGTGTTCGGCATGCTGCCGTATCCCTTCGGGCACGGCTCGCACGCCGAGTACGTCATCGCTCCGGCGCGAGCCCTGGCGCGCAAGCCGGCCGGGATCGACCACACCCAGGCGGGCGCGCTGCCGCTGGTCTCGCTGACCGCGTGGCAGGCGCTGACCGAGCACGCGGACGTCCGTCCCGGGCAGCGGGTGCTGATCCACGCCGCGGCGGGCGGGGTCGGGCACGTGGCGGTGCAGATCGCCAAGGAGCGCGGCGCGTACGTGATCGGCACGGCGAGCGCGGGCAAGCACGAGTTCCTGCGCGGGATCGGCGTGGACGAGACGATCGACTACCGCGAGACGGACTTCACCGAGGCCGTGAAGGACGTCGACGTCGTGCTGGACACGATCGGCGGCGACAACGCGCTGCGCTCGCTGCGCGTGCTGCGCCCGGGCGGTGTCGTGGTGTCGATCCTGCCGGTCGGTAAGGACGACTTCTACCAGGAGGCCGAGCGGCTGGGTGTGCGGGCGGTCCGGATGCTGGTCGACGCCGATCGTGCGGGCATGGAGGCGATCGCGTCGCTCGCGGAGGCGGGGAAGCTGCGTGCCACGATCGCCGGGACCTTCCCCCTGAACGCCGCGGCGGAGGCTCACGCCTCGGGCGACACCGGCCGGACGACGGGGAAGCTGGTGCTGCTGAACGACTGAGCCGTGCGCGGAGACGCGTCTCGTGGGGTGGTGGGTCGGGGCCGCGTCGGGGGGTGTCCGTCCTCGGAACGGCGCGACCAGGTCACCTACCGGCTCACTGGCGTCACACGCGCCGCCCACTGCGGGCGGACACCCCCCGACACGTCCCCTTCCGTGGCACGGCGGCTGCGAGCCGTCCTAGCTGCGGGCAGTCGTGCCGCTGGGGCGATGGGGGTCCCCCCCTGCTCGAGCGAAGCCGAGAGCTTGGGGGAGGGTGGGCGCAGCGGCACCTCGCTCCGCCGGGCTGCGCGCCCACCCGTCCCCGGCGGCAACGCCGAGAGCCTGGTGTCAGAACGTCAGCACCGGCTTGATCGCCTTGCCCGACCGCATGTCCTGCACCGCCCGGTCGATGTCCCCGAAGGGGTACGTGCTGATCAGGCGGTGCAGGGGCAGGCGGCCCTCCTGCACCAGGCGGACCAGGGCCGGGATCATGGTCTGCGTCTCGCTGTCGCCGAGAGTCAGTCCGACGATCCGCTTCCCGCCGAGGAGGCCGTTGACGTCCAGGGCCACCTCGGTGCCGAAGGGCGGGGCGCCGACGACGACCAGGGTGCCGCGCGCGGCGAGCGCGTCGACGCCCTGGCGCAGAACGCCGACGTTGCCCGTGCTCTCCACGACCCCGTCCGCGCCCCGGCCGCCCGTGATGCCGGTGAGGGCCTCGGCCAGGTCCGCCCGGCTCGTGTCGACGGTGTGCGTGGCGCCCAGCTCCGCCGCCAGGTCGAGGCGTTCGGCGACCCGGTCGACGGCGACGATCCTGGTGGCCGGCGTGAGGGCCGCCGCCATCACGGCCGACAGGCCGACCGCCCCCGCGCCCAGGACGACGACCGTGCTGCCCGTGTCCGGCTTCAGGACGTTCCACACGGCCCCCACGCCGGTCTGCACCCCGCAGCCCAGCGGGGCGACGGCCTCCAGCGGTACGTCCGGGTCGACCTTGACGAGGCTGCGCTCGTCGGCCAGCGCCCGCTCGGCGAAGGAGGACTGGCCGAAGAAGTGGCCGCCCAGGGCCTCGCCGTCCCTGCTGATGGTGTTCGAGCCGTCGGCGCGGCTGCCGCCGAGCAGGTTCAGCGGCAGCCAGGTCGCGCAGTAGGCGGGGTGTCCACCGCGACAGTTGCGGCAGTCGCCGCAGGAGGTGAAGGAGAGCAGGACGTGATCGCCGGGCGCGACGCCGGTGACGGCGGAGCCGACGGCCTCGACGACGCCCGCGCCCTCGTGGCCGAGGACACCGGGCAGCGGGAAGGGCAGTCCGCCGCTCGCCACGCCCAGGTCGGTGTGGCACAGGCCGGTGGCGACCATGCGGACCAGCGCCTCGTGCGGGCCGGGTTCGTCGAGGACGACGTCGGAGAGGGTGAAGGGCGCGCCGCCGGACTCGACGACCGCGGCACGGGTGGTGGTGGGCATCGCGGAACTCCTTGACGGGGGTTCAGTCGAGCGAGACGACGACGGACTTGACCTTGGTGTAACCGGCGAGGGCCTCGGGCCCGTACTCCCGGCCGTAGCCGGAGTCCTTCACGCCGCCGAAGGGCACCGCGGGGTCGAGCATCGCCCAGTCGTTGACCCAGACGATGCCGGTCTGGAGGCGGTCCGCGACCCGGTGCGCACGGGCGAGGCTGCCGGTCTGGACACCCGAGGCCAGGCCGTAGGGCGTGGAGTTGGCGAGGGCGACGGCCTCGTCCTCGTCGTCGAAGGGCTGCACGGTGAGGACCGGGCCGAAGATCTCCTCCTGGACGACCCGGGAGTCGTTCGACAGGTCGGCGATGACGGTGGGTTTGTAGTAGTAGCCGCCGTCCAGGTCGAGCCGCTCGCCGCCGCAGACGATCCGGGCGCCCTCCTTGCGGGCCAGGGCGACGTACTCCTCGACCTTCTTCAGGTGCTTCTCGGCCGCCATCGGGCCGATGACGGTGGCCGGGTCGCGCGGGTCGCCGACGGGCACGCCGGGCACGGCCTCGGCGAGGATGCCGAGCAGCGTCGGATACACCGAGCGGGCCACCAGCAGGCGCGGGCCGCCCATGCAGAACTGGCCGGTGTTGAAGACGAAGCCCTTGATGACCGCGCCGACCGCCTTCTCCAGGTCGGCGTCCTCGAAGACGATGTGGGCCGCGTTCCCGCCGAGTTCCATGGTGACGGGCTTGAGAGCCTCGCCCGCGACGCTCGCCACGTGCCGGCCGATCGCGGTGGAGCCGGTGAAGGCGACCTTGTCGACACCGCGGTGGCGCAGCAGCGCCTCACCGGCCACCGGGCCGCTTCCCGTCACGACGTTGACCACGCCGTCGGGCACGCCGGCCTCCTGGAGCAGTCCGGCCATGTACAGGGCGCTGAGCGGGGTCTCGTCGGCGGGCTTGTGGACGACGGTGTTGCCGGCCGCGAGCGCGGGGCCGAGCTTGGAGCCGGCGAGGATCAGCGGGAAGTTGAACGGGGTGATCGCGGCGACCACGCCGAGGGGCTCGCGCTTGGTGTAGGCGAGGGCGTTGAGGGGTGTGTCGCGCAGTGCGCCGTCCTGGCTCTGGGCGAGGTTCGCGAAGTACTCGTAGTCGTTGGCCGCGTTGGTGACGTCGACCGCGCCGCACAGCGTGATCGGCTTGCCGACGTCGAGGCTCTCCAGGGCGGCGAGGTCGTCGGCGTTCTCGCGGATCAACCGGGCGACGCGGTGCAGCACCCGGCCGCGCTCGCGACCGCTCAGACCGGACCAGGCGCCGTCGTCGAAGGCCTCGCGGGCGGCGCGTACGGCCGCGTCGACGTCGGCCGGTCCGGCCTCGGCGACGGTGGTGACGACCGTGCCCCGGGACGGGTCGACCACCTCGGTGCGCGCCCCGTCGGCGGCCTCGCGCCACTGTCCCCCGACGAACAGTTGCCCGGGTTCCCTCTCGAAGGTGGTCATCGCCGCTCCTCAGCATCGTCGCCAAGATTTCAACAAACAGGATTCCTGTTGGTTCGCAGTCTCGGTACAGACAGGTTTCCTGTCAATGCTCTAGCCTGCTTCCATGCTCGACACACAGGTGATCAAGGCGCCCCCTTCGCTGCTCTACATGGTCAAGCAGGTGGAGCTCGTCGTGCGCTCCCACCTGGACGAGCTGGTCCGGCCCTCGGGGATCACCGCGCTTCAGTACACCGCGCTGACCGTCCTGGAGCGGCACGACGGACTCTCGGCGGCCCAGCTGGCGCGCGATTCCTTCGTCACCGCCCAGTCCATCGCGGACCTCGTCCGCTCCCTGGAGGGCCGCGGCCTGGTGCGCCGGGAGCGCAATCCCCGCAACCGCCGCGAGCTGCTGATCCTGCTCACCGACGACGGCCGGGAGCTGCTGGCCCGGCACGCCGGGCCCGTCCGGGAACTGGAGGAGCGGATGGTGCGTGACCTCACGGCACACCAGACGGAGCAGTTCCGGCAGGCCCTCACCAAGGCCTGGCACGCCCTCTCGTAACCCGGGGCACAGGCCCAGCAGCACGCCCGCACCCGCTCCCGCGCACACCCCGGCGCACTTCCCGGCGCGAACCTCGGCCAACTCGGCCGCAATTCAAAGACATATGTCAATCGAACATGCTGAAATTCATCCGTTGGAGGGTAACTTGCGGGGCAGGGAACGGTTTTGAGGACCGCGGCCCCTCCCCCACGCACGGAGCAGGCTGGAGGCGATCTCGTCGTGCGGCAGGAACCTGCACCGCTCACCCGGCATCTGCGCGTCCGCCAGGAACGGGGGCACACGGTGCTGGAGTTCCGCGGCGAGATCGATCTCGCCGCGGCCTCGGAGATCGCCCCGCACCTGGACCGGGAGACCGACCGCCCCGCCGCCCGGGTCGTGATCGACCTCAGCCGGATCGAGTTCTTCGACTGCTCGGGCCTGCGGCTGCTGTACCGGGCCAGGAGCCGGGTGCTCGACCACGACGGGCAGCTGCTGCTCGTCTGCGCCCACCCGCTGACGCTGCGCGTCCTGCGGATCACCGGCCTGTCCCGGCTGCTGCCCCCGCAGCCGACGCTGGACGCGGCGCTGGAACAGCCGGAGGCGACCTCCGGCTCACTGTGACGCCCGGCCGGGCCGGCGGTCCTGCCGTGTCCGCGTGCGCCTTCCGTGCTTCCGCCCGCGTCGTCCCGTTCTCAACGAGCCGGTCTGGCACGGCATCTGGCGGGCATCCGGTCAGTAGGAAGGAGGGCCGTCGCATGACGACTCCCGTCAAGCGTCTTCCCAGGCGCATGCCCGGCTGGGCGAAGGTGCCGGCCGCGCTCGTGCTCGTGCTCGTCGTGTTCTTCGCCGGGATCCGGCTGAGCGTGATCCCGGGCCTGAAGGACCTGTTCGGCACCGACACCCACGACCGGTCCGGACCCGCCCTGCTGAAGTCCATCCAGGACATCAGCCGTTACGACGCCGCCTCCGGCAACTTCCAGGTCGTCGTGGACCTGGAGAAGGACGCCAAATTCCTGCCCGACGCGATCCGCGGCACCCGCACCCTGTACGTCGGTGCGGGCACCGTCGACTCCTACGTCGACCTGGGCAAGGTCGGTGAGAACGACGTGCGTGTCAACGGCGACCGCACGTCCGCCACGCTCCGGCTGCCCCACGCGCAACTGGGCAAGCCGGCCCTCGACCCCGACCGCTCCTACGCCGTCTCCAAGCAGCGCGGCCTCTTCGACCGGCTCGGCGACCTCTTCTCGGACAACCCCAACAGCGAACAGGCCGTGCAGAAACTCGCCGTACGGCACATCGGCGACGCGGCGAAGGAGAGCGAGCTCACCGCACGCGCCGAGTCCAACACCACCGGCATGCTCGAAGGCCTGCTGCGGTCGCTGGGCTTCAAGGAGGTGCGGGTCTCGTACGGGAGCTGATCAGCCTCCCAGGATCCCGGGCAGGGCGAGTGCGCCCAGCAGCGTGGTGCCCACCAGGAACCACGCGACGTAGTCCCCGACGTGCCCGGACTGCAGGCGCCGCAGCGGCAGCGCCCGGCCCGGCGCGGCGATCAGCCGCGGCCGGGTGACGGCCACGGCCGCGAGGGCGAGCGCCAGCGCGGTCGAGACGAGACCGAGCAGCACACCGAGCGGGGTCCAGTGCACCGAGACGTGCACCAGGCCACCGGTCCCGGCCCCCTGCACGGCACGGCCCACCGCGCCGGCGAAGCCGGGGACCACGCCGACGGCGAGGGACCCGGCGAGCAGCACGGCCGGGACCGCCGTCATGGTGTCCGGGACCCGGCTCAGCCGGTGCCGGGTCTCCGGCCGCTCCCCCGCGCCCGTCGTCTCGTACTCGTCCCCCTCCCGAGGCCGGGGGCCGAGGCCGAGGAACACCCGGGCGGCGACCCGCAGTACCGCCCCGGCGGTCACCGCGCTCGCCACCACGAACAGCACGGTGAGGGGGCCGCCCGCGGCCTCCTCCGTGACCGACTTGCCGAGCGCCGTGCCGAAGGGCGGCAGCCCGGCGAGACCGAGACCGCCGACGACGAACAGGACGGCGACCGCGCGCAGCGTCCGGCCCCGGCCGTGCAGCGCGTGTTCGTCGACGGAGCCGTACCGGTCGAGGAGGATGCCCGTGCAGGCGAACAGCGCCGCCTTCACCCCGGCGTGCCCCAGGAGGTACAGGGCGACCCCGTCGTCCGCCTCCGGTGTGAGGGTGCCGATGCCGACGAGGAACAGCCCCATGTGGGCGACGGTCGAGTACGCCAGCAGCCTTTTGATGTGCCGCTGGTACCAGCACATGACCGCGCCGACCACCGCCGTCAGGGCGCCGAGCGCCACCAGGGCGCGCTCCGCGTCGGGGGCGGGCAGCCCACCGGGGCCGGAGAAGACGGTGTCGTACACCCGCCACACGCCGAAGGCGCCGAGTTCCACCATGACGCCCGACAGCAGCATGCAGACCGGGGTGGGGGCGACGGCGTGCGCGTCCGGCAGCCAGAAGTGGAACGGTACGGCCGCGCCCTTGACCAGCAGGGCCGTCACGACCAGGACGAATCCGGCCAGGACCAGCGCGTCGGGCGGGCCGTGCGCGTCCAGCCCCTCTCCGATCCGGGTCATGCCGAGCTCGCCGGTACGGGCGTACAGCAGTCCGATACCCATCAGCATCGCGTACGCGCCCAGCGAGTTGACGACGCCGAAGGTCAGCGCACCCTGCACGGCCCTGGCCTCCTCGACCCGGTGGCCGGTCAGCGCGTAGGCGACGACGCTCATCAGCTCGAACCACACGAACGCGTTGAACAGGTCGCCCGCCATGGCGAAACCGCACATGCCGCCCTGGAAGAGCAGCAGCAGTGCGGGGAACGATCCGGCGTGCCCGCGGGGCGGTTCGTCGAAGTAGCGCCAGGAGTACACCAGGGCGGCCAGAGTGAGCGTGCAGACGAGCGCGGCCATGCCGAGCCCCGGCCCGTCCCCGACCAGGACGATCCCGACGCTCTCGCCGTGCACGGGCACCCAGCCGCCCACCCACTCCACCAGGGGCGGCGTGGAGTCGAGCAGCAGGACGACCGCGAGCGCGGCAGAGCCCGCCGAGACCAGGCAGCCGACGGACTCGGCGACGTTCCGGGGCACCCTGCCGCCCCCGGCGGCCAGCACGGCGGCCCCGAGCAGCGGGACGGCGACGAGGAGCGGCAGCAGGTGGTGCATCAGCCGCGCAGCTCGGAGAGCTCGTCGGGGTCGACCGTGCCGTGCCGCTTGGAGACCTGCACGACGAGGGCGAGGAGCAGGGCGGTGACGGTGGCGCCGACGACGACGTCGGTCAGGGCCAGCGCCTGGACGACCGGGTCGACGACCGGCCGCGCGCCGGGTTCCAGGTCGGAGAAGACGGGCGCGGTGGCGCCGTCCCGGTAGCCGACGGCGAGCAGCAGCACGTAGGTGGCGGACTGGCACACCGACAGACAGCCGACGGCGTGGATGAGATTCCGGCTGGTGGCCAGGCCGTAGCAGCCGGTCAGGAAGATCCACGCGGCGACCAGGTAGGCGAACACGTCCATCACAGCGGCCTCACGTCCCGCTCTCCTCCTCGATCTCGACGGCCTGGTCCAGGAACCGGGCGAGCAGCACGACGACGGCGCAGGCGACCTCCATGCCGACGGCCGCGTTGAGCAGCGGCACGGTGCCGCCGGAGGACAGCGTGTTGAACGTGCCGTGCGGCAGCAGTGTGTTGGCCAGGAAGGCGGCGCCGCCGAGCAGCGCGGCGACGCCGGTGACGAGGTAGGCGCTGACGGCGACCGCGTCGCCCGCCTCGTACAGGCCGACCGGCCGGACGCGTTCCAGGGCACGGTAGTCGGCGCCCAGGTACAGCAGGTGCAGGGCGGTCGCGGCGACCACGCCGCCCTGGAAGCCGCCGCCGGGGCTGAGTTGCCCGTGCGCGACGACGTACAGGCCGGTGAGCAGGGCGACGGGCAGCACGAGCAGGGCGTAGCGGCGCACGGGCGGGGCGACCTCGGCGGGCCGGGGCCGGGCCCGGTGTTCGTCGCGGGTCTGCCGCAGCAGGACGACGCAGCCGAGCACGGCCGCGAACAGGATGGTCAGTTCGCCGAGGGTGTCGAAGGCCCGCTGGTCGAAGTTGACGGAGGCGATGGTGTTGGCGGTGCGGTGGGCCAGGGACGCCTCGACGGCGCGGTCGCCGTAGGGGTGGCTGTCACCGCCGAAGGCCGGCAGGCCGAGACAGGCCGCGACCAGCAGCGCGGCGAGACCCGCTCCGCCCACGGCCACCAGCCACAGTCTCGTGCGCGGGCTCACTCGTCGTCCCCCTCGCGCTGTCCGCGCCGCCTCACCTTGCGGACCGTCAGCAGCAGCAACAGCGGCGTCAGCGCGGAGCCCACCGCGAGTTGCGACAGGGCCACGTCGGGAGCCTGGAGCACGGTGAACAGCACGGCCAGCAGTACCCCGAGGACGGCCAGGACCAGACTCTGGCGGGCGGGGTCGCGGGTGGCCACGGCCACGGTCGCACCGGCGGCGACCAGGACGAGGGCGACGGCGATCAGGAGGTGGTCCACGGCGCCCCACTCCCCTTTCCTGCTCCCGCCGGACCGGCCAGTGCCCGCGAGGCGAGGAGGTTCCCGCCGATCAGCAGGGCGCCCGTCACCAGCAGTTTCGCCATCGCCCGGCCCGGGCCGGTGACCGCGCACAATGCCACCACGACCGCTGCCCCGACGCCTGCCGCCGCCCAGGTGGCGATCCGGGCGCGGGGCGGGTTCTCGGCCAGTTCGTCGCCGAGCAGCCGCGCGAAGACGAGCGTGCCGACCGGGCCGAGCAGTGCGAGCACCAGGGCCAGATCGACGTACGAGGGGCGGTCGTAGCCCTGGGCGAGGAGCAGCAGACCCGGGCAGGCCACCGCGGTGGACAGGTTCTGCGCGACGACCCGGCGGCGCAGCGGCCCGGTGGCGACACCCCACAGGGCCGCGGCCAGGCCTGTGCCGAGCGTCAGCGTCGCGGCGAGGACCCAGCCGTTCACCGGCCGGCCACCGCCCGCCGCGCGGCCCGTGCCGCGAGCGCCCCGGCGAGGGCCGCGGCCGCGCCGACGGCGAGTTCCAGCGGGTCGACGGTGCTGACGAACGCCAGCCACAGCGCGCCGAGCGCGGCCCACCAGAGCGGTACTTCGGCCAGGGCGAGGAGCGCCGTACGCCGGTTCACACGACACCTCCACGGACGCTGGTGGTTGTGGCGGTCATCCAAGCACCGCCCCGGCTGCGGGACGTGGCGGCGCGCGGCGGCCACGAGCCTGGAGTGCCCCGGCGGGACACGGGGAAACAGTGGCTGGGAACGCCCCGCGACGGCGGGGTCGCCCCGGACCGGGCGGCATCGTCGCCACATCCGCGGGTAACCGCCCAGTCACGCAGGGAAGTTGAAGAGTGGAGGACCGAATGGCCGAAGCAGCCTCACGTCTCCGTACCACCGGATCCGGGAGTGAGCGGCGTCCACTGCCGTTGCCGATCCGGCTGCTGGCGATGCTGTGCGCCTTCGTGTTCATGGTCGCCTTCGCCGTGGTGCTGGCGCGGCTGACCCTCCAGCCCTCGCCCGCGTCGGAGGCGCTGACCCACACCAATCTGCATCCGGGCCGCTCCCTGAAGGCCTATCTCGACCAGCCGGGGTTGCGGGACGCCGTACGCCAGATCGGCGGCAACATCCTGCTGGGTGTCCCCTTCGGCGTCCTGGTGCCCGTCGTGGCGCCGCGCACCCGCGGCTTCCTGCGAGTGCTGCTGCTGACCGCCGTGGTGATGCTGCTGGTGGAGTTCGCCCAGGGCGCGCTGGTCACCGGCCGGGCCTTCGACGTCGACGACGTCATCCTCAACACCAGCGGTGCCCTCGTCGGTTACCTGCTGCTGGGCCGCCGTCTGAGCCGGGCGGTGCACGCGCGCAAGCCCCGCGACGGCCGGGCGGCGAAGAAGCCGTCCACCCGCAGGTCCTAGTGCCTGGTCCAGGTGAACTTGTCTCCGCCCACCCAGCGCACCACCTCCGGATCGTCCAGGTCGTGGACCCTGATGCCGAACGCGGCGGCGGCCGTCAGGACGTCGATCACGGCCCGGGCCTCCCCGACCACCTGACCGTCGATTTCCACGATCCGGAACGGTGGTGGGCCCGGCTGGACTCCGAGCACCATGATCCGCGGACTGAAGATGTGCGGGCTGGCGATTTCGGTCATGCATCGAGCGTAGAGCGCGACCGGCGGGAGCGCGGCCCTCGCGTCGCCGGGCCGGCCGGGGCGTTCAGGGGCGGCGCCAGGCGTCGTCGGTGAGGTGTGAACCGGCCTGCGGGCCCATGCGGAGCATGCCGCCGTCGACGCTCCAGGAGGCGCCGGTGACGTAGGAGGCGTCCGGGCCGGCGAGGAAGGCGATGACCGCGGCGACCTCGCGGGCGTCGCCGGGCCGTCCGAGGGGGACGCCGGGGCGGCTCTCGGTGCGCGGGTCGGTGTCGTCCTGGCCGGTCATGGGCGTGGAGATCTCGCCCGGTGCGACGGCGTTGACGGTGATGCGGTACTCGGCGAGTTCGAGCGCCATGACCTGGGTGAGCAGACCGAGGCCGCCCTTGGCGGCGCAGTACGGCGCGGCGCCCACCCGCGGCTGGTGCTCGTGGACGGACGTCACGTTGACGATCCGGCCGCCGTCGCCCTGCCGGATCATCTGCCGGGCCGCCTTCTGCCCGCACAGGAACGGCCCCACGAGGTCCACGTCCAGGACGTCCCGCACATCGGACAGCTCCAGGTCGAGGAACGGCGTCATGGTGCCGGTGCCCGCGTTGTTCACCAGCACGTCGAGACGGCCGAGGCGCTCGCACAGCGCGTCGACGGTGTCGGCGGCGTCGGGCAGCCGGGTGAGGTCCATCCGGGCGACCTCGGCCCGCTGCCCGTGCCCCCGGACCTCCTCGGCCGTCTCCTCCGCCCCCTTCCGGTCGCTGTGCCAGGTGATGCCGACGTCCATGCCCGCCCGGGCCAGGCGTACGGCGGTGGCCCGGCCGATGCCGGAGTCGGCGCCGGTGATCACGGCGACCCTGCTGCGGGGCTCGGTGGCGGCGGACATGACGGGCCTCCTCGGCGGAGCGGACGGGGTGTCGGGGGTGTCGACGCGGTCGGGACGAGGCATCGCAGTACCCGGGGGTGTACCGGGCAAACCGGCCGCCCGCCGTGCGGCCCGCCCACGGCTGGGGAACTCTTGAGGTGGAGGTGGCGATGGACCCCGTCGAGGCACTGGACCGGATCGCCTTCCTGCTGGAGCGGTCCCTGGCGCCGACGTACCGCGTGCGCGCCTTCCGCACGGCGTCCCGGGTGCTGAGGGAGCTGGGCGAGGACGAGGTGCGGCAGCGGGCGGAGGCCGGGTCGCTGGAGTCGCTCAAGGGGGTCGGTCCGAAGACCGCGCAGGTCGTGCGGGAGGCGCTGGCCGGTGAGGTACCCGGCTATCTGCGGAAGCTGGAGGGCGAGGCGCAGGAGCGGCAGGCGGTCGTGCGGGGCGGCGAACGGCTGCGGGAACTGCTGCGCGGGGACTGTCATCTGCACTCCGACTGGTCGGACGGCGGCAGCCCGATCGAGGAGATGGGCCGTGCCGCCGCGGAACTGGGCCACGAGTGGGCGGCGCTGACCGACCATTCGCCACGTCTGACGGTGGCGCGCGGGCTGTCGGCCGAGCGGCTGCGGGAGCAGCTGGACGTGGTGGCGGAGCTGAACGCGACCTGGGCCCCGTTCCGGCTTTTGACCGGCATCGAATGCGACATCCTCGAGGACGGCTCGCTCGACCAGGAGCCGGAGCTGCTGGAGCGGCTCGACGTCGTGGTGGTGTCGGTGCATTCCAAGCTGCGCATGGACGCCCGGTCGATGACGCGGCGGATGGTCGCCGCCGTGCGGGATCCGCACTCGGACGTGCTCGGTCACTGCACGGGGCGGCTGCTGACCGGGCGGGGGCGGCCGGAGTCGGAGTTCGACGCGGACGAGGTGTTCGCGGCCTGCGCCGAGACGGGCACGGCCCTGGAGATCAACAGCCGGCCGGAGCGGCTCGACCCGCCGCGGCGGCTGCTGCGCCGGGCCGTGGACGCGGGTGTGCTGTTCTCCGTCGACACCGACGCGCACGCGCCGGGGCAGCTGGACTGGCAGATCAACGGCTGCGCGCGGGCGGAGGAGTGCGGGGTGCCGCCCGAGCGGGTGGTGACGACGTGGGCCCGGGAGGACCTGCTGGCCTGGACCCACGAGAGGCAGGTGCCGTCCGGCGTGGGCGGCGGCTGACGTGGTACCCGGGCCGGCCGGAGAGAAAGGGATCACACGCATGGCAGAAGCGGAACGGGCCGCCGTGTTCGACGTCGACGGCACGCTGGTCGACACCAACCATCTGCACGTCGTGGCCTGGTGGGAGGCGTTCCGGCAGGCGGGCCACCAGGTGCCCATGCACGCCGTGCACCGGGCCGTGGGGCTGCCCTCCACCGACCTCGTCGCCCATGTGCTGGGCGACGACCGCGACCCGGACCAGGACGCCGATATCAGCGCCGGGCACAAGGCGCTGTACGGGCAGTACTTCGACCGGTTGCCCGCGCTGCCGGAGGCCGGGGCGCTGCTGCGCCGCCTGCACCGGGACGGCTGGGCGGTGGTGCTGGCCACCTCGGCGGGCGGCGCGGAGCTCGGCGCGCTGCGCCGGGCGATCGACGCGGACGACGCCATCACCGCCACGGCGAGCGCCGACGACGTCGACGCCGGCAAGCCCTCGCCCGAGCCGGTCCAGCACGCCCTGGAGCTGGCCGGGGTGCCTGCGGAGCGGGCGGTCTTCGTCGGCGACACCGTGTGGGACATGCGGGCCGGCAGCCGGGCCGGGGTCCGTTGTGTGGGCGTCCTGTGCGGCGGCATTCCGCGCGGTGACCTGGAGAAGTCCGGCGCGGACGCGATCTACGACGGCCCCGCGCACCTCCTGTCGTCCCTCCGCGACAGCCCGCTGGCATGAGCCCGGGTGAAACCTCCGGTCCCGCGGATACTCGCAGCGCAGGACGCGCCTGACGCGCGTGAGGAGTGTGGTTGGGCGGACGGCTGGTGCACTCCGCCGACGAACGGACGGAGGCACGGTGGCGGACGACACTCGCCCGGCTGGGCGGACGGGCCGTGGGACGCGGCCCCAGGAGGGGGCGGACAGCCGATCCGCGGGCGGGTGGCGCGCACGCATGGGTGAGTTCGGGCGGGCAGTCCGCGCCGTGCGGCCGGTGGACGCCGTGCGGCGCGAGGGCCGCGCCGCCGCGCAGGCCGCCCGGTGCGTCTGGCAGCGGCCCGGGCGGGAGCGGGACCTGGTGGTCCAGTCGCTGAAGGCCGCGGCCGCCGCGGTGCTCGCCTGGCTGGTGGGCGGCGTGTGGATGGGAGACCCGCTGGCGCTGATGGCACCGTGGGTGGCGCTGGTGCTGGTGCAGGCCACCGTCTATAGCTCGCTCCTGCAGGGCGCGCGGCAGTTCGGGGCCATCTGCATCGGCACCGTACTGGCCTCGGCGGCGCAGGCCGTCACCGGCAACACGACGGGCGCCCTGGCCCTGTCCGTCCCGGTGCTGATGCTGCTCGCGAACTGGCCACGCTTCGGCGACCAGGGCATCTACGCGGCGACCACGGCGCTGTTCACCCTCACCGCGGGCTCGGTGAGCACGTCCAGCGTCGGGCACCGCGTGGGGCAGGCGGCGATCGGCGCCGTCATCGGCGTCGCCGTGAACGCGTTCGTCCTGCCGCCGATCCATCTGCGGAACGTCCGGGAGAACCTGGCGGCCCTCGCCCGGGACTCGGGAGACGTCCTGCGGTCCGTCGCCGGTGACCTGCGCGAGGGCGAGTGGGACGCGCAGACCGCCGCCGGCTGGCTCAACGCCTCCGTGCAGCTGGACCACCGTCTGGACGCGCTGCGCTCGGCGCGCCGCTGGAGCCAGGAGAGCCTGCGCCTGACCCACGGCCCGCTGCGCGCCCTGCACCGCGTGTCGCACGTGCCGCTGCCGCCCCCGGACGAGGACGAACGCCTGAGCCGCGTCACCGGGCACGTCACCGCTCTGACCCGGGCCCTCGCGGTGGCCGTGGACGACAACCGGACGTCCGCCCCGCCCGAGGACCCGGCCCTTCGCTCGTACGCGGACCTGCTGGACCTGATCGGGGACGCCTGCCGGATGGAGGCCGACCGGCTGCTGGACGGCGATGTGGACCCCCGCCGGCACGGCGAGATGGACAGGAAGATGGCGGAGCTGCGCCAGCAGCTGCGGGAGGGCCTGCGGGAGCAGGCCGGGCAGGGAGCCGCGCACACGGCGGTGCTCGGCACCCTGCTGCTCCAGGCCGAGAACCTGTGGGCCGAGACCGTTCCGGACCCCGGGGATCAGTGACGGAAAGGGCAGCGTGTCCGGCCGGGGCTTCCTCGCGCCCATCCGGGTACTCGGTCAGCTCCCGAGGACGCGTGCGGCCGAGAGGAGCGCAAGGTGAGCAGTGGAACGGGCAAGAGGATCGTCGTCACAGGCGCCACCGGCAACGTGGGAACGAGCGTGGTGCGCCTCCTCGCGGAGGATCCCGAGGTCACGTCCGTGCTGGGCCTGGCCCGTCGGATCCCCGACTGGTCGCCGCCGAAGACGGACTGGGCGGCGGTCGACCTGGCCTCCGAACAGTCCGACCTCGTGGAGCGGTTCACGGGCGCCGCCGCGGTGGTCCACCTGGCCTGGGCGTTCCAGCCGACGCACGACCCGGCGGCGACCTGGCGCACCAATGTGCTCGGCAGCATGCGGGTGTTCGAAGCCGTGGCGACGGCGGGGGTGCCGGCGCTGGTGCACGCCTCGTCGGTCGGCGCCTACTCCCCGGGCCCCAAGGACCGGACGGTGGACGAATCGTGGCCCACGCACGGCTGGCCGGACGCCGCGTACTGCCGGGAGAAGGCCTACCTGGAGCGGGCGCTGGACACGTTCGAGCGCGACCACCCCGAGACACGGGTGGTGCGGATGCGGCCGGCCTTCCTCTTCAAGCGGGAGTCCGCGAGCGAGCAGCGCCGGATCTTCGGGGGCCGGTTCCTGCCCGGACCGCTGGCCCGCCCGGAGGTGCTGCCCTTCCTGCCCGACATCCCGGGGCTGCGGGTGCAGGCGCTGCACACGGACGACGCGGCGAACGCGTACCGGCTGGCCGTGCGCTCCGACGCCCGGGGCCCCTTCAACCTCGCGGCCGAGGCGACCGTCGACGCGCGTCTGCTGGGCGAGATGCTCGGCGCGCGGCCGGTGCGGGTGCCGCGCGGCGCGGCCCGTTCGGCGATCGCCGCCGCCTGGGGCCTGCACCTGCTGCCCGCCTCCCCGCACCTGTTCGACGCGGTGCTGCGCCTGCCCCTGATGGACTGCGCCCGTGCGCGTACGGAACTGGGGTGGCGGCCCGAGCACACGGCGACGGAGGTGCTGGAGGAATTCCTGGAGGGCCTTCAGCAGGGCGGCGGCGAGCGGACGGCACCGATGCGCGGACGCAAGGTGGGCTAGGTGGGCTGACCGCGCGGCGACCCGCCCGACGGCCGATGGCCGCGGCCGACCCCCACAGTCGGCCGCGGCCATCGGCGTTCGAAGGGCCGACGAGCTGGGCGCTCAGTCGGCCGGCTCGTCCGGCACCGGGTGCTCGGGGTGCACCCCTCCCTGGCGCGGTGCGCCCTGCCGGCCCGTCCCCGCCTCGTCCGTGTCGGGGACGTCCTCGGCGGGCTCGTCGGACGCGTCGTCGTCGCGCTCGTCGTCCTTGCCGGTGCCGGTGCCCGTGAAGCGCGGGGCGACCTCCCACGGGTCCTCGCCCACGTCGGCCTGCTGGTCCGGCATGTCCCGCGGGACGGGGTCGCCGTTCTCGCCGGGTCCTTCGAGGCGGTGGTCGGTCACGGCACACTCCTTTCGGTTCGTGCGTGCGCCGCGCGAGTACCTCGGCCGTGACCTGCGAAACCTCAGGTGTGGACTAAGAGGCGGCGGTGTCCTCGATCTCGTCCAGGGCTGCGACCAGTTCCGGGGCGACCCTCTCCTGGACCCACCGCTGGTGCTCCTCGCCGGCCTCACGCGGGACGGTCTCGGTGAGCATGATCAGGTACAGGTAGGCGCGGTACAGGGCGTACCGGAGGCGGACCGGGGCGTCGAAGCCGACCCGGCCGCCGGCCTCCCGGTAGCCCGCGAGAAACGCCTCGTCCTCGCGGATGTCGCCCAGCAGCGCCAGGGAGACGAACTCGGCGACGGGGTCGCCCCAGAACATGCGCTCCCCGTCGATGAGGCCACCGACGCGGGGGCCGCCGGCCGAGCGGTCGACGAGGATGTTGCCCCGCCACAGGTCGAAGTGCACGAGGCGCGGGACGGTGACCTCTTCGAGGGCGCCGTACGCCGAGGAGGCGGTACGGGCCACCGCGTCGACCGGGCGGGGCAGCCGGGCGCCGTAGCGCCGGGCGTCGTCGAGGACGGCGTCGAACATCGTCGTGAACGCGGTCCGCCAGCCGGCGGCGAGCGGGCCGAGGGCGCCGGAGGGGTAGCCGAAGCCGGGGCCCGTCACACGGTGCAGACGGGCCGCCTCGCGCCCCAGCTCGGTACGTAGCGTGAGGTGTTCGGCGTCGGTGAGCGTGTCGTCCCAGGCCTCGCCCGGGCAGGCCGTCATCAGCAGAAAGTCGTCACGCAGGGTCACCAGCCGGGGTGCGGGCACCTCGACGCCTGCGGCCGAGCGGTAGAACTCGGCCTCCGAGACGAGCAGGCGGCGTTCGTGCCGCAGGCCGGGGGTGGTCGCCGGGGGCGGGACCTTCAGCACGTAGCGGTTGCCGTCGGTGAGCCGGAGTTCCTCGACGGTGTTGTACGTGCCGCCGGTCAGCGGGCGGAGGTGGGCGAGGCGGCCGGGGTCCAGGCCCGCCTCCCGCAGGACGTGCCGGGCCCGTTCCCAGGAGTCCACCACCGTGCGCCCACCCCTCCCCTGCGGTCAGCCGGCGGCGTACACGTCCTCGACGTAACGTCCGTCCGCGACCAGTTGGTCGAGCCACTGCCCGGCGGCCGTCTCGTCGGTGCCCGGCGTGTGCTTCCGGTACAGGGTACGGAACGCCTCCCGCACCCCGGGGGCCATCCGGGAACCGTCGCCGCAGACGTACACCCGCGCTCCGGCGTCCAGCAGCGCCCACACCTCCTCGGCCTCGGCGGCGATGCGGTGCTGCACGAACCGCACCTCGCCCTCGGGCGCCTCGCTGAAGGCGGGGCGCAGGGAGACGGCGCCGGCGGTCTCGGCGGCGCGCAGTTCGTCGGCGTGCAGGTAGTCGGCGTCGGGCGCGTCGCAGCCGAAGTAGCAGAGGGCCGGGGCCAGATCGGCGCCTGCCGCGCGGGCTGCCGTGCGGTCGGCGATCGCGCCGCGGAACGGGGCGAGGCCGGTGCCCGCCGCGATCATGACGACCGGTGCGGACGCGTCGGCGGCGTCGATGCGGAAGGCCTCCCGGCAGGGCTGCACGCGCGCGTACACGATGTCGCCGGGCTCGACGGTGTTGAGGTGGCCGGATCCGGTGCCCCGGTAGACGCCCCTGCCGGAGCGGGCGGGTGCCTCCAGCAGCGAGACCATCAGGTCCGCGTGGCCGGGGTCGACGGCGGGCGAGGACGAGATGGAGTAGTGGCGGGGGCGCAGTGGGGTCAGCAGGTCGAGGAGCCGCGGCCAGTCGAGGGCACCGCGCAGGGCCGGGTGGTCCTCGACGATCTCCACGAGGGTGCGCGGGTCGTCGGTGAGGGCGGCCAGGGCCGTGCGCTCCGGCGGGCACGGGTTGGCGGCGGCGAGGGCGGCCAGCTGCCCGGCGCTCGGGCGCTCCTGCAACTCCACGTGGTGGGTGAGGAGCTGCCGTACCGTCACGGGCCGGTCGACGGCGATGCCGTCGCGGCGCGGGCGGGTGGCGCGGATGTCCAGGATCTCGTCGAGGTCGACGCCGAGCGCGGTGGCGGCGCGGGTGACGAGGCCGGGGTCGTTGGCGGGCAGCACCGTGAGGTGGTCGGCCGTGCGGTAGGTGACGCCCTCGGGCAGTGCGACGCGGACGAACCGCTTGCGGCGCGCGTAGCCGGGTGCGGTGAGGTCGAGGGCCTCGGTGACCCGCATGGGGACGAGCTCGTGCCGCTCCGCGAGGGCGTCCAGCGGGCCACCGGTCAGGGTGCGGACCTCGTAGCCGGTGGTGTGTTCGCCGGTCTCCGGGGCGGTGGCGTCCGGGTCGCCGTACTGCTCCAGCAGGGCGGTGCGCAGGGCCGCCGTGAACTCCCGGACGGTGCCGGTGAGGTCGCCGGAGGCGTCGGCGGCCGCGCGGTCGAGCAGGCGGGTGGCGCCGGACTCGGCGAGCCGCTCGTCGATCCGGGTGGGGACGTGCTGGTAGGTGGCGGCCCAGTTGCGGTCGCCGACGCCGAGGACGGCGTACGTCACGCCGGACAGGTCGTGGGTCTCCTCCAGCCGGGCGGCGAAGGCGGTGGCGTCGTCGGTGGGGCGGCCGTTGTAGGAGGCGGCGGTGATGACGACGGGCCGGTCGGTGGGCAGGCGGCCGGCGTAGGCGTCCAGGGCCGCCACCTCGGTCTCGCAGCCGACGGCGGCGGCCTCGTCGGCGAGCTGGGCCGCGAAGTCGCGGCAGGTGCCGTAGTTGCTGCCGTGCAGGAACAGCGCGGCGGTGCCGGGGCGGACCCGGGCGGGCAGGCCCTGCGGCTCGGCCGCCAGGGAGTCCTGGACCGGGGCGGCGCCGGGCAGCGGCGTGTGGACGCGGTCGGCGGACGTGCGCGGCGTGAGGGCGAGGGTGAAGCCCTCGGGCTTGAGGGTGAGGGTCTCCTTGACGTCGAGCCGGTAGTCGGCGTGGTCGCGCAGCCGGTAGCGGTGGACCAGCATGGCCAGCAGCATGGTCGCCTCGTGCAGCGCGAACTGCCGTCCGATGCAGGCGCGCTCACCGGTGCCGAACGGCTTGAAGGCGTGCACCGGGCGCTGCGCCTCCGCCTCGGCCGTGAAGCGGGACGGGTCGAACAGCTCGGGGTTGTCGCCCCACACGGGCTGCCGGTGCAGCATCGGCGTGAGCACCAGGGCGGCCTGCCCGGCGCGCAGCGGGATGCGGCCGCCGAGCAGCGTGTCCTCGCGGGCCTCCCGGGAGAACACGGCGGCGGTGGGCCACAGCCGGAGCGCCTCGTTGAGGACCTGGCGGGTGTAGGTCAGGCGGCCGATCTCGTCGTACGTCGGCTCCACGTCCGCCGCGTCGCCCCACAGCTCGTCGACCTCGCGCTGCACCAGCTGGAGCGCGGTGGGGTGCTTGGCGAGGTAGTACAGCGCGAAGGACATCGCGCCGGAGGTGGTCTCGTGACCGGCGATCAGGAAGGTGATGACCTGGTTGCGGATGTTGGCGGTGTCGAGCGTGCTGCCGTCGTCCGGGTGCTCGGCGGTGAGCATCAGGCCGAGCAGGTCGTCGGCCTGGCTCTGGTCGGTGCCGGTGCGGGCGGCGATGACCTCGTCGACGACCTGGGCGAGATAGGCGGAGTCCTCCCGGAAGGCCGCGTCCGCCGCCGAGTAGTCCTTGCCCGGGACGCGGGCGAGGCGGGTCATGCTCCACTCCAGGCAGCGGACCATCGACTCGACGAACGGGTGCGGCTCGGCGCGTTCGAAGGAGCCGAAGTCGTAGCCGAACCCGGAGAGTCCGATGGTGTCGAGCGTCATGCGGGTCATGTCGCCCGGCACGTCGACGGGCCGGCCGGCCCGGGCGTCGCGGTCCCAGGACGCGATGAGGCGGCGGGCCACCTTCAGCATCACGGGGTGGTAGGTGCGCATGGAGCCCAGCGCGAAGGCGGGCATGAGGATGTCGTGCGCCTTGGCCCAGTTGGGCTCGTCGTTGTAGGCGGTGAACAGGCCGTCGGCGGCGAACTCGCGGACGTTCTCCAGACCGGGCCCGATGTGCTTGGCGAACCGCTGCTCGTCCGCGAGCTCGGCCACGAGGTCCAGGTCGCCCACGAACAGGGTGTCCCGCCCGTACAGCCGTCGCACGAACACGGGCCCGTGCTCGCGCATCAGGTCCATGGCCTGCTGGATCGGCGCACCGCCGGGTCCGGTGGCGGTGATGTCGGCGACGGGGACCCCGGGGAGGGAGTCGGCGGGCCGGGGAGTCTGTGCGGTGGGGCGCATGGCGCGGCAACTGCCTTTCGCGGTACGGAAGTACTGCGATCCAGCGTGATCCACGGGGCCAGGCGGGCCGCACGGAGGCCCTACATGATTATGTAGTCCGGGAACGCGCTCCGCCCTTGCGCCGGGCGCCCCGGCGTGGCAAGGAGGCATTCGTGGACCAGGGCCGGCAGGAGGCCGTGACGTGGCGCAATCGCGCCCTGCTCCTGTTCGACCGGGTCGCCATGCCGGTCGCGGCGTGCGACGTGTACGGCGCGGTGCTGCTCGCCAACCCGGCGATGGCGGCGGAGTGCGGTACGACGCCGGGGCGGCTGCGCGGCCGGGACGTGCTGGAGCTGTTCAGCCCGCGGGAGGCGACGCAGGTGGAGCGGATCGCGGAGGCACTGCGGCTGCGGCGCCGTTCGCGGTACCAGGTGTCGGTGCGCTGGCGGGCGCCCGGCGGGGCGGAGCGGTACGGGGAGCTGACGGCGGACCCGGTGAGCGACGCGGCGGAGGACACTCCGGCGCTGCTGGTGATGTTGCGCGTGGACGGCGAAAGCGCCCCCTCCCCCACTCCGCACGCCGGCCCGGCCCGGGTCACCCCGATGGAGGCCCGCGTGCTGGCCCTGCTGGCCGCGGGTGCCACCACGGCCCGGGCGGCCCGGGAGACCGGCCTCACCACCGACGGCGTCACCTACCACCTGCGGCGCCTGACGTCCCGCTGGAACGCCGCCAACCGCACGGAACTGGTGGCCCGGGCCTATGCGCTGGGGGTGCTCGTGCCCGGGGTCTGGCCGCCGGAGATCCCAGCCGCGGAGGCGGACTGAGTCGGCCTCCGGGAAAAGCACTCGCACCCGTCGTCGTGGCTGTCTAACCTGACGTGACCATGAAACCTAGGGCCTCTAGGTTTCAGGGACGACACCCCGGGAGCACTCTCATGAAGCCACAAACCGAGCAGGACATCCGCACCTCTTTCATCAACTGCTCGAAGGGAGAGGCCAAGCGCCTGGCCGTCCCCCGGGACCTCGCCGAGCGACCCTGGGACGATCTCGACTTCCTCGGATGGCGGGATCCGGGGGCGCCGGACCGGAGCTACCTGGTCGTCGAGCGCGACGGGCGGCTCGTCGGGGTGTCGATGCGGTTCCAGGCCGCCCAGCGCGGGTTCCTGCACCGCAGCATGTGCTCGCTGTGCCTGACCACACACCCGCGGGGCGGTGTCTCGCTGATGACCGCGCGCAAGGCGGGTCCGGCCGGCCGGGAGGGCAACTCCGTGGGCGTGTACATGTGCACCGACCTCGCCTGTTCCCTCTACGTCCGCGGGAAGAAGGTGCCGGAGTCCGGCTCCCGTCTCGACGAGAGCCTCACCCTGGCGGCGCAGATCGAGCGGACCAGGGGCCATCTGGCGGCCTTCCTCGACAAGGTGCACGCCTGAGGGGGCCCTCGGTCGCCCGTGGATTCCCCCGGCGCTAACGTCCTTCATGGATGCGTTCGATGTACCAGGGGAAGGGGAACAGCCCGAGGATGCGAGAGGTACGTGAGTGGGCGGCGCCCGTCACCCGGATCCTGAGCAAGCACCGGGACCCCGTGGTCGTCCAGACGCTGCGGTCCGCGACCGCGGCGACGATCGCGTACGTCATCGCGCTGCGGCTGAGCCCCGAGAAGGCACCTCTCACGGCTCCTCTGACGGCCCTGCTGGTCGTCCAGGTGACGCTGTACGCCACGCTCACCAACGGCTTCCGGCGGGTGAACGCCGTGGTGACCGGGGTCCTCGTCGCCATCGCGTTCAGCCTGCTGGTGGGCCTGACCTGGTGGAGCCTGGCGCTGCTCCTGGTGGCCTCGCTGGCCGTGGGACGGCTGGTCCGGGTGGAGGAGTACGTACCCGAGGTCGCGATCAGCGCGATGCTGGTCCTCGGGGTCACCACCGTCGGGAACACCGCGTGGGCCCGGGTGGTGGAGACATTGATCGGAGCGACCGTCGGACTCGCCTGCAATCTGCTGCTGGCCCCGCCCGTATGGGTGGAGGAGGCGGGCGAGTCCATCGACGGCCTGGCGCGCCGGCTGCGGCAGCTGATGCTGCGCATGGGCGAGGAGGCCGCCGGCGGCACGCCCGTGGACCGCGCGGAGGAGCGGCTGTACGAGGCGCGGCGCCTGGACCACGACATCGTCGAGGTGGACGCCGCGCTCCGGCAGGCCGAGGACAGCCTGCGGCTCAACCCGCGCGTGCGGGAGGGCCTGCTGCACCGGGTGGTGCTGCGCACCGGCCTGGACACGCTGGAGATCTGCACGGTCGTCCTGCGCGTGCTCGCCCGCACGTTCACCGACCTCGCCAAGGAGCGGGAACCGGAGCCGCTGTTCGAGGCCGAGACGGGTGCCGCGCTGGAGCAGCTGCTGTCCGAGATCGCCGACGCCGTGGTGAGTTTCGCGGTGCTGGTGACCACCCATCTCAGTGAGAGCGCCGAATCGGCGGAGGAACGTCTCGCCACGGAGCTGCGCACCGCGGCGGGCACCCGCGACAAGCTGGCCCTGCTGCTGCGCGAGGAGGCCGAGCGCGAGACGCGGCACTGGCAGTTGTTCGGCGCCGTCCTGACCGAGGTCAACCGGATCCTCGACGAGCTCGACACCGAGCACCGCTCCCGGCGCCTGTTCGAGGAACTCGACCGTGTGTCGGGGGAGCAGCGCGCCCGGATGCCCCGTCTGACCCGGCTGCGTGAGCGCCTCGGGGTCCAGGAGCAGCTGTGGCGCGACCGGGCCGGGTTCGGCGGACGTGCCCACTGAGGTGCGTTGCACAGGGCGCAACGACCGGTGCCTTTCTTGCACGCCGCGATGATCCACGCCATGGTGGCTGTCGCGACGGGGACGAGCGATGACCTGAGGGGCGACATGAGCGGTGGCGGCTGGAGCAGGCGCCGGTTCGTCGGCGCGCTGGCGGGCGGGGCCGCCGCCGCGGCGCTGCCGGGCTGTGACGACGCGCCCCCGCCCGCGTCCCCGACGGCACCGGCCGCCCCCGAGGCGAGCGCGAGCCCGTCCCGGCAGGCCCGGCGCCCTTCCGGCCCGCGCCCCCTCTACCTCGGCACCTACACGTCCATCGAGGGCGGCGGCAAGGGCATCGGCCTGGCCACGTACGACGCGGAGACGGGCCGTATCGCCGGCACCGGCACGCTCACCGGCGTCGGCGACCCCTCGTACCTCGCGGTCCACCCGGACCGGCGCACGCTGTACGCGGTGAACGAGCGCGAGGACGGCGCCGTGACCGCCGTCCGGCTGTCCGACCGGAAGGTCCTGGGCAGTAGGAGCACCGGGGGCGCGGCGCCCTGCCATCTGTCGGTCCATCCCGGCGGGCGCTGGCTGCTCAGCGCGAACTACGGCTCGGGCAGCGTGGCCGTGCATCCGATCGACGCCTCGGGCGCCCTCGGCGAACGCACCGACCTCGTCACGCACTCCAGTCCGGCGCCCGGGCCGGGACAACAGGGCCCGCACGCCCACCAGATCATCACCAGCCCGGACAGGCGGCATGTGCTCGCCGTCGACCTGGGCACGGACACCGTTTACACCTACCGGCTCGACGAGCAGGCCGGCACGCTCAGCGAGGTGTCACGGGCGCGGACCCGGCCGGGCGCCGGCCCGCGCCACCTCACGTTCCATCCCGGCGGCCGGTACGCCTACCTCGCCGACGAGGTCGACAACACGGTGGCGGTCTGCGCGTACGATCCGGCCACGGGCCGCTTGTCCGTCGGCGAGGGGCGGTCCACGGGGACGGGTTCGGGCACGAGCTATCCGGCGCAGATCCTGGTGACCCCGAACGGCCGCTGGGCGTATCTCGCCAACCGTGGCCACAACAGCCTCACGCGCTACGCCGTCGAGGCGGACGGCGCGAAGCTCAGGCTGCTGGACACCGTGCCGGTCGGCGGGGACTTCCCGCGCCAGATCGCCTTCTCGCCGGACGGCACGCTGCTGTTCGCGGCGAACCAGAAGTCCTCCGCCGTGACCGTCTTCCACGTGGACGGGACGAGCGGCACGCTGCGGCGCGCGGGTGAACCGTTTCCGTCACCGGTCGCCGTCTGTGCGCTGCCGCTGTAGGGCCCGAGGGCAGGACGCGGCGCTCGCCTGGCCGAGCAGGACGTGCATGCGCTCGGTGAGCTGTGCGACGTCGTCGGCGGGCGTGTGGAAGGCCAGCCGTACATCACCGTGGGCGCGGGCGCGTTCGATGCGCAGCGTCAGTCCGTGCCGGTCGACACCGAGCGGCTGGACCCGGACGGCGCCGTGCAGGGCGTCGGAGTCGACGAGCCGGGTGAGCCGCTCGACCGCGTCGGCGTGGCAGTCGGCCAGATGGGTCAGCAGCCGGGCCTCGGCCGTGGTGAGCGGATCGGGCACGGCGGCGGCGAACTCGTCGAGGTCCACGACCACGGCTCCGGACGGCTGCCGCAGCACCACCCGCGTGGGCCGGAAGACCAGCCGGTCCTCCTCGGCGGTGAACCAGCCCGCGAGCCACAGCCGGGCGCGGATCCGGTTGCGCAGCGGGACGGGGGCGACGTCGGCGAACTCCAGCACCGCGGACGGTTCGCCGCGCGGTGCGCAGATCGCGGCCGCGAGCAGCGCACTGTACTCGGGCACGGTCACGAGGACCCTGCCGTCCTCGGTCACCGTGTGCGCGCCGACCAGTTCCTCACGCGTGCCCTCCGCGGTCACCGAGCAGGACCATGCGGCGGCGAGCACCGAGCGCGCCCGCTCCGCCGCGGCAGGGGCCGCCGTCCAGCCCTGGCTGTCGTCACCCATCCCAGACCTCCTTAGGTAAGCCTTGCCTAACCTACCGAACATCGGGGTGTGCGCCAACCACGTCACGTGATCTTTACGAGGCCTTTCAGGGCGTGAGGACGCCCAGCAGGGCGCGCGCACACAGCTCACGCACCTGTTCCCGGCTCAACTCCGTGCCGCGCAGCCACTCCAGACAGACAGAGGCGATGAACGCCAGCCAGCCGCGTACGGCGAGCCGCACCTCCGGCCGGACCTCGAAGGCCGGGCCGAACTCGGGGTCCTCGGCCAGCGCCGCGAGGATCTGCCGCTCCTGTGCGGCCAGGGCCCGCTGGTAGACCCGGCGCACCGCCTGGTCCCCCGCCGCGTCGGCGCGGTGAAAGGCGCGGTAGCCGTGCGCATGCGCCTCGACGTACTCCAGGAACGTGTCGAGCCCGGCCGGGAGCTGCTCGCGTACCGGGACGCCGGGCACCGCCGCCGTCATGCGCAGCATCCGCTCGCTCTCCCGCTCCACGACCGCCGCGAAGAAGTCACGCTTGGTCGGGAAGTAGTGGTACAGCAGCCCTCGCGACACCCCGGCGATCTCGGCGACCTGCTCGATCCACACGTCGTCGTACGGATTCTCCGAGAACAGCCGCGCCCCGACCGACAGGAGCTGCTCCCGGCGCTCCTCGGTGCTGAGCCGGCGGCGCGTGCGCCCGCCCTGGTTCGCGGCCATGCCCGCACTTTACTTGACGTCGGTTCAACAACGGGACCAGACTGAGGCGCCCTATTGAACCCACGTACAACACGTGCGAACCGCCGTTGGATCAAGGGAGATCGCGACATGACGGAGGCGCCGATACGCACCGGGGTGCCCAACGGGTTCCGGAGCGCCGAGCTGGGCTGGCCGGAGCTGGACCGCATTCCGCATCCACCGCACCGGATCCCGCTGCTCGGCGACGTGGTGGGCGTGAACCGGCGCACTCCCCTCCAGGACTCGCTGCGCTACGCCCGCCGGCTGGGCCCGGTCTTCCGGCGGAAGGCCTTCGGCAAGGAGTTCGTGTTCGTGTGGGGCGCCCGGCACACGGCCGACCTCGCGGACGAGTCACGGTTCGCCAAACACGTGGGGCTCGGCATCGCCAACCTGCGGCCGGTCGCCGGGGACGGCCTGTTCACGGCGTACAACCACGAACCGAACTGGCAGCTGGCGCACGACGTGCTCGCCCCGGGGTTCAGCCGCGAGGCCATGTCCGGCTACCACCCGATGATGCTGGACGTGGCCCACCGGCTCACGGAGCACTGGGACCGGGCGGCGCGGGCGGGCCGGGCGGTGGACGTGCCCGGCGACATGACCAAGCTGACGCTGGAGACGATCGCCCGCACCGGCTTCGGCCACGACTTCGGGTCGTTCGATCGCGCCCGGCCGCACCCCTTCGTGACCGCGATGATCGGCACGCTGACCTATGCGCAGCGGCTCAACACGGTGCCCTTCCCGCTGGCTCCGCTGCTGCTGCGGAGCGCGACCCGGCGCAACGCGCAGGACATCGCCCACCTCAACCGCACGGTCGACGAACTGGTCCGGGTCCGGCGCGCCGACGGTGGTGGGCAGGGGGACCTGCTCGACCGGATGCTGGAGACGGCCCACCCGGTGACGGGGGAACGGCTGGCACCGGAGAACGTCCGCCGTCAGGTCATCACCTTCCTCGTTGCGGGCCACGAGACGACCTCGGGCGCGCTCTCCTTCGCCCTGCACTACCTCTCCCGGCACCCCGAGGTCGCGGCCCGGGCCCGTGCCGAGGTGGACCGGGTCTGGGGAGACGCGGCGGAGCCGGCCTACGAGCAGGTGGCCAGGCTGCGCTACGTCCGCCGGGTGCTGGACGAGTCGCTGCGGCTGTGGCCCACGGCGCCCGCCTTCGCCCGGGAGGCCCGCGAGGACACGGTCCTGGCCGGGGAACACCCGATGCGGCGCGGGGCGTGGGCCCTGGTGCTGACGCCGATGCTGCACCGGGACCCCGAGGTGTGGGGCGCGGACGCCGAGCGGTTCGACCCGGACCGCTTCGAGGCGAAGGCCGTACGATCCCGGGCCCCGCACACCTTCAAGCCGTTCGGGACCGGGGCGCGGGCCTGCATCGGACGCCAGTTCGCCCTGCACGAGGCCACGCTGGTGCTCGGCCTGCTGCTGCGCCGCTACGAGCTCCGGTCCGACCCGGCCTACCGGCTGCGCGTGACGGAACGGCTGACGCTGATGCCGGACGGGCTGCGGCTGCGTCCGGAGCGCCGGAGCGCGGTGCGGGAGCCGGCCTCAGAGCTGCGCTGTCCAGTGCCCGGGGCGGGTGACTGACTCCGGCAGCCGGGTCCCGGCACTCCCCCGGGCCGCGTTCAGCTGCGGCTGGGTGAGGAAGAACGCCCCGGTCAGGTCGGCGTCCGTGAGGTCCGCGTCGCGCAGGTCGGCACCGATGAGGTCCGCGCCCCGCAGATCGGCGCCGGTGAGGTCGGCGGCGATGAGATAGGCGCCGCGCAGGTTCGCGCCGCGCAGGTCGGCGCCCTCGAGGCGGGCGCCCATGAGGTCCGCGCCCCGGCGGTTCTTCTTGCGGCCCTTGGTACCCGCCCTGGCCAGCTCGCTGGTCCGCAGCAGCAGGCCGTTGACCTCCTGACGGTGCGCCGCCACGTCCAGCTCGGCGAGTTCCTCGGGGGTGCTGCCGGTGAGCTGCTCGGTCTTCGCCAGCGCCGTGCGCAGCTCGGCGTGGACGGGCCGGGCCGCCGGCAGGGCGAGGGCCTCGGTGAGATACCACAGCAGCTCGTGCAGCTGCCGGACGACCGGGAACACGTCGAACATGCGGCGGGCGTCCTCCGGCGGAGCCGACCGCCAGTCCCGGCCGCCGAAGGTGACCTGCGAGACCTGCTGTCCGGCGCCGAAGCAGTCGTAGACCGTGCAGCCGGTGAACCCCCGCTGCCGCAATTTCGCGTGGATGCCGCAGCGGTGATCGCTCTGGAGGTTGCGGCAGGGCGTGCCGGCGTCCTTGTCGACCGCGAAGTCGGCCGACGCCGCGAAGGGCAGGGCGACGCAGCACAGCCCGAAGCACCGCTCGCAGTCACCGCGCAGTTCCGTTCGCGCGGCTGCTTGATCTCGCATGGGGTTCAGCATACGGAACGAGAACTCACCGACGGGTGTCCGGCTCTGTCGGGCCGGGTGCCTCCAGGCGCTCCAGCCTCTCCGGGTCGGCCAGGATGTACATGCCGGTGATCCGGCCGTCGGTGATCGTGACCGCCATGACCGACCGGACGCGTCCCTCGGGCGCGTTGACCATGCCGACCGTGCCGTTGACCAGCACCAGCTCCGCGGACCGCGCGAACCGGGCGAACATGAGCGCCTGCTCCGCCACGGACTTCGCCCCCTGGACCACCTTGGACACGGCGGCGCCCCGCACCAGTTCGCCCGAGTCGGCCCGCAGCACCACGTCCGGGTGCAGGAGCCCGAGCAGGGCCTCGAAGTCCCCGGCGCGCGAGGCGGCCAGGAAGGCGTCGAGCACCTCTTTCTGCCGGCCGAGATCCGGCTCCGTCGACGGGGTGGCGCCGCGCACCCGCCGCCGGGCGCGGCTCGCCAGCTGCCGCGTCGCGGCCGGGGTGCGCTCCACGATGGGCGCGATGTCGTCGAACGGCACGGCGAACATGTCGTGCAGCACGAACGCGAGCCGCTCGTCGGGCGCCAGGTTCTCCAGCACGACCAGCAGGGCCAGGCCCACCGAGTCGGCCTGGAGCACCTCCTCGGCCGGGTCGAGGTGCGACAGCGGACTGAGCACGGGGTCGGGGACGAAGGCGTCGTAGGTGTCGTGGGTGCCGCCCACCGGCTCCTCGCGGCGCGCGGCGCGCGAGCGCAGCAGGTCCAGGCAGACGCGGCCGGTCACGGTGGTCAGCCAGCCGCCCAGGTTCTGGATCTCGTCCGGGTCCGTGCGGCTCAGCCGCAGCCAGGCCTCCTGGACGGCGTCCTCGGCCTCGGTCAGCGAACCGAGCATCCGGTAGGCCACCGCCCTCAGATGCCCGCGGTGCTTCTCGAACCGTTCGGCCAGTTCCTCGCTGCCGCTGCCGCTGCCTGTCATCGTCTCCCCCGTCATCTGCTGAACAGTTCGAACGCCACCGCGGGCCTGCCCCCGAAGCGCTGCCCCGTGTTCTCGGCGTGCTGGGTCAGGAAGCCGCGGACGTAGGTCTCGGGGTCCTCGTCGGTCAACCCCTCGATGTAGGTGCGGTGTTCCAGCAGCGACCGCACCGCGCGCTCCATGCCGGCCGTGGCGTCGACGGCATGGGTGGGCGTGCTGGAGCCGGCGACGGCGACCCAGCGCACGCCGTCCCAGGGTTCGAGGCCCTGCTCGACGAGCTCCCGGAAGATCCACCGGTTGCCGGCGTCACCGGCCGCGTCGAGGGTGGCGCGGCCGACGGCCACGTGGTCCGGGGTGTTCCAGGCGACGCCGCCCCAGGTGTCCCGGTGGTTGAGCGTGATGACCAGTTCGGGCCGGTGCCGGCGGATCGCCGCGGCGATGTCGCGGCGCAGGGCCGTGCCGTACTCGATGACACCGTCCCGGTGGTCGAGGAACTCCACCCCCGACACGCCGACCACGGCCGCACTCGCCCGCTGCTCCCGCTCCCGCAAGGGGCCGCACTCCTCCGGCGCCAGCGTGTCGATGCCCGCCTCGCCCCGGGTCGCCAGCACATAGGCGACCTCGCGGCCCTCGTCGGTCCAGGCCGCGATCGCCGCCGAGCAGCCGTACTCGAGGTCGTCCGGGTGGGCCACGACCGCGAGGGCACGCCTCCAGTCGGCGGGCATGGGCTGGAGTTGAGTGGTCGTCATGTCCGCAGACTAGTCCGCGCCACGGACAGCACGCCTCGTCGGCGCGGCATCACGCCTCGTCGGCGGCATCACGCCTCGTTCCGCGCCAGCGCCAGCAGCCGGTCGAGGACCCGGGAGCCGCCGGTGCGCACGCCGTCGTGCTCGAACTCGTCCGTGACCCAGGTGCGCAGGCCGCGGATCGTGCGGGCGGTGCGCAGGGAGTGGGCCGTGTCGACGTACATGTCGTCGTGGTAGACGGCGGCGGCGACCGGCACCGTGTTGGCCGCGAGGCGGGCCCGGTCGTACAGGGGTGTCCAGTCGGTGCGGGCGGCGAGCCGGTCGGCGGTCTCGCGCAGGGGGCGCAGGGCCGGGTCGCAGTCGAACATCCAGGGGTGGATCGACTCGCCCGTGAACAGCAGCGGCTCGTCTCCCGCGAGGGCCTTGGCGGCGTCGAACTGCGGGAACTCGGCCCGCACCCGCTCGGCCGACCAGGCGGTGGGCCGGGCGTCCTGGCCGTAGATCGACTCGTGGACGAGCGCGTACAGCGGGTGGCGGGCGTAGGACAGCAGGGACTGCGCCTGCTCCTGGAACGCGTCCGAGAGGGTGGAGCCGTGCGGGGTGCGGACGAAGGCGTCCTCGATGAGGTAGTGGAGGCGGTGGCTGCCGTCGCCGGTGCCGAGGACGATGCCGAGGGACTGGAAGGCCTCGACGGTGAGCCGGTAGCCGTTCGGCAGGACTACGTCGTGGTGAAGCAGATGGTCGGCGATGCGGCGAGCGCGTTCGACGTCCTGCGGGTAGCGGGCGTAGTGGGCGGCGACCTTGCGTTCGACCCGCGGGAAGGCGGCCCGGTAGACGTCGTCGGCGTGCGCGTCCAGGGCGGGCAGCCCGCCGGTGATCACGGCGGTGGCCAGTCCTTCGGGCGCGAGGGACAGGTAGGTGGTCAGGCAGAAACCGCCGAAGCTCTGGCCGAGGACGGTCCAGGGGGCGCCGCCGGTGACCTCCGCGCGAATGGCCTCGCAGTCCCGGACGATCGAGTCGGCGCGGAAGCGGGTGAGGTAGTCGGCCTGTTCGGCGGGGCCGCCGCGCAGCGGGAGCGTCTGCCGGTTGGCGGGTGTGCTGTGACCGGTGCCGCGCTGGTCGAGGAGCAGGACGCGGTACTCCTTCAGCGCGCGGCCGAGCCAGCCGGGCCTGCCGACGGAGCGGTCCGCGCCGAATCCGGGACCGCCCTGGAGGTAGAGCAGCCACGGCAGCTCCTGACGCGCCTTGTCGCTCGCGACGACCTCACGGGCGTAGAGCTCGATCGTCTCGCCCTCGGGGTGGTCGTGGTCGAGCGGGACGGTGAAGCGGCGGTCGGTGAGGACGACTCCGGGCTGGCGGTAGCTGACGGTCAACTGGGCTCCCGGGACGGACGGATTTTCGGACCGTGTCCCAGTTCATCACAGGGGACGTCCGCGGGTAGCCCGTTCGGATCATGAAATCTTCCTGAACGGCGGTTCAGCGCCGGGCTCAGCGCGCGGACAGGCTGGAGCGGCGGACCACCAGCTCCGGCTGGAGGACGACCCTGCGGTGTTCGTGCGGCCGTATCGCGTTCTCGGCCTCCGTCTCCTCCAGGAGCAGGTCGGCCGCCATGGCGCCCATGGTGACGGCGGGCTGGCGCACCGAGGTGAGTGGGACGGCCGCGGCAGCGGCGAACTCGATGTCGTCGTAGCCGACGATGGCCAGATCGTCGGGGACGCGGACACCGGCCGCGTACATGGCCTGGAGGACTCCGAGTGCGAGCAGGTCGTTGGCGCAGAACACGGCGGTCGGCCGGTCGGCGAGGCCGAGCAGCCGGGCTCCGGCGTCGCGGCCTGCGGCGACGTCCAGCCGTTCGGTGGGCAGCTCGCGCAGCGCGTCGGGCTCCAGCCCGGCCTCCGCGAGTGCTTCGAGGGCGCCGGTGCGCCGGTCGCGGACCTGGTTGAGGCCGGGCGGGCCGCTGACGTAGGCGAGGGAGCGGTGCCCGGCGTCGACGAGGTGGCGTACGGCCAGGGCGCCGCCCGCGACGTCGTCGACGGAGACGGAGCACTCGGTGGTGCCCTCGGCGACCCGGTCGACCAGGACGAACGGGATGCCGTGACGGCGGAACGCCTCGATGTTGCGGCCCGTCGCGTCGGCCGGGGTGAGCAGCACGCCGCGCACCCGCTGCTCGGCGAAGAGCGACAGGTACTCGGCCTCCTCGCCCGGGTTCTGGGCGCTGTTGCAGACCATCACGCCGAGTCCGGCCTGGCGTGCGGCGCGTTCGGCGCCGCGTGCCACGTCGACGAAGAAGGGGTTGCCCATGTCGAGGACGAGCAGCCCCATGATCCGGCTGCGGCCCGCACGCAGCTGGCGTGCGGACTCGCTGCGGACGTAGCCGAGCCGGTCTATCGCGGACAGCACGCGCGCCCGGGTCTCGGTGGCGACCGTGTCCGGGCGGTTGATCACGTTCGAGACCGTGCCGACGGAGACTCCGGCGGCACGGGCGACGTCCTTGATACCCACCGACTGGGCCATCGGGCAGGGACCTCCAGGGGGAGACGAGGGGGCGGCGGCCGGAGCGGCTTCACATTACCGGCATGCCGCCCCGGCGACCGGATCCGGTCAGGCGGGCAGGCGGAAGTCGATCACGTGGAGGGCCGAGGGCGTCGTGCCGCTGGACTTCTCCTGGTACATGAAGGACAGCACCCCGTCCTGGGCGACCCGCGTCTCGTCGATGACGACCTCGCCGAAGGCGCCCAGGCCGCTGCCGTCGAAGAGGATCTTCCAGTCCGTGTATCCGGAGGCGGCGGAGGCCCCGGCGATCCGGCCGAACGGGAAGATCGCGTACGCGTTGTCGTACGTGTCGAGGATCAGCTTGGTGCGCTGGCTGGAGTTCAGCGGGACCGGGATCTCGGTCTTCTGCCAGCTGCCCGAGGCGTTCCTGCGCAGGTGGAAGGCGCGGCCGTTCCTGGTCCGGTCGGCGACGTAGTCCGTGGTGCACTGCCCGAAGCGGCCGGGGACATAGGAGATGATCGCGTGCGGGCGGCCGGCGGAGTCCGTGAACTGGCTCTCCTGGTTCATCAGGGAGTGGTCCGGGTCGAGCGGGTCGACGACCAGTCCGGCGTCGGTCACGGACACCTTGTCGGAGCCGCCGGTGACGCCGACGACGGTACCGGCGTCGTTGCGCCAGGTGCGGCCCCGGTCGTCGGAGTAGACGTAGCCGGTGTCGTGGTTGGTGATGCCGCCGCCGTCGCACATCACGGCACCGTTCTGCTCACGCCAGGTGAAGAAGGAGTGCAGGCGGCCGTTCCGGTCGTAGTCGATGCCGTGCAGGTACATGTTGCGGGCGGTCGAGGAGCCGTGCTCGCTGGTGTACGTGCCGGTGGCGGCGGACCACTCCCCCAGGCCGGTCCACTTGCTGCCGTCGTACTCGGCGAGCGCGTTGCGCCCGTTGCCGGAGACGGCGACGCGGTAGCTCAGCTGGAGCTTGCCGTCCGGGGTGGAGACGAACTGCGGGTAGGTGAACTGCGAGGTCGGCGCCAGCCCGTCCAGCGTGGACTGCGGTGCCCCGAAGCGACTGGAGGTCCAGCTCAGCCCGCCGGGGTTGTCCATCAGCCCGGCGACGGACTTGACGTAGGTGAAGCCGTCGCTGTGGGAGTCCATGTTGAGGTGCAGACGGCCGTCTACCTTGGAGACGCCCATGGAGATGACGTTGTGGGAGTCGTCGTAGCGCAGGGTGTGGCCGACCTTCACGGTGGACCAGGTGCTCGAGCCGAGGGAGCGGCGGCCGACGACGGCGCCCCGGTCGGCGGTGTACCAGACGGCGTACTGGTAGCCCTTGTAGGTCAGCAGGCCGTTCTTCTGGAACGCGTTGTTGTTGACCAGGCCGTCGTAGGACACGAAGAAGATCGCCTGGCTGTCGAGGGTGGTGGTGCCGGTCCGGGTGACGGAGGGACCGGGGTCGGCGGCCCGCGCGGTGCCGGAGGCGAGGCCGGGGGTCACCACGGCGCCGGCCAGTGCGGCGGCCAGCAGCGTACGTCTGTGCATCTCGTGGACTCCATCGTCATGCGAGGTGGAACACTTCCGTCAGCGGCTTCATGGCCTCGTCGGGCCGGGCGCCGTCCAGCGACTCGAAGAACGGCGCCATCTCCGCCTGCCAGCGGGCGTTGACGTCGGTGGCCTCCATGCCGGCCTGGGCGGCTGCGAAGTCCTCGGTCTCCAGGTAGCCGACGAGCAGTCCGTCCTCGCGCAGGAAGAGCGAGTAGTTGTGCCAGCCGGTCTCCGAGAGCGCCCGGAGCATCTCGGGCCACACGGCCGCGTGCCGCTGGCGGTACTCGTCGAGGCGGTCCGCCCTGACCTTCAGCAGAAAGCACACGCGCTGCATCAACAACCCTCCAGGAACTAGAAGTTGAACTGGTCGATGTTCTTGGCGTCGAACACGGTCGGCTTGCCGAGGCTGATCACGCCGTCCTTGCCGATGGTGTACTCGCCCATCGAACCCGCCTTGAAGGTCTCGCCCTCCTTGCCGGTGATCTGCCCGGAGGAAAGGGCGACGGCGGTACGGGCGGCCAGCTCGCCGAGCTTCGCCGGGTCCCACAGCTCGAACGCCTCGACGGTGCCGTTCTTGACGTACTTGCGCATGTCGTTCGGGGTGCCGAGGCCGGTCAGCTTGACCTTGCCCTTGTACTTCGAGCCGGACAGGTACTGGGCGGCGGCCTTGATGCCCACGGTGGTCGGGGAGATGATCCCCTTCAGGTTCGGGTACTCCTGGAGCAGGCCCTGGGTCTGCTGGAAGGACTGCTGGGCGTCGTCGTTGCCGTACGCGGTCTTCACCAGCTTCATGTTCTTGTACTCGGGCTTCTTCAGCTCGTCCTTCATGAACTCGATCCAGGTGTTCTGGTTCGTCGCCGTCTGCGCGGCGGACAGGATCGCGATCTCGCCCTTGTAGTCGATCTGCTTGGCGAGCAGCTGCACCTCGGTGCGGCCCAGGTCCTCGGCGGAGGCCTGCGAGACGAAGGCGTTGCGGCAGCCGGCCGTGGTGTCGGAGTCGTAGGTGACGACCTTGACGCCGTTCTTCATGGCCTGCTTCAGCGCGGTGCACAGGGCGCCCGGGTCCTGCGCGGACACGGCCATCGCGTCGACCTGCTGCTGGGTGAGCGTGTTGACGTAACTGACCTGCCCGGCGGTGTCGGTGGCGCTGGACGGCCCGACCTCCTTGTAATGGGAGCCGAGCTCCTTCAGTGCCTTCTCGCCGCCCTTGTCGGCGGAGGTGAAGTACGGGTTGTTGACCTGCTTGGGCAGGAACCCGACGGTGAGGCCCTTCTTGGTGGCGGCGTTCGGGTCGGCCTTGCCGGCGGTGGCGGCGGAGGCGCCTTCGTTCGCGACGTCCTTCTTGGTGGTGCCGCCGCAGGCGGTCAACGCGAGTGCGAGGGACGTGGCGGTGGCGAGGGCCGCACAGCTGCGGCGCAGGGTTGACTTACGCATGGCGGATTCCTTTGACGAAGGTGAGTGAGACGCGCCCTTGCTTTTTCGGGGCGCGGGGCTGTATCGATATGCGGCTCCGCCGCGTGGGCGCGACCAGCCACGACGAGCGGTCAGCCGGACGACGATTGAGCACGCACAACGGCGATCTGCCGAGCCACTCGCGGCCCCAGCACGGACAGCACCAGCAACACACCGGTCACGACGATCTGCGACTGCGCCGAGACGTCCTGGAGGCTCATCACGTTCTGCAACGCCCCCAGCAGGAACACCCCGGCGATCGCACCACCCAACGTGCCCTTGCCCCCGTCGAAGTCGATCCCTCCGAGCAACACGGCCGCCACGACGGACAGTTCGAGCCCCATCGCGTTGTCGTACCGCGCACTCGCGTAGTGCAGCGCCCAGAAGATCCCGGTCAGCGAGGCCATCAACCCGGTCACCGTGAACAGGATCAGCTTCTGCCGCCTCACCCGGATCCCGGCGAACCGCGCCGCCTCCTCACTCGCCCCGATCGCGAACAGCGACCGTCCGAACGGTGTGGCGTGCAGCGCGACCACGGCGATGGCGAGCAGGACGAGGAACGGCAGGAAGGCGTACGGAATGAAGGTGTCACCGAGCCGCCCGGCCGCGAAGTCCAGGTACTGCGAGGGGAAGTCGGTCACCGCGTCGGACCCGAGCACGATCTGCGCGACCCCCCGGTAGGCGGCGAGCGTGCCGATCGTGACGGCGAGGGACGGCAGCCCCAGCCGGGTCACCAGCAGCCCGTTGACCAGCCCGCACACCACGCCCAGCAGCAGGCAGATCGGGAGGATCGTCTCGATGGCCATGCCCTGGTTCCACAGCGCGCCCATCACGGCACCCGACAGACCGGCCGTCGAGGCGACCGACAGATCGATCTCCCCGGACACCACCAGCAGGGTCATCGGCAGGGCGATCAGCGCGATCGGCAGCGTGTTGCCGATCAGGAACGACAGGTTGAGCGCGTTGCCGAAGCCGTCGACGAAGCCGAAGGAGAACAACAGGACGACGACGAGGAGAGCGCCGACCACCGTGTCCCAGCGGACCGCTCGGCTCAGGGAGATGTCAGCCATGGCGGGCGTTCCTCTTCTTCAGGGCGGAGGCCACGCGCAGCGCGACGACCCGGTCGACCGCGATGGCGAGGATGAGCAGGATGCCGTTGATGGCGAGCACCCAGACGGAGCTGACGCCGAGGGCGGGCAGCACACTGTTGATGGAGGTCAGCAGGAGCGCTCCGAGCGCCGCGCCGTAGACGCTGCCGGAGCCGCCGGTGAAGACGACGCCGCCGACCACCACCGCGCTGACGACGGTGAGTTCGTAGCCGTTTCCGGTGCCGGAGTCGACGTTGCCGAAGCGGGCGAGGTACATCGCCCCGGCGAGTCCGGCGAGAGCGCCGCAGAAGGTGTACGCGGCGAGGATCCGCTTGCGGACGGGGATGCCGGCCAGGCGGGCGGCCTCCGGGTTGGAGCCGAGGGCGTACAGCTCGCGGCCGCTGACGAAGTGCTTGAGGTAGTAGGCGGTGGCGATGAGGACGGCCAGCGCGATCAGGGCGAGATACGGCACCGCCGAGACGCCCCCGGAGCCGAAGTCGACGAATCCGCCCGGCAGATCGGCCGCCGTGATCTGACGGGAGCCCACCCAGACGGAGTCGATGCCGCGGATGATGTAGAGCGTGCCGAGGGTGACGACGAGCGCGGGCACCTGGCCGAGGCTGACGAGCAGTCCGTTGAGCAGGCCGAAACCGATACCGAGCAGGACGGCCAGCACGATCGCCACGACCGGGTCACCACCGCCCTGGAGATACGTTCCGGCGGCGAAGGCGCTGATGCCCAGCGTGGATCCGACGGACAGGTCGACGTTGCGGGTGATGACGACGAGGGACTGGCCGGTGGCGACCAGCACCAGGATCGTCGCGTTCAGCAGCAGGTCCTTGATGCCCTGTTCGGAGAGGAACTCGCTGTTGCCGGCCTGGGTGACGGCGATCATCACCAGGAAGACGACCAGGATGGCGAGTTCACGCATCTTGAACACGCGGTCGACCAGCCGGGTGCCGCTCGACTTGGGCACGTCGGCCGCGGGGGCCTCTTGGGGGGCGACGACCGTCATGCGGCGGCCCTCCCGGTGGCTGCGGCCATCACGGTTTCCTCGGTGGCGTCGGAGCGAGGGATCTCGGCGGTGAGGCGGCCCTCGTGCATCACCAGCACGCGGTCGGCCATGCCGAGGATCTCGGGCAGGTCGGAGGAGATCATCAGGACGGCCACGCCGTCGGCGGCCAGCTGCGACAGCAGCCGGTGCACCTCGGCCTTGGTGCCGACGTCGATGCCCCGGGTCGGCTCGTCGACGATCAGCACCTTGGGGCCGGTGGCCAGCCACTTGGCGAGCACGACCTTCTGCTGGTTGCCGCCGGACAGGGTGTTGACGGTGTCGGCGATCCGGGCGTACTTGACCTGGAGCCGGACGGCCCAGTCGAGGGAGCGGCTGCGCTCGGCGCCGCGGTCCATCAGGCCCGCCCTCACGGTCGTACGCAGCCCGGTGAGCCCGATGTTCCGCTCGATGGACATGTCCATCACCAGGCCCTGGGCGCGCCGGTCCTCGGGGACCAGGGCGAGTCCGGCCGCCATGGCCGTGGAGGGGGCGCCGTTGGTCAGCTTCCGCCCGTCGACCTCCACCTCGCCGACGTCCCAGCGGTCGATGCCGAACACGGCCCGGGCGACCTCCGTACGCCCGGCGCCGACGAGTCCGGCCAGACCGACGATCTCTCCGTGGCGCACCTCGAAGGAGACGTCGGTGAAGACGCCCTCGCGGGTCAGCCGGCGCACGCTCAGGGCCGTTTCGCCCGGCCGCACGTCCTGCTTGGGGTAGAGCTCGTCGAGGTCGCGGCCGACCATGCGGCGCACCAGGTCGTCCTCGGTCATGCCCGCCAGCGGTTCGCTGCCGACCCGGGCGCCGTCCCGCAGGGTGGTGACGCGCCCGCAGATCTCGAAGATCTCCTCCAGCCGGTGGGAGATGAACAGCACGGCGGCGCCCTGTTCGCGCAGGGTGCGTACGACGCCGAAGAGGCGGGCGACCTCGCTGCCGGTCAGTGCGGCGGTCGGCTCGTCCATGATCAGGACGCGGGCGTCGAAGGAGAGGGCCTTGGCGATCTCGACGATCTGCTGGTCGGCGATGGACAGACCGCGGGCGGGCCGGTCGGGGTCGAGTTCGACACCGAGGCGCTTCATGAGGGCGGCGGTCGCGTTGTGTGTGGCCTTGTGGTCGATCCGGCCGAGGGCGCGGCGCGGCTGGCGGCCCATGTAGATGTTCTCGGCGATCGACAGATCGGGGAAGAGCGTGGGCTCCTGGTAGATCACGGCGATGCCGGCGTCACGGGCGTCACCGGGACCGTGGAAGGTGACGGGCGCACCGTCGAGCAGCACCTGGCCGGCGTCCGGCCGGTGCACCCCGGCGAGCGCCTTGATGAGGGTGGACTTGCCGGCGCCGTTCTCACCGGCGAGGGCGTGCACCTCCCCGGGGAACAGCTCCAGGGAGACGTCCCGTAGGGCGCGGACCGCGCCGAAGGACTTGGAGACGTCCCTCAGCGCCAGAACCGGGGCCGGACCCGTGGTGGACGGGTTGGTCATGGGGGCTCCTCGACGACACCGGCGGGACGACCCTCCCGGCGTCGTGAAAGGTTTCAACTGGGTTGCCGGGACGTTAGGCGGGCCGCGCATGTCACGTCAATGGGTGCCGGTCGAAAAAATTTCGAGGACAGTAGGTCACGCACTGGTCACGACAGACCGGCTCGGCCGGAGGGGTTGACACCCCTTCGGGGGCCCCATAGCTTCGCGTCCTGAATCGTTTCACTCAGTGGTCGTCACGACCCCATGCCTCAGGAGCCCAGACGTGACCGAGCTCGCCGCGGCGAAAACCGCTCTCAAGACACAGGCCGTCGAGACGCCGTCCTGGGCGTACGGGAACTCGGGCACCCGCTTCAAGGTGTTCGCGCAGGCGGGCGTGCCGCGCGATCCGTACGAGAAGCTGGACGACGCGGCGAAGGTGCACGAGTTCACCGGCGTGGCGCCGACCGTCGCGCTGCACATTCCGTGGGACAAGGTCGACGACTACGCGGCTTTGGCGAAGCACGCCGAGCAGCGGGGTGTGCGGCTGGGGGCGATCAACTCCAACACGTTCCAGGACGACGACTACAAGCTCGGGAGCATCTGCCATCCGGACGCGGTGGTGCGGCGCAAGGCCGTGGATCATCTGCTGGAGTGCGTCGACATCATGGACGCGACCGGGTCGCGCGATCTGAAGCTGTGGTTCGCCGACGGGACGAACTATCCGGGGCAGGACGACATCCGCGGGCGGCAGGACCGGCTCGCCGAGGGGCTCGCGGAGGTCTACGAGCGGCTGGGCGAGGGGCAGCGGATGCTGCTGGAGTACAAGTTCTTCGAGCCGGCGTTCTACGCGACGGACGTGCCGGACTGGGGTACCGCTTACGCCCACTGCCTGAAGCTCGGGCCGAAGGCGCAGGTCGTGGTCGACACCGGGCATCACGCGCCGGGGACCAACATCGAGTTCATCGTGGCGACGCTGCTGCGGGAGGGGAAGCTCGGGGGGTTCGACTTCAACTCGCGGTTCTACGCGGACGACGACCTGATGGTGGGGGCGGCGGATCCGTTCCAGCTGTTCCGGATCATGTACGAGGTGGTTCGGGGTGGGGGGTTCTCGCCCGAGGTCGCGTTCATGCTCGACCAGTGTCACAACATCGAGGCGAAGATTCCGGCGATCATCCGGTCGGTGATGAATGTGCAGGAGGCGACGGCGAAGGCGCTGCTGGTGGATGGTGACGCGTTGAGCGCGGCGCAGCGGGCCGGGGATGTGCTGGAGGCGAACGCCGTGGTGATGGACGCGTACAACACGGATGTGCGGCCGCTGCTGCGTGAGGTGCGGGAGGAGATGGGGTTGGACCCCGAGCCTGTTGCCGCGTACCGGCGGTCCGGGTGGGGCGAGAAGATCGTCGCCGAGCGGGTTGGGGGACAGCAGGCGGGGTGGGGTGCGTAAGCGTCTGCCGAGATCTGTTGTCTGCGGGGTGCGGGCCGGTTGTGGCTGGTCGCGCAGTTCCCCGCGCCCCTGAGGAACCTCACCCGCTCCCCTCCGAAAAGGAACCGTCATGGCACCCCATCCCGAGGCCGCTGCTCTGCTCGCTCGGTCGCATCGGCTCGGAGCCGATCCTCGTAACACCAACTACGCCGGCGGCAACGCCTCCGCCAAGGGCACCGAGACGGATCCCGTCACCGGGGGTGACGTGGAGCTGATGTGGGTCAAGGGGTCCGGTGGGGATCTCGGGACGTTGACCGAGGGCGGGCTGGCCGTGTTGCGGCTGGATCGGATGCGGGCGCTCGTCGACGTGTATCCGGGGGTCGAGCGTGAGGACGAGATGGTCGCCGCGTTCGACTACTGCCTGCACGGGAAGGGCGGGGCGGCTCCCTCCATCGACACCGCCATGCACGGGCTCGTCGACGCCGCGCATGTCGATCATCTGCACCCGGACTCCGGGATCGCGCTCGCCTGCGCCGCAGACGGGGAGAAGCTGACCGCCGAGTGTTTCGGGGACAGTGTCGTGTGGGTGCCGTGGCGGCGGCCCGGATTCCAGCTCGGGCTGGACATCGCCGCGGTCAAGGAGGCCAATCCGCAGGCCATCGGGTGCGTTCTCGGCGGACACGGGATCACCGCGTGGGGGGACACGTCCGAGGAGTGCGAGCGGAACTCGCTGCACATCATCCGGACCGCCGAGACGTTCCTCGCCGAGCGGGGGAAGCCCGAGCCCTTCGGGCCGGTGATCGAGGGGTACGCCGCGCTGAGCGCCGGTGAGCGCCGGGAGCGGGCCGCCGCGCTCGCGCCGTACGTCCGCGCCGTCGCCTCCCAGGACCTGCCCCAGGTCGGGCACTTCGACGACTCCGAGGTCGTGCTCGACTTCCTGGCGAGCGCCGAGCACCCGCGGCTCGCCGCGCTCGGCACCTCCTGCCCCGACCACTTCCTGCGGACCAAGGTCCGGCCGCTGGTGCTGGACCTGCCGCCGAGCGCTCCGCTCGACGAGGCCGTCGCCCGGCTCGAGGAGCTGCACGCCGCGTACCGCGAGGAGTACGCCGCCTACTACCAGCGGCACGCCGAGCCCGACTCCCCCGCCATGCGGGGCGCCGACCCCGCGATCGTCCTGGTCCCGGGCGTGGGCATGTTCTCCTTCGGCAAGGACAAGCAGACCGCCCGGGTCGCCGGGGAGTTCTACGTCAACGCCATCAACGTGATGCGGGGCGCCGAGGCGGTCTCGACGTACGCGCCGATCGAGGAGTCGGAGAAGTTCCGTATCGAGTACTGGGCGCTGGAGGAGGCGAAGCTCCAGCGGATGCCGAAGCCCAAGGCGCTCGCGACACGGGTCGCGTTCGTCACCGGCGCGGGCAGCGGGATCGGGAAGGCCATCGCGCACCGGCTCGTGGCCGAAGGGGCGTGCGTGGTCGTCGCGGACCTCGACGGTGGGAACGCGCAGGCCGTCGCCGAGGAGCTGGGCGGGCCCGACAAGGCCGTCGCCGTGACGGTGGACGTCACGTCCGAGGAGCAGATCGCCGAGGCGTTCCGGGCGGCCGTGCTGGCCTTCGGCGGGGTCGATCTCGTCGTCAACAACGCCGGTATCTCGATCTCCAAGCCGCTGCTGGAGACCTCCGCCAAGGACTGGGACCTCCAGCACGACATCATGGCGCGCGGGTCCTTCCTCGTGTCCCGGGAAGCGGCGCGGGTGATGATCGCGCAGAAGCTCGGCGGCGACATCGTCTACATCGCCTCGAAGAACGCCGTGTTCGCCGGACCCAACAACATCGCCTACTCGGCGACCAAGGCCGACCAGGCCCACCAGGTGCGGCTGCTCGCCGCCGAACTGGGCGAGCACGGGATCCGCGTCAACGGGGTCAATCCCGACGGTGTCGTGCGCGGGTCGGGGATCTTCGCCGGTGGCTGGGGGGCTCAGCGGGCCGCCGTGTACGGGGTCGAGGAGGAGAAGCTCGGTGAGTTCTACGCCCAGCGGACCATCCTCAAGCGTGAGGTGCTTCCGGAGCATGTCGCGGGTGCCGTCTTCGCCCTCACCGGCGGGGACCTGACCCACACCACCGGGCTGCACGTCCCGGTCGACGCCGGCGTCGCGGCCGCCTTCCTGCGATGAGCGCGGCCGTGAAGGCGTACGCCGCGGTCGACCTCGGCGCGTCCAGCGGGCGCGTCATGGTCGGCCGCGTCGGCCCCGACAGCCTGGAGCTGGCCGAGGCGCACCGCTTCCCGAACCGGCCGGTGCGGCTGCCCGAGGGGCTGCGCTGGGACGTCCTCGGTCTGTACGCGGGGGTGCTCGACGGGCTGCGGGCGGCCGGGCAGGTCGACTCCGTCGGCATCGACAGCTGGGCGGTGGACTACGGGCTGCTCGACACGGACGGGGCGCTGCTCGGCAACCCCGTGCATTACCGGGACTCCAGGACGGAGGGCGTCGCCGAGAAGGTGTGGGCGACGCTGCCGGCGGAGGAGCTGTACGCGGCGACCGGCTTGCAGTACGCGCCCTTCAACACGCTGTACCAGCTGACGGCGGCGCGAGCTTCGGCCCAGCTGGCCCAGGCCCAGCGGCTGTTGCTGATGCCGGACCTGCTGACGTACTGGCTGACGGGTGAGCAGGGCACGGAGCTGACCAACGCCTCGACCACCCAGCTGATCGATCCGCGCACGCGGGACTGGGCCCACGGGGTGGCGGAACGGCTGGGCATCGATCTCGGGCTGTTCGCGCCGCTCAGGCAGCCCGGTGATCCGGCGGGTGTGCTGCGGGACGCGGTGCTGGAGGAGACCGGGCTCGCCGGGCCCGTGCCGGTGACGACGGTCGGGTCGCACGACACCGCCTCGGCCGTCGCCGCCGTGCCCGCGTCGGGCGAGCGGTTCGCCTACATCTGCACGGGCACCTGGTCCCTGGCCGGCCTTGAGCTGGACGCGCCGGTGCTGACGGAGGAGAGCCGGGAGGCCAACTTCACCAACGAGCTGGGGCTGGACGGCACGGTCCGCTACCTGCGCAACATCATGGGGCTGTGGCTGCTCCAGGAGTGTGTGCGGGCCTGGGACGGGACGGACCTGGGGGCGCTGCTGCTGGAGGCCTCCAAGGTGCCGGCGTTGCGGTCGGTGGTCGACGCGGGTGACGCGGCGTTCCTCGCGCCGGGGCGGATGCCCGAGCGGATCGCCGAGGCGTGCCGGGACTCGGGGCAGCCCGTGCCCCGCTCGCCGGCCGAGGTGACGCGCTGCATCCTCGACTCCCTCGCCCTCGCCCACCGCCGGGCGGTCCTGGACGCGCAGCGGCTCGCCGGGCATCCGGTCGACGTGGTGCACGTGGTGGGCGGCGGTACGCGCAACGCGCTGCTGTGCCAGCTGACCGCCGACGCGTGCGGGCTGCCCGTGGTGGCGGGCCCGACGGAGGCGGCGGCCCTCGGGAACGTGCTCGTGCAGGCGCGGGCGCACGGCCTGGTCGGTGACCTGGCCGGGATGCGGGAGCTGCTCGTGCGGACACAGCCGCTCACCCGGTACGAGCCGCGGGCCGGGACCGAGCGGTGGCGCGCCGCGCAGGCCCGGCTCGCTCGGGACTGATGGGGTCTCCCCCGGGCGTGCCGCCCGGACTACGCTGCACTCATCCGATGATCGACCACAAGGAGCCGCGATGCGTGTCGCCCTGTTCCTGACCTGCGTCAACGACACGCTGTATCCGGACACCGGGCGCGCCGTGGTGAAACTGCTGACCAGACTGGGCGTCGACGTCGACTTCCCGATGGCGCAGACCTGCTGCGGACAGGCGCACTACAACACCGGATACCGGCACGAGGCCGAACCGCTCGCCCGCCATTTCTCCGATGTCTTCGGTGAGTACGAGGCGATCGTGACGCCGTCCGGGTCCTGCGGGGCGATGGTGCGGGAGCTGTATCCGCGGATGGGTGAGCGGGCCCGGGCCGAGGGGCGTGGGGACACTCTGGCCGCCACCCTGGCGCCGGTGGTGCCGAAGACGTACGAGCTCACGGAGTTCCTGGTGGACGTGGTGGGCGTGACGGACGTCGGGGCGTACTACCCGCACACGGTGACGTACCACCCGACCTGCCACGGGCTGCGCGGACTCGGGCTGGGCGACCGGCCGCGGCGGCTGCTCCGAGCCGTGAAGGGGCTGGAGCTGGTCGAGCTGCCGGGGGCCGACGAGTGCTGCGGGTTCGGCGGCACCTTCGCGCTGAAGAACTCCGATGTGTCGGCGGCGATGGGGGCCGACAAGGTGCGCAACGCCGAGTCGACGGGCGCCGAGGTGCTGTGCGCGGCCGACAACTCCTGTCTGATGCACATCGGCGGGACGATGGCCCGGCTGCGGACCGGCATGCGGCCGGTGCACATCGCGGAGATCCTGGCGAGCACGGAGGAGGAACCGGCCGTATGAGCGGGACGTATCTCGGGATGCCGGCGTTTCCGGAGGCCGCGCGGGAGGCGGTGGCCGACCGGACCCTGCGGGGCAATCTGCGGCATGCCACGCACACCATCCGCGCCAAGCGGGCCAAGGCCGTGACGGAGCTGTCCGACTGGGCCGAGCTGCGCGAGGCCGGCAAGCGGATCAAGGACCACACGCTGCGTCATCTCGACCGCTGTCTGGTGCGGTTGGAGGAGTCGGTCACGGCGGCGGGCGGCGTCGTGCACTGGGCCGCCGACGCGGCCGAGGCCAACGAGATCGTCACCGAACTCGTCAAGGCGACAGGCGAGTCGGAGGTCGTCAAGGTCAAGTCGATGGCCACGCAGGAGATCGGGCTCAACGAGGCGCTGGAGGCCGCGGGCATCCGCGCCTACGAGACGGATCTCGCCGAGCTGATCGTGCAGTTGGGCAAGGACCGGCCCTCGCACATCCTCGTCCCCGCCATCCACCGCAACCGGGGCGAGATCCGGGACATCTTCCGGTCCGAGATGGGCGAGTGGGGCCGCCCGGCCCCCGAAGGCCTCACCGACACACCCGCCGCACTCGCCGAGGCGGCGCGGCTGCACCTGCGGGAGAAGTTCCTGCGCGCCAAGGTCGGCATCTCGGGCGCCAACTTCATGGTCGCCGAGACGGGCACGATGGTGGTCGTGGAGTCGGAGGGCAACGGCCGGATGTGCCTGACCCTGCCCGAGACGCTGATCTCGGTGGTCGGCATCGAGAAGATCGTGCCGACGTGGCGGGACCTGGAGGTGTTCCTCCAGACACTCCCCCGCTCGTCGACGGCCGAGCGCATGAACCCCTACACCTCGACCTGGACGGGCACGACGGACCAGGACGGACCCGGCACGTTCCATCTCGTGCTGCTGGACAACGGCCGCAGCGACACCCTCGCCGACGAGGTCGGCCGGCAGGCGCTGCGCTGCATCCGCTGCTCGGCGTGTCTCAACGTGTGCCCGGTGTACGAGCGGGCCGGCGGCCATGCCTACGGCTCGGTGTACCCGGGTCCGATCGGCGCGATCCTCAGCCCTCAACTGCGGGGGACGGGCAGCGAGATCGACGCGTCGCTGCCGTACGCGTCCTCGCTGTGCGGGGCGTGCTACGAGGTGTGCCCGGTCGCCATCGACATCCCCGAGGTGCTGGTGCACCTGAGGGAACGGGTCGTTCAGGGCGGCGAGGCCACCCGGGCGGGCAACAAGGTGGTGCTGCGGCCGGCGAAGGGGCATGCCGCGGAGCGGGCGGCGATGCGCGCGGCGCGCTGGGCGTTCACACACCCGGGCGCGCTGCGCACCGGCCAGCGCGCGGCCTCCCGGACCCGGCGCTTCCATCCCCGTACGCTGCCGGGCCCCGGCAGGGCGTGGAGCGGGTCGCGTGATCTGCCGCCGGTGCCCGCCGAGCCCTTCCGGGACTGGTGGCAGCGCACCCGCGGCCAGAAGGGCGGTGACAGGTGAACAGCAGGGAGCGGATCCTGGGCCGGGTACGCCGGGCCCTGGCTGACGTGCCGCGGGACGACCCGCCGTACGAGCGGGCGGTGTCGCGTGACTATGCGCGCGAGCACGGGAACCGGAGTGTCGCGGAGACGGTGGACCTGCTGGCCGAGAACCTGGCGGACTACCGGGCGATCGTGCACCGGACGGACGGCGAGGGGCTGGCGGGGCTGATCGCGGGGCTGCTGGAGAAGCGCGGATCGGCTTCGGTGCTGGTACCGCCCGGGCTGGACGAGGGGTGGCTGGCGGCGACCGGGGTGCCCCGGGTGGCGGACCGGGCGGAGAGCACTCCGCACGAACTCGACCGGGTGGACAGCGTGGTGACGGCCTGCGCGGTCGCGATCGCCGAGACCGGCACGATCGTGCTGGACGGCTCGCCCGACCAGGGGCGGCGCCGGATCACTCTCGTCCCGGACCATCACGTCTGTGTCGTGCGGGTCCCCTCCCAGGTGGTGTCGTCGGTGCCGCAGGGGCTCGAACGCCTCGACCCGGCACGCCCGTTGACATGGATCTCCGGACCGTCGGCCACCAGTGACATCGAGCTGGACCGGGTCGAGGGGGTGCACGGTCCGCGCACGCTGGAGGTGATCCTGGTCAGCGAGGACTGACCAGGACTTAAGGCAGGATCGAGTCGACGTATCCGCCGTCGACGCGCAGGGCGCCGCCGGTGGTCGCCGACGCCTGGTCGGAGCTGAGGTAGACGACCATGTGGGCGATCTCCTCCGGTTCGATCAGCCGCTGGAGCAGGGACTGCGGCCGGTGCTGCCGCATGAAGGCGCGCTGGGCCTCGTCCCAGGGGAGGTCTCGGCCGACGAGCTGGTGGACGAAGTCCTCGACGCCGCCCGTGTGGGTCGGCCCGGCGATGACGGAGTTCACCGTGACGCCGGTGCCGGCCGCCTGCTTGGCGAAGCCGCGGCTCACCGCGAGCAGGGCGGTCTTCGACATGCCGTAGTGGATCATCTCGGCGGGGATGACGACCGCCGAGTCGCTGGCGATGTACTGGACGCGTCCCCAGCCGCGTTCGGTCATGCCGGGCAGGACGAGCCGGGTCAGCCGCACGGCGGACAGGACGTTCACGTCGAAGTAGCGCCGCCACTCCTCGTCGCTGATCGTCAGGGGATCAGCGGCCTCGAAGACGCCGAGATTGTTCACGAGGACGTCCACCTGCCCCAGGGAGTCCACCGCCTGTCCCGCGCCCTCCTCGGTGGTCACGTCGGCGGCCACGGGGACGAGGTCGGCGCCGGGCGCCTCGCCGCGCATCCGTTCCACGGCGTCCCGCACCCGTTGCGGCGAGCGGCCGTTGACACCCACCCGGGCGCCCGCCCGGGCCAGGCCGGCGGCGATCGCGGCGCCGATGCCCTGGGTGGAGCCGGTCACCAGAGCGGTGCGGCCCTTCAGATCGATCTGCATGCCCTGTCAGCCCTTTCCGTACGGGAGGGCCCGGGTACCCACGGGGTGTCGCTGAGTACACCCCCCGATACGGGTTCTGCGGCCAGTGTGGCCGGGTTCCCCTCTCCGTAGCGTCGAGGCGAGACACAGGGCGTGTCGGACGAAGGGGGACGACGACGATGTTCCGCACCGGCTCACGACAGGACCAGGACCCGGGGCCCTCCCCGGAAGCGCTGCGGCTGGTCAAGGTCACCAGGACGTACGGGAGCGCCGACAGTGCCGTGACCGCTCTGGACGCGGTGACGATCGAGCTGAGGCGTGGCACGTTCACGGCGGTGATGGGGCCGTCCGGTTCCGGCAAGTCGACACTGTTGCAGTGCGCGGCGGGCCTGGACCGGCCCGACAGCGGGATCGTGCGGGTCGACGGCACGGAACTGACGGGCGGCGGGGAGGCGGAGCTGACGAAGTTCCGGCGCGGCCGGATCGGGTTCGTGTTCCAGCAGTACAACCTGCTGGAGACGCTGACCGTCGCGCAGAACACGGTGCTGCCGCTGAAGCTGGCCGGGCGGCGTGTGGACCGGCGGCGGGTGCGGGAGGTGCTGACGGCCGTGGGCCTCGGCGACCGGCTCGGGCACCGGCCCCACCAGCTCTCGGGCGGTCAGCGGCAGCGGGTGGCGATCGCCCGGGCGCTGGTCACCGAGCCGCGGGTGATCTTCGCGGACGAGCCGACCGGCGCGCTGGACACCCGCAGCGCACGGGAGGTGCTGCGGCTGCTCCAGCAGGCGGTGCGGGTGCACGGCCGCACGGTGGTGATGGTGACGCACGACCCGGTCGCCGCCTCGTACGCCGACACGGTGCTGTTTCTCGCGGACGGGCGGCTCGCGGGCCGGATGGACGACCCGACGGCGGACGCGGTCGCGGAGCGGCTGGCCCACCTGGGCGACGACGCGCGGGCGGGGGTGTGAGCCGTGTTCGTTCTCGCGATGCGGTCGATTCGGCAACGGCCGGGGCGGTTCCTCGCGACCGTGCTGTCCGCGTTCCTGGGCGCGGTGATCATCATGGCGTTCAACTCGATGCACGACACGGCCGGGCAGCCGGGCGTGGACTCGGTGAGCGAGGAGACCCTGACCACCGCCGCGGGCGTCGTCGGTGGTTACGGCACCCTGCTGGTGTTCTTCGCGATCGCCTCGACGCTGACGGTGAACGTCCGTCAGCGGGCCGCCGAACTGGAGCTGTTGCGGTGCTCGGGGGCGACTCCGGCGCAGATCAAGCGGATGGTGGTGGGTGAGGCGGTGGCCGTCGGCCTGGTGGCCGCCGTGGCGGCGATCGGTCCGGCGGTGCTCGCCGGCCGGGCGTTGCTGGCGGTGTTCCAGGACAGCGGCCAGGTCGCGCGGTCCGTCGGCCACTCCTTCGGTCCGGTGGCGTTGTCGAGCGGGGTCGGCGTCACCCTGTTCGCCGCCACGGGCGCGGCCTTCCTCGCCGTACGGCGTGCGACGGGCGGGGGCCGGCAGCGGGGCCGGGCGCGGACGGTCCTGGCCTACGCGGCTCTGGTGGCCGGTGCCGCGTCGGCGACCTCGACGTTCGTGTTCTCGGCGACGGACGCCGCGCTGATGGCGCCACCGGTGTACGGCGCGATCCTGCTGTCCCTCGGGTGTGCGCTGAAGGCACCGCGGCTGCTGGCGGGAGTGCTGGACCGGCTGCCGCTCACCGGCGCGAGCGGCTGGCTGGCGGTGCGCAACCTGCGCGAGCGGGCCGGGCAGCTCGCGGGGATCCTGATGTCGCTGATCCTGTTCACGGCGGTCGCCACGGCGACGCTGACCATGCAGGCGGTGGAGAGCGATGCCGTCGAGGCGTCCGGTGCGGTGAAGTCGGTCGACGCGAAGAACCTCGAGACGCTCAACTTCACGGTCGTCGGCATCATCGTGGTGTTCGTCTGCGTGATGCTGGTCAACTCGCTGTACGCGGCGACCAGTTACCGAGGCAGGGAGTTCGGGCAGCAGCGCCTCGCGGGGGCGACTCCCGGGCAGGTGCTGGGGGTGGTGGGCGTGGAGGGGCTGGTCCTGACGGTCACCGGCGTGTGCTTCGGCACGCTGACGGCCCTGGCCGGGATCATCCCGTTCACCGTGGTCCGCACCGACGGGGTGCTGCCGGACCAGGTGTTCGGCGTGTGGCTCCCGGTCGTGGGCATCGCCGCCGCGGTGACGCTGGGGACGGGACTGGCCACCGCCCGGCGGGTGCTGCGCACTCCCGCGGTGCGGGCGGTGGCCTCGGCCGCGTGACCGAGGGCAGTGAGGGGGGCGGCCTCTTCGGCGGTCGCACCCCCTCAGCGCATGCCGGCCGCGTCCAGCAGCGCGGTCACGGTCGTCGTGGTCAGGCCGTCCAGGGTCTCGACCTTGGCCCCCGCCCGGGCGCTGGCCCCGTCGAAGACCAGCATCAGCTGACGGGCGAGCAGTTCCGCGTCCCGCGCCCCGCCCTCCTCGGCCCGCGCGCGGAAGAAGCCCAGCAGCCACTCCTTCGCCCCGCGGGCGACCACGCTCGCCGGGTGTCCGGGATCCTTGAGCTCGACCAGCGCGGCGAGATAGGGGCAGCCCCGGTAGGCGGGTTCGGCGGAGGCCCTCTCCAGTCGTTCGAAGACGTGCAGGATCCGCTCGCGCGGGGGGCCGGCCTCCTCCTCCTGCGAGTCGGGCGCCAGCAGTGCCTCGTACGACGGGAGCACCCGCTCCAGACTCGCTGCCAGCACCTCGCCCTTGCTGGCGAAGAGCTGATACATGGACCGCTTCGAGACCCCTGCGCTCCGGCACAGCGCCTCCACTCCGACGGAGACGCCCTCGAGGTAGAAGATCTCGGCCGCAGCATCGAGCAGCCGGTCGCGAGTGGACGCCTTGTCTGTAGTGGTCATGGAGGTGAGGCTACCTCGCCCCCGGAACCCTGGGAAACCGATCGGTCTACCACCTTCCGGTACCCGGAACCCTCGTGACATCTTGAGTGAACAAGCGCTTAGATAGTGCTCTCCGACCATCGTCGCCGTCCTGGAGGCCCCGTTGTTCACGTCCGTCGACGACGTCTCCGCACGTCTGGCCGAGACCGGCTATCTCGCCTCGCCCGCCGTCGCCACCACCGTCTTCCTCGCCGGCCGGCTGGGCAAGCCGCTCCTGGTGGAGGGCCCGGCCGGGGTCGGCAAGACCGAGCTCGCCAAGGCCGTCGCCCAGGTCACGGAGGCCCGGCTGGTGCGTCTGCAGTGCTACGAGGGGGTCGACGAGTCCCGGGCGCTGTACGAGTGGAACCACGCCAAGCAGCTCCTGCGGATCAGCGCGGGCCGCGACGAGACGTGGGACGAGGCCCGCACGGACATCTTCAGCGAGGAGTTCCTGCTCCCGCGGCCGCTGCTGACCGCCATCCGGGGCGACGAGCCGAAGGTGCTGCTGATCGACGAGACCGACAAGGCGGACGTCGAGGTGGAGGGCCTGCTGCTGGAGGTGCTCAGCGACTTCCAGGTGACCGTGCCCGAGCTGGGCACCGTCACCGCGACGCGCCGCCCCTTCGTCGTCCTCACCTCCAACGCGAGCCGGGAGCTGTCCGAAGCGCTGCGCCGCCGTTGCCTCTTCCTGCACATCGGGTTCCCGGACGAGGAACTGGAGCGGCGGATCGTCCGGCTGAAGGTGCCCGGGCTCGACGAGGCGCTGGCCCGCTCCGTCGTCCGGGTCGTGGGCGCGCTGCGGGCGATGGAGCTGCGCAAGGTGCCGTCGGTCGCCGAGACCATCGACTGGGCGCGCACCCTGCTGGCGCTCGGTGCCGGCACGCTGGACGAGACGGTCGTGCGGGCCACGCTCGGCGTGCTCCTGAAGCACCAGGACGACGTCCTCAAGGCGTCCGCCAAGCTCGATCTGGACGCCCTGTGACCACGTCGGCGGGTGTCGCGGAGCGGCTGACGTCCCTGGTCGGGGCGCTCCGCGCGCACGGGGTGCGGATCGGCACCGGCGAGACGGTCGACGCGGCCCGGGCGATCGAGGAACTCGGCCTCACGGACCGGGAGCTGCTGCGCGAGGGGCTCGCGGCGACGCTGCTGCACGGCACCGGGCAACGCCAGGTGTTCGACCCGGTCTTCGACCTCTACTTCCCGCGCGGCGTCGGCGGTCCGGAGCAGCGGGCCGCGGGCCGCGACGCGTTGCGCGACCGGCTGGCCGCCGCGCTCGCCGCCGACGACCAGGCGCTGATGGGCCGGCTGGCGATCGAGGCGGTCGACGGCTTCGGGGGCTACGGCTCCACGCCGGAGTCGGACGGCTGGTCGTCGTACCAGACGCTGGAACGGGTGCGCCCGCAGACGCTGCTCGCCCGGGTCCGCGACACCGTGCGCGGGCAGCGCGGCGGGTCGGGGTTCGCGGACCGGCTGCTGGAGGACGAGATCCGGCGGCGTATCGAGACGTTCCGGGCGCTGGTGGCCGCCGAGGCGCGGCGCCGGGTCGCCGAGCGGCGCGGCCGGGACGAGATCGCCCGGCGGGCGGTGGCCCCGACGGCGGACCGGGTCGACTTCCTGTTCGCCGGGAAGGACCGGCTGGCGGAGCTGCGCAGGGCGGTGCAGCCCCTCGCCCGCAAGCTCGCGACCCGGCTCGCGGCCCGTCGCCGCCGCGCCTCCCGGGGCACGATCGATCTGCGGCGGACCCTGCGCGGTTCACTGTCGACCGGTGGCGTGCCGATGCGGCCGGTGCTGCGCCGACGCCGTCCCGTCCGCCCCGAACTGGTGCTGCTGTGCGATGTGTCGGGCTCGGTGTCCGGGTTCTCGGACTTCACGATGCTGCTGGTGCAGGCGCTGCACGACCAGTTCAGCAAGGTACGGGTGTTCGCCTTCGTCAACCGGATCGACGAGGTGACCGGGCTGCTCCGGCACGGCACCGCGGACCCGGAGGGCCTGGGCGCCCGTATCCAGACGGAGGCGACGCTCACGGGATGGCACGGCAGCAGTGACTACGGCATGGCGCTGGGCGAGTTCGCCGAGCGCTACGAGGACGCGGTCGGTCCGCGCACGACGGTGTTCGTCCTCGGTGACGCCCGTACGAACCAGAGCGACCCGAATCTGCCGGCCGTCCGGCGGATCACCCGGCGGGCGCGCCGGGTCTACTGGCTGAACCCCGAGCAGCGCTCCCGCTGGGGCACGGGCGACTCCGTCGCGCCCGCCTACGCCGAGCTGGTCGAGATGCACGAGTGCCGCAACGTACGTCAACTGAGCGCGCTGGTGGCGCGGTTGCTGCCGGTGTGATCAGGCGGCGGCGAGCTGCGGGTAGAGAGCGAGCGGGTCGGCCGCCAGCCCGGCCTTGACCTGGCGTGAGATGTCGTCGGCCAGGACCTCGAAGGCGCCGGACGCGATCCCGTCGAGGGCCTGGGCCGCGACGCTCTCGGCCGTGGACTTCGGGGCGTCGACGGCTGCGGCCAGGTCGGTGTCGACGTAGCCGACGTGCAGGCCGGTGACCTCGATGCCGCGCGGCTTCAGGTCGAGGCGCAGCGAGTTGGTCTGCGACCAGAGGGCGGCCTTGGACGCGCTGTAGGAGCCGGCCAGGCCGATCCAGGAGAGCACGGAGTGGACGTTGAGGATGTGCCCGCCGCCGCTGCGTTCGATGACGGGGACGAAGGCCCGGGTCACCAGGAGCGGTCCGAAGAAGTTGGTCTCGAACTCGCGCCGGACGTCCTCCACGGGCGAGTCGAGGAAGTTCGCGTTCACCGACGCCCCCGCGTTGTTGATCAGCAGGGTGACGTCCTGAGCCTGCTCGGCCGCCGCCGCGACGGAGGCGGGGTCGGTGACCTCCAGGGCGAGCGGCACGGCGTCGGGGTGCGTGACGGTGCGCGGGTCGCGGGCGGTGGCGTACACCTTCTTCGCGCCCCGCTCGTACAGGGCGGTGACCAGGGCGCGGCCGATACCTCGGCTGCCGCCGGTGACCAGGGCGACGGAACCTTCGATGGCGGTCATGGGAGTGTCCCTCACATCCTCAACGCAGGAAACCGATCGGTTTCCTCTTGGAGAGGATCGTAAACCGATCGGTTTCCACCGGGCAAGGGGACGATCGCCCGGCACTACTTCTTCGCGAACTCCCTCGCGGACTGCCCCTGGAAGTCGTAGACCACCACCTGCTCGTCGCCCACCACCCAGGCGTCGTGACCGGGCGAGCACACGAAGACGTCGCCCGGGCCGACCTCGCTCTCGCCGCCGTCGTCCATGCGGATGTGCATGCGGCCCTGGAGCACATAGCTGTTGTGGTACATCTGGCAGGTGGCGGTACCCGCGATCGGGGCCACGGACTCCGACCAGCGCCAGCCGGGCTCGAAGGTCGCCACGGCGAAGTCGAGCTCCGTCATGTGGACGGCTTCGAGGTGACCACTGGGGAAATCACGCCGCTCGTCCGGCTTGTCGATCGTCTTCACTTCCAACATGACGCGCTCCCTTCCGGCCGCGGCATGCCACGACCGGGGGGCCGGTCAGTCCGGCGGCCCTGGACACCGCCGCAGGCGGCCGGCCTCCGCACTTCTATCGTCCGCCCGCCCCGGGGTGGCCGCCAACCCGTGGCAGGCCCGCTCGGACCTGGTGCCCGCAGAGCTCGGCGAAGCGCTCGGCGTCGATGTTGCCGCCCGAGAGGATGACACCGACGCGGCCCGCGAGAGGGCCCGCGCGCCCGGTGAGCAACGCGGCGAGCGGGGTCGCTCCGCTCGGCTCGACGACGATCTTGAGCCGTTCGAAGGCGAACCGCATCGCGTCCCGGATCTCGTCGTCGGTCACCAGGACGACGTCGTCGAGGAGCCGCCGGTTCACGGAGAAGGTCAGCTCTCCGGGCGTGTGCAGAGCCTGCCCGTCGGCGATGGTGTGCGGGACCGGGATGCTGACGCGCCGGCCGGCCTCCAGGGAACGCTTCGTGTCGTCCCCGGCCTCGGGTTCGACGCCGATCACCCGAGTCCCGGCGTGCATGCCCTTGACGACGGTGCCGCTGCCGGCGATCAGTCCTCCACCGCCGACCGGGGCGACCAGCGTGCCGAGCTCCCCCGCTTCCGCCACGAGTTCGAGTGCGGCGGTGCCCTGCCCGGCGATGACGTGCGGATGCTCGTAGGGCGGGATGACCGTCAGGCCCCGCTCGGCGGCGAGGGCCTCGGCGATGGCGACGCGGTCGCCGGTGTAGCGGTCATAGGAGACGATCTCGGCGCCGTAGCCGGCGGTGGCCGCCCGCTTCGACGGCGGGGCGTCCTCCGGCATGACGATCACGGCGGTGGTGCCGAGTTCCCGGGCGGCCAGGGCGACGGCCTGGGCGTGGTTGCCGGAGGAGTAGGCGGCGATGCCCCGGGACAGCTCCTCCGGGGTGAGGCGGGAGGCCGCGTTGTAGGCGCCGCGGAACTTGAAGGCGCCCGCACGCTGGAAGTTCTCGCACTTGAGGTGGATCTCGGCGCCCACGAGCGCGTCGAGGGTACGGGAGCGCAGGACGGGCGTGCGATGGGCGACGCCCTTGAGCCGGGCGGCGGCGTCCCGGACGTCGTCGAGGGTGACCGGTGGGGTGGTGGTCGTCACGCGGATCCTCCGGTGGAAGTGTCGTGGACGGCCCTGGCCTGGGAGAGGTAGTTGTAGGCGGAGGCGCGGGAGATCCCGAGCCGGGCGGCGACCTGCTCGACCGCACCGCGCACGGCGAAGACGCCGCGCGCGTCCAGCCCGCCGAACAGCTCCAGGCGCTCCGCGCGGTCCAGCTCCGCCCAGCTCCCCCGCTGCCTCGACCGGTGGGCGTCGAAGAGCGCGTCGACCACGGAGTCGATGTCGTTGCCGAAGGTGGTGGTCGGCAGCTCCGCCGGCTGGGCACCGAGCCCGGCGAGCGCGCCGAGCAGACCGTGGACCTGGCTGACGGCACCGACGTCCACGTTGACGCAAAGGGCGCCGAACACGGCGCCCGTGGAGTCCCGCAGCACCATCGTGGAGGACTTCACCAGTGTCCCGTTCCGGGTGCGGGTCACGTAGTTCAGTTCGTCGGACGCCTCGTCGCCCCGGGCGAGGACGCGCATGCCGATCTCGCTCATCGCGCCGCCGGCTGTCCGCCCGGTCACCGATCCGGCCACGGAGACGACCGACTTCTCCGGATTCCGGTAGTCGTGCAGCACGACCTCGCAGACCGGCCCGAAGGTCGCGGCGATCCCGTCGACGACCGGGCCCAGCGCGGCGAGGATCGCGTCCCGCTCGGTGTCCCGTTCACTGCTCATCCCGCCTCCTTTTCTTTCACTCTAGACCACACGTCCAGCGCTTGGATAGACAGTCCAGCCACCTCCAATAGTTGGCAATGGTTCTCACATGACCGACCCCGGGAAACGCTATTGACATTCATTCCCATCTAGCGTGGCGCCTGCCGAGCAACCCCCGTGCACGTCCGTCCTGGAGGAGCCATGCCCCTGCCAAGGTCGCCGACCGGATCTCCGCAACCCTTGCGAAGGCCGACCCGGGCGACGCCGCGGCCTTCGTGACGCGGGGGGCGTGACGCGCCGACCGGGCCCCGGCGTTGGAGCGGCCGGTCCGCCCGGACATGCATCGCCCCGCTGTCGGCGAGACCCTGGTGATGTCGGCACGGTCACGCGCTCGAGGAGATCGTCATGGACAGCGCCACCCTGGAAGACATGCGGACCACGCTGCGCGGACCGGTCACAGGCCCACGGGACGCGGAGTACGACGAGGCCCGCAAGATCTACAACGCGATGATCGACAAACACCCGGCCGCCATCGTGCGGTGCGCGGACGCGGCGGACGTCATGGCGGCGGTCTCCTACGTCCGCGACCACGGCCTGGAACTCGCCGTACGGGGCGGCGGGCACAGCGGACCCGGCCTGTGCCTGGTGGACGACGGCGTCACCATCGACCTCTCACCGATGCGCGGGGTGCGCGTCGACCCGGCCGCGAGGACCGCCCAGGCCGACGGTGGCGCCCACCTCGGCGACCTGGACCACGCGACGCACGCATTCGGTCTGGCCACCCCCACGGGCATCATCTCCATGACGGGCGTCGGGGGCCTGACCCTCGGCGGCGGACACGGCTACCTCACCCGCAAGTACGGCCTCACCGCGGACAACCTGATCTCCGCGGACGTCGTCCTGGCCGACGGCAGCTACGTCACCGCGAGCGCGGACGAACACCCGGACCTGTTCTGGGCGATGCGCGGCGGCGGCGGCAACTTCGGCATCGCGACCTCCCTCACCTACCGGCTGCACCCGGTGGACACCGTCGGGGTCGGGGTGACCGTCTGGCCGGTCGGTCACACTCGCGAGGTGCTGGCGTGGTACCGCGAGTTCCTCCCGCAGGCACCGGAGGACGTCTACGGCTTCTTCGCGATCTTCGTCGTCCCGCCCGGCCCGCCCTTCCCCGAGGAACTCCACGGGGAGAAGGTGTGCGGCGTCGTGTGGTGCCACACCGGTGACCCGGACCGGCTCGACGAGACGCTCTCCGTGGTGAACGAACCCGGCCCGCCTGCCTTCCACTTCGCGACACCGATGCCCTACGTCGCGTTGCAGAGCATGTTCGACGAGCTGATCCCGACGGGCTACCAGTGGTACTGGCGGGGCGACTTCTTCGACCACATCCCGGACGCCGCTCTGGACGTACATCTCAAGTACGGCGAGAACAATCCCACGCAGCTCTCGCTGATGCACCTCTATCCGATCGACGGTGCCGCCCACCGGATGGGCCCGGACGACACGGCGTGGAGCTACCGGGACGCCGTCTGGTCCGGCGTCTTCGCCGGTGTCGATCCCGATCCGGCCAACGCCGAGGCGATCAGGCAGTGGTGCGTGGGCTACCAGGAGGAACTGCACCCGTACTCCATGGGCGGCTCGTACGTGAACTTCATGGGTGCGGGCGAGGGCCAGGAACGGGTCCGGGCGACCTACCGCGACCACTACGACCGGCTCGCCCAGGTCAAGCGGACCTACGACCCGGACAACCTCTTCCACGCCAACCAGAACATCGAGCCGGCCCGGGCGTGACCACTCCGGCGCCCTGACCGCCCGGAGGCCGCCCATGGGAGAGATGATCGACGCCGACGGCGTGCTGCTGTGGGTCGAGCGCCGGGGCCAGGGCCCCGACGTGCTGCTCGTCTCGGGGCTCGGGGATCCCGCCGAGGTCTGGCGGTCCCAGCTCGACGGGCTCGCGGACCGCTACCGGATCACCGCCTTCGACAACCGGGGCGTCGGGCGCACACCGCTGCCCGAGGGGCCGCTGTCCGTGCCGGGGATGGCCGACGACGCCGCCGCGCTGCTGCGCGCGCTCGACGTTCCGGCCGCCCATGTCACCGGCTTCTCGGGAGGCAGCTTCATCGCCCAGGAGATGGCGCTGCGGCACCCCGGGCTGGTGCGCAGCCTCGTCCTCATGAGCACGATGGCCCGCCCCGACCCCTACTTCCGGGCCGTGGCGCGCTTCTGGCGCTGGATGGCGGAACGCGCCCCGGGCGAGCGGGCCATGCTGGAGGCGTTCTACCTGTGGGTCTACACGCCGCGCGCCCACGCCGACGGCATGGTCGACCGTCTCGTCGAGGAGACGCTGGCCTTTGCACACCCGCAGTCCGTCGAGGCCTTCCAGCGCCAGCTCGCGGCGTTCGCGGGTCACGACACGCTCGACCGTCTGGACCGGATCGGTGTGCCGACCCTCGTCCTGTCCGGCGAGGTCGACCTCGTGGCACCGCCACGCCTCGGCCGTGTGGTCGCGGACAGCATCCCCGGCGCCGCGTTCGAGGTCCTGCCCGGCGAGGCCCACCAGCCCTTCCAGGAGGTCCCGGACGTGTTCAACTCCCGTGTCGACGCGTTCTGGCGCGCGGTGGATGCAGGGGGGCCGGGGAGCGGCTGAGGAAGGCGGGCGGTGTGCGGCGGTCGCCGGCCACTCCGGCGCCCGGGACCGGGCGCCGGAGTGGCGTGAGTCAGGCCGCGGCCAGGGCGCGTGACCCGGCGCGAGCCGGTTCCTCCGCCTCGGCGAGCAGGGCCAGGAGCGACGCCCGGGCGCGGGCCACGCGGGAGCGGACGGTGCCGATCGGGCAGCCGCTCAGCTCGGCGGCCTCCGCGTACGGCAGACCGAGGAGCTGCGTGAGGACGAACGCCTCGCGCCGCTCGTCCGGCAGTCCGGCCAGCAGCTCCAGCAGCGCGACACCGTCGTCGAAGCCGGGCAGTCCGCGGGGCTGGGCGAGCTCGACCGCCGGCTCCCAGTCCGGCAGGTCGGCCCGGCGGGGGCGTACGGCGGTGTACCGGATGCTGTCGGCCACCGCCCGCCTGGCGATGGCCAGCAGCCAGACACGTGCCGAGGAACGGCCCTCGAACCGGTGCAGGCTGCCGAGCGCCCGCAGGAACGTGTCCTGCGCCAGGTCGTCCACGGCCTGCGGATCCGCGCACAGGTGGGCCACGTAGCGGATGACGTCACGGTGCAGGGCGCGCACGAAGCGGTCGACGGCCACGGAGTCCCCGCCGCGGGCGGCCAGCGCCCAGGCGGTTATCGACTCGTCGCGCGACTCGTCGGCCCGCGCCGAGGGTTCGGTTCTCTCACAGGGCAGAGGCAGGGCAGGAGTGATCACCTGATGTCCTTCTCGGGATGCCGGGACCACGGGCGTGCGGGCACGCGTGCCTACGGGATGGCGTGCCCGCGTGTCCACGCGGTCCTGGTGAGTGAGGGATGCGGTCGTACCCGTACGGCGATGCCCGCGGGCACGGACGTACGACCGATTCCGGGGCGCACAGGGGCTGCCCCGGGACCACCGGCTGCCGTCAGACGGCAGCGGCCCTCACGGGCGGCCCTCGAGAGGTGATCGCGTGGACGAGAAGGAGGAGGCGCGGCGCCCGGTCCGAGGACGGTCGCCGTACGCGCACGGGTGGGGGCGGCGGGGCCGGCAGGGCGAACAGGAGTCGCAGCGGCGCGGCCAGCCGGCCGGCCACGGCACGCAGCAGGCGGAACACGGCCCGCTCGCCGTGGCCCAGCCACAGACCGCACAACAAGGCGGCGAGCAGGTGGGCGGAGAGCATGCCGAGCGACGAGTCACCGCCCGGGAGGTGTCCCGCGTGCCCCAGGTGCGGGGACATGGACTCCATGGAGTGCATGTCGTGCCCCATGGAACCCGCGTCCATGGATCCCATGTGCAGGGATCCCATGTGCTTCGACTCCATGGCCATGGAGTCCACTGCCCTGGAACCCGCTGTTCCGGCGGACGGCGCCGACGGCATGAGGGAGAACGCCGAGTGCAGGGCCGTCTGCACGGCCACGGCGGCGGCGACGACCAGCCACAGACCGCGCTCGCGGCCCGCAAGGCACCAGCCCGCCACACCGGTCACGGCCCAACCGGCCACCAGGGTCCGCATCGGCACGTGGTCGCCGGACATCATGACGTGCCCCAGGGCGGCGAGCACGACACAGACGGCCGCGAACACCGCGGCCCGTGTCGTGCGAGCACACCACCCAGCTGTCATGGCGCCTCATCCTCGCATCCGGCCCCGCTCGTTCACCCATGGGTACGGAAACCGCCGGGGCCGGGCACTCAACACACGGTATGTGATCCAGACCACTGCCCGTCCCGGAGTCGATGCCTCCGGTCGGGCCTCATACAGTTCTCGCCATGACGACACCGACAGCGGCCGAACAGGCGTATCTCTCCCAGTTGTTCTCCCTGAAGGGCCGGGTCGCGGTGGTCACGGGCGGCAGTTCCGGTATCGGCCGTGCCATCACGGGCGCCCTCGCGCGTGCCGGGGCGAGCGTGGTGGTCGTGGCCCGCGGCGAGGCCGGACTGGCCACGACGGTCGAGGAGCTGACGGCCGAGGGCTGCCGCGCCGCGTGGGTCAGCGCGGACCTGAGCACGCGTGAGGGTGTGCGGACGGCCGCCGAGCGGGCCGCCGAGGTGTTCGGGGAGCCCGACATCCTCGTCAACAGCGCCGGGATCAACCTGCGCCCGCCGATGGACGAACTCACCGAGGACGTCTGGGACGTGACGATGGCCGTCAACCTGGAGGCCCCCTTCCTGCTGGGTCAGCGGTTCGGCCCCGGTATGGCGGAGCGCGGGTACGGGCGCATCGTGCACATCAGCTCGCAGCAGGCGCACCGGGCCTTCGTCCAGAGCGGTGCCTACGGCGCCTCCAAGGGCGGGCTGGAGGCGCTGGCGAGGTCCCAGGCCGAGGCGTGGTCACCACGCGGTGTCACCTGCAACGTGCTGGTGCCGGGCTTCGTCATGACACCGCTCAACGCGCGGCTTTCCTCGGACCCGGAGAAGGTGGCCGCCCTCGCGGCACGCACCATGATCGGGCGGAACGGCCTGGCGGAGGACTTCGCGGGCGCGGCGGTCTTCCTGGCGAGCCCGGCCTCCGCCTACCTCACGGGGCAGTCGGTCTACGTCGACGGCGGTCTGTCCGTCCACTGACGCCGGCCCGGCGCCCTTCCGGTCAGTTCGGGGAGGCCTCCGTCCGCCACACGAAGACCTCCGTGCTCGGCCCGCGTTCGGAGAACAGGCCCGACTCGGAGGCCTCCCGCAGCAGCCCGCGCAGGTCCCTCTCGAAGTCGTCGCGGCGCCCTTCGAACAGATGCGGTGCCGAGAAGGACATCGAGAACACCCAGGCGACGACGTCGTCGAAGGTCCGCTCCAGTGCCAGTCCGCCGGGCACGACGAGGCGCCGCGGGCCGGCGAATCCCGTCCGGGCGAACACCTCGGCCTCTCCACCCGCTGTCCCCTGCGGCAGCAGACCGCGACCTGCGCGCCGTACGGGCCCCAGGTACCGCTTGACCAGCTCGTCCACCGCGGCATAGGGAACCGCCGGGTGCGGCAGACCGTCGGCGGTCGGCTCCTCCGTCTTCAGATCCGCGATGTGCACCAGGGCCCCGCCGGGCCGGAGCATGTCCCTGACGGTCGCCGCGACCAGGTCGCGGTCCATCCAGTGGAAGGACTGTCCGAAGGTGGCGACGGTGAAGGTGCCGAGCCCGGCGGGCAGAGTCTCGGCGCGGGCCCGCACCCACCGGGTCTTCTCCCCCACTCCCCGGTCGGCGGCCCCGCGCGCGGCTTCGGCGATCATCCCGCTGTCGGGGTCCACACCGACGATCTCGCCGAACAGATGGGCAAAGCTCAGGGCGAGGGTCCCGGGCCCGCAGCCCACGTCGATCAGACGCCCCCGCCCGTCGAGCCGCAACGCTTCCGCGAGCGCGTCCGCCAGTCCGGGGGCGTACGGCAGCCTTCCCCGCCCGTAGTAGGCGGCGGCCCCCGAGAACAGGGTGTCGTCCCACTCCCATCGGTCCACCCCGACCACCCACCTCACAGGCACAGATCCGCGGCCACCCGGCCGGGCGACGGACCCGATGGTCCCACGAGCCGCCGACGGGCGAGTGCCGGTGCCCGGTGTCAGGCTGGGGCCACAGAGGATCAGTGGAAGGGAAGCATCGCCATGATCACCACGGAGTTCGCCCCCGGTTCCCCCTGTTGGCTCGACCTCGGAGCTCCGGACGTCCGGACCGCCGCGGCGTTCTACGGCGCTGTGCTCGGCTGGGAGTACGAGTCCATGGGCCAGAGCGAGGACTTCGAAGGCGGGATGTTCCGGAAGGACGGCAAGATCGTCGCCGGGCTCGGCAAGCTCACGGAGGAAGGGGCGCGCCCGGCCTGGATGATCTACTACAGCGTCACCGACGCGGACGCCACGACGCAGGCCGTGGAGCAGACGGGCGGCACCGTGCGGGTGGCTCCGATGGACCTCGACGAGTGGGGCCGGATGGCGCAGTACAGCGACCCGTTGGGAGGCCAGTTCGCCGTCTGGCAGCCGGGGACCAACAAGGGGGTCGACCTGGTGGACCAGCCGGGCTCGCTGTGCTGGACCGAGCTGTACACGAGCGACGCCGCGGCCGCGAAGGAGTTCTACGGCGGACTCTTCGGCTGGCAGTTCAGCGACACGCAGCTGCCGGGCGGCGCGGGCACATACACCCTGATCACCCCCGCCGGTCTCCCCGAGGACCGTATGCACGGCGGCCTCATGGAGCTGAGCAAGGAGCAGCTGTCACTGGCGGGCGGGCGACCGTACTGGCACCCGGTCTTCGCCGTGGCGGACTGCGACGCCGCGGTGGCCGCGGTCACCGGGAACGGCGGCAGCGTACAGATGGGCCCCGCGGACGTGGAGGGCGTCGGCAGGCTGGCCGTCTGTCTGGACCCGGCGAACGCGGACTTCGTCGTGCTCACCCCGGCCGGGAGCTGAGCGGCCGTACCCGTGCGCGGCCTTGGCGGACCGCCCCGTCCCGCGCCTCACCACCAGCGATGACGTCGCCGGCGATACGCCGGTCGCCGAGCGGCTGCACCTCGCGGGCGTTGCCGTCGGGGAAGAGGCTCCGGTAGTGCGCCAGCGCGGCGGCGGACGCCTGTACCCGACGTTGCGGTAGGACTCGGTGCAGGGCGGCACGAGCGTGCCGAGCTCGACGTCCGGCACGTCCCAGGGGTCCTCGTCCCGGCGGGCGGAGCCCAGCAGCCGGTCCAGGGAGGGGTGGGCCTCGCCCGGGTGGACGAAGACCGCGAGGACGGCGTACTCCTTCTCACCGGCCGCGGTCGTCGTTGCCCACTTCAGGTGCTGTTCCATCGGGAACGCCACCCCGCCGGCGGTGTGTTCGGAGGGGGTGTGCCAGTGAACCTCCTCCAAGTGGTACGTGCGGTCGCCGACGCTCATCAGGCACTCCTGCCCGGGTGGCGGCTCGGCCTTCACCGTGCCCTCCTCGGGCCGGTCGCAGCCGGGGCGGTGCCGCTTCGGACGCTCGAAGCGCAGCCGCAGGGTGAGCCGTGCCGGTGGCTCAGGCGCAGCGGCGGCAGGGCCGAGACGTCGGTGCCCTGCGGCCGGATGTCGACCGGGCTCAGGGGCCTCAGAGGCTATTTGCATATGATGCGCAAATGCATGACTACAGCATCAGGACGGCCGCACCTGCGGACATCGACGGGGCGCGGGTGGTGATGCTGGACGCCGTGTACCGCGACTTCGGCACCGGCTATGTGCCGGGCTGGCACGCCGACATCATCGACCCGGTGTCGTTCTACGTCGAACCGCCGCGCCACACGCTGCTGGTCGCCGTGGACGAGCGGGACGGAACGGTGGCGGCCACGGGGGCGCTGGACGCGCGCGGACCGGCGCATCCGCCGAACCCGCGCTGGCTGGCGGAACGGTTCCCCTCCGGCGAGACGGCTCAGCTCCGGCGGGTGTACGTCAGCTCCGGCCACCGGCGGCGCGGGCTGGCCCGGCGGCTGGTGGAAGGCCTGGTCGACTTCGCACGGGCCGACGGTGGTTACCGGTCCGTGTATCTGCACACCTATCCGCACTCCCCCGGCGCGATGGGCCTGTGGCGGTCGCAGGGCAAGGTGGTGTGCGACGAGCGGGAGGAAGTGCCCGGCGGGGGCAGCGGCGTGGTGCACTTCGAGATTCCCTTCGCCTGACCACCCCGGGGACGACACTGAACACCGCGATCCCACCCCTGACCAAGGGCCTCGCCCACCTGCGCGTGCTCGCGCGCGGCGGCGGCCCGACACTGCTGTGGCGGACCGTGCTCGCGGCCGCCCTGGTCGGCGCGATCGGGCTGCTGCCGTGGCTGTCGCGCACCGACCCGGCGCTGACCGTACTCAAAGCCCGCTCGGCGGACCGCGACCCGACGCCCGCGACGCTGCGCGCGATCCGGGACGAACTCGGGCTCGACGACGGCCCCTCGGCCCTGCTCGGCCGGTGGCTGAGCGGACTGCTGCACGGGGACGCGGGCACCTCGTGGGTGTCCGGCGCCCAGGTGCTGCCCTCCGTCGCGCAGGCGCTCGGCGCGTCGCTGCTGCTGATGGCCGGGGCCCTCCTGGTCGCCGCGGCCACCGTGACCGCGGTGTGCGCCCGGACGCTCCGGCTCGGCGCCCGCGGCCGGCCCGGCGCGCGCGGGCGCGGGCGCGGGCGCGGAGGCACGGTGACCGCGATGCTGGCCGCGCTGCCCGAGTTCCTGGTCGCCTCGGTGCTGGCCTCGGTGATCGGTGTGCGGCTGGGCTGGCTGCCCGCGCTGGGCTGGTACGGGCCCCCGTGGATGGTGCTGCCCTCGCTGGCCCTCGGCCTGCCCGCCGGAGCGCTGCTCGGACGGCTGCTGGACGACCTGCTGCCCGGCGCGTTCACCGAACCCTGGGCGCTGGCCGCAGCGGCGCGCGGTGTCCCGCCGAAGTCCGTGGCGCGGCAGGCGGTGCGCCGCTGTGTGCCCGGACTGCTGCCCAACCTGGGCCTGTTCGTGGTCGGCCTGACCGGCGGCTCCGTCGCCGTGGAGCAGATCTTCGACATCCCGGGCCTCGGCCGGCTCACCCTGCACGCCGCCCTCGCCCAGGATCTGCCCGTACTCCGGACCGGCACGCTCGCCCTGGTCCTGCTCGCGGCCGCCGCCGGCGTCCTCGCCCGGCTCGCGGCCCGGCTGCTGACCGGGCCAGCGCTGCGCGACGGCGCCCTGCACTCCCTGCACCGGCCCGGCCCGCCGGCGCCCCGCGCCCTGCCGCTGCTGTACGGGGCGCTGCTCACCGCCGTCATCGGTCTCGGACTGCCCCGCGACCCCCTCGCCCTGGACGCCCTCGCCCGGCTGCAAGCCCCGTCCCCGGCGCACCCCTTCGGGACGGACGCGCTCGGCCGGGACGTCCTCGCCCGGGTCTCGCACGGCGCGCTCACCACGCTCGGCATCGCCCTGGCGGTGAGCGCCGCCGCCCTCGTCACCGGACTGCTGCTGGGGCTGCTGCCGAGGCTGTCCGGGCCGCTGGTCGACACCGTCAGCGCCGTACCGCCCGTGCCGGCCGGTCTCCTCGTCGCCGGGGCCGCGGGCAGCGGTACGTGGACGCCCGCCCTCGCCGTCGGCGCCGTCGCCTGGTCCCCGCTGGCCGCCCACACCTCCGCACTGCTGCGTCAGGAGCGCGCGACCACGCACCTGGCCGCCACCCGCGCCCTGGGCGCCGGGCGCGGCCACCTGCTCCGGTACGAACTGCTGCCGGCCGTCCTGCCGCCGGTGGCCCGGCACGCGCTGATCCGGCTGCCCGGCATCGCGCTGGGTCTCGCCGCGCTCGGCTTCCTCGGTCTGGGCGCCCAGCCGCCGTCTCCCGAGTGGGGACTGCTGCTCGCCGAGAACCAGCCGTACGCCGAACGGGCCCCGTGGGCCGTCCTCTTCCCCGCCGCCGTGCTCGCCCTGCTGGGAGCGCTCGCGGTGACGGCGGCCGGGGGTGTACGGCTGCCCCGGCGGCGTGAACGGCTGCCCCGGCGGCGGGAGCGGTCCGGCGGACCGGCCGGCCCGCCCGGGGCACGGGTCATGCCCGCGCCGCGGCGGCAGTCGCACCAGCCCGACGCCCTGCTGAGCCCTGTGCCCACCCCACCGGCGGAAAAACGATGACCGACCCCACCTCCCGTGTCCTGGGCCCTGGCGCCTCCCGTACGACGCCCAGGGCTCCGCGGGAGAGCACCTGGCGGCTCTGGAAGAGGCTTTCGCCGCTGCTGCGGCTGCTGATCCTGACGCAACTCGCTTTCAACATCGGCTTCTACGCCGTCCTGCCGTTCCTCGCCGAGCATCTGGGCACCGCGATCGGCATGGCGGGCTGGCTGGTCGGGTTCGTCCTCGGGCTGCGCACCTTCAGTCAGCAGGGGCTGTTCGTGGTGGGCGGCTGGCTCGTCGACCGGTGGGGAGTCCGCCCGGTGGTGCTGGCGGGATGCGTGCTGCGGATCGCCGGGTTCGCGTGGCTCGGGTACGCGGAGACGACCTGGTCGGTGATCGGCGCCGTGCTGGTCATCGGTTTCGCCGCCGCGCTGTTCTCCCCCGCCGTGGAGTCCGAGGTGGCCCGCCAGGCGGTGGACTGGGAAGCGGCGGGGCACGGGGCGCGCACCCGCGTCCTGGCCCTGTTCGGCGTGGCGGGCCAGATCGGGGCCTTCGCCGGCCCGCTGCTCGGCGGGCTGCTGCTCGCCGTCGACTTCCGCACCGCGTGCCTCGCGGGAGCCGCGGTCTTCGTGCTCGTCCTCGCCGGGCACCTGTGGCTGATGCCGCAGCACATCCCGGGCCGGGGCCGCGCCCCGCGGCGGGGCGGGGTGCGGACGCTGTTGCGCGACCGCCGCTTCCTGGCGCTGTGCGGCGCGTACGGCTCGTACCTGCTCGCCTACAACCAGCTGTACCTGGCCCTTCCGGACGAGGTGCAGCGGGCGGCGGGTTCCCAGGCGCCGCTGTCCTGGCTGTTCGCGCTCTCCTCGGTGCTCGTGGTCTTCGCTCAGCTGCGCGTGACCGGGTGGGCCGGCGACCGGCTCGACCTGCACCGCTCCATGACCGCCGGGCTGCTGCTGATCGCGTCCGGTTTCGCGGTGGTGGCCGTCACGCGCCCCGCCGGCTGGACGGGCGTCGCCGGGCTGCTGCCGGCCGCGGGTTTCGTGGTGCTGCTGACGGTGGGGCAGATGCTGGTCGTGCCCGCCGCCCGGGCCTGGGTGCCCGACCTCGCCGAGGAAGGCCGGATCGGCCTCTACACGGGTGCGCTGTCGTCCGTCTCCGGTCTGATCGTGCTCGCGGGCAGCGCGGCCACCGGCTTCCTGCTCGACCTGGGCCTCCCGGCCGCCGTGCCCTGGCTGGTCCTCGCCGCCGTGACGGCCCTCGCGGTGACGCTGCTGCCGCGCCGGGTGGAGGGCGCGGCCGCCTGACACGGGTGGCCACGGCGGTCACGTGGCGCCAGTATCCTGGGTCGGCTGCGGCACCCCCACATCAACCTCCGCGGGAAAGCGGGGAGTTGCGCCTGCGGCGACGACCTTCCCACGAGCATGAGGACGAGGACGAGTGCTGCTAGCGGGCCGCTACCGGCTGGACACTGAGATCGGGCGCGGCGGAATGGGAGAAGTCTGGCGTGCGTACGACCAGATGCTCGCCAGGGCGGTGGCCGTCAAGTTACTGCTGCCGCAGGACACGGACGCGACGGCGGCCTCCCGGTTCCGTCTGGAGGCCCAGACCGCCGGGCGTCTCAACCACCCCAACCTCGTCGGTGTCCTGGACTTCGGCGAGCACGACAACCGGCTGTTCCTGGTGATGGAACTGGTCGACGGTGACAGCCTCTCCGGAGTGCTGGCCGTCTCCGGCGCGCTCACCGCCGAGCGGGTGGCGACCCTCGCCGCGCAGGCCGCCGCCGGACTCGCCGCCGCGCACGAGCAGGGCATCGTGCACCGGGACGTCAAGCCCGCCAACCTGCTGCTGGACGTCCACGGGACGCTCAAGATCGGTGACTTCGGCATCGCGCGCTTCCTCGACGATCCCGGCGCGGCACTCACGGCGACCGGCCAGATCGTCGGCACCGGCCTCTACCTGGCGCCGGAACGGGCCCTGGGCAAGCCCGCGAGCCCCGCCTCCGACATGTACTCCCTGGGCTGCGTGCTCTACCAGCTCCTCAGCGGCCGCCCGCCGTTCCAGGCGGACACCGCCGTGGCGCTCCTCCACCAGCATCTCGACAACACCCCCGTGCCGCCTCGCGAACTCGGTGTCACCGGTCTCCCGCCGGCCTTCGAGAGCTACCTGCTCGCCCTGCTCGCCAAGCGGCCCGAGGACCGGCCCACGGCCCAGCAGACCGCCGAGTGGTTCGCCGGCGGCGCCTGGCGGGGTCTGCCCGAGCCGCTGCCGGAGGCCGCGTTCCCGGCGCCGCCCTCCGAGCCGGGAACGTACGCGGCGGCCGAGAGCTCCGCCCCGGCCACGTACGCGCTGCCGACGGGGTCCCGCACCGCCCGGGAGGGGCGTTCACGTCGTGCCGCTCCGCGCAACGCGCCGGGCAACCGGCCGCGCGTGGCCGCGACGGCCGCCGCTGCGGCCCTCTTCCTGGCCGCGATGCTCGCCGGCATGATGTGGTTCGCTCCCGACGACACCGCGACGCAGGGCACGGAACCCGACGCGTCCCCGTCCGCGAGCAGCCCTGCCGCCCCCTCGTCAGCCGAGTCCGCCGACCCTCTCGGGTCCGCCCCGGCGGGCGACGGGGCGCCGACCGTCGGCACAGTGGCCGATGTCACTCCCTCCACCACGGCGCCCGCTCCCCCGACCTCCGCGGCCCCGGAACCGAGCTCCACGGCCCCGACGGAGGAGACGAGCGACACCAAGCCGGAGAAGGCGGACAAGCCCCAGGAGGCGAAGCCCGAGCCGTCCCAGGAGGGCGCGGGGGACGATGACGACGAGGGCGACGACTGAGGAGTTCTGCGCCGGTGTGCCGGGGGGCGCCCCTTGCGCGCCCCCTCGGGTGGCTTGTCATCGCCCTCGTCCCGGCACTACTGTCACCACGCCTTGGTGAACGGGAAATCCGGTGTGATGCCGGTGCGGCCCTCGCCACTGTGATCGGGAAGTCCGGCTCCGGCCCTCGCGGGCGGCCACTGGGTCCTCAGGGACCCGGGAAGGCGGAGTACGGGCGGTGGGACCCGTGAGCCAGGAGACCGGCCAAGGCGCGTCAACCATCCACGAGGTGCTGGAGAGGGTCTGCTGAGCCATGCACATAGCCGAGGGTTTCCTTCCTCCGGCGCACGCGGTCGCCTGGGGCGTCGCGTCGGCGCCGTTCGTCATCCACGGGGCCCGGTCACTCACCCGTGAGGTGCGCGAGCATCCCGAGAGCACTCTGCTCCTCGGTGCCTCCGGCGCCTTCACCTTCGTCCTGTCCGCCCTGAAGCTGCCCTCCGTCACCGGCAGTTGTTCCCACCCCACCGGCACGGGCCTGGGAGCCATCCTGTTCCGGCCGCCCATCATGGCGGTGCTGGGCACCATCACCCTGCTCTTCCAGGCCCTGCTGCTCGCGCACGGTGGTCTCACCACGCTCGGCGCCAACGTCTTCTCCATGGCGATCGTCGGGCCCTGGGCCGGATACGCGGTGTACAAGCTGCTGCGGCGGTTCGACGTGCCGCTGATGGTCACCGTGTTCTTCGCCGCGTTCGTCGCCGACCTGTCCACCTACTGCGTCACCAGCGTGCAGCTGGCGCTGGCCTTCCCCGACCCGGGCAGCGGGTTCCTGGGGGCGCTCGGCAAGTTCGGCTCCATCTTCGCGGTCACGCAGATTCCGCTCGCGGTGAGCGAGGGTCTGCTGACGGTGCTCGTGATGCGGCTGCTGGTGCAGTCCAGCAAGGGCGAACTGACCCGGCTGGGTGTGCTCCTCGCCGAGAAGCGGTCCCGGACCGAGGCCGGGACCGAGGCGGTGACCCGATGAGCAGGAACACGAAGATCAACGTTCTGCTGCTGGTCCTCGTGGCCGCGCTCGCCGTGCTGCCGCTCGCACTCGGCCTCGGCGACCACAAGAAGGAGCCGTTCACGGGCTCCGACGGCGAAGCCGAGACGGCGATCACCGAGATCAAGCCGGACTACAAGCCGTGGTTCTCGCCGCTGTACGAACCGCCGTCCGGTGAGATCGAGTCGGCCCTGTTCTCCCTCCAGGCGGCGCTCGGCGCCGGTGTCCTCGCCTACTACTTCGGCCTGCGCCGGGGGCGGCGGCAGGGCGAGCAGCGGGCACTGGAGCGGGTCGCGGCGAGCCAGGAGCATGACGCCGCCGAGGAGTCCACGGTCGAGAGGGCCTGAGTCGCGTGCTGCCGATCGACGCTGCGGCGCACAGCAGTCGCTGGCGCCGCCGTCATCCCGTGGACAAGGCCGTGCTCGGGCTGGGGCTGACCGTGCTGGCCGTCTCGCTGCCGCCCTGGCCGGGCGCGGCCCTGGTGCTCGTGACGGCCCTGGTGGTGCTGCTGGGTCCGGCCGGTGTGCCCTGGCAACGGCTGTGGCGGGCCTATCGGGTGCCGTTGGGGTTCTGTGTGACGGGCGCGGTCACGCTGCTGGTCCAGGTCGGCGGCCCGGGGGGTTTCGTCTCCCTCGCCCACGACGGGCCGGTCCGGGCCGGTGAGTTGCTGCTACGCACCTCCGCGGCCTCCCTGGGCGTGCTGCTGTTCGCCTTCACGACGCCCATGTCGGACCTGCTGCCGCGGCTGGTCCGGGCCGGGATCCCGGCGCCCGTCGTGGACGTGGCGCTGGTGACGTACCGCATGAGCTTCCTGCTGCTGGACTCCGTGCGCCGGGTCCGCGACGCGCAGGCCGCCCGGCTCGGGCACACCTCGCGGGCCGCCGCCTGGCGTTCGCTGGGCGGGCTCGGCGCCACCGCGTTCGTCCGGGCCTTCGACCGGGCGGCCCGCCTCCAGGCCGGTCTCGCCGGGCGCGGCTACGACGGCACGCTGCGCGTCCTGCTGCCCGAAGCCCGCGTCTCCGTCCGCTTCACGGCCGCCAGTTGTGCCCTCCTCGCGGCGCTGGCAGTCCTCACCTTCGCACTGGAAAGGCCGCTGACATGAGCGAGCCCGCCCTCGTCGCCCTGCGGGGCGCGTCCTTCGCCTACGAGGACGGCCCCGCCGTGCTCAGCAGCCTCGACTTCGACATCGCCGAGGGGCGTGCGCTCGCCCTGCTCGGCCGCAACGGCAGCGGCAAGACCACGCTGATGCGGCTGCTCAGCGGCGGACTGCGCCCGGACGAGGGCCGGTTGACGGTCGAGGGGCAGCCGGTGACCTACGACCGCAAGGGCCTGACGCGGCTGCGGACGACCGTCCAGCTGGTGGTGCAGGACCCGGACGACCAGTTGTTCGCGGCCTCCGTCGAACAGGACGTGTCGTTCGGTCCGCTGAACCTCGGTCTGCCCGACGGGGAGGTGCGGGCGCGGGTGGCGGAGGCGCTCGCCGCGCTGGACATCACCGCCCTGGCCGACCGGCCCACCCATCTGCTCTCCTATGGGCAGCGCAAACGCACCGCCATCGCGGGCGCGGTCGCCATGCGGCCCCGGGTGCTGATCCTCGACGAGCCGACGGCCGGCCTCGACCCGGACGGCCAGGAACGCCTCCTCACCACACTCGACAGGCTTCGCGAGACCGGTACCACGGTGGTGATGGCCACCCATGACGTCGACCTCGCCCTGCGCTGGGCCGACGACGCGGCGCTGCTCACCCCGTCCGGCGTCCGCACCGGGCCCGCCCCCGTGGCGCTGGCCCGCACCGATCTCCTCCGGGAGGCGGGGCTTCGGCTGCCGTGGGGTGCCGCGGCCACGGATCTCCTGCGCGCCCAGGGGCTGTTGACCGAGTCGGCGCCCGGGCCGCGCACCGCGGACGAACTCGCCGCCCTCGCGACGGAACGGCTGGGTGCGGCCGGCGGCTGAGCGTCGGCGCACCCGGCCGGGTCAGCTCGCCGTCGCCTCGGCCGCACGGAGGAGGTGCTCAGGGGTCGGGAGAGGCCCATGTGACAGCAGAGGCGTTACCGACGGCCCCAGGAGTTCTCGGGGCCGCCAGAGTGGTGTGCGGCTGAACTGGTCGGCAGCGCATGGGAGTTCCCGGGCGCGTGACGCAGAGGTCGCGTGCGGACCGGTCGGGCACATCGACCGCCGAAATGCGCTTGTCCGCCCCGACGGCCGGCACTACGTTGCCGACGTGGATCACGTGGATCTCTTCTCACGCTCCTGGACGGCGTTGCGCACGGCGGTCGCCGGGCTCCGCGACGAGGACTTCGCGCGGCCGTCCGGCTGTACGGGCTGGCTGGTGCGGGACCTGGTGTGCCATCTGGTCATCGACGCCCAGGACGTCCTGATCACCCTCACCACCCCGTCCGACCGGGAACCGACCCGGGACGCGGTGAGCTACTGGGACGTCAGCGCCACACCGCCGACCGGCGAGGACCCGCTCGACGCGCTGACGGTCCGGCTGGCCGCCGCGTACGAGGACCCGAGGCTGCTCGTGTTCCACCTGGACGACGTCGGCTCCGCGGCGGGCCGCGCCGCCCTGCTCGCCGACCCGGCCCTCAGGGTCGGCACCCGCGACGAGGTCCTCACCGTGGCCGACTACCTCTCGGCGTACGTCATGGAGTGGACCCTGCACCACCTCGACCTGATCGCGCACCTGCCGGACCCGGAACTGCCGCCGGCGCAGGGGCTCACCCGGTCCCGCGAGATGCTGGAGCGGATCGCGGGGAGCCCCTTCCCCGCGTCGTTCCACGACCGGGACGCCCTGCTGGTCGGCACGGGCCGGCGCGCGCCGACGGCAGCGGAGCGGTCCGAGCTGGGTGACCTGGCCGCACGGCTCCCGCTCTGTCTGGGGTGACCACCCGCCCCGGCACACGGCGCCGCCCGACCTGTCCGGGCTGGAGTTCGGCGACTCCTCCGGCATCACGCCCGGGCGTGGTCAGTCGCCGGACCTGACGAAGACCGGCTTGAGGTGTTTCTCCGGCAGGGCGGCCGGCAGGTCCTCCCAGTCGATGACGTGGGAGACGACCTTCCGGGGGTCGACCTTGCCGGAGGCGGCGAGTTCGAGGGCGTCGGGGATGTGGGCGCGGACGCTGTCGCGGGCGACGCGCAGGGTGACGCCGGTGAGGTACATGTCGAGCAGGGGGAGCTCGCCGGGGCGGAAGTGGTTGCCCGCGCTCTCGCAGATCCCTTCCGGCGCCAGGCACTTGACGGCCAGCGAGAGCTGTTCGACGCGGCCGGTGGCCTCGACGGCGATGTCGTAGCCCTGCGGGATCGGTTCCAGGGTCTCGGCGGTGGCGGCTCCGAAGGCCCTGGCCAGGTCGCGGTGTCCGGGGTCGGGGTCGACGTAGAGCACGTCGGAGGCGCCGAGCGCGCGGGCGATGTCGCACACGTACAGGCCGATGCTGCCGCGGGCCACGACCAGGACCCGGGCACCGGGCCGGGCCCTGAGATGCGGGGCGACCAGGCGCCAGGCCAGGGACCAGTTGTCGCTGGCGGACGCCATGGCGACCGGGTCGAGACCGGTGGGCAGCGGGACCAGCATGGCGTCGGCGTAGGGCACGCGGACCAGGTCGGAGAAGAGGCCGCCCCAGCTGCCGCCGATCGGTGCGCCGTACATCGCCATGTAGGGCACGGCGGTGCAGTGCGCGGTCAGCCCGGCCCGGCAGCGGTCGCAGGTGCCGCAGTTGATGGACCAGGGGACGACGACCAGGTCGCCGGGGGCCACGGCGGTGACGGCGTCGCCGGTCTCGACGACCCGGGCGACGCACTCGTGGCCGAGGGCGAAGGGCGGCTCGATGAAGCCGTGCCCGGCGAGGATCGAGGAGTCCACGTCACAGGGGGTGGCGGCGACCGGGGCGACGATCGCCTCCTGGTCGGACCGGAGCTCGGGGTCGGGTGCCTCGCGCCACTCGACGGTGCGCCTGGCCACGTAGGTCAGTTCACGCATCGCCCTGCTGCCCCTTCGCCAGGGCGACCAGGTCGGCGTAGCGGATGACGGAGCCACCGGCGCCCCAGGTGCCGTCGGGCTGTTCGTGCACCAGCACCCACACCCGCAGCGCGTCGTCCTGGGCGAGTCCCGCCGCGGCCAGCACCGTCTTCGTCGCCTCCTCGACCAGGCCCGCCTTGCGGCGCTCGGACAGGGCGCCCTGCGGGACGGTGACCTCCACGAGGAATCGCGGCGCCCCGTCCTCCGCGGTGCTCTGCGCGCCGTCGGGCAGTTCGACGAGGTAGCTCCACGCCTGGGCGCGGAAGAACGCGGTGTCGGGTGCGCCCTCCCAGCGCAGCAGCACCGTGGCGAGGTCGCGCTGGACGCTCCGGCGTCCCGCTTCGGTCAGTGCGCCGGCCGGGGCCGTGAGCCGGATCATCGGCATGGGGGTACCTCTCTAGGTTCTCTCAGGGCTATGACAGTCGTTATAGACGACGGTCACGCTAGACTATGACGGTTGTTATAGCCAGTGGGGTCAGAAGGGATCGCGTACGTGACCAAGCCCAGCCCGACGGCGCGCGAGCGGATCGTGGCCGGTGCGGCCGACATGATCAGCCGGCGCGGCCTGAACGCCACGAGCATCCGCGAGACGGCCAAGCACGCCAGGGCGCCGCTCGGCTCGACGTACCACTACTTCCCCGAGGGCAAGCAGCAGTTGGCCACGGAGGCCGTGCGCCACACCGGCGCGTGGGCCGCCCGCAGCCTGCGCCGGGAGTTGGAGGCGGGCCCGGTCGCGGGGCTGCAAGCCTTCCTCGCCCTGTGGCGCAAGATCGTCGTGGACAGTGACTTCCGGGCCGGCTGCCCGGTCCTCGCCGTCTCCATCGAGGAGCCTCCCGCGGACGAGACGCCCACCGCCCTGACGGCCGCCGCCGAGGTCTTCGACGAATGGGAGAGCCTGCTGGCCGGCTCCCTGCGCGAGCACGGCGCCGATCCCGAACAGGCGGCGCAGGTCGCGACGCTCGTCGTCGCCGCGGTCGAGGGGACCGTGGCCATGTGCCGCGCCAAGCGCAGCACCCAGCCGCTGGACCGCACCGCGGCCCAGCTTGAGGCGCTGATCCTCACCACGATCAGGGCCTGACCGCCAACGCCGCCCGGACGGCCTCGGCCCGTTCCTCGGTGAACACCCCGCTCGCGAGGAGCGGCAGGATCGACAGCACACCACCGGAAGCACCCCAACTGCCTTCGTCGATCACCCGGAAGGTGACCCACCACGCCGGCGAGGGTTCGTCCTGCCCGCACGCCGCCGCCAGCGCGGCGAGGATCCGCTCGATGACCTGAGCGCGCACGTCCGCCTGCCAGGCGGCGTCCATCACCGCGACATCGACGACCATCACGTCGGCTTCCGGTCCGGCATCCGCCAACAGCCGCCCGCCGATGGCCATCATGTCCCGCTCGCGCTCGACGAAGTGCACCTGGAACCCGACCCGGGCGGCCGGCGCGGGCTGCCCGACCTCGGGCACCAGCACCGCGTCGGTCAGCGTCCGAGCGAGCTCGCGGCGCTGCTCGACGCCGAGGCGTCCCGTCGGCGCGGTCACGGTGATGATCGTCACGGCACTCTCCTATGACAGTCGTTATAGAGGACAGCAGGCTAGCACTCGTCTATAACGACTGTCATAGGCGGCCGGGGGAGCCAGTCGAGGGCACCACCGTCCGCCCCCAGTCCGCCCACCGCGCCTCCGGGGCGCTCCCCGCGCACCACCGTCCGGCCGGAAAACGCTTGGACTCCGTGGTCGTTGTCGCGGGACACTTCCGGACTCGACCCGAAATCCACGCATTCGTTGCGGCGACGACCCCTGCCCGCGCAGACGCGCCGGCGGTCAGCCGCAGGACGACACAGGGGTGGGATGGAAACGCCGGAATCACGCAGGATTCGGCCGGGCAAGCGCTCGGTACTGCTCGCACTTCGCTACTACGGGCGGGAGTTGGCCCGGCTCCGCCGCTGGACCGCACCCGCCATGGTGCTCTCGGCGCTCGGCAACATCGGAATCAACTACGTGGCGCCTCTGATCGTCGCCAAGCTCGTCGGCGACATGGCAGGCGACCGCGACGTCACGGTCGCCTCGACCCTGCCGTACGTACTGGGCTTCGCCGGTGTCCTGCTGCTCGCGGAGGCCCTGTGGCGCGTCGCCCTGCACTGTCTCAACCGCGTCGACGCCCTCGGCATCGAGCACCTGTACGTGATCGGGATGGACGAACTGTTCGCCAAGGACGCGGCGTTCTTCCAGGACAACTTCGCCGGATCGCTGACCAAGCGTGTGCTGAGCTTCGCCTCCCGGTTCGAGCCGTGCGTGGACACCCTGGCGTTCCAGATCGTGGGCAACTTCGTGCCGCTGACGTTCGGGGCCGTGGTGCTCTGGCGCTACGAACCGCTGCTCGTCGTCGGGCTGCTGGCGATGATCGCGCTGACCGCGGTGCTGGTCGTGCCCCTCATCCGGCGCCGCCAGCGGCTGGTGCACCAGCGTGAGGAGGCGATCGCCCTGGTGTCGGGCCATGTGGCCGACAGCCTGATGAACATGGACACGGTACGGGCGTTCGCCGCCGAGGAGCGTGAGGCCGCCGAGCACCGCTCCCGCGTCGCCACGTCACGCCGGCTCAGCCTGCGGTCGTGGGACTACGGCAACCTGCGCATCGACACGCTGGTGGCGCCGATGTCGGTGCTGACCAACGCGGTGGGCCTGCTGCTCGCGGTCGGGCTCGCCGGGAGCGCGCAGGGCGTGGAGGCGATCGTGGTGGCCTTCACCTATTACAGCAACGCCACGCGGATCATGTTCGACTTCAACCAGATCTACCGCCGTCTGGAGAGCTCGCTGACGGAGGCCGCGCAGTTCACCGAGCTGCTGCTGACGCCGCCGACCGTGCTCGATCCGCCGGTCCCGGAGCCGCTGCGGCCCCGGGCCGCCGATGTCCGCTTCGAGAAGGTGACCTTCGCCCACCGGGGCGGCCGGCCGCTGTTCGAGGGACTCGACCTGGACGTGCCGAGCGGCGCCAAGCTCGGACTGGTCGGCCGGTCCGGCGGGGGCAAGACGTCCCTCACCCGGCTGCTCCTGCGGATGACGGACATCGACGGCGGCCGCATCCTGGTCGGCGGTCAGGACATCAGCCGGCTGCGCCAGGCCGACCTGCGCAGCCAGATCGCCTACGTGCCGCAGGACCCGGCGATGTTCCACCGCACCCTGCGGGAGAACATCTCGTTCGCCCGGCCGGACGCCACCGACGCCGAGATCCGCCGCGCGGCCGAGGCGGCCCATGTCACGGAGTTCGCCGACACATTGCCGGACGGCTTCGACACGATGGTGGGCGAGCGCGGAGTGAAGCTGTCCGGCGGTCAGCGCCAGCGGGTGGCGCTCGCCCGGGCGATCCTGCGCGACGCGCCGATCCTGCTGCTCGACGAGGCGACCAGCGCCCTGGACTCCGAGAGCGAGCTCCTCGTGCAGGAGGCGCTGTGGCGGCTGATGGAGGGGCGGACCGCGCTCGTGGTGGCGCACCGGCTGAGCACGGTCGCCACCATGGACCAGCTCGTCGTCCTCGACCGCGGGCGGGTCGTCGAACAGGGCACCCATCAGGAGCTGCTCGCGTTCGACGGCGCCTACGCCAAGCTGTGGCAGCACCAGTCGGGCGGCTTCCTCGACGAAGCACCCGGGCTGGGCTAGGGCCTTCCGTCTGGATCAGGCCGGCCGTGCACCAGGTGCGCCGAGTGGGTCAGAGCATCACCGCGTTGTCGGCCGCGATGTCATGACCTTCAGTGGCCGTAGGGCGGCTCGAAGCACCCGGTCTCCGGGTAGGGGCCGTTGGTCCGCACCTCGAAGTTCGACTTCTGCACGAACGCCGTGACGCAGGCGTCGTCGTGGACGCGCAGGGCGACCAGCGCCCCCTCGGGCGTCACGTAACCGTCGTTCTCCCAGCGCGCGAACATCTCCCGGACGGTGAGGGTCCCGCCGAGCCGCTTGCCGTCCGGTGTGACGCGCTCCTCCTCGTAGCCGAGGCGGAGCAGGGCCGACCGGACCGTCGTGGGGTCCCATGTGCGCTGCTTCCACAGCCGCTCGATCACCGGCCTGATGCGGTCGGCCTCCCGCTCGGCGTCCTTCGCGTGGCCGGGCTCCATCTCGCCCTCACGGCGGTAGGCGTTGTTCTCGTTCTGGTGCGGTGCCCCGTCTCCGGCCCCCGCCTCCACGTACGGCGAGGCTCCCGCGGCACTGGGCGAGGACTCGCCGGAGGCGCTCGGAGCGCTCCCGGCTGTCGCGTCCGAGGCGTGCAGGTCGCCGCAGGCGGTGAGGGTCGCGAGCAGGACGAGGGCGGCAGCGGCGAGCGGGGCACGGCGGACGGAGGTCGAGAGGGACATCAGCCGCCCTTCTGGTCGGGTGCCGCGGCGGTGGGACCGGCCGGGCTCGCGCGCAGCATGGCCTTGGAGAGGGCCTCGGCGTCACTGCGGGGCGGCGGCGCGGCGGGGCCGTCGGATTGCTGGGCGCCAGGGTTCATACCGGTCAGTCTAGTTATGGGATACACCTCTCCGGTTCTGCCGCCCGGCCTGACGCCGACGGCTGCGGAGCGCGCGCCGTAGCGGGCGTCCACCGGGACCTCCTCTCTCTCCCCCACCACCGGCTCGTGTTCCGGCTGCGTCGTGCGCGGGCCCTTGACAGGCCCATGCTCTGGAGCCCAGTCTTACCGCCCAATACGCAGAGCGCAATATATTAGAGTGCCCGGGAGGCTTCCATGACCACCTCGCACACCCCCGCCACCAGCGCGGACACCGACAAGAACCGGCCCTCAGGGCCGCTGCGGCGCTGTCTGAGGATGCCGATCGGGGTCCAGTCGATCATCGCCGTCGGCCTCGGAGCCGTGGTCGGAACCCTCGCCCCGTCGGCCGGCGAGCAGATGAAGATCCTCGGGGACGTGTTCCTGAACCTGGTGCAGGTCGTGGTCCTGCCCCTGGTCTTCCCGCTCATCGTGCTGGGCATCGCCCGCATGGAGTCGGTCAAGAAGGTCGGCCGGATCGCCGGCAAGGCCATCCTCTACTTCGAGATCGTCACCACGATCATCCTGCTGATCGCGGTCGGCCTGGCCAAGCTCACCGGCATCGGCAAGGGCGCCCCCGTCCACGGGGCCGACGCCAAGGACCTGGACGGCATGAGCCAGGGCATCGACTTCCACGAACTCGTCCTGCACGCCTTCCCGAAGAACATCTTCGAAGCGTTCGGCGAGGGCAACCTGCTCGGCGCGATCGTCTTCGCCCTCCTCGTCGGCGTCGCCATGGCCGCGATCGGGGAGAAGTCCGAACCCTTCGCCTCCGTCCTGGACTCCGTCGCCTCGGTGATGTTCAAGGTCGTCGGCTACGTCATCCGCGTCGCGCCCCTGGGCGTGCTCGGGTTCATCTCCTACGACGTCGCCCACTACGGCTTCGGCAACCTGCGCAGCCTGATGGGCTTCATCGCCGTGGTCTACGCGGGCCTGGCCATCGTCGTCGGCGTGCTCTTCCCGGTCATCGCCGCGATCCACCACATCCGCTACGTCGAACTGATGAGGTCGATCGCCGGGCTGGCCGGGATCGCCTTCGTCACCCGCAGCTCCGAATCGGTACTGGCACCGCTGATGGGCAAGCTCGAAGCGTTCGGCCTCAGCCGGTCCACGACCTCGTTCGTCGTCCCCCTCGGCTACTCCTTCAACACCGACGGCTCCGTCCTCTACCAGGCCGCCGCCCTGGTCTTCCTCGCCAACGCCTACGGCGCCGACACCTCCCTGCCCGCCCTGCTCGTCATGGTGGGCGTACTGGTGATCCTCTCCAAGGGCATGGCCGGGGTCGCCTCCGCCTCCATCGTGGTCCTCATCGCCGCCGGCAACTCCATCGGCCTGCCCGCCGAGGGCATCGCCCTGCTCCTCGGCGTGGACTTCATCGTCGACATGGCCCGCACCGGCGTGAACGTCGTCGGCAACTCGCTCGCCGCCGCCGTCGTGGACAGCTCCGAGAAGCGCCGGGAAGACAAACGCGGTCCCCGGCCCGCCGGACACACCGAGCCCGCCTCCGCACAGCAGGCCGGGACGCTCCGGAAAGAGACCGCCCGGTGACCAGTCCCGTCACCACGGAGATCGTCGGCATCCTGGGCGGGATGGGACCGGCCGCCACCGCCGACTTCTACGCCAAGCTCGTGTCGCTGACCCCGGGCACCAGCGACCAGGACCACCTCAGGACGGTCATCTGGTCGGACCCCACCGTCCCCGACCGCACCGAAGCCCTGCTCGGCGACGGCCCCGACCCGACACCCTGGCTCCTCAACGGCGGTCGTGTCCTGCGCGAGGCCGGCGCGACCCTCATCGCCATCCCCTGCAACACCGCCCACGCCTTCGTGCCCCGCATCGCCGACCACGTCGGGCTGCCCATCGTCCACATGATCGGCGAGGTCGCCCAGCACCTCACCACCCTGCGGCCCCGCGTGCGGACCGCCGGCCTGCTGGCGACCACGGGGACCGTCCGCGCGGGCCTCTACCAGGAGTGGCTGGACGGCTACGGGATCGACCTCGTGCTGCCGGAGCCCGACGGCCGGCAGGAGGAGGTCATGGCCGCCGTCCGCGCGGTGAAGGCGGGCGCCCGGGACGCCACGGCCACCGCACCGCTGGTGCGTGCCGCGCGCGGGCTCACGGCACAGGGAGCACAGGTGATCATCGCGGGCTGCACGGAGATCCCGCTCGGGCTCCCAGCGGACGCCATCGACGTCCCCCTCGTCGATCCGGCGGCGGTCCTGGCTCAGGCCCTGGTCCGCCGGACGTCCACCGCGTGAGGATGCGGACGGGGAGACGGGCACGGGGCTGGGCGGCAGCCGATGTACTGTACGCAATATGTCACTGGACACCCCTGTCTCCCGCCGTCTCCTGAGCGAGGAGGTCTTCCACCGCCTGCGCGACTCCATCGTGCGCGGGGAACTCGCCCCCGGAGAGAAGGTCAAGGACGGCGAACTCGCCGAGCGCCTCGGTCTCAGCCGGACCCCGGTGCGCGAGGCGCTCGCCCGGCTCGCCGACATCGGCCTGGTCGAGGCCAAGCCGGGCGTCTACACCCGCATCACCACCCTGAACCGCCGCGACGTCGAGAAGACGCTCGCCGTCCTGCGCTCCCTCGATCAGCTCGCCGTCGAGACGGCCGTGCCGGTCATGACCGAGCAGGACCTCCGGCACATGCGCCAGGCCAACCGGGACTTCGAACAGGCCGTCGCCGCCAACGACACGGACGCCGCGCTCGCCGCGGACGACCGCTTCCACGCGGTCCCCATCGCGGCAGCGGACAATCCGGTCCTCAGCCGGATCGTCGAGCGGCTCCACCCGCAGATCCACCGGATCCTCTACCGCAAGTTCTCCACCCTGCTCGGCGGCCGCAACACCATCGAGCACCACGCCCGGCTCGTGGAGGTCTGCGCCGGCGGTGACGCCCGGGCCGCCGCCGAACTCTCCGGACAGCACTGGTCCGAACTCGGCGGTCACATCAACCAGCTCTTCGACACCAACCAGTTCACGGACGACGCGCTCGCCTGACGAAGGTCAGGCCGGGCCGGACGGGCGGAGGTGGAGTGCGGAGTGTCGTTCCGCGGGAGCGTGCGGAGTGTCCGTGATGTGAGCCGCCCAGTCCAGGATCTGCACCGCCGCTCCCGCGGCCTCCAGCCCCTGGCACCGGGCGTGGTGCCTGCGGGCGATGCCGTCCAGGTCGAGATGACAGCCGAAGGCGGGGTGTGCGGCGAGCCGCCGGGCGTACGTCCACAGGTGCGGATGGTCGGCGACTCGGTGGACCGCGGCCGCGTCCAGGTGCAGGCGGTGCACGGTGTCGAGTTGGACCAGGGCGACCCACAACCGCACGTCGGCGGCGGTCATCCGGTCACCCAGCACGAAGTCCTGGTGAGCGAGCCGGGCTTCCAGGGTGCCCAGGACGCGCAGCAGGGAACTGAGGGCGGTACGGCGCGCCGCCTCGTCGACGTCGGCCTGCCCGGCCTGCTGTGCGGCTTCGTCGATGCGGTACTGGCAGAGATGTTCGACGGCCTCGATCTCCTCCTCCGCGCCGTGCGGGTGGAGGACCGGCCGGTCCGGGCCGTCGCCGCCGAAGTGCCGGGCCAGGTCATGGCGGATGTGTGCGGAGTGGCTGTTGACGATCCGACCGGTCCAGGTGTCGCTCAGCACCGGTGCGACGGCCGGCCCGGAGTGCCGGTGCGAGCTGGCCTCGTACAGGGGGAGCAGTGCGGAGTGTCCGCCGTCGGGCATGTCGGGGACGGCCGGCAGCAGCTCGATGGGAAGGGTCTCTTCCAGACCGAGCAGGCTGTGCGTGATGGCGATCCGCAGGCTGTGGGGAGAGGACAGCGAGAGGTGGAGGCGGTAGCGGCGCGGTGCGGCGTAGTAGCCGCTGTTCGCGTCACACCCGATCCTGCCTCGGAACGACGGCGACGGCGAGGAGGGGAGGGACGGCACGGTGGACAGGGGTGCGGCGGGCATGTGTCTCCCTGGGTCCGGGTCCGGCTTGGTTCGCGCAGGTGCGGCGGGCGGCGCACGCGGGGTGGGTGCGCGGCGGCGTCGGCGCATACCCGTGGGTGGCGGGGTGCGGTGCCGGTGGGCACCGCCGGTTCAGCGCAGAGGCCTCGCCGCGCTGCAGACGCGCAGGAGATCGATGTGCCTGCGGGAGGTGAGGAGGAGAGACGACCGGCCCGCGCGGACCGCGCGGTCGGCGGGCGACTCCGGAGGCTCCATCATTTCCTACCCGTTCACTGGGAATCTCTCCTATGGAGTGTCAGGCCGCCTCGGTGCCACGTCAAGAGGGCCGCCATGTGTTCCGCCCGGCCCCCTCCTCCGCCGGTCACGCCTCCTGCCCGTCACCGCATCCGTCCCCGGCCGCCCCGCACCGGCCCCCGGCCGCCCGGCAGCCGCCCTCCGGCAGCGGACCCAGCAACACCTCGATGCCTTCCCGCAGATACCGCTCCAGCGTGGCGTCCGGCGCCGAGGCCAGGGCGGGGGGCCGGATCTCCGAGCGCATCAGGCTGGTGCCGAGCATCCACGCCGCGAGGAGTTCCGCCCGCAGATCGGCGTCGGGGCCGCCGAGACGGGCGGCCAGACGCTCGGAGAACACCTCTGTGAAATCCGCCCGCAGCCGCGCCACCGCCTCGTCCCGGCCCGACGACCGCAGCACGGACAGCACCGGATGCGGGAAACCGCCCTCCCGCGGCGGCCCCGTGAGCAGCGCGCAGAACCACTCGGGGATCGCCTCGACCGGCTCGTCCAGCAGCGGCTCGAACATCTTGCCCGTACCCGATACGTCGTTGAACAGCGCTTCTTTCGAGCCGAAGTAGCGGTAGACGAGGGCGGCGTCGACACCGACGTCGCCCGCTATGTCCCGCACGCTCGTGCCGTCGTAACCGTACTTGCCGAAGCGGAAGGCCGCTGCGGCACGAAGCGCGGTGCGCGTGGCCGAGGCCGAGCGTTTACGGGCGGGCCGTGGGGCCATCGCCTTCGACGTCTCGTCGTTCTGTACTCCCGACACGTACCGCACCTCCGAGGTCCACGGCGCTTCCGCCATGCGCCCATGTTCCAGTCTGCGGGAGCTGTCTCAAAGTCACCGACCGATGTCATCAATCGTTGACTTCCCTTCTGAGCACATGCCATACCTGTGTCAGGTCAACGACCGATGACTTGAGTTCTCACTGTTCGGGGGCCGCACGACGACGTCGGCCCTCCCAGGTCCGCCCGCAGCACGCGACACCGCGCGCCCTCGCGCTCCTCGAAGCCGTCGCACGCGGGGTCCCCCACCGACCGGAAGTGGTGATCTTCTGTGCCTGCTCGACGTGTCGCCGTGATCGGAACCGGCTACGTAGGCCTGACCACCGGCGCCTGCCTGGCCTCTCTCGGCCACCATGTGGTGTGCGCCGACGCCGACCCGCACAAGGTCGAGCGGCTGCGCGAGGCGCGGGTGGACATCCTGGAGCCCGGTCTGCCGGAGACCGTCCGGGACGCCCTGGACGCGTCCCGGCTCGACTTCACCGGCGACACCGCGGCCGCCGTCGCGGATGCCGACGTGGTGTTCCTGTGCCTGCCCACCCCGATGGGCGCGGGCGGCGCGGCCGATCTCGCCGCGGTGGAGGCCGTCGCAGCGCAGATCCGTGACGTGCTGCCGGCCGGCTGTGTCGTCGTCAACAAGTCCACCGTGCCCGTCGGGACGAGCGAGCGCGTCGCCACGCTGCTCGACCGGGACGACGTGGCCGTCGTGAGCAACCCGGAGTTCCTGCGCGAGGGCCGCGCGGTCCAGGACTTCCTGCATCCCGACCGGATCGTGATCGGCGCCGCCGACCGGGACGCCGCCCGGCGGGTGGCCGACCTGTACGCCGAACTGGACGCGCCGCTGGTGCTCACCGACGCCGCCAGCGCCGAACTCACCAAGTACGCGGCCAACTTCTTCCTCGCCATGAAGCTGTCCTTCGCCAACAACCTGGCCACCGTCTGCGAACGCTTCGGCGCCGACATCGACGATGTCACCGAGGGCATCGGCCGGGACCCCCGCATCGGCTCCGCGTTCCTGCGGCCCGGGCCCGGCTGGGGCGGCTCGTGCCTGCCCAAGGACACGCACGCCCTGCTGACCGTGTGCGACCTGGCCGGGGTGGACTTCCCCCTGCTGCGGGCCACCATCGAGACCAACGTCACCCACCAGCGGCAGCTCGTCGAGCGGGTCGCCGCCGCGTGCGGGCGCGGCGAGGGCGGCTCGCTGCACGGCGTACGACTCGCCCTGTACGGCCTGACCTTCAAGGCCGGCACCTCCGACCTGCGCGACTCCCCCGCGCTCTCCATCGCCCGGCTGCTGCGCGAGCGCGGAGCCGAACTCACCGCGTACGACCCCGCGTTGTGCGAGGAGCGGCCCGACCTGAGCGATCTGGTCGAGCTCTCCGACGACCCGGTGCGGGCGGCGGACGGGGCGGCGGCCTGCCTCGTCCTCACCGAGTGGCCGGAGCTGCGCGACCTCGACTGGGCGGCGATCGCCGCGCGCATGGCGGGCCGCGAGGTCCACGACTTCCGCAACCTGCTGGACGCGGACCGCCTCGCACGGGCCGGACTGACCTGGCAGGGCATCGGGCTGGCGCAGGCGCCGACGCGGGTGGCGTGACAAGACCCTTTTCGTTCCTCTCCGAAGAGTCGCCAACAGAAAGGCTCACCCCCATGCGGGTTCTGTGCACCACGCTCGGCAGTCCCTCCCACGGCCGCGCTCAGCTGCCGCTGCTGCGCGCCCTGGCCGGAGCCGGGCATCAGGTGCTGGTGGTCACCACCGAGGCCCTCGTCCCCGTCTTCCGTGACGACGAGGTACAGGTGAACGCCTCAGTGCCGGAGTTCAACCCGATGGCCACGCTGGCCCCCTACCTCGCCGAGCTCGAGGAGACCCCGGACTCGACGGACCCGTCAGGTGTTCTGACCCGGTTGCTGATGCGGAACGTGGCCGGGCCGCACGTCAAGCCGCACCTGGACGTCCTGCTTCCCCTCGCCCGGGACTTCCGGCCCGACCTGATCCTGCGGGACGGCATGGACATGGCCGCGGTGCTCACCGCCGAGCTGCTCGGCATACCGCAGTTGCCCACGCCTTCCGGGTTCAGCAACATCCTGGATCCGGCGGAGGTGCTGCCGCAGCTGAACGAGCGGCGCGCGGAGCTGCGGCTGCCCGTGCGGGAGGACCCGCTGTCCGTCGTCCCGCACGGCCGCGTCGACTACGTGCCGTCCGCCTTCTCCTTCGCCCGGCATCTGCCCCGGACGTGGTCCTACCGGCAGACGGTGGACGTCGAGCGCGGCGGAGTGCTGCCGGAGTGGGCCGCCGCCCTGCCCACGGACCGCCCCCTGGTGTACGCCGGGATCGGCACCGCCCTGCCGCAGCTGCGTGCGCGCATGGAAGACCAGACCGAGCCGCTGCCCGTGAAGATGCCGGACGCCACCGAGAACCTGAACGCGCTCGTGGACGCGGCGGCCGAACTGGACGACTGCACGGTGGTCGTGTCGACGTCCGGGATACCGCTGGACCGCGCAGGGCTCCCCGGGCACATCCACGTCACCGACCGGGTGCCGCAGCCGCTGCTGCTGGAGTCCGTGGACCTGTTCGTCACCCACGGGGGCTTCAACAGCATCCGCGAGGCCATGCGCACCGGCACGCCACTGGCGGTCCTGCCGTTCTTCGGGGACCAGCCCACTAACGCCGAGCGCGTGGAGGAGCTGGGCCTGGGCCGTCACATCACCGACCGCAGCCCGGCCGGCATCGCCGAGGTGTGCCGCAAGCTCCTCGCCGACCCCGAGCCGCGGGCCCGGGCCCGGTCGGCCCAACTGGCGATGCTGACGCTTCCGGACGTCACGCACGCGGTCGCCGACCTGGCCGGTATCGCCGGCTAGCCGGACGGCCCCCTCCCCCACTGCGAGGACGACACACGTGACCTTCTCCGACACCCGGGAACAGGACTCGGCCGGGGACCTGCCCCCGCGGCTCACTCACCGGCAGATCACCACCGTCATGTCCGGGCTGGTGCTCGGCATGTTCCTGGGGGCGCTGGACCAGACGGTGGTCTCGTCCGCGCTGCGGACCATCGCGGACGATCTGCACGGGCTGACGGCCCAGGCGTGGGTCACGACCGCGTACCTCATCACCGCCACCATCGCGACACCGCTCTACGGCAAGCTGTCCGACATCCACGGCCGCAGGCCCGTGTACCTCGCCGCGATCGCCCTGTTCACCGTCGGTTCGCTGCTGTGCGGCTGCGCCACGTCGATCTACGAACTCGCGGCGTTCCGCGCCGTGCAGGGCCTCGGTGGCGGCGGGCTGATGTCGCTGGCGATGACGATCGTCGCCGACATCACCACCCCACGCGAACGGGGCCGCTACCAGGGCTACTTCATGGCCGTGTTCGGCGGGGCGAGCGTCGTCGGGCCCCTGGTGGGCGGCGCGTTCGCGGACCGGGCCACCCTGCTCGGCATCGACGGCTGGCGCTGGATCTTCCTGATCAACGTGCCGCTCGCCGCCGCGGCCGCGGTGACGATCGTGCGCGTCCTGCGCTTCCCGCACCGGCGGGTCGGCCACCGGCTCGACTACGCCGGTGCGCTGACCCTGGCCGTGGGACTCGTGCCCCTGCTGGTCGTCGCCGAGCAGGGCCGCACCTGGGGGTGGGACTCACCCCGGGCGCTGTCGATGTACGCGGTCGGCGTGGTGGGACTGGCCGTGTTCGTCGCGGTGGAGCGGCGGTCGGGCGACGCCGCGCTGCTGCCGCCGCGGCTGTTCCGCATCCGGGCCTTCCGGCTGGGCGTCGGGCTGCACTTCGTCGTCGGCATCGGCATGTTCGGCGCGATGACGACGCTGCCGCTCTACCTGCAACTCGTCCGCGGGATGAGCCCCATGGCGGCGGGCCTGGCCACCCTGCCCACGGTGGCCGCGAACCTCGCGGTGACGCTGCTGACGGGCCGGATGATCGCCCGCACCGGCCGGTTCAAGGTCCACCTCGTCGCCGGGGTCGGCTCGTTCACCGCGGCCATGCTCGTCTTCGCCACGCTGCGCGTGGACAGCCCGCTGTGGCATCCGGCGCTCGGCATGGTCCTGATGGGCGCGGGACTGGGCGCGTCGATGCAGACGCTCACCACGCTCGCGCAGTGCGAGGTACCCCGTACCGACATGGGCGCGGCGACGGCGTCGGTCAACTTCTTCCGCTCCAACGGCGGTACGGTCGGCACCGCGGCGTTCCTGTCGATCCTGTTCACCACGGCGGCCGGCAGCATCGCCGACCGGCTGGCCGAGGCCCGCCACGACCCGGCCTACCGCCGGCTGCTGACCCAGCCCGACACCGCACACGCCCTGACGGGAGTGCTGCGCCCCGGCGGCGGCGTCGACCTGGAGGACTCGGCCTTCCTGCGCGCCCTCGACCCGCATGCGGCCCTGCCGTTCCTGGAAGGCTACGTCGCCTCGATGCGCCTCGTCTTCCTCACCGGCGCCGCGGTGTCCCTGGCCGCCTTCGTGATCGCGGCGTGGCGGGTACCTGACCTGACCTTGTCCGACGAGTAGGCGACGGGATCGATACAGCGGACAGCAGGTCGAGTTCGGCGCGCGGCAGGATACGTTCGGCGTCACGCTGGGCGGCGCCGCGGGGCGAACGCGGCTGCCGGTTCGGCCGCTGCGGCGACCGCTCCGGCGACCGCTCCGGCGTCGTCGCGATCACGGGCGTCATCGTGGGGATCCCGTACCCGCGAAGGGGACCTGGGCCGAAGAACCCGCCACGGCCTGCGGGAAGGGGTGCTGCCACAGGCCCTGTGCCTGGAGCCTCGGCAGGACGCCCTCGCCGAACCAGTAGGCCTCCTCCAGGTGCGGGTAGCCGGACAGGACGAACTCCTCGATGCCCAGAGCCGCGTACTCCTTGATGCGTTCGGCGACCTCGTCGTGGCTGCCGACCAGGGCGGTGCCCGCGCCGCCGCGCACCAGGCCGATGCCGGCCCACAGGTTGGGGTGGATCTCCAGGGCGTCCCGGTTGCCGCCGTCGTGCAGGGCGAGCATGCGCTGCTGCCCCGTGGACTCGCTGCGGGCGAGTCCGGCCTGCACCGACGCCACGGTCTCCGGGTCGAAGCCGTCCAACAGCCGGTTGGCCTCCGCCCAGGCCTGCTCGGAGCTGTCGCGGGTGATGACGTGCAGCCGGATGCCGAACCGCACCGTGCGGCCCTGCTCGGCCGCCAGCTTCCTGATCCAGGCGATCTTCTCGGCGACCTGCGCCGGGGGTTCGCCCCAGGTGAGGTACACGTCCACGTGCCGCGCGGCGATCTCTCCGGCGATCGGCGAGGAGCCCCCGAAGTAGACCTCGGGGATCGGGTCGGGCACGCGGGCCAGCGTCGCGTCCGCCACCTGGAGGTGCTCGCCGTGCAGGTCGACGGTCTTGCCCTCCCACAGCTCCCGCACGATCTGCAGGAACTCGCCGGTGCGGCGGTAGCGCGCGTCCTTGTCCAGGAAGTCTCCGTAGGCGCGCTGCTCGTGGCTCTCGCCGCCGGTGACGACGTTGAGCAGCAGCCGTCCGCCGGTCTGCCGCTGGAAGGTGGAGGCCATCTGTGCGGCCAGCGTGGGCGAGACGAAGCCGGGGCGGAAGGCCACCAGGAACTTCAGCCGCTCGGTGTGCTGGGCGACCATCGCCGTCGTCAGCCAGGCGTCCTCGCACCAGGCGCCGGTGGGGGTGAGGGCGCCGACGAAGCCGAGGTCCTCGGCGGCGCGGGCGATCTGGCTCAGGTAGCCGACCGACGGCGGCCGGTCGCGTCCGGACTCGGTGGCCGGGGTGCCGTGGCCGCCGCCGACGACATGGCGGCTGTCGCCGTTGGTGGGCAGGAACCAGTGGAAGGTCAGGGACACGAGGGGGTCTCCGATCGTGACGTGGGGAGGCGGAGGGGGGTCAGAGCAGGCCGTGCCTGGGCGGCCGGGTGCCGTGCAGGACGTAGCGGCCGATGTGCTGGACCTTCCAGCGGGCCGGGTCGTGCAGGGTGTGGGTGCGGGCGTCGCGCCAGTGGCGGTGCAGGCCCAGGGAGTCGAGCGCCGAGCGGGTGCCGGAGACCTCGAAGAGGGCGCTGCCGACCTCCACAGCGGTCTCCGCCGCGGTCACCTTGGCCGTCGCCACCGCGATCGAGGCCTCGGCGGCCGAGTCGTCGGTCAGGTCGTCCCGGGCGGCGTCGACGGCCCGGGCGGCCTCGCGCAGCAGGGCCTGAGTCGCCCGCTCCCGGATCGCGAGTTCGCCGAACCGCTGGATCAGCAGCGGGTCCTCCGCGGCCGTCTCGAACCCGCTCTCGAACCAGGGCCGGCTCTTCGTGCGGACGAACTCCACGGCCTCCGCGAGCGCGCCGGAGGCGATGCCCGCGTCGATGGCGGCGTGCAGCAACTGGGCCACCGCCCCGTGGAGTTGGGGCTCCTGGAAGGTGAGGTGGTGGGGCACGACCCGGTCGGCGGGGACGGGCACCCGCTCCAGGCGGACGGTTCCGCTGGCCGTGGTGCGCTGCCCCATGCCGTCCCAGTCGTCGACGACCGTCAGACCGGGGGCGTCGCGCGGCACGTACGCCACGTGCAGGGTGTCGTCGTCGGCGCGGGCGAGCACGGGGATCCAGTGGGCGAACAGCGCGCCCGTGGAGTAGTGCTTGACGCCGTCGAGGACGTACGACCCGTCCGGGCGCGGCGCGAGCCTGGTACGGATGTCCTGCACGTGCTTGGTGCCCGCCTCGGACTGGGCGTTGCCGAACCGCCGGCCCCGCAGCACCTCGCCGAAGAAGAACTCCTGCTGGCGTTGCGTCCCCTGGCGGCGCAGCACGTTGACGTAGACGAAGTGGCTCTGCGGGATCTGGGCGAGGCTGGCGTCGGCGGCGGCCAGCAACCGGAAGATCTCGGCGAGCGTCCCGGCACCGACGTCCGCGCCGCCGAACTCGGCCGGGACGCTCACGGCCAGCAGACCGGAGGCGGACAGCCGTTCCAGCTCCGGGTGCGGGAGCCTGCGCCGCGCGTCCCGTTCGGCGGCGTCCTTGCGGAACTCCGCGGCCAGTTCGGCGGCGACGGCGAGCGCTTCGGCGTCGTCGGCGATCACGTGGGGCGCACTCATCCGGTGGCCGCCAGCAGCGCCGTACGGCCCCCCAGCGCGGTCGAGAACTGGTCCGTGACCTGGGCCAGGGCCTCGGCCGAGCCGGGCGCGACGGTCGTGGAGCCGTCGTCGCCCACGGTGATGTCCTTGTCGAGGGTGAACCAGCCCGGGACGATGTGCGTGGCGCCCATGGAGCTCAGCACGGGGCGCAAGGCGTAGTCGATGGCCAGGACGTGGGCGGTGGAGCCGCCGGTGGCCAGCGGCAGGACGGTCTTGCCGGCCAGCGCGTACTGCGGGAGCAGGTCCAGCAGGGACTTCAGCAGTCCCGAGTAGGCGGCCTTGTAGACGGGGGTGCCGACCACCACCCCGTCCGCCTGCTCGACCAGGGCGGTGGCCCGGACGATCTCCGGGTGCCGGAAGTCCGCCCCGAGGAGCGCCTCGGCGGGGATGGCGCGGACGTCCAGCGGGATCACCTCGTGTCCCTGGGCGGTGAGCCGGGCGTCGAGGTGGCGCAGCAGTCGCTGCGTGCGGGAGGTGGCGGAGGGGCTGCCGGATACGGACAGGACGGTGGCCATGCGAGGACCTTCCGTTCGTGGGGTGTTCTCGGGCGGGCGGCGGTCAGGCGCGGGCGGCGACGGGCTCGGAGGCGGGTTCCCGGGCCTCCAGTTCGCGCACGAGGGGCAGCACCCGCTTGCCGAAGTACTCGACCTCCTCGTGGTAGTGCAGGAAGCCGAGGAGGAAGAGGTCGACGCCGAGCCGCTTGTAGGCGACGATCCGCTCGGCGATCTGCTCGGGTGTGCCGATGAGCCCGGTGCGGAAGCCGTCGTTGTACTGGACGAGGTCGTCGAAGCTGGAGTCCTGCCACATGCCCTTGCCGTCGGCGGTGGACTGGCCGGCCTGCTGGACGGCGTCGCGGAAGCCGTGCACGGCCTCGGTGTCGGCGTGGGCGACGATCTCGCGGAGCGTCTCGCGGGCCTCGGCCTCGGTGTCGCGGGCGATGAGGAAGCCGTTGAGGCCGAACTTCGGGGGTGTGCGGCCCGCCTGGGCGGCGGAGGCCCGTACGTCGTTGATCTGCTCGGTGACGCCGTCGAAGTCCTTGCCGTTGCTGAAGTACCAGTCGGAGACGCGGCCGGCCATGGCGCGGGCGGCGGTGGAGTTGCCGCCCTGGAAGATCTCGGGGTTCGGTCGCTCGGGGGTGTTGAGGGGCTTGGGCTTGAGGGAGAAGTCGCGCACCCGGTAGAAGTCACCGGCGAGTTCGACGTGGTCCTCGGTCCAGATGGTGCGCAGGGCGGTGATGAACTCCTCCGCGCGCCGGTAGCGTTCGTCGTGCTCCAGCCACGGCTCGCCGAGGGCGGTGAACTCGCCCTTGAACCAGCCGCTGACGACGTTGACGGCGAAGCGGCCGCCCGACAAGTGGTCGGCGGTGGCGCCGAGTTTGGCGAGGACGCCCGGGTGCCACAGTCCGGGGTGGACCGCGGCGATGACCTTCAGCCGCTCGGTGGCGAGCAGCAGGGCGAGGCTGAAGCTGGTCGACTCGTGCTGGTACTCGGCGCCGTAGCTGGCCATGTAGCGGACCTGGCTGAGGGCGTAGTCGAAGCCGTTGTTCTCGGCGAGGACGGCGAGTTCGCGGTTGTACTCGTAGCCCCAGTCGGTGCGCTGTTCGACGGTGCTGGTGACCAGGCCGCCGCTGACGTTCGGCACCCAGTAGGCGAAGCGGACGGGGTCGGATACGGGCGGTACGGGCATGGGAGGACTCCTGGGAGAGCGGAAAAGCGCGCGGAGAACGCGGGCGTCGGCACGGGAAGGTGCTCGCCAGGGGTGAATTCAGGCGCGCTGGAGCAGCGGTGCCGGAAACGCCGTCAGCACGACGGAAAAGGTCCGGGACCGGAATTCATGACCGGGGGAGGCGCAGAAAGCCAGTGGGAGGGTTTCCCTCGGGTGCGCTGCGCTCAGACGTGGCAGCGACAGCAGGAGCTGGAGACACGCGCGAGGTCGACGTGGCGTCGTCGCGTGAGGTCCTGTCGCTTCATGTCGACGATCCAACCAAGCGTGAGTCCGGCCGGTCAAGGAGCGAGGGTGGTGATTCCACATGGTGAGAGTCGGTATTCACGAGGTTGTGACAGGGATTCCCTTGAACCGGGCGTGCGGTGGACGCAGTCTCCTGTCGTGCGTATAGAACAGCTGGAATACATCGCCGCCGTGACCCGGTTCGGTTCGCTGCGGCGCGCCGCGGAGGAACTGCATCTGTCCCAGCCCGCGTTGAGCGAGACGGTACGGAATCTGGAGCGGGAGCTCGGCGTGGACCTGCTGGAGCGCAAACGGTCGGGAGCGAAGGTCAGCGACGAGGGCCGGGAGCTGCTGCCGCACATCATGACGGTGCTGGACGCGGTGGACCGGCTGCGCGGCGCGGCCGGCGACCAGCACCGCATCAGCCGCATGGTGCGGCTCGGCACGGTCAACACGGCCACCGTCCCGCTGCTCATCCCGACCGTGCGGGAGTTCCGGTCCGCGCACCCGGCCACCCAGGTCGAGGTGGTCGGGGCGCAGCAGGGCGACATCCACCGGGGCCTGCTGGAGGGCGCCTTCGACCTGGGGCTGGTGAACTACCTCCACGGTGACGACGTACCGCCCGACTTCGAGACGACCGAGCTGCTGCGCGGACGGCCGGTGGTGTGCGTACGCCCGGACAGTCCGCTGGCGGCCCTGGACGCGGTGGATGTGGACAGCCTGCTCGCCGAACCCCTCATCGTGATGCGGTCCGGCTACGTGATGCACCGCTTCGTGCACCGGCTGCTGCGCGGCCGGACACCGTCCTTCTCGTACTCCACCGACGGCGCCGAGATGGGCAAGCTGATGGTCGCCGAGGGGCTGGGGGCCACGGTGCTGCCCGACTTCAGTGTGATCGGCGATCCGCTGGAGCGGCGCGGCACCATCACCGTGCGCCCCCTCGCGGAGGACGAGACCGATGTGCTGCTGGTGTTGCAGCGTCGCCCCGCGGTCTCCGTCCCCCGGGCCGTGCGGGATCTGCACACCTTGTTCGTACGCAACGCGCGTGCGCACCGGGCACCGTGAGGCACTGACCGCTTCCCGGCCCGCCACGGCCCCCGACCCGAGTGACGGACATCACACCTTGCATTCCGTCGTCCTCAGGTCATCATATGACCTGATCTCCCGGTGGGGGCTGCCCCAGCCACCCCGGACGGCACGGCAAGGCGAGGAGGGGCATGAGCGACCGGAACGAGCCCGCGGCACCGAGGGTGGGCGTGGTCGGCCTGGGGGCCATGGGCCTCGGGATGGCCCGGAGCCTGCGGACGGCGGGCTACGACGTGGGTGTTCACGACTTGAGGCCCGAGACGGCCGCGGACTTCGCCCGCGACGGCGGGACGGCGTTCGCTACCTGTGGTGAGCTGGCGGCCGCGGTGGACGTCCTGGTCAGCGTGGTGGTGAACGCCGCACAGGTGGATGCCGTGCTGTTCGGTGCCGACGGAGCCGCCGACCGGCTCCGCCCCGGCTCCGTCTTCGTGATGTGCTCCACGGTCGACCCGGGCTGGTCCGCCGCGCTCGAGGGCCGTCTGGCGGACAGGGGTGTGCTCTACCTGGACGCCCCCATCTCCGGAGGCGCGGCGCGTGCGGCGAGCGGTGAACTCACCATGATGACCTCGGGCTCCGCCGGGGCCTACGCCCTCGCCGACCCGGTGCTGGAGGCCATGAGCAGCACGGTCTACCGCCTGGGAGAGCGCGCCGGGCTCGGCTCCAAGGTCAAGATCGTCAATCAGCTGCTCGCGGGCGTGCACATCGCCGCCGCGGCCGAGGCGATGGCCCTCGGCATCAAGGCAGGTGTCCCCGCCGAGGCGCTCTACGAGGTCATCACGCACAGCGCCGGCAACTCCTGGATGTTCGAGAACCGCATGGCGCATGTGCTCGCCGGCGACTACACACCCCTGTCCGCCGTCGACATCTTCGTCAAGGACCTGGGGCTGGTGCTGGACTCCGCACGGCCGGAACGGTTCCCGCTCCCCCTCGCCGCCACGGCCCACCAGATGTTCCTCCAGGCTTCGGCGTCCGGACTGGGGGCCGAGGACGACAGCGCGGTCATCAAGATCTTCCCGGGGGTCGACCTGCCCGAGCCGGTGGAGGCCTGACATGGGAATCCGCCTCGGGTGCATCGCCGACGACTTCACCGGCGCCACCGACCTCGCCAACAACCTGGTGCGCGCGGGCCTGCGCGTGGTCCAGCTGATCGACACACCACCGGCCGGCGTCGAGCAGGCGGTGGACGCGGACGCCGTGGTGATCGCCCTGAAGTCGCGCACCGTCCCGGCCGCCGACGCCGTCGAGGCGTCACTGCGCGCTCTCGCCTGTCTGCGGTCCATGGGCGCCGAGCAGATCTACTTCAAGTACTGCTCCACCTTCGACTCGACTCCGGCCGGCAACATCGGGCCGGTGACCGAGGCGCTGATGGACGCCCTGGGCACCGACTTCACGGTCGCCACACCGGCGTTCCCCGACAACGGGCGCACCGTTTTCAAGGGGCATCTCTTCGTCGGTGACGTGCTGCTCGGCGACAGCGGCATGCGCCACCACCCGCTCACGCCGATGACCGACTCCAACCTGGTCTCCGTCCTCGGCGCCCAGAGCACGCGAGAGGTCGGACTCATCGACCACACGGTCGTCGCCGACGGCGTCGAGGCGATCCGGGCCCGCGTCGACGCCCTGCGTGCGGACGGCATCGGGATCGCCGTCGTGGACGCCGTCGCCAACGACGACCTGGTGCGCCTGGGCGCGGCGGTCCAGGGCTTCCCCCTGGTGACAGCCGGCTCGGGGCTGGCGATCGGCCTGCCCGCGAACTGGGGGTTCAAGCCGTCCCGCGCCGCCGCGCACCTGCCACCCCCCACCGGCCACGGGGCCGTCGTCTCGGGCTCGGTCTCCGAGGCCACCAACCGTCAGGTCCTCGAGTACCTGCGCACCGGCCGCCCCGCCTTCAGCGTGGATCCGCTGCGGGTGGCGGCCGGCGAGGACGTGGTCGCGGAGGCCCTGGCCTTCGCCGACTCGCATCTGGAGGACGGGCCGGTCCTCGTCTGCTCCACCCAGCCGGCCGACACCGTCCGGACCGTGCAGGGCCGGCTCGGTGCCGCCGAGGCCGGTGAGCTCGTGGAGCGGACACTGGCCCGCGTCGCACAGGGGCTCGTGGAACGCGGCGTGCGCCGCCTCGTCGTCGCGGGTGGCGAGACCTCGGGCGCGGTCGTCCAGGCGCTCGGCATCACCGGACTCCGCATCGGTCCGCAGATCGACCCCGGTGTGCCGTGGTGCGCGGCGCACCTGCCCGGCGGGGACACGCTCCACATCACGCTCAAGTCGGGGAACTTCGGCCGCCCCGACTTCTTCACCCGCTCCTTCGCGCTCCTGGACGAGGAGGCCGCATGAACCCGCAGCCGAGCACCACCGCCGAGACAGCGGACGACGAGGCGGTCGACCACGCCCGCAGCGAGATCGTCCGTGTGGGCACCAGCCTGTTCGCCCGGGGCTACGTCCATGCCAGCGCGGGCAACATCAGCGCCAAGGCCGGCGACCACCACCTGATCACGCCGACCGACGCCGCCCTGGGGTTCCTCGAACCCGGCCGGCTGGCGCTGGTCGACGCCCGGGGTGAGCAGGTGGCGGGCGACCGGGCCAGCAAGACCCTGACACTGCATCGCCGTATCTGTGCCGCCGACCCCACGGCCCGCTTCGTCGTCCACACCCACTCCACGCACCTGGTCGCGCTCACGCTGGCCGGGGTGTGGAGCGACGACGACGTGCTTCCCCCCATCACCCCGTACTACGTGATGAAGGTCGGGCACGTCCCCCTCGTCCCCTACCACCGGCCCGGCGACCCGCGCGTGGCCGACCTGGTGACCGCGCACATCGCCGACCGGGCGGCGAGCCGTACGCCCATCAGGGCGGTGCTGCTGGACCGGCTGGGCCCCGTGGTCTGGGGCCCCGACGCGGCCACCGCTCTCGCCGTCCTCGAAGAACTCGAGGAGACGGCACGTCTCTGGCTCCTGACCGACCGTCGCCCCGAGCCGCTCGCCGAGCACGCGCTCGACGAACTGAGGTCCACGTTCAACGCCGCGTGGTGACCCCCTCTCCCCTTCCGGAGAATTCCCCTGAGCCGCTCAAAGGATCGCCATGTCCATGCCCCTATCGGCGTCCCAAGTCACCGACGCCGCCCGTGAGAACGCCGTCTTCCGCAAGGTCGTACGACGTGTCGTCCCCTTCCTCGTACTCTGTTACGTCGTCTCCTACCTGGACCGGGTCAACGTCGGCTTCGCGAAGCTCCAGATGTCCGACGACCTCGGGTTCAGCGAGGCGGCGTACGGCCTCGGCGCCGGCCTGTTCTTCATCGGCTACTTCCTCTTCGAGGTCCCGTCGAACCTCATGTTGCAGCGCGTCGGCGCCCGCACCTGGATCGCCCGGATCATGATCAGCTGGGGCCTCGTCTCGGCGGCGTTCATGTTCGTCCACAACGAGGCGATGTTCTACGTCCTGAGGTTCCTCCTCGGCGCCGCGGAGGCCGGCTTCTACCCGGGGGTGATCCTGTACTGCACCTACTGGTTCCCCTCGCACCGCCGTGCCCGCGTGATCGCTCTCTTCATGTCCGCGATCCCGGTGGCCGGTATCTTCGGCAACCCGCTCTCCGGCTGGATCATGGACCGGTTCCAGGGCGTGAACGGCTGGCAGGGCTGGCAGTGGATGTTCCTGCTGGAAGCGATACCCGCTCTGCTCATCGGCGTGGCCACCCTGTTCTACCTCGACGACAGCGTGCGCGCCGCGAAGTGGCTCTCCGACGAGGAGAAGGACGTCGTCGAACGGGCGATCGCCGAGGACGCGGCGCACCAGACCGTGCACGGCCGGGTCTGGGACGCCTTCCGCGAGCCCAAGGTGTGGCTGATGTGCCTCATCTACTTCTGCTTCGTCATGGGTCAGTACGCCCTGACGTTCTGGATGCCCACGTTCGTCGAGTCCACCGGCATCGAGGGCAACCTCGCCATCGGTGTGCTCAGCGCGGTGCCGTTCCTGGCCGCACTCGTCACGATGAACCTGTTCGGGCGTTCGGCGGACCGGCGCCGTGAGCGCCGCTGGCACCTGGTCGTCCCGAGCCTGATGGGCGCCGTCGGCTTCTCACTGGCGGCCGGCTGGGCCGGGTCCACCGCGCTGTCCCTGGTCGCGCTGTCCGTCGCCGCGGCCGGTGTGCTGACCTGCGCCCCGCTGTTCTGGTCGCTGCCCACCGCGTTCCTCGGCGGTACCGCCGCCGCGGTCGGTCTCGCCGTGATCAACTCGGTGGGCAACCTCGCCGGTTTCCTGAGTCCCTACATGATCGGCGCGCTGAAGGACGCGACCGGCTCGACATCGCTCCCGATGTACGTCCTGGCGCTCACTCTCGTCGTAGGCGCCGCCGCGGTGCTCACCACCGACAAGCAGACCGTCAACCGCTGACCGGGGCCGCCCGGTCCCGTCACTGGAGCCACCATGCCGAGGTTCGCAGCGAACCTGTCCATGATGTACACCGAGCACGCCTTTCCCGACCGCTTCGCCGCGGCCTCGGCGGACGGCTTCACCGCCGTCGAATACCTCTTCCCCTACGCCTACGACAGCGGGGAGTTGCGCCGCCGCCTCGACGACCACGGCCTCAGGCAGGTGCTGTTCAACGCGCCTCCCGGGGCATGGGAGTCCGGAGAACGCGGGATCGCGGCGCTCCCCGGCCGCGAGGCGGAACTCCGCTCCGGCGTCGCCCGCGCCCTCGACTACGCCGCCGCGCTGGACTGCCCGCGGCTGCACGTGATGGCCGGTCTCGTGCCGGCGGACGCGACCCCGAAGGAACGGGACGAGCACCGCGACACCTACCTGGCCAACCTGGAGTGGGCCGCGGAGCGAGCCGCCGCGGTGGCCGTCGACGTCCTCATCGAGCCGATCAACGGCCGTGACATGCCGGGCTACTTCCTGTCCGGGCAGTCGCAGGCGCACGCGGTCGTCCGGGACGTCGGCGCCCCGAACCTCAAGGTGCAACTCGACCTCTACCACTGCCAGATCGTCGAAGGCGACCTCACCATGACGCTGCGCCGCGACCTGCCGACCGGCCGGGTCGGTCATCTGCAGATCGCCGGCGTGCCGGACCGCCACGAGCCCGACAGCGGCGAGCTCGACGTGCGGCATCTGTTCGGCGTCATCGACGACCTGGGCTTCGACGGGTGGGTCGGCTGCGAGTACATCCCCCGGGCCGGCACGAGCGACGGCCTCGGCTGGCTGAACGACTACCGAGGAGACGACGCATGAGGATCGTCATCACGGGCGGCTTCGGCTTCCTGGGACGCGAGATCACCGACGCCCTGCTCAGGGCGCGGACGCATCGTGGCGTGCCGATCGATCGCCTGGTGCTGACCGACCGGTACGTACCGGCCGGGGCTGCGGAGGCGGCCGATCCCCTCGTGGAGATCGTGCGGGGTGACCTCGCCGAGTGTCTCGACGAGGTGTTCGCGGAGCCGGTGGACGTGCTCATCCACCTCGCCGCCGCCGTCTCGGCCGAGTGCGAGGCCGACTTCGACCTCGGTATGAGCGCCAACCTGGACACCACCCGCGCCGTCCTCGAAGCCGCCCGGGCGCAGTCGGCCGCCGACGGGCCGGTGCCGCGCCTGGTGTTCTCCAGCAGCGTGGCGGTCTACGGTTCCGACCCGGCTCTGCCCCTCCCCCCGGTGGTCGGCGAATCGACCCTGCCCACTCCCCGGTCGAGCTACGGAATCCAGAAGCTCGTCTGCGAACAGCTGGTCGCGGACTACACGCGCAAGGGCTTCGTCGACGGACGGGTCGCCCGGCTGATGACCGTGTCCGTGCGGCCCGGCAAGCCGAACGCGGCCGCCTCCGGCTTCCTGTCCGGCATCATCCGCGAGCCGCTCGCGGGTCTCCCCGCGATCTGTCCCGTACGCCCCGGCCTGCGGGTGGCCCTGGCGTCGCCACGCCGCACGGTCGAGGGGATCCTGCGCATCGCGGAAGCCGAGCGCGGCACCGGGAAGGGCCGGCTCGACGGCGGGCTGCCGGTCAACCTCCCGGCGCTCACGGTCTCGGTCGCCGAGATGCTGGCCACGCTGCGGCGCGTGGCGGGCGACGCCGTGGCCGATCTGGTGACCGTCGCGCCCGATGACGCTGTCGAGGCCGTCGTGGGGTCGTGGCCCTCGGTCTTCGACAACACGCGGGCCGCGGCGCTCGGGCTGGAGCCCGACCCGAGCTTCGAATCGGTGGTCCGGGGCTACCTGGCCGACCATCCCGACGCGATCCTGGTCGGCGCGTCGTCGGCGGCGGAACGACGAGACCCGGACCTATAGACTGAAAACCATGTTTTCTAAGGTGAGCGGTCCCGTCCGGCTCGCAGATCAGGTCGCCGCGACGCTCTCGGAGGAGATCGAGTCGGGGCGGCTGGCCGAGGGCGACCGACTGCCGACAGAGGTGGAGCTGGTCAGGCAGCTGGGCGTCAGCCGTACGGTCGTGCGCGAGGCCCTGTCGCGGCTCCGCAACGCGGGCCTGATCGAACCGCGTCAGGGCATCGGCGTGTTCGTGCTGCCACGGCGCGCCCGTCCGCTCGACCTCGAGGCCGCGGACACCCGCGCGAAGGTGGTGCAGATCGCGGAGCTGCGCCGTGCCATCGAGGGTGAGGCGGCCCATCTCGCGGCCACCCGGGCCACGGCCGGCGACCTGACGCGGATGCGTGAGGCCCTGGACGCGATCGACTCGGCGGTGGCGGCCGGCGGCGACGGCGTGGACGAGGACCTCGCCTTCCACCGGTCCATCGCCGAGTCGACCGGGAACACGGTGATGGTCTCGACGCTGCGGTACCTGGGCGAGGTGCTGCGCGGCGGCATCCGCGTCACGCGGGCGAACGAGGCACGCCGGAACGACTTCCTCGAAGCGGTCCGGGAAGAGCACCACGCCATCCTCGCCGCCGTCGAAGCGCGCGACGCCGAGGCGGCACGCAGGGCCGCACGCCTCCACATGGATCACGCCGCCGCCCGTCTCCAGGACGCGGACGACGGATTCTGGACCGAGGCCGAGGACCTCGAGGTGGATCTCGACGCGGCTCCCTGAACGCGTTCGCGATCAGCCGAGCGCGATGCCGGTGTGGTTCTCCAGGGCCTGGAGAAGCCGAGCCTGGAATTCTGCGTCCTGCGCGGCGGGGTGCGGTGCCTGTGTCCGCTGGTGGTACCAGTAGCCACCGGTGCCCGGGGTCACGTCGCGGTGCGTGGCGAGCCACGCCTGAGTCTCGCGTCCCGCGGTCAGGTCGTCCGGTGCGCCGCGGCCTCCCATGCGGGTGGGGACCCAGCCGGGGTCGACCGCATGGCTGGAGGTGCCTGCCCAGCGGGACGCGACGGCGAGCGCGAGCGCGGTGACCCACAGCTTGGTGTCGTCGTAGGAGGCGGTGCCGTCGGTGAGCCGTCCCAGGTCGGTGGAGCCGGTCCGGTGCATGGAGCTGCTCAGGTAGACGAGCCTGGCCGGTTTCTCCATCAGGGCGGTCAGCACGTAGGGCGCGACGGTGTTGACGGTGGCGTCCTCCGGTCGGTTCATGACGCCTGCGTTGTGGATGACGGCGTCGAAGCGGCCGAACTCGGCGGCTTGCCCGGCGACATCGCGGATCGCGTCCAGCTCGGCGAGGTCGCCGGTGACGGCGCCCTTCCAGCGGGCGGTGTCGTCCGTGCCGGTGAGCCGGGCCCGGTTGCGGACGTGGACGACCACGTCGTGGCCGTCGTCGGCCAGCGCCTTCGCCGTGTCGTACCCGAGCCCGCTGGCCGCTCCGGTCACAAGAATCAGTGCCATGCCGGTCTCCTGCCCGCGTCAGAAGGTGAGAACCACCTGGCCGGCGCGGCGCTCGCCCGGGAAGCGAGCTCCTCCGGCCACTCCTAGTGCTCCCCGAGGCCCGCGCGGGTGCCGATGCGGTCCTGGACCCAGTCGTGGAACTCGCCGATGTGGTGCTCGCTGGGCACCAGGACGCCGCCCTTGGCGTACAGGCGGGAACTCATCGCCGGCTGGCAGCGCTCACAGGCGTCGAAGTCCTGCCGGTTGACGCGGTCGAACAGCTCCACCGACCGGCTGACGTCCCGGCCGCTCTCCACCACGCCCTTCAGGTACAGCCAGTCGCACTCCACGATGGTCCGGTCGACCCCCACCGGGAACATCCGGTGGAAGATCACATGGTCCGGGACGAGGTTGATGAAGACCTGCGGGCGCACCGTGACCGCGTAGTACCGGCGGTCCTGTTCCTCGGCGACCGTGGGGATGCGGTCCAGGCCCTCCGAGCCGTCGACGGTGAAGCCCTGGACCTCCGAGCCGAACTCGGCGCCGTGCCCCACGTAGTACTGCGCCGCGTAACCGTCGGCGAACTCCGGCAGCACCTCGGTCAGCTCCGGGTGGATGGTCGCGCAGTGGTAGCACTCCATGAAGTTCTCGATGATCAGCTTCCAGTTGGCCTTGACGTCGTAGACGATCCGCCTGCCGACCTCCAGGCTCTCGACGTCGTACCGCTCGATGGACTCCACGTCGCCCAGGCGGGCCACCACGTCCGCGATCACCGACTCCTCGAACGAGGGCGGGTTCTCGGCCAGGCACACCCACACATAGCCCAGCCACTCGCGTACCGCCACGCTCGCGAGCCCGTACTCGGTGCGACCGACGTCCGGCATCTTCGTGAGGTTGGGGGCCGCGACGAGTTTGCCGTTGAGGTCGTAGGTCCAGGCGTGGTACGGGCATTGGAAGGCCCGCTTCACCTCGCCGGACTCCTGTGTGCACAGCTTCGCGCCCCGGTGCCGGCACACGTTGAAGAACGCCCGGACGGAGCCGTCCCGCGAGCGGGTCAGCAGGACGCTCTCCCGCCCGACGTCCACGGTCCTGAAGGCACCCGGCTTCGCCAGTTCCGACGCGCGTGCCGCGCAGAACCACATGGATTCGAAGATGTGCTCCTGCTCCAGGCGGAAGATCTCCGGGGCTGTGTAGTGGTCACCGGGGAGGGTCGCGATCAGGCTCTCCGGCAGGCCGGTCGTAGTCATGGTTCACCTCGAAGTGAAGCGCCCCGGTCGGGCGGCGTGGTTGCCTCATGCGCAACGAGCTGCTTGCTACGCAACTCACAGTGCAGTCCGCCCGACCCACTGTCAAGCCCTTGACCGCAGACCGCCACAGCCAGGACCATGTTGCGTATAAGTCCCACTGTTGCGTAATGCGCACTTCCTCAGGGAGGGCTCAGTGTCTCTTGGACCCACCACCGGCCGCGAGTTCGTCCTCACCCTGTCGTGCCCCGACCGCTCGGGGCTCGTCCACGCCGTCACCGGCTTCCTGGTCCGGCACTCCGGGAACATCCAGGAGAGCCAGCAGTTCGACGACCGGCTGCAGGACCGCTTCTTCATGCGGGTCCACTTCGACGTCTCGGACCCGGGCACCTCGATCGAGGACCTGAAGTCCGGCTTCGCCCCGGTGGCGGAGGCGTACCGGATCTCCTGGCAGCTGTACGACGCGTCGACCCCGACGCGCACACTGATCATGGTGTCGAAGTTCGGGCACTGCCTGAACGACCTGCTCTTCCGCCGGAGCACCGGCTCGCTGAACATCGAGGTGCCGGCGATCGTCTCCAACCACCGCGACTTCGAGCCGCTCGCCGAGAGCTACGGGATCCCGTTCCACCACGTGCCCGTGACCCGGGAGACGAAGCCCGAGGCGGAGGCGCGGCTGCTCCAGCTCGTCGACGAGCTGGACATCGACCTCGTGGTCCTCGCCCGCTACATGCAGATCCTGTCGAACGACCTGTGCAAGCAGCTCGAAGGCCGCGCGATCAACATCCACCACTCGTTCCTGCCGAGCTTCAAGGGCGCCCGGCCCTATGTCCAGGCGCACGAGCGCGGCGTCAAGCTCGTCGGGGCGACGGCCCACTACGTCACCCCGGACCTCGACGAGGGACCCATCATCGAACAGGACGTCATCCGGGTGAACCACGCTCAGCGCCCCGACAGCCTGGTCGCCCTCGGGCGCGACGTCGAGGCGCAGGTCCTGGCCCGGGCGGTGGAATGGCACAGCCAGAGCCGCGTCATGGTCAACGGCAACCGTACGGTCGTCTTCCGCTGAGGAAAATGACCTCCAGCCCCTCACGCCTGTTGACTGTTTCACCTAGAGTTTCGCCATGAGCAACTACGGCGCCGAGTCCGCAGGCGCCCCCAGTGGCGGGGTGCAATCCGTTGACCGTGCTGTCGCCGTGCTGGAGATCCTCGCCCAGCACGGCGAGGCGGGCGTGAGTGAAGTGGCCGCGGCCATCGACGTCCACAAGTCCACCGCCTTCCGTCTGCTCGGCGCGCTGGAAGCACACGGGATGGTCGAGCAGGAGAGCGAACGCGGCAAGTACCGTCTCGGCTTCGGGGTCGTGCGCCTGGCGGGCGCCGTGACCGGCCGTATCGCCGTCACCAAGCACGGGCGGGGGATCTGCGAGCGTCTCGTCGACGACGTGGGCGAGACGATGAACATCGCCGTGCTGGAGTCCCACCACGCGATCAACCTCTACCAGGTGCGCAGTACGTCGGCCATCGCCGCGCAGAACTGGGTGGGACGGCAGACGCCGCTGCACTGCACCTCCAGCGGCAAGGTCCTCCTGGCCCATCTCGGCCGCAGGGACCGCGACGAGCTCCTCGCCGAGGCCGGCCTGCCCCGTCTGACACCGCGCACGGTGACGTCCAGGAAGAAGCTGGAGGCGGACCTGTCGGAAGCCCGCGAGCGGGGCTATGCCATCACGATGGAGGAGTACGAGGAGGGCCTCAACGCCCTGTCGGCTCCCGTGCGTTCGGAGGACGGTGAGATCATCGCCGCCCTCAGCGCGTCGGGGCCCGCCTTCCGGCTGACCGAGGAGCGGATGCGCGCACTGGCACCGGTGGTGGTGGCGGGAGCGGACGAGCTCAGCCGCCGTCTCGGCTACGCGGGCTGAGGCCCGCAAGGGCCCGGCCCGGTCTCCGACCAGGACACGGCCTCGGCTGAAGGCGGCGGTCGGTGACCCGGAGACCGGATCACCGAACCCCGCTTCCGCGGTGCCGGCGTCAGCCGGTCCACTCCACGGCCGCGTCCAGCAGCCAGTCCGTCAGATAGCCGGCGAACGACGAACGGACCAGCACCCAGAAACCGGCCCCGGGGTCGTCACGGGCGACGAGGACGACCTGGGTGCGGCCCAGGGTCGTCTGGGCGCAGCGGCCCGGGCCGAAGACCCGTGGGTGCAGATCCAGCGAGCAGCCGTGGGCCAGCAGGTCGTGGGCCCGGGGGCCCGCCACGAGGAGCGTGGTGCGCTGGGCCGAGACGTCGATGACGGACACGGGCTCGTCGCCCGCGGCCTCCCGGATCCGGCCCTCCAGTTCCCGCTGGCCGCCGGGCGGGCCCACCACGAGCCACTCGTCGGGGCCGAGCCACAGCGCGGTCAGTTCCCCGGCGCGGACGACGGTGTCGGGTTCGACGGGCAGGGGGAGCCCCAGCGCCAGCCCCACGGCGTCCGCCGCCGCTCCCTTGGGGTCGAGGCGCACGTTCACCTGGGTCAGGAAGGGGAGTTCCGCCAGCCGGACCGCGCCCCCGGAGGTGCGGGTCGCGGCGGCCAGCCGGCCGGCGGCGTGCGCCAGGGGGCTGCGGAGCGGGGCGGTCAGGGCGGTGTCAGCCATCGCGGCGGGCTCCCTCGGGGTCGTAGAGGACGGGGCTCGCGACGGTCACCGGGACCAGCCGGTCGCCCACGGGTGCGTAGAGTCGCTCGCCGATGCGGTCCCGGCCGCCCTTGACCAGGGCGAGCGCGAAGGTCCGGCCGAGGGCCGCGCTGCGGTAGCTGGACGTGACGTGGCCGAGCATCGGGACGGGCGGTTCGGGCAGCACACCGCCGGCCACCAGGTGCGTGCCCTCGGGGAGGAACGTTCCCGGGTCCTCGGGGAGCAGCCCGACCAGGTGCTTGCGGTCGGGGCGGGCGGTGTCGGCACGGGCGTGGGACCGCTTGCCGATGAAGTCCCGCTTCTTCTTCGACACCACCCAGGTCATGCCGAGGTCCTGCGGTGTCACGGTGCCGTCGGTGTCCTGCCCGACGATCGGATAGCCCTTCTCCGCGCGCAGGACGTGCATCGTCTCCGTGCCGTACGGGGTGATGCCGTACGGGGCGCCCGCCTCGTGCAGCGCCTCCCACAGGGTGAGCGCCTCCCACGGTGACACGTTGATCTCGTAGGCGAGTTCACCGGAGAAGCTGATCCGGCAGACCCGGGCGTCGATGCCGGCGACGGTCGTGTCCCGCCACGCCATGAACGGGAAGTCGTCGTTGGCGACCGCCAGTCGGGGCGCGAGGGAGCCGAGGACCTCGCGGGACTTCGGGCCGACCAGGGCGACGGTGGCCCACTGCTCGGTCACGGAGGTGCAGTGGACCCGCAGTTCGGGCCACTCCGTCTGGAGCCACTCCTCCATCCAGTCCAGCACGGCGGCCGCGTTGCCCGTGGTCGTGGTGACCGTGAAGCGGTCCTGCGCGAGGCGGATGACCGTGCCGTCGTCGAAGACCATGCCGTCCGGGCGGCACATCACGCCGTAGCGGATCATGCCGACCTTCAGGGTGCTCATCATGTTGGTGTAGAGCAGGTCGAGGAAGACGCCGGCGTCCGGGCCCTGGACGTCGATCTTGCCGAGGGTGGAGGCGTCCATGAAGGCGACGCCCTCACGGGCGGCGGCGCACTCGCGCAGCACCGCCGTCTCCATGCCCTCACCGTCCCGCGGGTAGTACCAGGGGCGCTTCCACTGGCCGACGTTCTCGAAGAGCGCGCCGTGCGCGACGTGCCATGTGTGGAGGGCTGTCGTACGGACCGGGTCGCTCAGCACGCCGCGGTCACGGCCCGCGAGGGCGGCGAAGGAGACCGGCGTGTACGGCGGACGGAACGTGGTCGTGCCGAGCGCCGAGACGTCCACGCCGAGCAGTTCGGCGACCGTGCCACTGGCCAGGACGCCCGAGGTCTTGCCCTGGTCGTTGGCCGTGCCGGCCGTGGTGTAGCGCTTGGTGTGCTCGACCGAACGCATACCGGCGCCGGTCGCGCGGGCCAGGTCGTCGACGGTGACGTCGCGTTGGAGGTCGACGAAACGCGGGGCGCCCTCCCGGCCGGGGACGGTGAAGACCCGCATGGACGGCGTCCGCGGGTGCCCGGGCACCCGGGGCAGACGCGGAGCCTCGGCGGTGTAGCCCTCGGTCTCGATCGCGCGGGCGCCCGCGGCGGCCCCCTGGGCGAGAACCCGTGCCAGGTCGAAGACGCCGCTCGCGCCGCCCGCGACCTCGACGGCCTGCCGGGACGCGTCGGGGACGAAGGTGCCGAGTTCCTCGTCGTAGCGGAGCTTGCCGCCCGCCTGGCTGAACAGGTGCGCCACCGGGTTCCAGCCGCCGGAGACCAGCAGCAGGTCGGCGGCGAACTCCCGTCGGCCTGTCGTCTCTCCGTACGGCGCGACGGTCACGGCGGAGAGACGGGGAGCGCCCTCTGTGGCGATCACGGCGTGGCCCGGCAGCACCTCGATGCCGGCCTGCCGGGCCCGCTGCGCCCACTCCCCCGGCTCGGGGCGGGTGTCGACGATCGCCGTGATGCCGACGCCCGCCGCGGCGAGGTCCAGCGCCGCCGCGTAGGCGCTGTCGTTGGTGGTGAAGACGACCGCGTGACGGCCGGGCAGCACGCCGTGGCGATTGAGGTGGGTGCGGGCGGAGGCGGCCAGCATCACGCCGGGGCGGTCGTTGTCGGCGAAGGCCAGCGAGCGTTCGTGGGCTCCGGTGGCGAGGACGACGCGGCGGGCTCGGATGCGCCAGACGCGTTCACGGGAGACGTGCTCCGGGGCCTCGGCGCCGAGGTGGTTGGTGCGGCGCTCCACGGCGAGGAGGTGGTTGTCGTCGTAGTAGCCGAAGACCGTGGTGCGGCGCAGGACGCGGACGTCGGGGGCGGCGTCGAGCCGGGCGGCCGTCTCGTCCACCCAGTCGAGGAGTTCGCCGGTGCCGAGGAGGCTGCCGCCGGGTTCCGGCTGATCGTCGGCGAGGATGACGCGGGCGCCTGAGCGTACGGCGGCTGACGCCGCGGCGAGGCCGGCCGGGCCCGCGCCCACGACCAGGAGGTCGCAGTGGGTGTGCACGGCGTCGTAGCGGGCGGGGTCCGGTGCGGTGGCGAGGCGGCCCTGGCCGGGGAGGCCGGTCGCGGCGAGGCCGTCGTAGAGCTCGACGGTGGTGGCGGGGAGCATCGGCTCGGGGAACGGTTCCTCGATCTGGACGACCGCGTTGGGTTCCTCGACACCGGCCGAGAAGATGCCACGGGGGCGGCCGAGTTTGATGCTGGTGCCGGTCTGGATGACGCCGTTGGCGAGGAGGGCGGAGGCGAGGGTGTCGCCCTTGTAGCCCTGGTATTCGGTGCCGTCGAAGGTGAAGGTGAGGGGTTCGTCGCGGTGGATTCGGCCGCGGGTGGGGTGGCGGAACGGCTGGGTTGTTTCGCCCCCTCCGCCCCTACCCGTCCCCTCCTGAAGGGGCTCCGCCCCTTCGACCCCGCCGGGGGCTGCGCCCCCAGGCCCCCCTTCGGCCTGGACGGCCTCGTCCTCAAACGCCGGACGGGCTGGGTGTGCCGGACTCGGCTGGAATGCGACCGGGCGCTGCTCCCCCGCCCGGTAGACCGTCAGGATCTCGTTCGTCGACGTGTCCCGTACGGCGTTGAACCAGCGGCGGCAGCCCGCCGAGTGGCTCCAGCGCTCGGCGAAGGGGCCCCTCGGGTTGTCGCGGAAGAAGAGGTAGCGGGACCACTCCTCGTCGGTGAGGGAGGACGGGTCCTGCGGGTACGGCACGTGGGCCTGGCCGCCGTAGTGGAACTCGGCCTCGTCGCGGGGCCCGCACCACGGGCAGGGGATCAGCAGCATGGTTCGGCTCCCTAGTGGTCCTAGTGGGCCACCGCGGCCGCGCCGTGCTCGTCGACGAGCGCGCCGGTGGTGAAACGGTCGAGCGAGAAGGGGGCGTTCAGCGGATGCGGTGTGTCATGGGCGATGGTGTGGGCGTAGACCCAGCCCACGCCCGGGGTGGCCTTGAAACCGCCGGTTCCCCAGCCGCAGTTGAGGTACAGGTTGCCGACCGGGCTGAGCCCGATGATCGGTGAGGCGTCGGGGCTGACGTCGACGATGCCGCCCCAGGTGCGCAGCACGTGGGCGCGGGCGAAGACCGGGAAGAGTTCCAGGGCCGCCGCCATCTGCTCTTCGATGATGTGGAAGGCGCCGCGCTGGGTGTAGGAGTTGTACGAGTCGATGCCCGCGCCCATCACCAGCTCGCCCTTGTGGGCCTGGCTGACGTACACGTGGACGGCGTTGGACATGACGACCGTCGGGTGGACCGGCTCCAGCAGCTCCGACACCAGCGCCTGCAACGGGTGGCTCTGGAGCGGGAGTTCGATGCCTGCCATCGCCGCCAGCACCGAGGTGTGGCCCGCCGAGCACAGGGCCACCTTGCCCGCCGCGATCGGGCCCCGGGTGGTCTGTACTCCGACCACCCGGCCTCCGACCACGTCGAGGCCGGTGACCTCGCAGTTCTGGATGATGTCGATGCCGGCGGCGTCGGCGGAGCGGGCCAGGCCCCACGCCACGTGGTCGTGTTTGGCGATGCCGGCGCGCGGCTGGTAGGTGGCGCCCAGGACGGGATAGCGCACGTCCGGGGAGGTGTTGACGATCGGGCAGACGTCGTTGACACCGTCCGCGTCGAGCCACTCGGCGTCGACGCCGTTGAGGCGGTTGGCCTCGACTCGGCGCACGCTGTCGCGGACGTCCTGGAGGCTGTGGGCGAGGTTCAGTACGCCGCGCTGGGAGAAGAGGATCGGGTAGTCGAGCTCGTCCGCCAGGCCCTCCCACAGTTTGAGCGCGTGCTCGTAGATGCCGGCGCTCTCGTCCCAGAGGTAGTTGGAGCGGATGATGGTGGTGTTGCGGGCCATGTTGCCGCCCGCCAGCCAGCCCTTCTCCAGCACGGCGACGTCGGTGATGCCGTGGTTCTTCGCCAGGTAGTGGGCGGTGGCCAGGCCGTGTCCGCCGCCACCCACGATGACGACGTCGTACGAGCGCTTCGGCTCGGGATTGCGCCACAGCCGGTCGGGGTGTTCCGGGAGCTCGGCGCCGGGGGTGCGGGGGCTCATCGGGCGTCTCCGTTGTCGGACAGGTGGGGGTAGAGAGGGTGCTTGGCGGCCAGTGCCTCGGTGCGGGCGCGCAGGGCGGCAACGTCCGGCCGCGGCTGGAGGGCGAGGGCGATCACGTCCGCCACCTCGGCGAAGTCCTGCTCGGTGAAGCCCCGGGTGGCCAGGGCAGGGGTGCCGATGCGCAGGCCCGAGGTGACCATGGGCGGGCGCGGGTCGAAGGGCACGGCGTTGCGGTTGACGGTGATGCCGATCTCGTGGAGGAGGTCCTCGGCCTGGCGGCCGTCCAGTTCCGAGTCGCGCAGGTCGACGAGGACGAGGTGGACGTCCGTGCCCCCGGTGAGCACCTTCACCCCGGCCGCCGCCGCATCCGGCCGGGTGAGGCGGTCCGCGAGGATGCGGGCGCCCGCGAGGGTGCGGGCCTGGCGTTCGGCGAACTCCGGTGACGCGGCGACCTTGAAGGACACCGCCTTCGCGGCGATGACGTGCTCCAGGGGGCCGCCCTGCATACCGGGGAACACCGCCGAGTTGATCTTCTTGGCGAGGTCGGCCTCATTGGTGAGGATGACGCCGCCGCGCGGGCCGCCGAGGGTCTTGTGCGTCGTGGTGGTAGTGACGTGGGCGTGCGGTACAGGGCTCGGGTGCAGGCCGGCCGCCACCAGCCCGGCGAAGTGCGCCATGTCCACCATCAGCAGGGCGCCCACCTCGTCGGCGATCCGGCGGAAGGCCGCGAAGTCCAGCTGCCTGGGGTACGCCGACCAGCCCGCGATGATCATCTTGGGGCGGTGTTCCTTGGCGAGCCGCTCGACCTCGTCCATGTCGACCAGGTTGTCCGCCTCGGACACGTGGTAGGGCACGATGTTGAGCGTCTTGCCGCTGTAGTTGATGCGCATGCCGTGGGTGAGGTGCCCGCCGTGCGCGAGGTCGAGGCCGAGGACGGTGTCGCCGGGCTGGAGCAGGGCGAAGAAGACGGCGGTGTTCGCCTGGGCGCCCGAGTGCGGCTGCACGTTGGCGAAGCCCGCGCCGAAGAGGGACTTGACCCGCTCGATGGCCAGCCGCTCGGTGACGTCGACGTGTTCGCAGCCGCCGTAGTAGCGGCGGCCCGGGTAGCCCTCGGCGTACTTGTTGGTCGCGACCGAGCCCTGGGCCTCCATCACGGCGGAGGGCGCGAAGTTCTCGGAGGCGATCATCTCCAGGGTGGACTGCTGGCGGTGCAGCTCGGCGCGGAGCGCGGCGTGGACCTCGGGGTCCAGCTCCGCCAGCGGGGTGTTCAGCGCGTTCATACGGCGTTCGCGTTCCTCTCGGCGGCCTCGACGACATTGGCGAGCAGCATGGCCCGGGTCATGGGGCCCACTCCCCCGGGCATCGGCGCGAGCCATCCGGCGACCTGGGCGGCGTCCGGATGGATGTCACCGACCAGCCCCTGGCCGGTGCGGGTGATGCCGACGTCCAGGACGGCCGCGCCGGGACGCAGCATGTCCTTGGTGATCAGCCCGGGTGAGCCGGCGGCCGCGACGACGATGTCCGCCTCGCGCACATGCCAGGCCAGGCCCTTGGTTCCGGTGTGGCAGAGGGTGACGGTGGCGTTCTCGGACCGGCGGGTGAGCAGGAGTCCGATGGGCCGTCCGACCGTGATGCCCCGGCCGATCACACACACCCGCGCTCCGGCGAGCGGTATGTCGTGGCGCCGGAGCAGTTCGACGATGCCGCGCGGGGTGCACGGCAACGGAGCCTCGGCGCCGAGGACGAGCCGGCCGAGGTTGACGGGATGCAGTCCGTCGGCGTCCTTGGCCGGGTCCATGCGCTCCAGCACGGCACCCGCGTCGAGATGGCCCGGCAGTGGCAGCTGGACGATGTAGCCGGTGCAGGCAGGATCGGCATTGAGCTCGTCGACGGTCTCCTCGACCTGCCGCTGCGAGGCGTCGGCGGGCAGCTCCCGGCGGATGGAGGCGATCCCCACCTGGGCACAGTCACGGTGCTTGCCACCGACGTAGGCACGACTGCCCGGATCGTCACCGACCAGGACGGTGCCAAGGCCAGGCGCCCGACCGGTGAGGGCGGTCAGCTTCGCTACGCGCTCGGCGAGTTCACGACGGATGGTGGCAGCAGTGGACTTGCCGTCGAGGAGTTGTGCGGTCACCTGGGGAGCTCCTTCCAAGGAGGCTGAGCCTGAACGCCCCCGAGGGGCGCGGGGAACTGCGCGACAAGCCACGACGCACCCGCAGACGAGAACTCACCCACGAAGACGGGCCATCGCCGGATCGAACAGCGGCTCTTCGGCCACCACGGCCTCGACGGACTGATCGAAGTACCCGATGTGCACGACGGTCCCCGGCTCCGCAAGCTCCACCGGAAGCCACGCATAGGCGATGCCCTTGCCGATCGTGTAGCCATAGGCCGCACTGGTGACATAGCCGACCGCACAGTCCCCGTCGAACACCGGCTCCTTGCCCATGACGACGGCCCGCGGGTCGTCGATCGTGAGGCACGTCAGCCTGCGCCGCACCTCCCCCTTGCGCCGCTCCAACGCCGCCTTCCCGACGAAGTCGTCCTTGTCGAGCTTCACGGCGAAGCCGACCCCGGCCTCGTACGGATCGTGTTCGTACGTCATGTCCGTACCGAAGGACCGGTACCCCTTCTCCAGTCGGAGGCTGTTGAACGCGCCCCTCCCGGCCGCGATGCCGCCCAGCGGCTCCGCCGCACGCCACAGCGTGTCCCACAGCTTCTGGCCCAGGTCCGCGGTGGTGTACAGCTCCCATCCGAGCTCACCGACGTACGACAGCCGCATCGCCGTCACCGGCACGGAGCCGATGTGGGCACGCTTGGCGCGGAAGTACTTCAGGCCGGTGGCCGAGAAGTCGGCGTCGGTGAGGGGCTGGAGGACGTCGCGGGCGCGCGGTCCCCACAGGCCGATGCAGCAGGTGCCGGGGGTGATGTCGCGGACCTGGACGGTGCCGTCGGCGGGGAGGTGGCGGGTGAACCAGTCGAGGTCCAGGTTGCCGTTGGCACCGACCTGGAAGAGGTCGGGGGCCAGCCGCGCGACGGTGATGTCGCTGCGGATGCCGCCGTCGTGGTCGAGGAGCAGGGTGTACGTCACCGAGCCGACGGACTTGGCGACCTTGCCGGTGCACAGCCGTTCCAGGAACTCGCCGGCGCCGCGGCCGCTGACCTCCAGCCGCTTGAGGGCCGTCATGTCGTACATCGCGACGGTCTCGCGGGTGGTCTGGGCCTCGGCGGCGACGACGGGCGACCAGTAGCGCGCGGCCCAGTCGTTCGGGGTGACGACCGAACGGCCTTCGACCAGGCCCGCGTTGGCTTCGTACCACTGGGGCCGCTCCCAGCCGTTCGCCTCCAGGAAGAAGGCGCCCAGTTCCTGCTGGCGGGTGTGGAACGGGCTGGTGCGGATCGGGCGCGGGTCTCCCGACGGCTGGAGCGGGTGCAGGATGTCGTAGACCTCGACGAAGTTCTGGCAGTCGCGGGCCAGTACGTACTCCGGGGAGAGCTGGTGCGGTTCAAAACGGTTGACGTCGCACTCGTGCAGGTCGAACGAGGAGCAGTAGCCGTCGACCAGCCACTCGGCCATGGCCCGCCCGACGCCCGCGGAGTGGGTGACCCAGACGGCCTCGGCCACCCAGAAGCCCTTGACGTCCGGGGACTCACCGAGCAGGGGCAGGCCGTCGGTGGTGAAGGAGAACAGGCCGTTGATGCCCTCCTCGACCTTGGCGTCCCTCGTCGCGGGGAGCAGTGACCGCGTCTCGCTCCAGGCCTCCTCGAAGTCCTCCTCGGTGAACTTCAGGACGGAGGGCATCTCCTCGGCCTCGTCCACGGAGAGGATGTCGTCGGCGGAGACCGGCATCGGGCGGTGGCCGTAGTAGCCGATGCCCAGGGTGTCGAAGCGGTCGCGGTAGTAGAGGTCGGCGTCCTGGTGGCGCAGGATCGGGCGGACCGCCTCCCGCGTCTGGCCGGCCAGGGCCGGTACCGGGCCCGTCCAGGCGAGCTGGTGGCCGAGCGGCGTGAGCGGGAGGTTCATGCCGACCATGCGGGCGATCTTCGGCCCCCAGATGCCGGCGCAGCAGACGACGATGTCGGCGGGGATCTCGCCCTGGTCGGTGAGGACGCCGGTCACCTCGCCCTCGGCCCTTGGGACGTCGAGGACTTCGTGGCGGGCGAGGAAACGTACGCCGCGCTCGGTGGCCCGGCGGATCTGCGCCTCGACGGCGAGGACCGCCTTCGCGAGGCCGTCCGTCGGGACGAGGAGACCGGCGAGGACCCTGTCCGGGTTGACGAGCGGGTGCTGTTCGACGCACTCCTCGGTGCCCAGCAGCCGGGATTCGATGCCCCAGGAGGAGAGCCAGCCGTGGCGCCGCTGGAGTTCGGCGACGCGCTCCGGGCTGGTCGCCACCTCCAGGCCGCCGACCTGGAGGAAGCAGGGCTGCCCGTCGACGTCGAGCGAGCAGAACTTCTCGACGGTGTAACGGGCCATCTCGGTCATGGTCTTGGAGGGGTTGGTCTGGAAGACCAGGCCCGGGGCGTGCGACGACGATCCCCCGGTGGCGGGCAGCGGGCCCTGGTCGACCACGGTCACTTCGGTCCAGCCTCGCGCGGAGATCTCGTCGGCGAGCGCGGCCCCCACGACGCCCGCTCCGATGATGACCACCCGGGGTCCCGCCATCGCCGCACCTCCGACGTTGAAAGCGTCCAGTTGCTTTGTGCGCAACAAGGTTCAGGTTGCGCAACTCAATGTGCCCGCCGTGAAGAGACGTGTCAAGGGGTCCGAGACGGCGGAAAAGCGCCCCGCGGCGACAGGGCGGAATCACCGCGAAACGGCAAGGCCCGGCAGGCTGAGGGCACAGCCTGCCGGGCCTTCCCGGCGGGGGTTCACAGGGCGGTCGGGCGCCCTACTTGATCCAGGCGTCGACCTTGTCGCGGTTGGCCTCGACCCACTTCTTCGCCGCGGCCTCGGGCGCCATCTTGTCCACCGCGATGTACTTGGCCACGGTGTTCTGGTCGTCGTTGGTCCAGGTGAAGTTCTTCACCAGGTCGTAGGCCGGGCTGCCCGACTTGGCGAACTTGGCACTGACGATCTTGTCGAGCTTGTACACGGGATAGTCGCAGGCGACCTTCTCGGCGTCGGCGTCGCAGCCCGCCTTGTACGCGGGCAGGCCGACCTTCTTCAGCGGCACCTCGGACATGAACCACTGCGGCTCGTAGAAGTAGCCGATCACCCACTGCTTGTTCTTCTCGGCGTTGCGGTACGCCTGGATGAGGGCGGTCTCGCTGCCCGCGTACACCACCTTGAAGTCCAGCTTCAGGTTCTTCACCAGGGCCTCGTCGTTGGTGACGTACGACGGGTCGCCGTCGAGGAGCTGGCCCTTGCCGCCCGACTCCGAGGTCTTGAACTTCGACGCGTACTTGTTCAGGTTCTTCCAGTCGAGGATGTCCGGGTGCGCCTTCGCCAGCCACGGCGGCACGTACCAGCCGATGAGGCCCTTGTTGCCGGTCGGGCCCGCCTCGACGGCCGTCTTCTGCTGGGTGATGTACTTCTTCTTCAGATCGTCGTGGCCCCAGTTCTCGACGACGGCGTCGACCTCGCCCGTGCCGAAGCCCTGCCAGGCGATCTCCTCCTTGAGGTCCTTCTGCTCGACCTTGCAGCCGAGATCGTGTTCGGCGACGTACGCGAGGACCGCCGCGTTCGCCTCGTAGCCCACCCACGGGTTGATCGCGAGGTTGAAGGTGCCGCACTTGCCCTTGCCGCCCGAGCCGCCCGCGCTGTCCTCGCCGACCTTCGCGCCTCCGCAGGCCGTGAGGGTGAGGCCGAGGACGGCCAGGCCGGCCGCGCCGGCTCTCCAGTGTCGTGCCATGGTGTGGTGCTCCTTATGCGCTGGTGCGGCGAGCCGCTGCCTGAGTGATCCGGTCGAACATGACTCCGAGCAGGACGATGGCGAGCCCGGCCGCGAGTCCCTTGCCGTACAGCTGGCCCTGCGAGAACCCGGCCACGACGTCGTAGCCGAGGGCGCCCGCTCCCACCAGGCCGCCCACGACGACCATCGACAGCACGTAGATGAGGCCCTGGTTGGTCGCGAGGGTCAGTGCGCCGCGCGACATCGGCAGCTGCACCTTGGTGATGATCTGCCAGGTGTTGCACCCGGTGGACGTGGCCGCCTCGACGGTGGTCGCGGGCACGGCCCGCACGCCGTCGGCGATGATCTTGATGGCGACGGGCGCCGCGTAGACGACGGCGGCGACGATGGCCGTGAACCGTGTCGCGCCGAACAGCGCGAGGAACGGCACGAGATAGACGAACGGCGGCATGACCTGCGCCGCGTCCAGGGAGGGCCGCAGCAGCCGGTCCACGAGCGCGCTGCGTCCCATCCACACCCCGAGGACGACGCCGAGCAGCATCACCAGCACGGTCGCCACCGCGGTGGAGGCCAGCGTCGTCATGGCGTCCGACCACACGCCGGTGGCGACCAGCAGGCCCACACAGACGGCGGTGGTGGCCCCGGCGCGCCATCCGCCGAGCACCGCGCCGACGGCGACGAGGGCGGCGCCGACGAGCCACCACGGAGAGTCGGTCAGCAGGGCCTGGAACGGGTTGAGCAGGCCGTTGGTCAGGGCGTCGCGGAAGGCGTTGGTCAGGCCCGAGAGGTTGTCCTGCGCCCAGGTGGTCACGTCGGCCGCGGCCTTGGCGATGCTGCTGCCGATGCCGCCGTCGCCGGGGAACTCGGCCGCCCACACATAGGTGTGCGACAGGTACACCAGCACCAGCGCGGCCACTCCCCCGGCCGCGAGCAGCTGCCGCCGCCACTTGACGAGCGGGCTGTCCGAGCCGCGGGCGGTGTCCGCGCGTGCGCTCGCCGCGGTGGTGACCCGGTCCAGGACGATGGCCATGACGACGATGGCCAGACCGGCGTTGAAGGCCGTGCCGACGTCGAGCGACTGCAGCGCCTGGACGACGGTCTTGCCGAGGCCGGGCGCGTCGATCAGGGCCGCGATGGTCACCATGGCCAGGGCGGCCATGATGGTCTGGTTGACGCCCATCACCACGGTCCGTCTGGACATCGGCAGCAGGACCTTCAGCAGCGCCTGCCGCCGCGTCGCGCCCAGCGAGTCCGCCGCCTCCACGGTGGTCTCCGGTACGGAGCGGATGGCGTGGGCGGTGATGCGGATCGCCGGTGGGGCCGCGTAGATCGCGGTGGCGATCGTGGCGGAGGCCGGACCGATCAGGAAGAAGAGGGTCAGCGGCGCCAGATAGACGAAGGTCGGCATCGTCTGCATGAAGTCCAGGAACGGCGTGACGATCCGGTGGAACCGGTCCGACAGTCCGGCCCACACGCCCAGGGGGATGGCGAACAGCAGCGCCACGAAAACGGCCGAGACGGTGAGTGCCAGGGTGTCCATGCTCTCCTGCCACAGGCCCTGAAGGCCCAGGAAGGTGAAGCCGGCCACCGCCAGCAGCGCGACCCGCCAGTTGCCGACGGCCCAGGAGAGGTAACCGGCGATGCCGACGACACCCAGCCAGCCGATCTGCGGAACCGGGCGGCCCGCGCCCGGCTGTGAGATCAGCTCCTGGACGAAGGTCACCAGGGTGTCGATGACCAGGCGGATCTCGTTGAAGAAGTAGAGGAAGAGCGGGTTGGAGTTGCGGTCGGCGCCGATCGAGTCGTTGACGTCGTTGAACCACCGGTGCAGATCGGTCAGGTCGGCCGCCGCGAGGGACAGGGTCTGTCTGCCGCGCAGCACGGCGAAGAGCACCAGCCAGACGATCAGGATCGCGGCCACCACCAGGGAGCGGTTGACCGTCCGCACACGCCGGGCGGGAGCGGGTGGGCGCTCCTCGGTCCCGGTCTTCCGCGGTTTCTCGACGGCGACGGTCATCACGCGTCGCCTTCCTGCCCGGCGACCACCGCGAGGATCTCCTCGTCGCCGACGATGCCGAGCAGCTTGCCGTTCTCGACGACCTTGACCGGCTTCTCGGCGGCGAGCACCGCCCGGGTGGCCTCCTTCACCACGACGTCCGGTCCCAGCTCGGGGCCGTCCAGGGGGTCGCCGGGTTCCGCCGGGCGCATGATCCACCGCAGGGTCAGCACGTCCCCGCGGGGCACGTCCCGGACGAAGTCGCGTACGTAGTCGTCCGCGGGGGCGCCGACGAGTTCGTCGCCGGTGCCGCACTGGACCGTCCGGCCGTCGCGCATGATGAGGATGCGGTCGCCCAGCCGCAGCGCCTCGGACAGGTCGTGGGTGATGAACACCATCGTCTTGCCGACCTCGTGGTGCAGCCGGACGACCTCGTTCTGCATGTCACGGCGGATCAGCGGGTCGAGCGCCGAGAACGGCTCGTCGAAGAGGAGCACGTCCGGGTCGCCGGCCAGGGCGCGGGCGAGGCCGACACGCTGCTGCATACCGCCGGAGAGCTGGTCGGGGTAGGAGTTCTCGTACCCCGAGAGGCCGACGAGTTCGACGACCTCCAGCGCGCGCCTGGTGCGCTCGGCTCTGCTCATGCCGCGGATCTCCAGGCCGAACGCCACGTTGTCGACGACCCGGCGGTGCGGCAGCAGCCCGAAGTGCTGGAAGACCATGGAGAACTTGCTGCGCCGCAGTTCGCGCAGGCGGCCGGCGTCCGCGTCGCGGATGTTCTCGCCCTCGAAGAGGATCTCGCCGGCGGTGGGTTCGATCAGCCGGGTCAGACAGCGGACCAGGGTGGACTTGCCGGAGCCGGACAGGCCCATGACGACGAACACCTCGCCGGGCGCGACCTCGAAATCCACGTCGCGCACGGCGGCGGTGCATCCGGTGCGGTCCATCAGTTCGCGCCGGGTGAGTCCGCGCAGTTCCTCGGAGCCCGGTACCTGGTCCGCCTTCGGCCCGAACACCTTCCACAGCTCGCGCACGGAGATGACCGGCGTGGGGGCCGGATCCCGGGGGGTGTCGCGCCGCCGTGGCGCCTCGGTCGTTGCTGGGGTCATGTTCGACCTCTTTTCGGCGATCAGCCGCGGAACCAGTGCTGCGGCCGGGGTTGGATGTTCTGCCAGATGTGTTTGGGCTCCCGGTACTCGTCCAGGCCGGTCGGGCCCAGTTCGCGGCCCACGCCGGAGTGCCCGAACCCGCCCCATTCCGCCTGCGGTACATAGGGGTGGTAGTCGTTGATCCAGACCGTGCCGTGGCGCAGCCGGCGAGCCACCCGCTGGGCCTTGCCTGCGTCCTGGGTCCACACGGCCCCGGCGAGTCCGTACTCGGTGTCGTTGGCGATGCGGATCGCGTCGTCCTCGTCGGTGAAGCGCTCCACGGTGAGTACAGGTCCGAAGGACTCCTCGTGCACCACGCGCATGTGCTGACCGCACCCGTCGAGCACGGTCGGCGGGTAGAAGTGGCCGCTGACCAGGCCCGGGTCGTCGGGGCGTTCGCCTCCGCAGCGCAGGACGGCGCCCTCGGCGAGTCCGGCCGCGACGTAGGCCTCGACCTTCGCCAGGTGCTGTGCGGAGATCAGCGGGCCGGTGTCGGCCTGCGGGTCGAAGGGGCCGCCGAGCCGGATCCGCCGGGCGCGGCGGACCACCTCGTCGACGAACCGGTCGTGCAGCGTGTCCTCGACGATCAGCCGGGCGCCGGCCGAGCAGACCTGCCCGGAATGCAGGAAGACGGCCGTGAGCGCGAAGTCCACGGCCGTCTCGAAGTCGGCGTCGGCGAAGACGACGTTGGGGTTCTTGCCGCCGAGTTCCAGCGCGACCTTCTTCACGGTCGCGGCGGCGGTGGCCATGATGCGTCTGCCGGTGTCCAGGCCGCCGGTGAAGGACACCATGTCGACGGCGGGGTGCTCGGCGAGCGGTGCGCCCACCTCGGGTCCGGTCCCGAGGACGAGGTTGGCGGCTCCGTCCGGGAGGCCGGCCTCCTCCAGGGCCCGCATCAGCAGGATCGAGGTGGAGGGGGTGAGCTCGCTGGGCTTGAGGACGATCGTGTTGCCGGCGAGGAGAGCGGGTGCGACCTTCCAGCTCGCCTGGAGCAGCGGATAGTTCCAGGGGGTGATCAGGGCGCACACGCCGATCGGCTCGTACACGACGCGGCTGACGGCGTCGTCGCGGCCGGTGTCGATCACCCGGCCGGCGTCGGTGCCGCCGAGGCCTCCGTAGTGGCGGAGGCAGGAGACGACGTCGGCGATGTCGTACTCGCTCTCCACCAGCCGTTTGCCGGTGTCCAGTGATTCGGCGCGGGCGAACGCGTCGGCGTCGCGTTCGACGATGTCGGCGGTGCGCAGCAGGAGCGACCCGCGCTCGCGCTCGGGGGTGCGCGGCCAGGGGCCTTCGTCGAAGGCGCGGCGGGCGGCGTCGACGGCCGCCGCGGCGTCGGGGCGGGTGCCTTCGGAGACGGTCACGGAGAGCGTGCCGTCGGCAGGACACCGGATGTCCCGGTGGCCTCCTGCCACCGGTTCCCGCCACTTTCCATCCACGAACAGGTCTGCCACGTCGGGAGCCCTTCGAGCGAATCGCGTTGCGCATCGCGCACCGTATTGCTTGTGGTGGAACACTCTGGATAAGGCGGGAACCCACGTCAAGGGGTTGACCGATGACGTTTTCGCCACGGAGGCAGTCCGGAGAGCGTGTCGCCGACAGGCCCGGAACGCCTCGGTTTCGGGCCGATCAGCTGTCTGAAAACTGCACGTTACGCGGGTGCGTCGCGGTACCGGTAGTACTCGGCCTTGGACGGCGGCAGCGGCTCCTTGCCGAGGATGAGGTCGGCCGCCTTCTCGGCGATCATCATCACCGGCGCGTAGATGTTGCCGTTGGTGATGTAGGGCATGACGGAGGCGTCGACGACCCGGAGCCCCTCCATCCCGTGCACCCGCAGGTCGGCCGGGTCCACGACCGCCATCTCGTCGGTGCCCATCTTGCAGGTGCACGACGGGTGCAGCGCGGTCTCGCCGTCCTTGGCGACCCAGGCGAGGATCTCCTCGTCGGTCTCGACGGACGGTCCGGGCGAGATCTCCCCGGCGTTGTACGGGGCCATGGCGGGCTGGTTGAGCAGTTCGCGGGCGACCCTGACGGCCTCGACCCACTCGCGGCGGTCCTGTTCGGTGGACAGGTAGTTGAAGCGCAGCGCGGGGTGTTCGGCCGGGTCCCTGCTCTTGATCTTCACCGAGCCGATGGCGTCGGAGTACATGGGCCCGACGTGCACCTGGTAGCCGTGGCCTCCGGCGGGGACGGAGCCGTCGTAGCGGACCGCGACGGGCAGGAAGTGGAACATCAGGTTGGGGTAGTCCACGTCCTCGTTGCCGCGGACGAAGCCGCCCGCCTCGAAGTGGTTGGTGGCGGCGGGGCCGGTGCGCAGGAGCCACTGCAGGCCGATGAAGGGGGCGCGCCACTTCGCGAGGTAGGGCTGCATGGAGACGGGCCGCTTGCAGGCGTACTGGATGTATACCTCCAGGTGGTCCTGGAGGTTCTCGCCGACACCCGGCAGATCGTGGACGACGTCGATGCCGAGCGCGCTCAGCTCCTCGGCGTTGCCGACGCCGGAGAGCTGGAGCAGTTGCGGGGAGTTGATCGCACCTCCGCAGAGGATGATCTCGCGGGCACGGACCTGCTGGGGTCTGCCGCGACCGCGCCGGTACTCGACGCCGACGGCCCGTTTGCCCTCGAAGAGGACGCGGGTGACCAGGGCACGGGTGGTGACGGTGAGGTTGGGCCGCTTCCGCACGGGCTTGAGGTACGCCTTCGCGGCCGACAGCCGGCGCCCGCGGTGCACGTTGCGGTCGAACCTGGCGAAGCCTTCCTGCCGGTAGCCGTTCACGTCCTCGGTGGGAGCGTGTCCCGCCTCCTCGGTGGCCTTGAGGAAGGCCTCGAAGAGCGGGCTGGTCCCGGGTCCGCGTTCGAGGACGAGGGGACCGTCGTGGCCGCGGAACTCGTCGTCCGGGTCGGCGGCCAGGCAGTTCTCCATCCGCCGGAAGTAGGGCAGGCAGTGCGCGTAGTCCCAGGTCTCCATGCCGGGGTCGGCGGCCCAGCGCTCGTAGTCCATGGGGTTGCCCCGCTGGAAGATCATGCCGTTGATGCTGCTGGAACCGCCCAGCACCTTGCCTCGCGCGTGGTAGACGCGCCGCCCGCCCATGTGGGGCTCCGGTTCGGACTCGTACTTCCAGTCGTAGAAGCGGCTGCCGATCGGGTAGGTCAGTGCCGCGGGCATGTGGATGAAGACGTCCCAGGGGTAGTCGGGCCTGCCCGCCTCCAGGACCAGCACGCGGTTGCCCGGGTCGGCGGAGAGGCGGTTGGCCAGTGCGCTGCCGGCCGATCCACCACCTACGATGACGAAGTCGTACTGCACGTGAGCCATGAGGCCTCGTCTCGCTAGCGCCGTAGAGAATGCGCGGCATGCTAGTACCGGTATCTCCATGCGCACCAGGTTGCGAACAGCGCAACTTCCCGATTGTCTGTGCAAAGCCCGTGACCTGCACCGGTGTCGCCTATGTTTAACGCCCGTATAGTTGCGTCGTGAGCAACTACCATGCAGATACCGAAACGACAAGTGCGCCGACGGGCGGGGTGCAGTCCGTCGACCGCGCCATCACCGTGCTGGAGATCCTGGCCCGGCGCGGCGAGGCCGGCGTCAGCGAGGTGGCCGCCGAGATCGACGTCCACAAGTCCACCGCGTTCCGGCTGCTCGGCGCCCTGGAGGTGCGCGGCCTGGTGGAGCAGGCGGGCGAGCGCGGCAAGTACCGCCTCGGTTTCGGCATCGTCCGTCTCGCGGGCGCGGTCACCGGGCGGATCGACATCACCCAGCAGAGCCGCCCGGTCTGCGAGCGTCTCGCCGAGGAGATCGGCGAGACCGTGAACCTCGCGGTGATGCAGGAGCAGTACGCGATCAACCTGTACCAGGTGCGCGGTCCGGGTGCCGTCACGGCGTTCAACTGGGTCGGCCAGCTGACGCCGCTGCACGCCACGTCCAGCGGCAAGATCCTGCTGGCCCACATGCCGCCGAAGGAGCGTGCCGCGCTGCTGTCGCAGGCGGGCCTGAAGAAGATGACGCCCCGCACTCTGACCGCGAAGACGAAGCTCGAGAAGAACCTCGCCGAGGCGCGGGAGCGTGGCTACTCCTGGACTCTGGAGGAGTTCGAGGAAGGGCTGCACGCGATGGCCGCTCCGGTCCGCAACAGGGACGGAGAGGTCATCGCTGCGATCAGCGCCTCGGGACCGGCGTACCGGCTCACCGAGGACCGTATGCACGACTTCGCTCCGGTGCTGATCAAGGGCGCGGAAGAGATCAGCCACCGGATGGGCTACCTGGGCTGACCCCGCCGCGCTACTGCGGCCGCCCCGCGTCCAGCCGCTCCTGGACGAAGGCGTGGAACGCGCCGATGTGATGCTCGCTGGGCACGAGCACTCCGCCCTTGGCATACAGCCGGGAGCTCATGGCGGGCTGGCAGCGCTCGCACGCGTCGAAGTCCTGCCGGTTGACACGGTCGAAGAGCTCCACCGACCGGCTGACGTCCTTGCCGCTCTCGACGACGTGCTTGAGGAAGAGCCAGTCGCACTCGACGATCGTGCGGTCCGCGGCGACCGGGTACATCCGGTGGAAGACGACATGGGCATTGGAAGGCGCGTTTGACCTCGCCCGCCTCCGTTGTGCAGAGCTTGGCTCCGCGGTGCCGGCAGACGTTGAGGAAGGCACGGACGGAGTTGTCCCGTGCCCGGGTGACGAGGATGCTCTCGCGGCCCACCTGCACGGTCCGGAAGGCACCGGGCCTGGCGAGGTCGGCTGAGCGCACGGCGCAGAACCACATCGCCTCGAAGATGTGCTCCTGCTCCTGGGCGAAGATCGCCGGATCCATGTAGGAGGAGCCGGGGAGGGTGGCGATCAGGCTTTCCGGCAGACCGGTCGAGGTCACAGGGCACTCCTCGGGGGAACGTCGCGGATCGGGCCTGCACGCGCGGGGACGAGCTGCACCGGGCGCCGTCGGGCAAGGAGCCGCGCCACCGACGGCCCGTCTCAGGACGCCTTGGCCGCGAGTTGCTTGCGCCAGCGTGTGAACAGCCGTGGCTGGTTCATCCCGAGGACGGCGACCGGGTGTCCGGCACGCCGGTAGACGGCCAGGACGTTGCGGTCGTCCGCGGTGCCTTCCTCGATGGTCACGCTGTCGGCGCGCGCCGCGTTGCCCGCGAACTGGATCTTCACGCCGTACTGGTCGGACCAGAAGTACGGCGGCCGGGGTACACCCGGTTCGGTCTCGCCCCAGGACAGCAGCGCGGCGACGGCCGCATCGGGGCGTTCCCGGGCGCCGGTCCAGTGCTCGACGCGGCGGTGGGTGCCCGCGCGCGGGTCGTACCAGGAGGCGCAGTCGCCGACCGCGACGACCCCGGCGAGGCTGGTACGGCCGTCCGCACCGCACGTGACGCCGTCGTCGAGCTCGACGCCGGAGCCTTGCAGCCACTCCACGCAGGGACGGGCCCCGACCCCCACGACCACGATGTCGGCGGGGATGCTGCGGCCGTCCTCCAGCAGGACGGCGTCGACGCGGGTCTCGCCGCTCAGCCCCTTGACGCCCACCCCGCACAACAGGCGTACCCCGTGGTCCGCGTGGAGGGCGGAGACGATGCTCCCCATGGTCGCGCCGAGCGGTCCGGCCAGGGGCGTGGGAGCCGCCTCGACGACGGTCGCGTCGAGGCCGAGGGCGCGGGCGGTGGAGGCGACCTCGGCACCGATGAAGCCGCCGCCGATCACGACCAGGCGTCCGCCCAGGGCCAGTTCGTCCCGCAGGGCGCGGGCGTCGTCCAGGGTGCGCAGGGTGTGCACACCGGCCAGACCGTCCATGCCGGGCAGGGTCCGGGCGGAGGCTCCGGTGGCGATGACGATGCCGTCGGCCCGCACCTCCCTGCCGTCGGTGAGCCGCACGGCACGGGGCGCGCTGTCGAGCCCGGCGGCGCGGGCTCCGAGGAGCCACTCCGCCCGCAGGTCCTCGTCGTCCGGCTCCAGTGCGAGATCGGCTTCGCCGATCCCACCGGCGAGGAACTCCTTGGACAGGGGCGGCCTGTCGTAGGGGCGATGGATCTCGTCGCCGATGACGACGAGCCGTCCGTCGTATCCCTGCTTGCGCAACGAGCGCGCCGCTGACAGACCCGCCAGCGACGCGCCCACCACGGCCACTGTCCTCACGCGACGCCCCCGGCCAGCCGGGCGGCGATGCAGGGAGGCAGGTTCGGAGCCGACGTGGACAGCCGGACGTAGATCATGCCGTCCTCGACGAAGACCTCGTGCGTGCGCACCGGGAGCTTGGCCGGCGGGGCGTCGACGGCTCCGGTCTTGAGGTTGAACTTCGAGGCGTGCAGCGGGCATTCGACCTCGCATCCCTCCAGCCAGCCGTCGGCGAGCGAGGCGTCCTGGTGGGTGCATGTGTCGTCGATGGCGAAGAGTTCGCCGTCGTCGGTGTGGAACACCGAGACCGGCGGGTCGATGTCGAGCCTGTGGGCCTCGCCTCGGGGCAGATCCACGAGACGGCACGCGGGAATCATCATGACACCTCGGTGCGTATAGCGGAACGGATTGCGGTGAACGCAACGCCAGTTTGGAGGCGCCCGCAAACCCTTGTCAAGGAGTTCAGGGGACACCGGACGCCCCTATTTTGTGTTGCGTCATGCGAAACGTCACTCATCATGAGAAACGCAGGTCAGGGCGGGACGTCCCACAGAACCGGGGGATCGGGAACGTCGGCGCCATATGCTCCAAGCGCCGGACCCCGCCAGACTCAGGCCACCAGCGGGGGCCGACGAGACGGACGGGTTCCGGCCACGGCGGGGCTGTGACGGCCACGGCGGGTTGTGACGCGCGGGGCCGGGCGGGGCGACGCCCGGGTCACCAGCCGCGGGCGGCCCACTCCTCCAGGTGCGGGGCTTCCGCCTCGACGGTCGTCGTGTCGCCGTGTCCGGTGTGGACGACCGTCTGGCCCGGGAGCGTCAGCAGCCGCTCACCGATCGAGGTGATGATGGTGCCGAAGTCGCTGTACGAGCGTCCGGTCGCACCGGGTCCGCCCGCGAACAGCGTGTCGCCGCTGAACAGTGCCCCCAGGTCGGGGGCGTACAGGCACACGGCCCCGGGCGCGTGCCCGGGTGTGTGCAGGACGCGCAGGCCGATGCCCGCCACGACGAGCTCGTCGCCGTCGGTGAGGGGTCCGTCGGGGCGCCGGTTCGGGTGGGTCATCTTCCAGAGCACCTGGTCGTCGGGGTGCAGGAGGACCGGCGCGCCCGTGGCGAGGGCGACGTCCGGTGCCGCGCGCACATGGTCGTCGTGGGCGTGGGTGCACACGACGGCCGAAAGGCGCCGGTCGCCGACGGCCTCCAGGACGGCGTCGGAGTCGTGCGCCGCGTCGATGACGACCACCTCGTCGTCGTCACCGATGATCCAGACGTTGTTGTCCACGTCCCAGGTGCCGCCGTCGAGACTGAAGGTGCCGCTCGTGACGAGGTGTTCGACGCGCGGTGCGCCGGCCATCACAGCACCACCACGGAGCGCAGCACGTCGCCGCCGTGCATCTTCTCGAAGGCCTCCTCCACGTCACCGAGGCCGATGGTCTCGGAGACGAAGGCGTCCAGGTCGAACCGGCCGCCCAGGTACAGGTCGATGAGGGCCGGGAAGTCACGCGAGGGCAGGCAGTCGCCGTACCAGCTGGACTTCAGCGAACCGCCCCGCCCGAAGACGTCGAGCAGCGGCAGCTCCACCTTCATCTCCGGGGTGGGCACCCCGACCAGCACGACCGTGCCCGCCAGGTCCCGGGCGTAGAAGGCCTGGCGGTACGTCTCGGGGCGGCCGACCGCCTCGACGACGACGTCGGCGCCGAACCCTCCGGTCAGTTCGCGCACCGCCTCCACGACGTCGCCCTTCGTCCCGTCGACTGTGTGGGTGGCCCCCATGGCCAGGGCCCGGTCGAGTTTGCGCCGGTCGATGTCGACGGCGATGACCTTGGACGCGCCAGCGAGCCGGGCGCCCGCGACGGCCGCCATGCCGACACCGCCGCAGCCGATGACGGCGACGGAGTCCCCCCGGCCGACGGCGCCGGTGTTCACGGCGGCGCCGAAGCCCGCCATGACACCGCAGCCGAGCAGACCGGCGGCCGTCGCCGGTGCGGCCGGGTCCACCTTGGTGCACTGTCCGGCCGCGACCAGCGTCTTCTCAGCGAAGGCACCGATACCGAGGGCGGGCGAGAGCGGGGTGCCGTCGAGCAGCGTCATCGGCTGCGTCGCGTTGTGGGTGGCGAAGCAGTACCAGGGCTTGCCCTTGCTGCACGCCCGGCACTGGCCGCAGACGGCACGCCAGTTGAGGATGACGAAGTCACCGGGCTCGACGCCGGTGACACCCTCCCCCACCGCCTCGACCCGGCCGGCCGCCTCGTGCCCCAGCAGGAAGGGGAACTCGTCGTTGATCCCGCCCTCGCGGTAGTGGAGGTCGGTGTGGCAGACGCCGCACGCCTCGACCTTGACCAGCGCCTCACCCGGGCCGGGATCGGGGACGACGATCGTCTCGACGGAAACCGGTGCGCCCTTCTTGCGGGCGACGACGGCACGAACCTCGTGAGCCATGAGCTGCTCCTCAGACGGGAAACACGCGCGGGTGCACTGCTTTCGAGAGTTGCCTCATCAGATACACGCACCGCTATACGCAACCGAGCATCGGGGAGGGCCCGCCGCGGGTCAAGAGGCCGGCCGGAACCGGACGGACTCGGCCGGAACCGTCGCCCGGACGTCGAGGCCGGTGGTGCGCAACACGCAGCCGGACGCGCGACGTGAACCACGTTCGTGCCGCGCTCTGGTGCGTCAAGCTCCCGTGCGCCGGCTGTCCCGGGCGAGCATGCCGACGGTGTTGGCGGAGACGACGGCCGCGATGGCCCCCCACTCCGGACCACCCAGCCCCTGCCCGAGTCCGATCCAGCCCACGAGGGCGGCGAGGAGCGGGTTGACGCTCATGAAGAGACCGAACGCCTGCGCGGGCACGCGGCGCAGGGTGAACAGGTCGGCGAGATAGGGGACGGCCGAGGAGAGCACACCGGCGGCGACGGCACAGCCGACGGCGCCGGCGGTCGGAGGATGCCGCAGGACCACGGCGACCCCCACGGGCAGGAACATCACGGCGGACACGAGTGCGGCCGCCGCGGAACCCTGCGCACCGGGTATGCGGCGGCCCACGGTCCGGTTGAGGAGGATGTACGAGGCCCAGCAGCACGCGGCCAGCAGCCCCAGCCCGAGCCCCAGGTAGTCGGTCGAGGGCTGCGGACGCATCAGGGTGACGGCGCCTGCCGCGGCGATCACCGCACACCACGCGTCGACCCGGCGGCGCGCTCCGCCCAGCGCGATGGCCAGCGGGCCCAGGAACTCCAGGGTCACCGCGAGGCCGAGTCCGATCCGGTCGATGGCGGTGTAGAGGGACAGATTCATCGTCCCGAACACCACGGCCAGTCCCAGCACCGGTCGCCACTGCCACCCGGTGAGGCTGCGCAGCCTGGGGCGTGCGACAGCCGTCAGCACGACGGCCGCGACGTACTGACGGACCGTGACGACGCCGACGGGCCCGAGCACGGGGAAGGCGAGGGAGCCGATCGCGGCGCCGGTCTGGTTGGACAGACCACTGCCGACCATGGTGGCCACCCCGGCCAGACGCCCTCGGGGCGGCTCAGGAGACAAGGGCTCGGCGGTACGGCCTGCGGGGACGGCGGTGGCATCGGCTCGCATGTGCCGATCGTGTGGGACGGCGTCGCCTTCACAAAATGCATCTGTGCCACTGTCTATACGCTGGGCTCATGGATCTGGAGCTCCGTCACCTGCGGTGTCTCGTCGCCATCGTGGACGAGGGCACCTTCACCGACGCGGCCATCGCACTCGGCGTCTCCCAGGCCGCCGTCTCCCGGACCCTGGCCTCGCTCGAACGGGCCCTGGGTGTCAGGGTGCTGCGCCGCACCTCGCGGGAGGTGACGCCGACGGCGACCGGGCTGAGGGTGGTCGCACAGGCCAGGCGGGTGCTGGCCGAGGCGGACCACCTGGTCCTTGAGGCCACCTCGGGTCACACGCGTCTGCGCGTCGGCTACGCCTGGTCGGCCGTGGGCCGGCACACGGCCGCCTTCCAGCGCCGCTGGGCGAAGGCACACCCCGGCACGGATCTGCACCTGATCCGGTCCAACTCCGCCAGCGCCGGTCTCGGGGAAGGCGCCTGCGACCTCGCGGTGGTCCGCAGGCCCCTGGACGACAGGCGTTTCGACGCGGCCATCGTGGGCCTGGAGCGGCGCGTGGCCGCCGTCTCCGCCGACGATCCCCTCGCTTCGGACGGCTCCGTCCGGCTGTCCGATCTCGCGGAGCGCACGCTGCTGGTGGACCGCCGGACCGGGACGACCACCCCGGAGCTCTGGCCGCCGGACTCACGTCCGGCCACCGAGGAGACCCACGACGTCGACGACTGGCTCACCGTCATCTCCAGCGGCCGGTGCGTCGGCATGACCGCGGAGTCCACCGCCCACCAGTACCCGAGGCCGGGTGTCGCCTACCTGCCGGTGCTCGACGCCGAGCCGATCGTCGTACGCCTCGCCTGGTGGCGGGACGATCCGCACCCCGCCACGCAGCCCGCCGTCGAACTGCTCACGGCCCTGTACCGCACCGGCTGAACCGCTCGGCCCCGGGTGCGATGCGCGGCGCTCTGCGCATACGAGGGTCTCGGCGCGCCGACGAGGACGACGACGGACCTCCGGCAGCGACGACGGGCCCACGACCTCGGCCGTCTCATGCACGGCCGGCAGCCGCACCGGACGCCGGAACGCCTCCCGGCGCTCGTCGCCCGCATTTCGGCCACCGCTCGCTCACAGGGCCGTACCGGTCCCTCCGGCTGCACCGGTTGCTACCCGCGGCCGACTCGTCCCACTGGAACGGACCAGAGCGGCTTCGACCGGACCGCCCCTCACGGTGAAGCCAGGGCATCGCTCGAACGAACGGATCATTCGACCGTTCGGCCCAGCGGAGGGCGAGGCCACGCCAGGGGACGAATCGTCACGACTAGCTTCCTCCGTGCTGCATCCCGCCTCACCCGTCCCCCGCACCACGGCTGTCGATCGAGGAGCCCATGACGACACACACCGAACCGGTCACTCCCGTCCCGGCGGCCGAGCCCCGGGGCCGGGGCCCAGGCCGAGTGGTCGTCTCCTGGCTGACGACGACGGACCACAAGAAGATCGGGCACCTCTACCTGATCACGTCGTTCGGCTTCTTCCTGATCGCCGGGGCCCTGGCGATGGCGATCCGGGCAGAGCTGGCCCGGCCAGGACTTCAGCTGCTCTCCCACGAGCAGTACAACCAGGCGTTCACCATGCACGGCACGATCATGCTGCTGCTGTTCGCGACACCGACGTTCGCCGGATTCGCCAACGCGGTCATGCCCCTGCAGATCGGTTCGCCGGACGTGGCCTTCCCGCGGCTGAACATGCTGTCCTACTGGCTGTTCCTCTTCGGCGGCCTGATCGTGCTGGCCAGCCTGCTCACCCCGCAGGGAGCCGCCGACTTCGGCTGGACCGCCTACACCCCGCTCAGCGGGGGCGAACGCACCCCCTACGTCGGCGGAGACCTGTGGATCATGGGCCTGGCCCTGTCCGGGTTCGGCACCATCCTCGGCTCCGTCAACTTCATCACCACCATCATCTGCATGCGCGCCCCCGGCATGACCATGTTCCGCATGCCGATCTTCACCTGGAACGTGCTGCTCACCTCGGTGCTGGTGCTGCTGGCGTTCCCGGTCCTCGCGGCGGCCCTGCTCGTGCTGGAGGCCGACCGCCGCTACGGGGCGCAGGTGTTCAACGCGGAGAACGGCGGTGCGATCCTCTGGCAGCACCTGTTCTGGTTCTTCGGGCACCCCGAGGTGTACATCCTGGCGCTGCCGTTCTTCGGTGTGATCACCGAGATCATCCCCGTCTTCGCCCGTAAGCCGATCTTCGGCTACACGGGTCTGATCGGCGCGACGATCGCCATCGGCGGACTGTCGGTGACGGTGTGGGCTCACCACATGTTCGCCACCGGCGCGGTGCTGCTGCCGTTCTTCTCCTTCATGACGTACCTCATCGCCGTACCGACGGGCGTGAAGTTCTTCAACTGGATCGGCACCATGTGGCGGGGCTCCCTGTCGTTCGAACCTCCCATGCTGTGGGCTGTCGGCTTCCTGGTCACGTTCCTCTTCGGTGGCCTGACCGGCGTGATCCTCGGCTCCCCGCCGATGGACTGGCACGTCACCGACTCGTACTTCGTGGTCGCGCACTTCCACTACGTGCTCTTCGGCACGATCGTGTTCGCGATGTTCGGCGGCTTCAGCTTCTGGTGGCCGAAGATGACGGGCATGATGCTCGACCACCGCATCGAGAAGATCCACTTCTGGACACTGTTCGTCGGCTTCCACACCACGTTCCTGGTGCAGCACTGGCTCGGGGCCGAGGGCATGCCCCGCCGTTACGCCGACTACCTCGCCGCGGACGGCTTCACCACGCTCAACACCGTCTCGTCGATCGGCGCGTTCCTGCTGGGCCTGTCCACACTGCCGTTCCTGTACAACGTGTGGAAGACCGCCCAGCAGGGCGAACGGATCCAGGTCGACGACCCCTGGGGGTACGGGCGTTCACTGGAGTGGGCGACCTCGTGCCCGCCCCCGCGGCACAACTTCGTCACCCTGCCGCGCATCCGCTCCGAGTCCCCGGCCTTCGACCTGCACCACCCCGACGTGGCCGCGCTGGACGAGGCCGAGAACACCGGCAAACGCGATGTCGTCGAACCCGAGGGGCACAAGGGCGCACGGCCATGAGGCGTCACAGACCCGGGGCGTCGGCCGTGGAGCCGCACAGCGGTCTGGCCGACGAGGCCGAGGGCTATCTGCTCGCCCACGCCCATCATGGCCAGGCGCGGTGCGAGGCCGAAGACCTCTGCGCGTTGATGCCCTGGCTGACCACAGCACAAGCGGAGGAAGTCGTCGGCCACTACGTCCGGCGGCGCCTCGACGTCACCCGTCAGCTGCTGCTCGCCACGGCCCGGCGGGCCGACGAACTGCGCCAGGAGTACGAGGCCCGTTACAGCGACCTCCGCCGCGCCTTGCTCAGACGTCACGCGGTGGTCGCCTGCGCCCTCCTCCCCTGCGCTGTCGGGGCGGGTACCTTGGCCGGCGTGTTCACCCGCTGACCGGGCAGCGCCGCCGCCGCCCGGTCAGTCGCCGGTCGTCCGCCGCATGAGCACGCCGTACGCCAGTTGCAGGGCGTCGGCGCCGGCCAGGGCGGTGAGCGTGCCCATGGCGGTGCGGGTCGCGCGGGGCCACAGGAGCTGTCCGGCGGTCAGGGCCGAGGCGACCCAGACGCTCATGCAGAACGGGCAGGTGGCGAGTTCGCCGACGGTGTGCCGGCCCGGCTCGGGCTGTGCCTCCTCGTGCAGTTCGGCCGGGCCCTGCGGTCCGACGTACTTGGTGAACGGGGCCCGCAGCGGGCTGGTCACCGATGCCTTGCTGAGCAGCCGGCTGAGCCGGAACGTGGCCACCGAGGTCAGGACGACGTCCCAGGGCTCCGGGCGGTCGGGCAGCGGGCGGCCGTGGCGCCGGACGGCAGTGGTCCAGGCCGCCGTGAACGCCGCGAAGCCCGCCATGGCCCCGAGATAGCCGACGAGCGGCCGGTCGTGCCCTGCCGAGTAGCTGCGTTCGGTGCGCCGGAGGAGCGCGCGCAACTTTCGTGCGGGACCGCTGTCGGCCACTGACGTCATGTCCATGAACAACTCCTGCTCACGTTCCGCTCCCCTGCGCGGCCGGCTCCGATCCCGATCAGCAGTCGCGACGCGCGGGAGCGGGAGGGCCGCAGGTCCCTGGACCCACGCTCCGGGTGAGCCACGAACCGCAGGACCCGGTTCTGTCGCGGCAGGCGGCGTGGCGCTGTGCTCATGCACCGCCGGGTTTCCACCGGCACCGTCGGCAAACGCCGGGATGCGGCGGCAGGCCCTGGTCAGCCGCCCGGCGGGACGGCCGCGCGAACCCGGCCGCCGCTCTCGTCCCCGGAAGATGTCGTGGGCCCGCAGGCCTCAGGACGATGCTCCGTAGCGGTCGGCGATCGCGGAGGCGCGGTGGTGCAATGAGGTGCGCAGCCACTGGGGGGCGAGGGCTTCCGCGTCCGTGGTGAGCTGCCACAGCGCCCATTCGGCGTGCCGCGCATCCTGGAAGGTCACCTCCAGCCGCGACCAGCCGTCCGCGTCGGCTTCCTCGGCGCGGACAGCCAGCGCGGTGCCCACCAGTTCCTCGCGCCGCGCCGGGCTCACCCGTACCAGCACGACGACTTGGTCACCGCCGGTCCGAAAACGGGTGCCGCGTTCCTGCCAGGCCCGGTCCAGATCGACCTGCTCCGGTCGCTGTGCGGGCTCGTCGAGTTCCTCGGCGGCCAGCACCCGGGCCAGCCGATAGGTGCGGTCCGCGCCGGACCTCGTGGCCAGCAAGTAGCCCTGGCCACGGACGGTGACCAGGCCGATCGGGTCGACGGTGCGCCACTTCGGGGCCCGGTCCGCAGCGGCGTAGTGGATGCGCAGCCTGTGTCCGGCGAACACCGCACGGCCTACCTCGGCGACTACGGTGTCCGGCACCTCCTCGGTGACCACGCGGCGCGAGAGGAGGTCGGAGTCCGGGTCGACGAGCAGTCGCCGCGCCGCGTCGACCGCGGTGTCCCGGTAGCTCTCCGGCAACGCGTCGACCACCTTGAGCATGGCCGAGGCGAGCGCGGAGCCGAGGCCGAACACCTGCGCGCCACGCTGTGTTCCGGCGACCAGCAGGGCGAGCGTCTCGTCGTGGTTCAGTCCGGTGAGCTCTGTCCGGAAACCGAGCAGCAACGCGAAGCCGCCATGCCGGCCGCGTTCGGCGTAGACCGGGACGCCGGCCGCGGACAGCGCCTCGATGTCCCGCAGCACGGTGCGGGTGGACACCTCCAGCTCGCGGGCCAGGGTGGCCGCGGACAGTCGACCGCGCCGGCGCAGCAGCACCAGCGAGACGCCCGCCGGACGCACATCAGGGTCCGCCGCCCGGGTGAGGTTCCGACGGCAGGGGTTTCGCTCCTGCGGCGTTTGTGTCGTTTCAAAACGGTCAACGAATTCCGCGACGGGGACGGAGAGCGTACCGGGAGGCGAACGAACGGTGACCGGCACCGCACCGCGGACACCGCAGGCACCGCGGACACCGCGGATGACGACACACGGTGTGGCGGGCCGCCGGCCGGTCACGCCCGTCGCGTGGGTACGAGTCGGCATGCCGTGAACCGGCTGGGGCGTGCGGTGCACCACGGGTGGGAACGCCTGGGCGCGCACACCCTCGTCCGGCAGGGACGCGACCTGGAGCTGCTGCACCGGGCCATGGGGTTCGCCACGCTCGCACTGGTCACGCTGGCGCCGCTGCTGATCGTGGTCGCCGCCGCCGACCCTCTCGAGCGTGGCGGATTCGCGCTTTGGCTGGCCGACGGCATGGGACTGTCCGGGCGGTCCGCTCGTCTGCTCACGGACATCATCAGCCCCCCGCGCAAAGTCATCGGCACGACCAGTGTGCTCGGCGGAGTCGCTCTCGCCGTCTTCGGCATCGCGCTCGGCGGAAGCGTGCAGAACGGCTACGAGCGGACCTGGGGCCTGGCGGCCGGCCCCTGGCACCGGGTCTGGCGTCAAGCGGTGTGGATGGTCGCCATGACCGCGTACCTGTACCAGGAGGCGCAGACACGGAGCCTCGTCTCGGGACCGGAGCGCATCGCGCTGAGCTCGGCCTCCGGTGTGCTGTTCTTCTGGTGGGGGCAGCGCTTCCTGCTGGGCGGGCAGGTCCGCTGGAGCGATCTGCTCCCCGGGGCGGCGGCCACCATGCTGGGCCTGGTCGGCCTGCGCACGTTCTCCCACTTCGTCTTCACGCCCCTCATCGTCACCAACGCGATCAGCTACGGAGCCGTCGGAGTCGTCCTCGTGGTGGAGTCCTGGCTCATCGGTGTCGGGTACGTCGTGTACGGCGGAGCCCTCTTCGGCCACTGGCTCCTCGATCACCATGGCTTCCGACGGCGACGCACCGGGGAGTGACAGGTGTAGTGCACCTCGGTGCCAGCCGACCGGGCAGCTCGGGGTCACCCGGTGACCGGGGACTCCGCGGTGCAGCCGCCGGAGGTCACCAGGCTCTCGGCGCTCTGCTCGTCGAGCACCTTGCCCTTGTAGGTGATCTTGCACGTCACCTGGGCGCCTTCGGGGTCCGCGGCGACGGGCATGACCGCCGCGGGCATGATGCCGCGCAGTGTGACCGTCTTCCTCCAGGGCAGCTCGGGGCTCGACACCGACTCGATCTTCGGCTCCGTGGCCTTGCCACCGCCGCCGTGGAATTCGATCGAGTCGATGTTCTTCCCCGTGACCTCGTAGGTGACGTCGTACGTCTCGTCCACCGCCTTGTCGACCTGGTCGACCGCCTCGGAACAGGAGCTGAGGCCGAGTGTGAGACCGGCGACGGCGAGGGTGCAGGCGGCTGCTCGGACGGTGCGGAGCGCGCGGACAGCGCGGTTCATAGGGATCCCCCCGGATCATGAAAAGGTCTGGTCCGCAGCCAAGCGCAAAAGAGAAGCGATGTCGACCCGGTCGGATTCCGGCCACCGCGGTCCGACCACTACCCCGGGTGCATCAGCCGACGTTCCGCGTCACAGTGGAACCAGGAGACGCATAAGAGGTGGGGCGAAATGAACGCCTTTCCCAAGCCCGTGACAGACGCCATGGCCGATCGGGCCGTGCGTCTGCACCACATGCTGTGGCACTCCGCACGTGACTCGTGGGCGGTCCTGACGCCGGGAGAGCGCGGGGTCTTCCGCGACCACGGCTGGGAGCCGCCACGCCAGTCCCTGTCGGCGCCGGACCCTGTGACCGGCAGACGTTCCGTCGAGTTCGACAACGGCTCGGGCGAGGACTTCCTCTTCATGCACCGGGAGATGATCGGCACGGTCGACGAGATGCTCGCCGATCTGGGCGACCCGCGGCATCCTCGCGTGGAGGGGTGGCCGACCGTTCCGTCTCCGCAGGACACCGAACACCCGGTCCCACCTCCCTTCGACATCCCGGGTGACACCGCGACCACCAACGCCATCGGGAACGCCAAGACCCAGGCCGCGTTCGACCGGATCCGGGACTGGGAGGCCCTGTTCATGAACCCGGCGGAACTGCGTCAGATGACTCTCCGCCGCCTCGGCGCCCGCATCGAGTTCGGCATCCACAACCAGCTGCATCTGCGCTGGGCGGCCGAAATGCCCTCCTACCGGCAGGGCGGGGCCGATTTCAGCGTCGACCCCCGGTGGGACGACTCCGCTTACGACTGGCTCGCCGACACCTACTCCGCCCATGTGAACCCGATCTTCTGGAAGCTCCACGGCTGGGTGGACGCCCGGATCGACGACTGGATGGCCGCCAACGAGCTGACAGGGCCGGTGCCGTGGAGCTTCGCCCCACCGTGGAGCGGCCCCACGGGCGAGCACCACCATCACCCCGTGATGCGACTCGCCCTGCGCGCCCAGCCGGGTAACGCCGAGGGCGAGGCACTGCGGTCGCGCCTCGACCGGATGGAAACCACGGTCGAGGACCTGAAGCAGGCCGGCGTCACCGAACCTGTTCGCTTCGCCGTCCATGAGGACATCTGACGTCCACCCCTGACACGGTACCCCCTGGGGGTATACAGTCCTTGACTGTGAGGCTCACCGACGGGTCTCACTCGACGGGATTGGGGACGGGCCATGGACCAGAGCGCGCGGCACGCCGGCACCATGCACGACCACGCGGACCACGACGGGCACACCGGAGCGACCTGGGGGACGGCGGTCAAGGCGACACTGCACTGCCTGATCGGCTGCGCCATCGGCGAGATCCTGGGCATGGTCGTCGGCACGGCCCTGGGGTGGGGCAACGTGCCCACCATGATCCTTGCGATCGCACTCGCGTTCCTCTTCGGCTACTCCTTCACTCTGTTCGCCGTCCGCCGTGCCGGCCTGGACTTCAGGACGGCGATCAAGGTCGCGCTCGCCGCCGACAGCGTCTCCATCGCCGTGATGGAGATCGTCGACAACGGCATCGTCGCCCTCACGCCCGGCGCGATGGACGCCCAGTTGTCCGACGGGCTGTTCTGGTCCGCACTGCTGGGCGGCTTCGCGGTCGCTTTCGTGATCACCACGCCGGTCAACAAGTGGATGATCGGCCGCGGCAAGGGCCATGCGGTGGTTCACGCCCACCACTGACCGTCAATCCCGGCGGACCCCGTCGCGCAGCCGAAGCAGGTACGCCGCGGTCAGCGCGACGGCGCGGTCCTCGTCATGCGACAGCTCCACGAGGGCATGTGACGCCTTGGGCCCAGGGATGCCCGCCAACGCCTGGGTCAGCCGTCCGCGTGCGGGCGCTTCGGTGGTGCCGCCGGCGAGGCGTTCGACGAGCCCGGTCGCGATCCGGTCAGCCAGCATGGCGTCGCTCGACAGCACGCTCAACGCGTCCGCCGCGTCGGTGTCGTTCCTTCCCTGCACGATCATGTCCAGGAGCGTCGGGACGGCGTCGGCCACACCACGTGTCCCGAGCGCCAGAGCCGCGTACCCGCGAACCACGGCGTCGGGGTGCGCGAGGGCGTCCCGCAGCCGCGCGGTGGCCTCGGCGCCGGGCATCTCGACGAGGGACCGGACGGCACGTTCGCGCACGGCGGCCACCGGTGAGCCGAGGCCCTCCGCCAGGAGCGCCGGGCCGCCCTCGCCCGAACGCGCCAAGGCCCAGCGAAGAGCCCCGGCGACATTCGCGTCCGTCTCGCTCAGTGCCGCCTCGACCAGGGCCTCCACCGGCACCGGAACCTCTTCGCCCGACGAGAGCGCCGCGCGCTGGCGCGCGTCGGCGCTCTTGGAACCCAGGGCCTGGAGGAGTGCGACGACCTTGAGGACGTTCTCCCAGTCGGCGGGCTCCGCGGCATGGATCCGGCGCAGCCGCGTGAGCAACTCGGTCTCCGCCGCGATGCGTTCGCGCGTCTGACGGATGAGATCGTCGACGAGCGCCGAGGGCGTGAAACCGGGCTCGTGCAGGGCACGCCCGATCTCACGCAGCGACAACCCCAGCGACCGCAGGCTCTCGATATGGAAGACCCGCTGGATGTCCTCCATGGAGTACTCCCGGTAGCCGGAGCCGGTACGCCCCGAAGGACGCACCAGCCCGAGCGACTCGTAATGCCGGAGCATGCGGGCACTGACCCCGGACCGTCGCGCCACCTCACCGATCAACACGCCCCATCATCCCTCCTGGCCCGACCCGCCCAGGGCCACGACGCGTTTCGCCTCCTCGATCGCGAACTCGAACCCGGTGTCCGGGTCGCGCAGCAGCCGTTGCGTGGCGAGCGCGTGCGCACGCACGGACGGGTCGGAGACCTTCGTCGCGGCAAGCAGAGCCGGCACGATCACCTCCCCCAGCTCGACCAGCGCCCGGCTGAGACTCAGCTGCGTCTCCCGCCCACCGCGACCGAGCTGCGTCACCAGCACGTCCACCAGAGCGGATTCCTCACCGTCCGGCACGAGCACGACCGCGGTCCGCCACGCGGTCCGCGCCACGTGGTCGTCGGCGTCGGACAGCAGCGCGCGTGTGATCACCGGCCAGGCCCGGCGGTCCCCGATCTTCGACAGCGTGTGCAGCGCCTGGCTCCGTGCCCGCGCGTTGTCCGAGCCGACTTCGCGGAGCAGCGCCGGGAGTGTCAGGGACACCGGGTGGCGGGTGAGCGCCCAGGTCAGCATGTCGCGGACGAAGAACTCGGGCTCGATCGCGCACCGCTCGACGAGCTTGCCGACGAACCGCGGATCCGGCGTCGTCCCGACCGTCAGAGCGGCCCGCAGCCGCACCGACGACCTCTCGTCCTCCAACCCCTGGAGCGCTCGTGCCGCATCCGTTCCCTGCCTCGTGGTCGTCATCGAGACCACCTCCTCGGCGAGCAGTGAAGGCCTTGTCACCGTGTCAAGGTCAAACAGAGCCCGCGGTGTGGCTGCCGTCAGGGCCTCGCCGGCTTCACCTTCTTGTCGACGCCGTTCACCCGCACGGTGACCTTCCTCCGGTTCCGCGCCCGGTCGGCGACGACTCTGTACGAGGTGACCTTGCCGTCCCGCCACGTGCAGCTGACCTCGTAACCGCCGCGGGCACGCAGTCCGGTGAAGGAGCCCGTGGCCTTCCAATCGTCCGGCAGCGCTGGCAGCAGCTGGATGACGCCGTCGTGACTCTGCAGGAGCATCTCCGCGACGGCACCCGAGATGCCGAAGTTGCCGTCCATCTGGAAGGGCGGGTGGTTGCAGAACAGGTTGGGCAGTGTGTTGTAGGTCAGCAGTCCGCGCAGCATGATCTGGGCGCGGTGCCCGTCTCCGAGGCGGGCGAAGAGGGCCGCGCGCCAGGGCCAGGTCCAGGAGCGGCGGCTGTCGCCCGACACCGTCGCCGCCGTGAAGGGAACGCCCTCCTTCTCCCCGCACCGGGCCTTGAGCGAGACGAGGGCGGCGGCCGTGAACTCGGGGGTTGCCGGGGTGATCTGACGGCCCGGGTAGACCGCGAAGAGGTGCGAGGTGTGGCGGTGGATGTCGGTGGGACTGTCGATGTCTTCCTGCCACTCCTGCAACTGGCCCCACTTGCCTACCTTGTTCGGTGCGAGGCGTGCCTGCATGTCCGCGACCTTGGCACGGTAGGCGGGGTCGGCCTTGAGCTCCGACTCGCAGTCGAGGTAGTTCTGGAAGAGGTCCCAGATGATCTGCTGGTCGTACATGACGCCGTCCTCGCGCGGCCCGTGCTCGGGGGACCAGCCGTTCGGCGCGACGAGGAGTCCGTCCTCGCGCTCCTTGAGATGGTCTTCCCAGAACTCGCAGATCTCCTTGATCATCGGATACGCGACGGCCCGGAGGTAGTCCAGATCCTGAGTGAACGCCCAGTGTTCGTAGAGGTGTTGTGCGTACCAGGCGCTCGCGACGGTGTTCCACTCCCACGCGTTGCCGCCGAAGACGCTCTGGCTGGTGCGGGCGGTCCAGCCGCGCGTGTCCTTGCCGAAGGCGTTGCGGGTCGCCACGCGGCTGGGCACCGCCACCTGCTCGATGAACCGGACGAGCGCCTCGTGGCACTCCGGCAGGTTCGTCGTCTCGGCGCCCCAGTAGTTCATCTGGACATTGATGTTGGTGTGGTAGTCGGAGGCCCACGGCGGCTGGTTGCTGTCGTTCCAGAGGCCCTGGAGGTTGGCGGGCAGGCCGCTGGGGCGCGAGGAACTGATCAGCAGGTACCGGCCGTAGTCGAACATCGTCTGTTCGAGCGTCGGGTCCTGACCGCCGGCCGCGTAGCGCGCCAGCCGGGCGTCGGTGGGCGTCGCGACGACCGCGTCGTCGGAGGTGCCCCAGGAGACCGAGACACGGTTCATCAGGGCGCGCGTCTCGGCGGTGTGCTCGTCGCGCAGTCGGCCGTAGGGCCGGGCGGCCGCCTTGCGGAGCGTCCTGGCGACCGTCGGTCCCGGATCGGCTCCGCGCCATCCGGCGGCGGCGTCGAGTTCGTAGTCGGTGCGCGCGTCGAGGAACAGGGTCAGGGTCGTGCAGCCGCTGAAGCGGAGCACCGAACCGTCGGCGCGGAGGTCGCCGTCGGTGTGCACGGCCTGGACGGTGCACGCGTGTCTGAGGCCGTTGCCCATGACACCGCTGAAGGAGATCCGTCCGACGTCGGCGTCGACGGTCGTCGGGGCCTTGTCCTGTGCGGACGCGAGCGATACCGCTCCGGAGAGTCCCCTGGCACGCTCCGACGTGTACCGGAAGACCATGACGTCCGCGGACCGGCCGGCGAAGGCCTCGCGCAGGACGCGCCGTCCCGGTGCGCCGAAACGGGTGACGTGCACGCCGTTCACGAAGTCGAGGGAGCGGCGGTAGTCGACGACCGTGCGCTGCGTGCGCGAGTCGAAGCCCTTGCCTTCCAGCGCGATCTCCGCGATCTGGAGGCCTGTTGAGGAGGCGCCGGGGGTCAGTGTCAGCCGGTAGGCGCGGTAGGCCGTGCTGTCGCCGATCCGGAAGGCCCGCCTTTCGCCGCGATCGGCGAAGGGTGCTTCGGGTTTCCGCGTGTCGAGGGTCGTCCAGGTCAGCCCGTCCTGCGACCCCTCGAGCCGCCATCGCCGGGGATCGTCCTGCGGACGGTCCGGGGCCGCCGTCAGCGCGTACGACGTGACGGCCACCGGGCGGGGCAGCTCCGCCTGCCAGACGACCGCCGGTGCGGCCGCGTCGACCCGCCAGACCGTCGCCGGATCGCCGTCGGCCGAAGACGAGATGTCCGTGGCCCGGCGCCCGGTGCCGGCACCCGCCCCCTTGGCATGGCCGCTCGGCGACGACAGGTACATCGCGCCTCCCGCGCCGAGGTCGACGCCGGACAGACCGATCTCGCTGACCTGGAAGTGGCTGACGCCCGCCTTGGGGACGAAGTCGAACCGGTAGAAGCGGTGGGCCGCGGTGTCGGCGCAGGTGAACTCCTTCGTCTGGAAGCGGTTCTCGAAGGGCGCTTCCAGAGTGCGGCTGTCCAGCGTGGTCCAGGTGGCGCCGTCGGCGGACCCGGAGAGGGTCCACTCCTGCGGATCGCGCTGCGGCACGTCGTTGGCGCTCGTCAGACGATAGGACGCCACCGCGACGGGCTCCGGGAGCTCAACCTGCCACCGCACTTTGGCGCCGGGCCGCTCGATGCACCACTTGGTGCTCGAGTCGCCGTCGTACGTCTTGTCGACCCCTTCCGACGAGGAACTGCTGTACGGTCCGCCCGGAGCCGTGACCTTCGGCCTCGCGCGGGGAGCGAAGGTGACGACGAGGTCACCGAAGTTCCGGTACGAGCCGAAGCCGGTCATGCCGGTGTCGAAATCGCTGTCCGGCTTGCCCGCGAGGGCGTTGTCATAGTTGTTGACACCGCCCCACAGACTCTGTTCGTTGAACTGGACGCGCTCCTCGTAGGGGTCGGCGAAGAGCATGGCGCCGAGTCGGCCGTTGCCGATCGGCAGGGCCTGCGACTGCCAGTCCTCGGCGGGCAGGGAGTAGGTCAGCGCCTCGCGTGACAGGGTCGGCCAGTGGAAGCCCGCCGGGGCGGCGGTCCCCGCGGCGGCGGCCCGTGCCGCGGGAGTTCCGCCGGCCGGCTGAGTGATCAGAGGTGCGAAGGCGAGGCCGCCGCCGAACTTGAGAACGCCTCGTCGCCGCGGTTGGGATTCATTGATCACCGTGAGATCTCCCGCCCCATTCATCGGCTCTTTCACAGAGGGAGTGACAGCCAACTCGACGCGTGCCGAGGGCGCGAACATCGTCGCGGCAGAAGAGATCGGATGTCTAGAGGCGTGCGCCACCGGGGCTCGGGTGGCCCTCAGTCCGCCCGGGCCGCTTTGGCCTTCAGCGCGGGAGTGACGAGGGATGTCTTCCGCGCCTGCTGGGTGTCCAGGGCTCCTTCCCAGCGGGCGACGACGACTGCGGCCACGCGGTTCCTGCTCACCGGCCAGGTGCGCGGTGACGCCGAAGACGGCGAGCGGAGCGAGGCGCATGACGAAGCCGACGACCGCGAAGACGACCTCCTGGGCCTGCTCGACGGCCGGCAGTACGGCGGGCACCTTGGTGTGGCCGAGGTGGGGCCGCGCCGCGCCCACCAGGCAAGTCAGGACGAGGACTTGAAGGAAATAGTCACGCTTCGTTGCGCACCGCGGCGTCAAGGAGGGGCCCGAGCTCGCGGGCCACGGCCGTCAGGGCGCGGACGTCCCGCTCGGCACGGGTGATGAGGATGGCGCCTTCCAGGGAACTGATCATGAGGGTGGCGAGCGCGCCGGACCGCTCCTCGGGCACCCCCATCTCCGTCAGGGCCCGGCCCACCGGTTGCGTCCAGGCGGCGAACGCGGCGGCCGCCGCCTCGCGTGTGGCCGGGGTGGACTCCGCGCAGTCCACCGTGGCCGCCGCCACCGGGCAGCCACCCGCGAACCCGGTCGTCCGGTACTCGTCGGTCCACTGGCGCACCATCTCGGCGAACAGCCCGCTGGGCGTCGGCTCGGCCAGCGCGGCGAGGAAACGAGCGACACGGCCTGCCGCATACCGGCCGGCCCAACCCACCGCCTCGTTGACCAGTTGCTCCTTGCCCCCGGGGAAGTAGTGCTGAAGGGAGCCCCGCGGCGCCCCCGCGTGCGCGGCGACCTCACGCATGCCGGTGGCGGCGACCCCGTCACGCCGGATGAGCTGGGCCGCGCTGAAGACCATCCGCTCGCGCGGCCCCCGTTCGGCCGCTGCCCCTGTCGCCTTCATTTTCGACCTCCACGACCGCGAACACTCGGGCCACACCCTATGACCGCCGTCATAGCGGCAGCTACTATGACCGCTGTCATAACCATGTCGGCGCGAGCCGGGGAAGGCAGTGGAGCATGGACGTCGGTTTCGTCGGCCTCGGGGTCATGGGACAGCCCATGGCTCTCAACCTCGCACGGACCGGGACGCCTCTCGTCGTGTGGAACCGCACCCCCGGCCGGTGCGAACCTCTGCGTGCCGCCGGTGCCGAGGTCGCCGCGAGCCCGGCCGAGGTCTTCGACCGGGCCGGCACGGTGATCCTCATGCTCGCCGACGAGGCCGCCATGGACGCTGTGCTGGGGCGCGGCACAGCGGACTTCGCCGCGCGAGTCGCCGGACACACCGTCGTCCACATGGGCACGACCTCGGCCGAATACTCCGCCGGTCTGCAGGACGACATCCGGGCCGCGGGCGGCGGCTACGTCGAGGCCCCGGTCTCCGGCTCCCGCGTACCCGCCGAGCGCGGCGAACTCGTGGGCATGCTGGCGGGTGACAGCGAGGCGGCGGCCGCCGTGCGCCCGCTGCTCGCCCCCATGTGCCACGAGGTGTTCGACTGCGGCGCCGTCCCGGGCGCCCTTCTGATGAAGTTCTCGGTGAACCTCTTCCTGATCACGATGGTCACCGGCCTGACCGAGGCCTTCCACTTCGCTGACCGGCAGGGACTCGACCGGAGCCTGCTCCGGGGCGTCCTGGACGCGGGCCCGATGGCCAGCGATGTCTCCCGCGTCAAGGCATCGAAACTGCTGGCCCAGGACTTCACCGTCCAGGCGGCCGCTGCGGACGTGCTGAAGAACAACCGGCTGATCGCCGAGGCGGCGCGCAAGGCCGGGGTCGCCTCCCCGCTCCTCGACCTGTGTCAGGCCCTGTACGGCGAAACCGTCGATCGGGGCCACGGCGCCGAGGACATGACGGCCGTGCTGCGAGCCCTGGAGGGACGAACCGACGGCGCTCCCCTCCCCGGCTGATCGCCACCACCCCGCCCCGACCGTCTCCACGATCACCCGACCGTAGGACGCCGCCTGTTCCCACACCGAAGGCCTCGCCTGGCCGCCAAGAACCTGCACGGCGCCGCCGCCGCGCTGTGACGCACCCGTCCGCGTGAGCCGTTCCCCCACCGGCGAGTGGGGAAACGGCCGGCCGGGACGCCGCGGGAGCGGATCAGGGGGCGATCACACGCACCGTGTCCGGGGGGAGCTTTTCCGCGGCCCGGTGGACGAAGAACGCGTTCGCGCGCTGGTCAAGGCCCGGTCTGTCACCGATCCAGCGGAGCTCGCGGTGGCGTGCGAAGGCCTTCGTGTAGTCCAGCCACTGGTCTCGGGTCGGCTCCGCCTTCGTATGGTTCCTGCGCTGCCAGAAGATGCGGGTCGAGGCGAACTCCGTGGCGTTGCCGATGCCGGGGTTGGGCAGGCCTCCGGTCAGCGCGCGCAGTGCCAGTCGCTTGGCCGACTCGGGCTTGATGCCGCTCCAGGGCACCGCCTGCGTCTTGAGATGCCGGCCGAGTTGTCCGCGTGGGACGGTCGTCCCCTTGTAGTGGCCGCCCGTGGGCACGAAATCACGGTCGTGCATATGGGCCTCGGCCGACTTCGGGTTCCGGAGCACGGGCTGGAGCGTGGTGGAGTACGCGCGGACGAAAGAGGTGAACGTCGGGTATTCCCGGTGTTTGTGCGCGAAGAGCGCGTAGCGGTTCAGCATGGCCCACATCACGGCGGCGTTCTCGGCGTCATCGGTGCCACCGGCCTCCAGTGACACCAGCTTGGCAGCCCAGAACACGTCGTCGCGGGTGAAGGTGTACGAGAAACGCCGCCCGCCCGGCAGGTCGGCCACGAGCGACCCGAACGGTCCGGTGGGGAGGTTGGTGTCGGTCTGCTCAGTGGTGAGGTGCCACTGCGGGTCCTCCGTCCGCACCGATTCGGGTTGTCCCCACACGGTCTGCTCCCACTCGAGGTACGGATCCTCACCCGGAGCGGCTTCGGCAGCCCACTGGTCCTCCTCACCCTCCACTTCCTCCTGCCATTCCGTCGGTTCCTGTCCCTCCTCCGGTTCCGCCGCCTCCGGGGTGCCTTCGGGCCCCCAGCGCGCGTCGAGATCCTCGCCTGCGCCCTCCCCGTACCCCCCGTACCCGTACTCCTCGTACTCCTCGTACTCCTCGTACTCCTCGTACTCCTCCGGCTCAGCGGCCTCTGACGGCTCGGTGGATTCCTCCCATCCAGTCGGGCCGGCGAAGGTCCAGCGGTCGTACTCCACCGCCTCGGCTTCTCGGCGGGGCGCGCCGCCGGGCCGGTACTCCCAGTGCCAGGGCTCACGCTCGTACGGGGCGAACCCGTAGGAGCCGGCGTTGGCCTGCAACCACTGGAAGAACCAGGTGCGCCGCCATCGCTGTACGGCTTCGGGCCGGGTGCTGTTCCGGATCGGGTGCGCCGGGTCGCGTTCCTGGAGGAGATCGATCGCGATGCCGTTCTGGTGGTTGCTGTAACCGGGCGCGGCGATCCGGGAGGGGATCCGGAAGACCTCGATCATGTGCCGTACGGCCGCCTCCCCGTGTGGGCCGCCGGGCAGCCCGCTGCGGGCAGCGGCCGTCTCGTCGTAGTAGCGCCCGAAGTACGTACGCCACAGCCGCTCCTGGTGGTCGCTGCCGCGGTAGCCACTGGCCACGGTGATACGCCGGGTTCTCCCGGCGTCCTCGTCGCCGCGGCCGCGGGCGGCGGCGAGCGCCTGATTGGCGGCGGCGAGCAGGCGGCCGGCCGCGGCAGCCGCGTCGGCCCTCATGTCGATGTTCGTGCCGGGGATCACTGCGCGTTCGCCCGGCTCGAGGTCTCGTCCCGGCCGGCCCTTCCGTGACCGGCTGCGGGCCATGTGAGCGGCGAGCACCCGTCGGAGGAAGTCCTCCTGCGGCGGCGTCCCGGTCCAGGTCTCCCCCGTGCGGAGGTCGACTGGCCCCGCGCCGGGCGACTCCGCCAGCGCGAGGATCTCGTGCGGTGCGCGCAGAGGGCCCACGACGGGGTACGACCAGTGCCCGATCTCGGTGGCCGGCTCGTCGAGAGCGGCTGCCGCCGGCCCGCTGCCGGGCCGGTCCGACAGTGGGACCGATTCCCAGGAGGCGTGGTTCATCGGGTGGCTCCTTGTGTCAGACGCGGAGCGTCTGCAGGCTCAGGGTGCGCGAGGCGTCAACGGAGGCAGGTGCGAGGGCCGCCGAGTTGCTCGTCGTCGGCGCGATGGCCGGCGCTCCGGCCGTCGGGGCGGGTGCCGGTGGTGCGAAACCCCGGGTCGTAGTGACCGCCACGGACTTCAGGTCACGGCCGGTGGCCAGCGACCAGTGGTGGATGATGTCCTGCAGCCGCGACCGGATCGGATTGCCGGCGCCCGCCGGCGTCAGGGGCGCGAAGAGCGCCCGCGCTCCCACCTGGCTGGAGTACAGACCGGCCTCGATCTCGATGAGCAGCTGGCTGAGCAGCGGCGCGAGAACGAAGTAGCTGTGCGATCGGCTGTGCGGCGGCATTCCCACGCGCTCTCCGATCCGGCTGAGCCGGTCCTCGGGACTGGCGGCCGTGGCCTGTAGGTCGAGCACCACGGGGCTGTTGTAGAGCAACGTCATATGGAACCAGGACATCGCCGCTACGGCGACGAACTCCTCCCGGGCCAGGTTGGGCAGTGTGGGCGCGCTTCCCCGCCGCTCGTTGAGCATGTTCTGCAACCGCAGGGCGAGGTTGGCAATCGCCGCCGTGTCGATGGGCAGCGGACCGTTTACAGGTACACCCACATTGGTGTAGGCGACACCGACCCAGACCTGCCTCAGCAACTCCTCCAGGACCGCGACCAGTTCACGGTTGGCAGCCACTGCCTTCTCGTACGGGTAGACCGAGCCGTCATCCGTGCCATGGTTGAGGTCCATGCCCAGCAGGCGCTGATAAGCGTTTCTCCTGGTGGCGCGCAGGTCCGGACGAAGCTGACTGTCGATCGAGAGGACGGTGAGCGGCGTTCCGCTCCGGAAGAACAGCTCCTCCGTCGTGCGGAGCCATTCGAAGGTCTCCGAGCGCTGCGGGATGCCCAGCTGTTCGCCGTGCAGAAACAGGCTGAGCACCTTTCGGAAAATCTCGAACACCCTTGTGTTCTCGATGAGATACGCGTAGATGATGTGGTCGTGGACGAACGGCCGCCTGCTCATGGTGGTCAGAGCGACCGCAAGCTGCCCGTTGAGCGTTGTCGGCCAGGCGGTCTGTGGTGGCGGGTTAGGCGTGTCGACGATTCCTCGGAGCGGCCCTCTGTTGCGGACCTTCGGTGATCTGAAGCTGTTTCGCCAGCCGGCCTCCAGCACTGACACGAGGTCAGCCGGGTGCTGCTGGAAGAGGAAGTCCAGCTGTCTGTCGATGGGTGTCGGCAAGCCCGGGGGCCCCGGATTGGGAGGGCTGATATGGGCCGCGATTTGACGGAACATGATGTGCTCCCGGAGTTCTTACGGAGGGCGCGGGTGGTCACAGTTTTCCTATTTCCAGAAGGGCGTAGGCGTCCTCTCGGGGGGCTTCGGCCCACAAAGACGGTTTGTGAGAACCTCGGAATCCTCAATGATTCCTTTCAGGTCGATTTCCTCTTGGGTCAGTGTCACCGGTGTTCCCGGGGCGACCGGTCCAGCCGGAGTCGGTGTGCTCACCCTGTCCTCCTTCGTCTCAAGCGGCGGCCCGGACACCCCGTCCGAGCCGCGTCATCCAGTCCTCGAACTCCGCCGCCACCTGTGCAGCGTGCCCAGGCTCGGTGGCGGCCCGCCAGCCGGAGAGGGCCAGCAGGCGCAACGCCTCCGTGTCCAGCCAGTGCTCTGAGCTGCGGAGCGCCGGCCCGGCTTCCCGAGCCAGCTGGCGCAACGCGTCCGGGCGCACGCGCGCCGGGTCGACCAGCGCCGTCAGGGGCCGTCCGCCGAACGCCCGCATGGGCCGGAACAGACACACCTCGGCAATGCGCGCAAGCCACGGCACCGAGCGCTCCAGCAGCTCGCGCTCGCCCGGCGGCGCGGCGTCGAGCGGGTTCGCCGACGTCCAGGCGCGGGCCAGATCGTCCCAAGGACCGGCCCCGTAACAACGCCGCGCCATGGCGCAGTTGAGCAACACCCTCAAATAGCCCACGGGGTGGGGATCGCCGGGCCGGGTGACGAAGAGTCTGCTTCGCTCCCCTGCCAGGACGTCGTGGAGCGCCGCCACGGCCGCATAGCCGGCGTGGGCGAAAGCGAAGGTGTCCGCAGCGGTTTCCGACGCCCAGCTCGCCCAGGACTCGCCGACCTCGAAGTCGGCCGCGAGGTCCTCCCGCAGGGCTGCCGCCAGCTCGTCGTTCCAGTCCAGGCTGTAGGCGACTTGATGCCCGGCCTCGTGCAACAGGGCGGTGGGCCGGTGCAGGTTGTGCCGGGTGATCTTGATTGCGGCGGCGACGGTCGGGCCACCCACGTCCCAGAAACGCAGGCCGCTGCGGAGAATGGACGCACCCATCCCTTTGTCGACATAGGTGAGGACGCGAGGGACGGGCCGGCCGAGCGGCCGCAGCACCACGGCCATACTGCGGACCGCGAGCACATCGCAGGCCCGCAGCAGCGCGCCCAGCTTGCCCGAGGTCCTCGTGTTCACGGCGTCGCCGAAGAAGTCGATCGCCGTCTCCGAACGGGCGTAGTTTTGACGGAACTTGGCGATGCGCCGCCGCAGCCGCTCCAGGTCGGGACCGGCGCGGGCGGCGCGGAGTTCCGCGGTGAGCACGTCGGCCTCACGGCGCAGCGCCTCGACCGCTTCCCCGAGGTGGCGCCGGATCGCCACGCCGAGTTCGTGCTCCAGCGCCTGCCAGGCACTCGCCGCGGCGAAGTTCTCCGGGTCGGAGAGGGTGGTGACGGCGCCGCGCCAGTGCGCGACCTGACGGGCGAGCTGGAGCCGGAGCGCGGCGGTGTCGTCAAGCACGGCGGTACCCAGGGATGATCTCCACCCGGATCTCGTGCGGCGCCCCGGTCAGCTCGGCTGCGAGTTCGTCGCCTCCCACCCGGGCGGTCGCGTCGGGCCGCGCCACCGTACGGTGGATCAGATCGAATCCGGGCGGCCGCACGAGGTGAACGAGCAGCGTGATGCCGTCGGCCTCCGCCGTCGTCGCGCCGACGAGCGCGCCCCGTTCGCGGGCGAGGGTCCGGGACAGCCCGACGCCTACCCAGGTGGCCAGCCTGCGGGCGAGGACGGCGGCATCGGCCCGCCCCGGCCCGGCGACCTCCCCTCGGAGCCCGCCCGGCAGGTGCTCAGCGGCCGCCGCCCCCTGCTCCACACGCAACCAGGCATGCCCGTGGCCGGACAGCGCCCGACGCAGGGCCGTACCCACGGTGCGCCGCAGCTCGGCCAGCGCTACGACCGGACTGTCGCCCCGACGCAGCGCCGCGGCCATCGTCTGCGCCCATGCCTCGGGCACGTGAACGGCCACGCGGATCTCCCGCCTGCGGCCGTCGACCACCGCGGTCACGGGAGGCCCGGCCGCCGGGCCCGGCCGCCGGCTCCTCTGCTCCAGCAGCGGCGCCGGGGCACCGGGAAGCTGGACGGCGTAGAAGCGCTGACCGACCCGAGGCGGACCAGGTGGCACCGCGAGCGGCCCGGGCCCGGAGAGGCGGCCGAAGGACGCGTCGGGGTGGCCGTCCTCCCCGTGGCTGAGTGACGGGTCGCCGAGCAGCAGTCCTGCCGCCGCCGGGGTCAGCGGATGCAGCCACTCCCACGAGGGCCCGGCCGCGGCGTTGCCGCCCAGCGCCTCGGCCTCCGAGCTCGCGATCCTGCCCAGCCGGGTTCCCGGCACGGCCTGGTAGAGGTGGATACGGGCCCGCACCGGACCCCCGGTCCGGCACCGCTCCCGCAGATGCGCGTCGAGCGTACGCCCGCCGTGGATGCCGATGGCCCGGGCCGCCTGGGGTGTGATGGTGACGTCGAAGACGCGCAGGCACTTGCGGTAGCGGCGGGGCGCACCCCGGGGCATCCCCACCCAGGGCACGGCGGGCAGCGCGGCCTGCGGGGCGAGAGCGTCCGCCCGGAGCACCTGGTGCGGGAAGCTCGCCGCCGCGGCCTCCCGGACGGCGTCCACGACGGCGGACTCCAGCAGCAGCGGGTCCTCGAACAACTCCTCGTCGAGTCCGGCCACCCGTACCGCGGTGTCCTCCACCAGGGTGGCGAGCGCTTCGGCCGCGAGTCCGGGCGCGTGTGCGTCGCTCTCCCGGACCGGCCCCGGCTCCCGCTCCGACCACCGCTGTTCGGCCTCCGGCTCCGGGGCTTCGAGGGTCGCCATCCGCAGCCCGGCATCGACGATGGCCCTGGAGAGCGCCGGAGTGATCCGGGGGCCGACGTACGGTGCGATGAGCCGGCCGAGGTAGTCGGAGAGGAACCGCACGACGCGTCGTCTGCCGGCCAGCCGGATGCCGAGGCGCAGAGCGGCCACCGGCAGGAACTCCTCGACCAGCCGGGTCGGGTCCTGCCCCTCCTCGAGGTGCTCGAGCCCCTGGACGAACCTCTGACGTGCCGTATCGAGCAACGCGAGCGTGTCGTCCTGCTCGCTGTCGGCGGCCACGGCCTCAGCGGCGAGCAGTGTCTCCTGCTCGTACTCGTCGGCGGCGAAGAGCAATTCCGCCAAGGTGGCGTCGAACCTGAGCTGGAGCGCCGTGACGTCGGGGACGGCAACCGGAGCTTCCGTATCGTCCGTCACCTCGCCCGCCGTCTTCAGATAGCGCTGCGCCAACCTGGTCGCGTACGGGCGCAGTGCCGGCGGCAGCCGGTCGAGGGCGTACCGCAGGACGCGCTGCAGCAGTGGACGTACCAGTGGCGCGATCTTGCGCAGCAGGGCGGCCACCGGGACCAGCCGCCCGGCGGCGGCGACACCCTTCCGGGCCAGGCGTGCCGCCTTGTTCGCCAGCTTCGCCGCCTTGTCGCGGATGGACTTGAGGAAGTCCTCGAAGACGGGGGGAAGCTGTTCCCCTCCGGGTTCGACGGCCTCGAGGACTTCCGCGATCCGGCGCTCGTCCAGGCCGCCCGGATCCTCGGCTGCAAGTGCCGCCGCCATTCGTTCCAACAGGTCGTCCAGCGACTCGTGCAGTGGTTCGGACCACGTCCTCAGCAGGCGCTCGGCACGGACGAGATCGGTGCCGGGTCCCTCTGCGCTCGCAGGGAACAGCCTTCGCACCTGGGCGTCCGCCTCGTCGACGAGTGCCCACAGGGTCGCGTCGAGCTCCTCGTCGTACAGCTCGCCGAGCAGGGCGCGGAACTCGTCGCCCGCCGGGTCGACCATCTCGTCACCGAGCCCGTATGCGGACGGGAACGGGCTGCCGACCTCCGGCTCGGCCAGTGCCGTGTCCGGGGCTGGGGTCGGCGGCCCTTCACTCGGGAGCTGTGCCGTCTCCGGAGGCCCCGAAAACTGCGGAAACCCCGACGCTCCTGGGTGCTCCGAGAACTCCGGGAAGGGCGTGTCGGGATGTGGTCCGGTCGTACGGCGGCCGGACACGGCCGCGCCGATGGGGACGCGCCCGTCGACGGATTCGGACATGGAGGTTCCCCTCGTTGCGGTCCGCTGCCGCGGCGGAGAACGGACGCACTGCCCTCGGCGCATGGTGGCGCGCCGGCGCTCCGCGTAGCGATCCGCCGCATTCGCAATGTAGGCCGGGGCCACGGACCTCGCGACTCGACTGAGCCGTGCGGCCGACGCTCGCGCCCGAGAACCGACGCTCACACCGGTCCGCTGCTCCTCGACGGTGGAACGAGACTCGCCGCCGTTGCCCGGACGGCCGGGTTCTAGTACAGCTCGCGGCGGCGCGGGGACGGCAGACCGCGGGCGCCCAGGGCGGCTCCGATGCGGACGGCGGACAGGGAATCGCCGCCGAGCTCGAAGAAGTCGTCGTCCGGGTCCACGGCCACACCCTGCACCTCGCTCCAGATGTCCTTCAGGACTGCTGCGCCCTCCGAGCGCCTCGCCGGCGGCACCTTCACCCTGAACAACCACGGCGGCTTCGAGGTCGACGGCGCCACGGCGGCCGGCTTCCTCCGGCATGGGATCGACGGGCTCAGCGCGACAGGTGAAGGACCGTGACGCGCCAGGGGACGCGTTCAAGCCGATCTACCCCAAAGCGTTCACCGAGCCCCCTCGGACCGGTGCGGCGCGCGCTCGGGCGAAGGCCCGGAGCACCATGGCCTCTTGCCGCCCGACCTGCGCGGAAAGCAGTGGTGGCGTGAAGGCATCCGTAGGCGTTCAGCCACCGGTGAATCAACCATCAAATCTTGAGCACAAATTACACACATCCCTCTCTTCATACTGGCCTCCATGGTCTAGATTGACCGTGCTTCAGCTGATCGAGCACGAAGCGACCCTTGATGATCTACGGGTTCAGCGCCACGGCAAGCCAGCACGTCCCCCAGGCTTCGGCGGATTTCCGCGCACTTCGAAAGACCGGCAGCACACGCGGTCCGCTACGCCCAGGGTGAGTTGTTCAGGTAGTCCCGGCACAGCCGGGACGGCATGCGCGGGAGGCGGGGGCCTCCTGCGGGGAGGAACAGCGCGGCGCGGGGGGCGGGGGCCTCCCGAGGGGAGGAACACTGCGGGGGGCGGGGGCTTCCCGTGGGGGAGGAACAGTGTTGGGCGAACACGTCGAATCACTGGGAACCTGGGGGGTTCTGTGCGGCAAGGGGGATTAGTCAGCCCGTTACCGTCAGCACGCGGGCGTCTGACGAACGGGGCGATCAGCCGGCCCGCGATGGACTGGGAGCAGCGGTACCGCCGTACCGTGATCACCAGCGATACCGTGGCCACCGCCATCGTGGTGGCGGCGATCGGCAACTTCTTCGGGGCCCGGGACGCGGCCAACTGGCATGAGAAGTGGGCTGTTCTCGCCTTCGGCACCGAGTTGCTGGTGCTGGGGGCGCTCGCGGTGGGGCGGGCGTGGGCTCCGGCCGTGCTCGGCCAGGGCGCCGAGGAATTCCGAAGACTCGGACGCTCGCTGTTCGCGGCGACCGTCGTGCTGGCGCTCGGCGGGATCGCGCTCACCTCGCGCAACATCAAGCTCTGGATCTTCGTCGCGATTCCCGCGATCGCCCTGGTCACCATTCCCGCGCGGTATCTGCTGCGTCTCTGGCTGCACAAACAGCGCAAGGAAGGGCGGTGCCTGAGGCCGGTGCTCGCCGCCGGGAGCCCGGCCACCGTGCGCGACCTGATCACCCGGACCCGGAAGTTCCCGCACCTCGGCTGGCGGGTGGAGGCCGTGTGCACGACGGACGGTCGCGGGCTCGACGGTGACCAAGTGGACGGGGTGCCGGTCATCGGCCGGCTGGCGGACGTCGCCAAGCACGTCCACCACGACGGCTACCGCGTCGTCGCGGTCACCCCGGACCCGCACTGGTCACCGAACCGGCTTCAGCGGCTGGCCTGGAACCTCGAAGGCAGTGATGCCGAGATGGTCGTGGCCCCCGTGCTGATGGAGGTGGCCGGCCCCCGGCTGCACGTCGACGCGGTGCTCGGGATCCCGCTGCTGCGGGTCAGCCTGCCGGCCTTCACCGGGGGGCGCCGGGCGGTCAAAGGGGGCGTCGATCGAATAGGCGCAACGTTTCTGCTGGTGCTGTTCGCACCGTTGATGGTGCTCGTCGGGCTGCTCGTGCTGATGGACAGCCGGGGCGGGGTGTTCTACCGCCAGCGCAGGGTCGGCAAGGACGGCCGCGAGTTCACCATTCTCAAGTTCCGCACCATGGTCACCGGGGCCCACGAGGCACGTGGAGAGCTGGCCGACCGCAACGAGGGCGCGGGCCTGCTGTTCAAGCTCCGCCGGGATCCACGGGTGACCCGGGTGGGAGCGGTGCTGCGCCGGTACTCGATCGACGAGCTCCCGCAGCTCTTCAACGTGCTCACCGGATCGATGTCGCTCGTCGGTCCGCGGCCGCCGCTGCCGGAGGAGTCCGCCGCGTACGGCCCGGACATCCGGCGGCGGCTGCTGGTCAAGCCCGGCCTCACCGGCCTGTGGCAGATCAGCGGACGCAGCGACCTGTCGTGGGAGGAGGCGGTCCGGCTGGATCTGCGGTACGTGGAGGACTGGTCGCTCGCCCTGGACACAGTGATCTTGTGGAAGACGCTGCGTGCGGTGCTCCATGGCCAGGGGGCCTACTGATGCGCGGGGGCGGCCGTCCGGCCGGCGCGCGAACCGCAGGCCGAGAGGGCCTGCCCGGGGGGAGGAACGGGTCATGAGAGTCAGCGTTTTCGGGCTCGGCTACGTGGGCTGCGTGTCAGCCGCGTGCCTGGCCGGCATGGGGCACGAGGTCATCGGGGTGGACGTGAACCAGGTGAAGGTCGACCTGGTCAACGACGGCAAGGCCCCGGTGGTCGAGGAGCGGATCGGCGAGCTCGTCGCCGACGTCGTGCGGACCGGAGCGTTACGCGCCACCGGCGACGTCCGCGAGGCGATCATGGGCAGCGAGGTGTCGCTGGTCTGCGTGGGCACCCCGTCGGAGCCCAACGGCAGCCTGTGCACCACGTACTTGGAGCGGGTCACCGAGGAGATCGGCGCCGCGCTGGCCGAGGGAGCCGAGCAGGGGGGCCGGCACACCGTCGTGTTCCGCAGCACCATGCTCCCGGGCACCTGCCTGAACCTGCTGGTGCCGATCCTGGAGAAGTACGTCGGCGGCACGGCCGGGGTGGACGTCGGGGTCGCGGTCAACCCGGAGTTCCTGCGCGAGGGCACGAGCGTGCGGGACTTCTTCGACCCGCCCAAGACCGTCATCGGGGAGCTCGACCGGGCGAGCGGCGATGTGGTGACGGCACTGTACGAAGGCTTGCCCGGCGAGGTGTTCCGGGTGCCGGTGCCGACGGCCGAGGCGATCAAGTACGCGGACAACGCGTTCCACGGCCTCAAGATCGGCTTCGCGAACGAGCTGGGCGCGGTGTGCCAGGCGCTCGGGGTCGACTCGCACCAGGTGATGGACGTGTTCCTGGCCGACCGCAAGCTGAACATCAGCCCCGCCTATCTGCGGCCCGGCTTCGCCTTCGGTGGCTCCTGCCTGCCCAAGGACCTGCGCAGCCTGGTCCACGCGGCGCAGCGGGCCGACGTCTCGGTGCCCATCCTCGCCCACGTGCTGGCCTCCAACTCCGACCATCTCCAGCGCGCGGTGGACCTGGTCGAGCGCGCCGGCAAGCGCCGGGTCGGCCTGTTCGGGCTGTCCTTCAAACCCGGCACCGACGACCTCCGCGAGAGCCCGCTCGTGGAACTGGCGGAGCGGCTCTTCGGCAAGGGGTACGACCTCAAGATCTACGACGCCAACGTGAGCCTCTCCCGGCTGCTCGGCGCGAACCGCGAGTACATCGAGAGCCGGCTGCCGCATCTCGCGCAACTGCTCGCGGACTCCGTCGACGAGGTGCTCGACCACGCCGAGGTGTGCCTGGTCGGGACCAGGGACCCGGCCGTGCTGTCGGCGCTGCCCCACGGGGACGCCCCGGTGATCGTCGACCTCGTCCGCCTTCCCGACGCCGAGGCGCGCCGGACCGAACCGGGGTACATGGGCCTTGCTTGGTAACGCAGCCGGCGGCGACGGGCGGGGCCGGCGCGCGCTGATCCTGGTGGAGAACCTCTCGGTGCCGTTCGACCGGCGTGTGTGGCAGGAGTGCACGACGCTGCGCGACGCGGGCTGGGAGGTGCACGTCATCTGCCCCCGGGGAGAGAAGCGGGACAGGGAGCCGGAGGCCGTGATCGACGGGGTGCGGATCCACCGCTACCCGTTGCGCGCGGCCACCGGAGGGCCGGCCGGCTACCTGCGGGAGTACGGATCGGCGTTGTGGCACACGGTCCGGCTGGCCCGCAAGGTCGGACCCGTGGACGTGGTGCACGCCTGCAACCCGCCCGACCTGCTGTTCCTTCCCGCCCTGTGGCTGAAGCGGCGCGGCGCGCGGTTCGTCTTCGACCAGCACGACCTGGTACCCGAGCTGTATCTCTCCCGGTTCGACCGCGGCCAGGACCTGCTCTACCGCGCCGTGTGCGCGCTGGAACGGCGGACCTACCGGGCCGCTGACATCGTGCTCGCCACGAACGAGAGCTACCGGGACGTGGCGGTACGCCGTGGCGGCCGGCGGCCGGAGGACGTGTTCGTGGTGCGCAGCGCGCCCGCGATCGACCGGTTCCAGCCGGTGCCGGCGGAACCGGGGTTGAAGCGCGGCAAGCCCCATCTGCTGTGCTACCTGGGCGTGATGGGCCCGCAGGACGGCGTCGACTACGCCTTGCGGGCGCTGGCGAAGCTGCGCGACGAGCTCGGGCGGACCGACTGGCACGCGGTGTTCGTCGGCGCCGGCGACGCCTTCGACGCGATGGTGGAGCTGTCCCGGCGGCTCGGGCTCTCGGAGCAGGTGCAGTTCACCGGGCGCATACCGGACGCCGACCTGGTGCGCTACCTGTCCACCGCGGACGTGTGCCTCTCCCCCGACCCGCGCAACCCGCTCAACGACGTGTCGACCATGAACAAGGTCCTGGAGTACATGGCGATGGGCCGGCCGATCGTCTCGTTCGACCTCAAGGAGGCGCGCGTCTCCGCCGGTGACGCCGCCGTCTACGCGCCCGCCGACGACGAGGCCGAGTTCGCGGGGCTCATCGCGCTGCTCCTGGACGATCCGGAGCAGCGGGCCCGGATGGGCAAGATCGGCCAGGAGCGGATCAGCGGGCCGCTCTCCTGGCGGAACTCGCAGGCGTCACTGCTCGCCGCCTACGCCGCGGCCTGCCGCGACCACGCTCCGGTGTCGGCGGGCGACCAGAACCGGGAAGGGAAGAGGCCGCGTCGTTGAGCGATGACACGATACGCCTGGTCACGATCGGGCGGATGATCCGTCGGCGCCGACGGGTTCTCATCATCCTCGCCGTGCTGGGCGCGCTCGTCGGCTACGGCACGTCCTTGCTGTTTCCGCCGCGCTACACGACCTCGGCAGCGGTCCTGCTGCCGGGGGCGTGGGAGGAGCGCGAGCTGCTGACGCAGACACAGATCGCGACCAGTTCGGTGGTGATCGACCGCGCGGCCGCCACGCTCGGCTGGAGCGGGGGCGGCGAGTTGCGGGGCCGGGTGAGCGCCAAGGCCGCCGACGGGAACATCATCAAGATCTCGGGCACGGCCGACACCCCGGAGCGCGCCCAGCAGCTCTCCGACCAGGTGGCCCAGCAGTTCGTGGCGTTCGCGGCGCGGATCGCCGGTGACAGCACCGACCCCGAAGCGGCGGCGCGGCCCGAGGAACTGCGGCAGTTGGTGGTGCGGACCAGCCGCCGCATCACCGAGTTGGCCGACGCGGCCGACCCGGGGAGCAGCGTGGAGAGCGTGCAGACCCGCACCGAGCTCGCCAAGCTGCGCACCACGCTGCAGGAGGCCGTCAACAAGCTGGACCAGGCCGACCCGGCCGCCGTCAAGGCCGACATGGTCGTCATGGGGCCGGCGGCCCGGCCGGAGGGTGAGGCACCGCCGACGAGGACGCAGTTCATCGTCGCCGGGGCGCTGGTGTTCTTCCTGCTCGCGGTCGTCGGTCATCTCACCGCCGCGCGGATGAGTCGCCGGCTGCGCACCGAACCGGAGATCACCGCGGCGCTCGGCTCGGCGCTGCTGGGTACCGTCGACGTACCCGGTGAACGGCCCGTGCGGCGGGCGGAGGGACGTGGCACGCGGGACCGGATCCGCCGGCTGCTGGGCGTCGACGTCCGGTGGGACGTACCGACGCCGCGGACGTCCGGCGACGAGGCCGACAGGCGGATCCGCTACCGGCGGGTGTGCGCCCGCCTCCGGGAGCAGGTTCCGGCCCCCCGGCGGCTGCTGGTCGTCGTCCCGGACGGCGACGAGATCGCCCTCCGGGCCGCCGGGCGGCTCGTCACCGAGGCCGAGAGCGATTCTTCTCCAAGCTCTTCGAGCGGGGAGTATCCCGTGCTGCGGATGGTGGCGGTGCCGGTGTCCCGGCCGCTGGTGCCGGACCGCGACACCGAGGCCGGTGCCCTGGTGGTGCTCAGCGCGGGCAGCTGGACCGCGGCGGAACTCGCCGGCCTCGCCGAGGCGTGTGCGGACGCGGGGCACGAGGTCGTCGGCATCGTCGTGGCCGGCACGGTCCGGGCACGGCCGCCGCGTTCTGCCGGCCCGTCCCCGGACGAGGCCGCCCCGGCGCTCGCGGTGCGCGGTCACGCGACGGGAGGTCCGGTGTGACGACGGGCAAGACCTCTCAGTCGTCGGCCGCCGCTCCGCTGCTGGATCTGCAGGCGCTGGTGGTGGCGGTGCGCAGGCGCCGCCGGCTCTGGTGCTCCCTGGCGCTGCTGGGGCTGCTGATCGGCGCGGCGGTGGCGGTCCTGCTGCCACCGCCGCCGACCGCGGTGACCAAGGTGCTGGTCGCGCACAAGGAGGACCAGCCGAACGACACCGGAACGCTGATCCGCACCGACGTCGCGCTGTTGCAGACCACGCGGATCGCCGGCCAGGCCCTGCGGTTGCTCAAGTCCCCTCAGAGCCCGGCGGACTTCATGCGGGACTACCGGGGCACAGGCTTGACCAACAACCTGTTGCAGATCGATGTGACGGGTGCCAGCGACGCGGAAGCGGTGGCCCGGGCCGAGGCGCTGGCCGACGCGTTCGTCGCGGACCATGTGAGACGGATGCGGGAGACCGCGAAGGCCGAGGCCGAGGCCCTGCTGGAGCAGCGTGACCGTATGCGGAAGGAACTCGCCGACGTCAACGAGGCGATCGGAGCCGGACCGACGCAGAGCGGCCCGAAGGGGTCGGCGAGCACGGAGTCTCTCTTCGCCCGCCGGGCCGAACTCACCTCGCGGATCGGCGACTTCGACCAGCGCGCCGAGGAGGCGCGGATGGGGGCGCCTCAGCTCGTCGCCGGCACCCAGATCGTGGACGCACCGCGCGCGGTGCGGCACTCCCTGCCCAGGGCCGCGGCCACCAACGCGGTGATCGGGCTCGTCCTCGGGCTGGTCCTCGGGCTGTCGGTGGCCGCGGTCGGCGCGGTGGTGGCGGACCGCCCCGTGCTGCGCCGGGACATCGCGGCGAATCTCGGCGCCTCGGTCATCGCGGAGCTGCCGCGCGCGCCCCGCCGGCCGGCCGGGCTGTGGCAGCGCCGGAGGACCCGGGCGGCACGCGAGCGGCTCACCGCGTCCCTGGCCCGCACCGTGCGCGATTCCGCGGAACCGGTGTCGCTGCTGGAACTGGGCTGTGCGCGCAGCACGAGCGTGATCGCCCTGAACGTCGCCAGGGAACTGGCGGCGGAGGGGCCGGTGGTCGTCGTCGACGGTCTGCCCGGCCCGCAGCTCGCGGGCCACCGCCCGAAGCCGGGAGACCCCACCGTGGTCAGCGGCGCGCCTGCCGCGGACGTGCCGCGGCAGGGGCACCGGCTCGGCGTGGGCTCGGTCGCGCCCGGCACGGCATGGACCGACCTCGAGTACCTCGGCACCCGGGCCGTGCTCGTCGTGCGTGCCGGGCACGGCAGCGCCGCATGGCTGCACACCGTGGCACGGCAGCTGGCGGACCAGCACATTCAGGTGATCGGTGTGGTGTTGATCGACCCCGATCCGCGTGACCGGACCGACGGCACGCTGTGGGACGGGCAGCACATCGCGCTGCGGGGCCACGGCGAGCGGCCGGCCAGGCAGAACGGCGGCGGTACCTCCCACGCCGTTCAGGCAGTGGGGGACGGCCGGCGGGGGACGGAGCGGCTGCCGATGTGGGCGGCACGGGTCCCGGACAGCAACCAGGAGGCGCGGTAGGACATGTGTGGCATCGCAGGCACTTACCGATGGCCGGACGGGAAGATCGTGACCGACCGGCTCACCGACACCCTCGCCCACCGCGGCCCGGACGGGGCGGGCCGGTACAGCCACCCCGCCGGTGACGGTGAAGTGCACCTCGGGCACCGCCGGCTGGCCATCATCGACCTGTCCGGGACCGGCGCCCAGCCGATGGCCTCGGACGGCCTCGTGCTGACGTACAACGGCGAGCTGTACAACGCGCCCGAGCTGCGAACCGAGTTGATGGCCGCCGGTGTGCGATTCCGCGGTACCTCCGACACCGAGGTGCTGCTGGAGGCCTGGCGGCGCTGGGGCACGGACTGCCTGCCCCGGCTGCGCGGCATGTTCGCGTTCGGCGTCTTCGACGAGCGGACCGGTGAACTGGTGCTCGCCCGGGACCAGTTGGGCATCAAGCCGCTGTTCCTGCGCCGGCGCGGCGAGGGTCTGGTGTTCGCCTCCGAACTCAAGGCGCTCGCCGCGGCGACCGGCGGGTCGCTGGAGGTGGACCACGCGGCGCTGGTGGCCTCGCTGCTGTACTACTGGGTGCCGGACTCGCGTTGCGCGTTCCGCGAGGTGGAGAAGCTGCCGCCGGGGAGCTGGCTGCGGTGCCGGCCCGACGGCCGGGTGGAGCGCGGCCGGTACTGGAACCTGAAGGACGTCGCCGCCGAGGGCCGGGAGCGGGCCCGGGCCGGCGAGCGGCCGGACCTGGCCGCGGTCGTCGAGGAGTCGACCCGGCGTCACCTGCTCTCCGACGTCCCCGTGGCGACCTTCCTCTCCGGCGGCCTCGACTCCAGCTACCTGACCGCGCTGGCGGCCCGCGAGCGGCCCGGGATCTCCGCGTACACCATCGGCTTCCGCGCGGAGGACGCCAGGTTCGAGGCGATGCCGGACGACCTGCGTTACGCCCGGCAGGTGGCCGAGCGGTTCGGCGTCGACCTGCACGAGATCGAGATCGCCCCGAACGTGCTCGACCTGCTGCCGCGGATGACGTACCACCTGGACGAGCCGATCGGCGACCCCGCCGCGATCAACACGTTCCTGATCTGCTCGGCCGCCCGGGAGGCCGGGGTCAAGGTGATGCTCTCGGGGATGGGCGCCGACGAGCTGTTCGCCGGGTACCGCAAGCACCTGGCCAACCTGCTCGCGCTGCGCTACCAGCGCGTCCCGCGGCCCCTGCGGCGAGGGGTGTCCGGGGCCGTGGACCGGCTGCCGGTCGCCACGTCCCGCCGGGGGTACCGGTCGGTGCGCTTCGCGAAGCGGTTCCTCTCCTTCGCCGATCTGCCGGAGGAGACCGCGTTCCGGCGCAGCTACACCATGTACGACCGGGGCGAGCTGCTCGCCCTGCTCGATCCGGACCTGGCCGGGACGGTCGAGGACGTGCTGACCGAACATGCGGACGTCTACGAGGACAACGACCTCGACGACTTCGTGAACCGCATGTGCCTGACGGACGCCCGGATGTTCCTGCCGGGCCTGAACCTCGCCTACACGGACCGCTCCAGCATGGCCGCGTCGACCGAGGTGCGGGTGCCGTACGTGGACGTCGACGTGGTCAAGGCGGCGTTCGCCGTGCCCGGTGACCGCAAGATCGTCGGACGGCAGGGCAAGGCCGTCCTCAAGGAGGCGGCCGCCTCGGTCCTGCCCCGGGAGATCGTGTACCGGCCCAAGGGCCTGTTCAGCGCCCCGCTGCGCGCCTGGATGAGCCGGGATCTGGCACCGCTGGTGCGCGAGGTCGTCCACGACGGCGAGCTCGTGCGCTCCGGGTTCCTGCGCCGCGACGCGCTGACGCGCATGGTCGCCGAGGACGCCTCCGGGCAGCAGGACTTCTCCAAGCATCTGTGGCACGTACTGACCCTCGAGTACTGGTATCGCGACGCGACCTCCGGGTCCGGCCAGAGCACTCGGTTGACGGCTTAGGAATCACAGGAGTTCGTGTGAAACAGGTTGTGCAGAACTACAAGAGCGGCGAGCTGGCGGTGCTCGACGTGCCGGTGCCGGGGTGCAAGCCGGGCGGTGTACTGGTCCGCAGCGCCTTCTCGCTGATCTCCACCGGGACCGAGCTGATGAAGGTGTCCGAGGCCGGTATGTCGATGCTGGGCAAGGCCCGCTCCCGGCCGGACCAGGTGGCCAAGGTCATGCAGAGCGTGGCCACCAACGGCGTGCCCGCCACCTACCGCAAGGTGATGGGCAAGCTGGACTCCTACACGCCGCTGGGCTACTCGCTGTGCGGCGTGGTCGAGCAGGTCGGCGCCGGAATCGACGACGTGAAGGTCGGCGACCTCGTGGCCTGCGCCGGCAACGAGCACGCGTTGCACGCCGAGCTCAACTGGGTGCCGAAGAACCTGTACACCCCGGTGCCGGACGGTCTGGCTCCGCGGCACGCCGCCTTCGGCACGGTCGGGTCGATCGCGTTGCAGGGGGTCCGCCAGGGCGAGTCGCGGCTCGGCGAGGTGGCGCTGGTCATCGGCCTCGGGCTGATCGGGCAGCTGGTGGTGCAGCTCCTTGCCGCCTCGGGGGTCCGCGTCGTCGGGGTCGACCCCGACCCGGTGCGCTGCGAGCTCGCCGAGCGCCTCGGCGCGGCGGCCTGCGGCGACCCCGAGTCCTCGGCCGTGGAGGCCTCCGTCGCCGAACTCACCGGCGGTCACGGCGTGGACCAGGTGTATCTGGCCGCCGGCGGCGGCAGCAACCAGCCCGTCGAGCTGGCCGCCCGGCTCTGCCGGGACCGCGGCCGGGTCGTCGACATCGGCAAGTGCCGCCTGGACCTGCCGTGGAACGCGTACTACGAGAAGGAGCTCGACGTCCGGTTCTCCCGGTCGTACGGTCCCGGTCGCTACGACCCGGAGTACGAGCTCGAAGGGCGCGACTATCCGATCGGCTACGTCCGCTGGACCGAGCGCCGCAACCTGGCGTGCTTCCTCGACCTCGTCGCCCGCGGCGGCGTCGACGTGGAGCCCCTGATCTCCCACGTCGCCGATTTCGACGACGCAGTCGAGACGTACCGGAGCCTGAAGGACGGCGACTTGAAGGCCGTGGCCGTGCTGTTCCGGTACCCCGGGCAAGGGGTGGAGGCGCAGGCTCCGGCGGTGGCCGTGCCCTCGGTGAACGTGAGGCCGAGCCCGGTCCGGGCCGCCAGGACGCCGGTGCGGCTCGCGTTCGTCGGCGCGGGGAACTACGCGACGTCGATGCTGCTGCCGCACCTGGCACAGCGCGACGGCGTCGAGTTGTCCACGGTCGTCACCACGACGGCGCTGTCCGCGACCAACGCCCAGCGGAAGTTCGGCTTCGCCGGGGCGACCACCGACCTCGACGCCGTGCTCGGCGACAAGTCCGTCGACGCGGTGTTCGTGGTCACCCGCCACAGCTCGCACGCCGAACTGACCCGGAAGGCGCTGCTGGCAGGCAAGGCGGTGTTCGTGGAGAAGCCGCTGGCACTCAGCGAGGACGAGCTGGCCGGCGTGCTCGCGGCGGTGGAGGAGTCCGGCAACGACCGGTTGCAGGTGGGCTTCAACCGCCGGTTCGCACCGCTGCTGCGGGAGGCCGGAACACGGTTCGGCGCCCGGACCGGTCCCGCGAGCCTGCGCTACCTGGTCAACGCGGGGCGCCTCGATCACGGCAGCTGGTACCTCCAGCAAGGCACCGAGGGCTCGCGGTTCGCGGGCGAGGGCGGGCACTTCATCGACACGGCGAGCTGGCTGCTCGGGGCCGACCCGGTCTCGGTGTACGCGATCACCACGCCCGGCAACGAGGATCTGCAGATCCTGCTGCGCTACCCGGACGGGTCCACCGCCACCATCAGCTACGTCACCACCGGCTCGCCCGGCTTCCCCAAGGAGACGCTGGACATGGTCGCGGACGGCAAGGTGCTGCGGCTCGACGACTTCGTCCGGGCCTCGGTGTACGGCAGCAAGCGGTGGGTCAGTTCGCGGCTGCCGAAGGCCCGGGACAAGGGCCAGAACGCCCAACTGGCCGCGTTCGTCAAGGCCGTGCGGACCGGCGGGCCGATGCCGGTGCCGCTGGAGTCACTGGTCGCCACCACGGCGGCCACCCTCGCCGTGCAGGCCTCCCTGGCCGGCGGCGCGCCGGTGACGTTGGCGAGAACGCGATGACCATGAGCGCGGGCTGGTACCTGCGGCGGCTGTCCCGGATGGGACCGCGGGAGATCGGCGGCCGGGCGGGCGACGCGGTGCGCAGGCGGCGGTGGCGGTCGGCGCCGCCGGACTGCCCGGGCGTGACCGGCGCCCGGTTCACCGCGGTACTGCCCGCCGGGACGATCGCCGCGGTACCGCCGGACGCCGCGAAACGCCTCATCGCCGAGGCGGACCGGCTGATGGCCGGGCACGTCGAGTACTTCGGGGTGGTCCGCGACGACCTGGCCGACCCGGACTGGTGGTACGACCCGAAGACCGGCCGCCGGGCGCCGGGGGGCTACGCCTTCGACGTGCCGTACCGGAACGAGGAGGCGGTCGGGGACATCAAGCAGATCTGGGAGCCGTCCCGGCACCAGTACCTCACCGTGCTCGCCGCCGCCTACGCGGTCACCGGGGACGAGCGGTACGCCGAGCGGGTGGCCGAGCACCTGCGGTCGTGGTGGGCGGCCAATCCACCGCTGCGCGGCGTGCACTGGATCAGCGGCATCGAGCTGGGCATCCGGCTGCTGTCCTGGGTGTGGATCCGCCGGTTGCTCGACGGCTGGCCGGGCGTGGCCGGGCTGTTCGAGGGCAACCCGGTGGCGCTGAACCAGATCTGGCACCACCAGCGCTGGCTGGCCGCCTTCCCCAGCCGGGGGTCTTCGGCGAACAACCACGTCATCGCCGAGGCCGCCGGGCAGTTCGCCGCGGCCTGCGCGTTCGGGTGGTTCCCCGCCTCGGCGCGGTGGCGGGCCGACGCACTGCGGTCGCTGGAGCGGAATCTGCGCGGCAACACCTTCCTCTCCGGCCTCAACCGCGAACTGGCCACCGAGTACCACGGGCTGGTGCTGGAGCTCGGCCTGGCCGCGGTGGCCGAGGCGGACGCCGCAGGTGTGGCGGTCCCCGCGACGGTCCGCCTGGTGCTGTTGCGGATGACCGACGCGCTCGCGGCCGTCGTGGACAGCCGGCTGCGGCCGCCGCGGCAGGGGGACGCGGACGACGGGCACGGTCTGGTCGTGGACGGCGCGGGCACCGACCGCTGGGCCTCGCTGCTGGCCACCGGGGACGCCGTCTTCGGCCGGCTCGCCTGGTGGCCGACGGTGACCGGCACCGCTGTGCGCACCCCGCTGCTGGCCGCGCTGATCAAGCCCACTGAACCGGCCGTGTCCCGCCCGGCAAGCCGACCAGCCCACTTCGCCGACGCGGGGCTCACCATCCTGCGCGGTCCGGAAAAGACGGGAGGGAGTGGAGAGATCTGGTGCCGCTGCGACGGTGGCCCGCACGGCTTCCTGTCCATCGCCGCGCACGCCCACGCGGACGCGCTGTCCGTGGAGGTCCGGCACGACGGGGTCGACGTGCTCGCCGACCCGGGGACGTTCTGCTACCACGGGCAGCCCGAGTGGCGGCAGTACTTCCGGTCCACTCTCGGCCACAACACCCTGCAACTGGACGACGGTGACCAGTCCGTCTCCGGCGGCCCGTTCCTGTGGACCCGGCATGCCCGCAGCCGCGTCCTGGTCGCGGATGCGTCCGAGGAGGGGGTGGCCCGCTGGTGCGCCGAGCACGACGGTTACCAGCCCTCCGTGCACCGCCGCCGGGTGGAGCTGACGGCCGCGGCCAGGGAGCTGAGGGTGGTCGACGAGGTGCGCGGCCCGCGGCGGGCCGTGCGGCTGGCGTTCCACCTCGGTCCGGCCATCACCGCGGACCTGGTGGGAAACCGGGCGGTGCTCACCTGGACCCGGGACAACGAGGACCGCTCCGCGGTACTCGACCTGCCCGGGCAGCTGGCCTGGCGGGCGCACCGCGGCGAGACCGACCCGCCGCTCGGCTGGTACTCCGCCGGCTTCGGGCGCAAGGAACCCACCACCACACTCGTCGGCACCGGCTTCGCCGACGGCGTGGAGGGGTTCACCACCGTGCTCGGGTTCCGCGGCTAGGGGGGCGCGTGGGGATCAAGTGGCGGCACTGGGCATGGCCGGCCGCACCGCTGGCGCTGGTCCTGCTCGCGGCGACCGGCTGTGAGAGCACGCCGGGCGCGCGGCCGAAGCCGACCGCTGCGCCGTCCACGTCCGTGGCGCGGGTGTGCGACAAGCCCGCGGCCGGGCCGGCGAAGGCGCCGGCGGGCGCGGTGACGGTCGATCCCGCGGTGGCCGGTGACCTGGCGGCGAAGACCAAGAGCAGCCCTGCGAACACCACGTTCTGGCTGCGACCGGGCAGGCACAGGCTCGAGCCGGACCGCTACGCCCAGGTCGTCCCCAAGGAGGGGAACACCTACCTCGGCGCGCCGGGCGCGGTGTTCGACGGCCGGAAGACCAACCAGTACGCGTTCGGCGGCACCGCTCGGGGCGTCACCATCCGCTACCTCACCGTGCAGGGTTTCGTCGCACCGCACGACGAGGGTGTGGTCAACCACGACTCGGCCGACGGGTGGGTGGTCGAGCACACGACGATCCAGAACAACTCCGGCGCCGGGCTGATGGCCGGTGCCGGCCAGCGGGTCCGCGCCAGCTGCCTGCGCGGCAACGGTCAGTACGGCATGAACGCGTACAAGGCCACCGGCCGGATCGGCGGCCTGGTGGTCGAGGGCAACGAGATCGCCGGCAACAACAGGGACGACTGGGAGCGGCGGCGGAAGGGCTGCGGCTGCACCGGAGGCGTCAAGTTCTGGGCCGTCGACGGCGCCGACGTGCGCGGCAACTGGGTCCACGACAACCGCGGTGCCGGGTTGTGGGCGGACACCAACAACAACGACTTCCGCATCGAGGACAACGTGCTCGAGGCCAACGACGGTGCCGCGCTGATCTACGAGACCAGCTACAACGCGGTCATCCGGAACAACACGATCCGGCGGAACAACCGGGTCGAGGGCCGCAGGTACGCCGACCGCGGGGACAACTTCCCGTTCGCGACGATCTACTTGTCCGAGTCCGGCGGCGAACCACGGGTCAGAGCCCGCACCGACAAGATCGAGATCTACCGGAACGTGCTGGAGAACAACTGGTCCGGCATCACCCTGTGGGAGAACGCCGACCGGTTCTGCAACAGCCCGGCCAACACCTCCTCCGGTGACTGCACGTTGCTGGTGAAGGACACCGGCCGCTGCGCACAGCCGGGAATCGCCACCGCGCCGCTCTACGCCGACTGCCGGTGGAAGACCCAGCGGGTGGACATCCACGGCAACCGCTTCGTGCTGGACAAGTCCGTCGTCGGCTGCACGGTGCAGTGCGACCGCATGGCGGTGCTGGCCAACTACGGCACCTATCCGGACTGGTCGCCGTACCAGGGCGAGCGGGTGGCCGAGGCGATCACCCGCGAGCAGGACAACCGCTGGCACGACAACGTCTACCTCGGGCCCTGGACGTTCGTCGCCCACGACCCGAGCCGGCTGCTGGACTCCGGGCAGTGGCAGAGCACGCCGTACCAGCAGGACACGGGCAGCACCTTCCGCGCACAGGACGGTGGTTGAGATGCGCGCGGACACGGGCACGGACCACACGTCGAGGATCGTCGGGACGGCCTGGGGGCTGCTGATCCTCAACACGCTGGGCTCCGCCGGGGCGAAGACCATCGTCCCGCTGCCCCGCTCCCTCATCCAGATGGCCACCATGGGCGCGCTGGTCGCCGCGTTCGCGCTGGCGCTCGCGGTCAACCTCCGGCTGCGTATCCGGGCCAGCGCCTTCCTGCTCCTGCTCACCTTGCTGCTGGTGCCGAGCGTGATCTCCAGCGCGGATCTGGAGTCCGGGTTCGGCGCGCTGTTCCGCTGCACCCGGCTCGCTCTCTTCGTCGGCACACTGTGGCTGCTGAGCCGCTGGTGGGACGGCGGCCCGACGTTCGTCCGGCACCACATCCGGATGTACTTCGCGGTGCTCGGGTCGGTGGCCGCCGGCCTGGTCATCTCACCGGGCGCCGCCCTGCCCGAGCTCTACGGCGGGCGGCTGGTCGGCGCGTTGTGGCCGCTCACCCCGCCGCAGATCGGACAGTACGCCGCGGTGATCATCGGGCTCACCGTGCTGCTCCTCATGGGCCGTCGGACCGACAGGACCAGCGCGGCGGTGGTCATCGTGCCGTCCCTCGTCCTGCTCGCGCTGACCCACACCCGGACGGCCACGCTCGGCCTGCTCGTCGGGCTGGCGTTGGCGATCGGCTCGCTCCTCCTGACCAGCGCCGCCGCCCGCCGGTTCTTCACCTGGGCGGTGCTGTGCGCCGCCGTGGCCGCGGTGGGGTTCGGCTCCGCGCTCCAGGCGTGGTTCCTGCGCGGACAGAGCCAGGAGAACTTCACCAGCCTCACCGGCCGGGCCAAGGTCTGGGACGCCCTGCTGGCGGCGCCCCGGACGGCCTCGGAGTGCCTGTTCGGCGCGGGCCTCGGCGACAAGTCCTTCGGCGGGCTGCCGATCGACAACAGCTGGCTGGCCGTCTACCACGAGCAGGGTATGACCGGTGTCGCCCTGGTGGCGGCGTTCCTCCTCGTGCTGGGCGGCGTCGCCCTGCTGCGGCCACCGTCGCTGTCGAGGGCCTGCGCGATCTTCCTGATCAGCTACTGCGCGATCGCGTCGTACACCGAGGCCGGGCTGGGCGACGCCTCGCCGTATCTGCTGCACCTCACCGTGGCCGCCTCGCTGCTGGCGACGCCTGCCGCGGCCACTCCCCTCACGACACCCGAAGCCTCGACGCCCGAAGCCTCGACGCCTGAGGCCCCGGCACCCGAAGCCCCGGCGCCCGAAGCCTTGACGCCCACAGCCCCGCGACGTCCCGTCCCGCGATGGGCCCGCAGATCGGAGGTGACCTGAACATGCACGTCCTCGTGGTGCACAACCGCTACGCCTCGGCGCAGCCGAGCGGGGAGAACAAGGTCGTCGACCAGGAGGTGGCGCTGCTGCGCGGGGCCGGCCACCGGGCCGAGGTGTTCGAGCGGCGCAGCGACGACATCGCCGCCCGGTCGCTGCTGGGCAAGGCCGCGGTGCCGCTGCTGGTGCCGTGGAACCCGGCGGTCCGCGCGGAACTCGCCGCCCGGCTGCGCGCCGAGCGGCCGGACGTGGTGCACATCCACAACGTCTTCCCGCTCCTGTCGCCGGCGGTGCTGGCCGCCTGCGCCGACGCCGGCGTGCCCGCCGTCGCCACGCTGCACAACTACACCCAGGTCTGCCCGCCCGGCACGCTCCAGCGGGACGGCCGGCCCTGCACCGAGTGCGTCGGGTCCGCGCCGCTGCCCGCCGTCCGGCACGGCTGCTACCGCGACTCCCGGCTTGCGACGGTGCCGCTCGCGGTCAGTCTGTCGGTGAACCGGCGGCGATGGTGGTCCGGCGTGGAGCGGTTCTTCTGCATCTCCGCGGCGCAGCGCGACGTCCTGGTGCGGTCCGGCATGCCGGCCGAACGGCTGGCGGTGAAGCACAACTTCGTGCCCGACCCGGGCACGTGCCGCGAGGGCGCCGGCGAGCATCTGCTCTATCTCGGCCGGCTCGCGGAGGCCAAGGGCGTACGGCTGCTCATGGCCGCGTGGGACGAGATCGCGGCGAGCGGCGGTGTGGGCGTACCGCTCGTGATCGCCGGGGCGGGCCCGCTGGAGCCGGAGGTGACCGCCTGGGCGGCGGGCCGGGACGACGTGCGCTACGTCGGCCTGTACGACACGGCGGAGTGCCGGAAGGCCCTCGCCCGGTCGGTCGCCGTGGTGGCTCCCTCGACGTGGCTGGAGGCGTTCGGCCTGGTGGTCGTGGAGGCGATGGCGGCGGGGGTCCCGACCGTCGCCGCCGGGCACGGCGCCTTCGTCGAACTCGTCGAGGACGGGGTGACCGGGCTGCTGCACCGGCCGGGCGATGCCGCCTCGCTCGCGTCCTGCCTGCGAGGGATCACGGCCGGGCCGGCCCGCAACCGGGAGATGGGGCAGGCGGCCCGGCGCCGTTACGAACAGGACTTCAGCCCGGCCGTCGGGCTGGAGCGCCTGCTGGAGGAGTACCGCACCGCGATCGCGGGTCGGTCGGAATTACTGGGGGGCAGTAAATGACGCGATGCCGACTCTGCGGCTCGGAAGCGATGGCGAGTGTCGTCGATCTCGGGGCGACGCCGCCGTGTGAGAGCTTTCTCGCCGCGGACCGACTGGATCGACCGGAGCCCGCGTACCCGCTGCACCTGCGGGTCTGCACCGAATGCTGGCTGGCGCAGATCCCGCCGCTGATCACGCCGGAGGAGACGTTCGAGGAGTACGCGTACTTCTCCTCGTACTCGACCTCCTGGGTGGAGCACGCGCGCACGTTCGTCGCCGATGCCGTGGAGCGGGTGGGTCTCGGCCCCGACGCTTTCGTGGTCGAGGTCGCGAGCAACGACGGGTACCTGCTGAGGCACGTGGTGGACCGCGGGATCCGCTGCCTCGGCGTCGAGCCCTCGGTGAACGTGGGCGCGGCGGCGCGGGAGGCGGGCGTGCCCACGCTCACGGAGTTCCTGAGCCCCGACACGGGCTCGGCCGTCCGCGAGGAGCACGGACCGGCCGACCTGGTCGTGGCCAACAACGTGTACGCGCACATCCCCGATGTCGTCGGATTCACCCGGGGGCTGCGTGCCCTGGTCGCCGACGACGGCTGGGTCTCCATCGAGGTGCAGCACCTGCTGACCCTGATCGAGGAGAACCAGTACGACACGATCTACCACGAGCACTTCCAGTACTACACGGTCGCGTCCGCGATCCGGGCGCTGGCGAGCGGCGGACTCACGCTCGTGGACGTCGAGTTGCTGCCCACGCACGGCGGCTCCATCCGGCTGTGGGCCCGGCCCGCCGGGGTGGCGGGCGAGCCTTCGCGGCGGGTGGCCGACGTGCTGGCGCGGGAGAAGGCCGCCGGGCTGCAGGAGCTGTCCGGGTACGCCGAGTTCTCCACGCGGGTGGCCAAGGTGCGCCGGGACCTGCTGCGGTTCCTCATCGAGGCGGCAGACCGCGGCGAGACGGTCGTCGGCTACGGCGCTCCGGGCAAGGGCAACACCCTGCTCAACCACTGCGGCATCCGGCCCGACCTGCTCGCGTACACGGTCGACCGCAACCCCTACAAGCACGGCAGGTTCACCCCGGGCACCCGTATCCCGATCCTGCCGCCCGAGCAGATCAGCGCCGACAAGCCGGACTACGTCCTCGTCCTCCCCTGGAACCTGCGCACCGAGCTGGTCGAGCAGTTGTCCTTCGTGCACGACTGGGGCGGCCGTCTGGTCTTTCCCATACCGGAACTGAGCATTGTCGAGGTCAAGGCATGAAGGTCGTTCTGTTCTGCGGCGGTTACGGGATGCGGATGCGCAGCGGTGCCGCGGACGACGTGCCCAAGCCGATGGCGATGGTCGGCCCGCGGCCGCTGATCTGGCACGTCATGCGCTACTACGCGCACTTCGGGCACACGGAGTTCATCCTGTGCCTCGGCTACGGGGCCCACCACATCAAGGACTTCTTCCTCAACTACGAGGAGACGACGTCCAACGACTTCGTGCTGCGGGGCGGGAAGACCGAGCTGCTGTCCACCGACATCGCCGACTGGACGATCACGTTCGCGCAGACCGGCATCGAGTCGCCGATCGGTGAGCGGCTGCGCCGGGTGCGGCACCACCTGGACGGCGACGAGATGTTCCTCGCCAACTACGCCGACGTGCTCACCGACGCCCCGCTGCCGGAGATGATCGACCGGTTCGCGCGGCGCGATGCCGGCGCGTCGATGATGGTGGTGCCGCCGCAGTCCTCGTTCCACTGCGTGGACCTGGGCGAGGACGGCCTGGTGGGAGGCATCACGGCGGTGAGCGAACTGCCGCTGTGGGAGAACGGCGGCTACTTCGTGCTCCGCCAGGAGGTCTTCGACCACATCCCGGAGGGCGGGGACCTGGTCGCCGACGGATGTGCCCAACTGGCCAAGCGCGGGCGGCTGGTGGCGCACCGGCACCGTGGCTTCTGGAAGCCGACCGACACGGTGAAGGAGCGGGCCGCGCTCGACGACGCCTATGCGCGGGGTGACCGGCCGTGGGCCGTGTGGGAGCGGGACGGCGCCGGGGTGAACGCGTGATCGGGCTCGGGGCCGGGCCCCTGGAGCGGATCGTCGCGGTGGGCGCGCACTGCGACGACATCGCCATCGGCGCGGGCGGCACCCTGCTGACGCTGTGCCTCGCGCGGCCGGGTGTCCGTGTCGACGCGCTGGTGCTCTCCGGCGGTGGCACCGACCGGGAACAGGAGGAGCGAGCCGCGCTGGCCGCCTTCTGCCCCGGCGCCGACCTGCGGCTGACCGTGCTCAAGCTGCCGGACGGCCGGATGCCCGCGTACTGGGAAGAGGCCAAGGCCGCGGTCGAGGAGCTGCGCGGACAGACCGACCCGGATCTGATCCTGGCCCCGCGCACCGATGACGCGCACCAGGATCACCGCGGCCTGGCGCGGTTGATACCCACCGCGTTCCGGGACCACCTGGTGCTCGGCTACGAGATCGTCAAGTGGGACGGCGACCTCGGCCGGCCGGCCGCCTACCAGCCTCTGTCGCCGGAGATCGCCGAACAGAAGGTGCGGCTGCTTCAGGAGCACTATCCCTCGCAGCGGCACCGGCCCTGGTACGACCGGGAGGCCTTCCTCGGGCTGGCACGGATCCGCGGCATCGAATGCCACGCGCGTTATGCCGAGGCGTTCGCCGCCACCAAACTCACACTCCATCTGGGGGGATGAAAAGTGCGCGTACTGCTGACCGGACACCAGGGATATCTGGGCACCGTGATGGCCCCGGTCCTCAAGGCCGCCGGGCACGAGGTCGTCGGCCTCGACGCCGGCCTGTTCGCCGACTGCGTGCTGGGCCCGGCGCCCGCGGACCCGCCGGGGCACCGGGTGGACCTGCGCGACGTCACGGCCGACCACGTGGCCGGGGTCGACGCCGTGATCCACCTGGCCGCGCTGTCCAACGACCCGCTCGGCTCGCTGGCGCCGGAGCTCACCTACGACATCAACCACCACGCGTCGGTCCGCCTGGCCCGGCTGGCCCGCGACGCCGGAGTACGGCGCTTCCTGTACGCGTCCACCTGCTCGGTCTACGGCGCCGCGGGCGGCGACGACCTGGTGACCGAGGACGCCCCGCTGCGCCCGGTGACGCCCTACGCGGAATCCAAGGTGCGGGTGGAGGACGACCTGCACGCCCTGGCGGACGGCGACTTCAGCCCGGTGTACATGCGCAACGCCACCGCCTTCGGCTACTCCCCCAGGCTGCGCGCCGACATCGTGCTGAACAACCTGGTGGGCCACGCGCTGCTGTCCGGCGAGGTGCTGGTGCTGTCCGACGGCACCCCTTGGCGTCCGCTGGTGCACGCCGCCGACATCGCCCGGGCCTTCACGGCCGCGCTGACCGCACCGCGCGAGACGGTGCACGACCGGGCGTTCAACATCGGCAGCGAGACCAACAACGTCACGGTCGCCGAGATCGCCGCGCAGGTCGCCGAGGCGGTGGCGGGCGCGAAGGTGAACATCACCGGGGAGAACGGCGCCGATCCGCGGTCGTACCGCGTGGACTTCTCCCGGTTCCGCACGGCGATACCCGGCTTCGACTGCGAGTGGACGGTGAAGCAGGGCGCGCTCGAACTCGCCGACGCCTACCGGAACCACGGGCTGACCCGGGAGGACTTCGAGGAGCGTTTCACCCGCCTCGCCGTGCTGCGCGCGGCGTCCGACGCCGGCGCCGTCGACGACACCCTGCGGCGGCGCCGGTGACCGAGCCCGGCAAGGAGATGCACGCGCTGGTGGAGCGGCTGTACCCGCTGTGCCGGAGCATCACCGGCGACGGGGTGCGCGCCACCCTGGAGATCGTCGGCGAGTACATCCCGCTGCGGACGCACGAGGTGCCGACCGGGACCCAGGTGCTCGACTGGACGGTGCCGCAGGAGTGGAACATCCGGGACGCCTACATCGCCGACGCCGCCGGCAACCGGGTCGTCGACTTCGCCGAGTCGAGCCTGCACGTGCTCGGCTACAGCGTGCCGGTGTCGGCGACCATGCCCCTGTCCGAGCTGCGCGCGCACCTGCACACACTGCCGGACCACCCGACCTGGGTGCCCTACCGCACCAGTTACTACAAGCCGGAATGGGGGTTCTGCCTGGCGCAGGAGACCTTGGACGCGCTGCCGGACGCCGATTACGAGGTACGGATCGACTCCACGCTCGCCGACGGCCATCTCACCTACGCCGAGTACGTGGTTCCCGGGCAGGTCCCCGACGAGGTGATCGTGTCCTGCCACGTCTGCCACCCGTCGCTGGCCAACGACAACCTGGCCGGGATCGCGGTGGCGACGTTCCTCGCCCGGGCGCTGGCGGAGGAGACGCCGTACTACACCTACCGGTTCCTGTTCGCGCCCGGCACCATCGGGGCGATCACCTGGCTGGCCCGTAACGCGGAGCGGGTGGAGCGCGTCAAGCACGGCTTGGTGCTGGCCTGCGCCGGTGACTCGGGCGCGCTGACGTACAAGCGGAGCAGGCGCGGCGACGCGGAGATCGACCGGGTGATGGGGCATGTGCTGGCCGCCTCCGAACGCCCGCACCGGGTCGACGAGTTCACGCCGTACGGCTACGACGAGCGGCAGTTCTGCTCGCCCGGGTTCAACCTCGGCGTGGGCTCGCTCAGTCGGACCCCGTACGCCGGTTACCCCGAGTACCACACCTCGGCGGACAACCCCGGCTTCGTCTCCCCGGAGGCGATGGCGGACACCCTCGCCGTCTGCCGTGAGGCGTTCGCCGTCCTGGACCGCAACCGGAGGTACCTCAACCTCAGCCCCTACGGCGAACCGCAGCTCGGGCGGCGCGGGTTGTACGACGCGCTCGGTGGGCGCAGCGACACCAAGCAGGCCCAGATGGCCATGCTCTGGGTGCTCAGCCTCTCCGACGGCGAGCACAGTCTGCTGGACGTCACCGAGCGGTCCGGGCTGCCGTTCGACACCGTCGCCGCCGCGGCCGACGCCCTGCACGGCGCCGGTCTGATCAAGGCATGACGCGGATGACCACCGAGGAGGAGAAGGCGACGGCACCGGCCGGCTCCGTCCGGCGGGGCTTCGTCGGGCGGCTGTCCTGGGGGCTGGCCGACCAGGCGGCCTCCAGCATCAGCAACTTCGCGGTGGGGATCTATGTGGCGCGCTCGCTGGGGGTGACCGCGTTCGGCGTGTTCAGCCTCGCCTGGGTGACGTACGGCGTGGTGCTGAACGTCTCCCGCGGGCTGGCCACCGATCCGCTCGTGGTGCGCTTCAGCGGTGTGTCCGACGCGTCCTGGCGGGGGGCGGTGGCCCGGTCGTCGGGTACCGCCCTCGGCGTCGGTGCCGCCATCGGCGCGGCGTGTCTGCTGGTCGGGCTCGCGCTCGGCGGGCGCGTGGGGCCCGCGTTCGCCTGTCTCGGGGTCATGCTGCCGGGGCTGCTGCTCCAGGACGCCTGGCGGTACGCGTTCTTCGCGGCGGGCACCGGGCGGAAGGCGTTCGTCAACGACGTCGTGTGGGGCGTCGCGCTCGTCCCGGCCATGGTCGTGGCGGCCCGCGTGGGCAGCGTGGCCGCCTTCGTGCTCGCCTGGGGCGCGTCCGCCACGGTGGCCGCGGCGTACGGCTGCGTCCAGTCGGGCATCCTGCCCCGGGCGGCCCGGGCACGCGCGTGGCTGCGCGAGCAACGCGACCTCGGCTACCGGTACCTGGTCGAGAACGTCAGCCTCAGCGGCGCGAGCCAGCTGCGCGCGTACGGGCTCGGCGCGATCGCCGGGGTCGGCGCGGTGGGCGCGGTCCGGGGCGCCGAGCTCCTGCTCGGCCCGTTCCTCGCCGTGCTGATGGGGCTGTCGCTGGTCACCGTCGCGGAGGCGGCACGGGTGCTGCGGCGGTCCCCGCACCGCCTCGGCGGCTTCTGCCTCCTGCTGGGAGGCGGGCAGGCCGTGGCCGCGCTGCTCTGGGGCGGGGCGCTGCTGCTGATACCGGACCGGCTCGGCGAGCTCGTGCTCGGCGACGTCTGGCACTCCGCCGCACAGCTCATCGTGCCGGTCACCCTCGGCGTGGCGGGCGCCGGCCTCGGCACCGGTGCGGCGGCCGGGCTGCGCGCGCTCGCCGCGGCCCGGCGCAGTCTGCGCTGCCAGCTCTTCGCCTCCGCCTGCTACGTCACCGGCGGGCTCGGCGGCGCGGCCCTGGCCGGCACGGTCGGCTCGGCCTGGGGCGTCGCCGCCGCGACCCTCGCCGGCTCGGCCGTGTGGTGGCTCCAGCTGCGGTCCGCCCTGCGCGAGCACCTGAAGGAACCCATCCCTGAAGTGAGGACGTCATGACCGCCCATCCCCGGCTGAGCATCGGCCTGCCCGTGTACAACGGCGAGGAGTACTTGGCCGAATCACTCGACGCCCTGCTCGGCCAGACCTTCGAGGACTTCGAGCTGGTCATCTCCGACAACGCCTCGACCGACGGAACCGAGGACATCTGCCGCAAGTACGCCGCGCAGGACTCACGCATCCGGTACGTCCGGCTGCGCCGGAACATCGGCGCCGCGCCGAACCACAACTACGTGTTCACCGAGTGCCGCGGCGAGCTGTTCAAGTGGGCCTCGCACGACGACCTCTACGCCCGGGACCTGCTGCGGCGCTGCGTCGAGGCGCTGGACGAGCGGCCGGACGTGGTCCTCGCGCACTCCGACCAGGCGGTCATCGACGGCGAAGGGCAGGTGAAGGTCCCCTACGAGTACGGACTCGCCACCGCCTCGCCGCACGCGCCGGAGCGCTTCCGCAGCTTCCTGTTCGAGCCCGGTGGCGACGACTTCTACGGGGTGATGCGTGCCGACATGCTGCGCCGGGTGAAACCGCACGACAGCTACCACCACGCGGACCGTACGTTCGTCGCCGAGATCGTCCTGCACGGGCCCTTCCACCAGGTGCCGGAGCTCTTGTACTTCCGCCGCGACCACCCCACCCGCGCCGAGCGGGCGAACCCTTCCAAGCGCTCCCGGTGCGTCAACCTGGACCCGCGCCGGGCGGGCGCGCTGCACCCGACGCCCCGGCTGCTCGCCGAGTACGTCTGGGGTTTCGCCTCGGCGATCCAGCGGGCGCCGCTGTCCGCGGCCGACCGGCGCGCCTGCTACCGCCACCTGGCCGCGTGGATGACCAGCCGGGCCCGGCCGGGCGCCGGCGAGCGGGTCGAGGACCGCGCCCCGGTCGACCCGGCCAGGCTCACCGTGTCCGTCGACGACGTCGTCGCAGGGCGCGAGGGGCGGCGGACATGAGAACTGGCGTACGTGTCGGGGTGTTCGGCCTGCTCGGCTCCGGCAACCTCGGCAACGACGGTTCACTCGAAGCCGTACTCGGCTACCTCCGTGCCGAGCATCCGGAGGCGGTCGTGGACGCGCTGTGCGGCGGGCCCGAGGTCGTCACGGCCCGGTACGGGATCCCCGCGACCCGGCTGCACTGGTACCGCGGGGAGTACCGGACCGCGTCCCGGGTGGGCTCGATCGCGGGGAAGGGGCTGGGCAAGCTCGTCGACGTGGTGCGCACCGCCGCCTGGGTGCGCCGGCACGACGTGGTGATCGTGCCGGGCATGGGCGTCCTGGAGGCCACCCTGCCGCTGCGGCCGTGGGGCTTCCCCTACTCACTGTTCCTGCTCTGCGCGACCGGCCGGCTGTTCGGCACCAAGGTCGCCCTCGTCGGGGTCGGCGCCGCCGCGATCCGCGACCGGGCGACCCGGGCCCTGGTGCGCCGGTCGGCGCGGCTGGCCGCCTACCGGTCGTACCGCGACGCCCTGTCCCGCGACGCGATGCGCCAGATGGGCGTCGACACCGCACGCGACCAGGTCCACCCGGACCTCGCGTTCGCCCTGCCGGCACCACCGGCGGGCGGGCCCTCCGGCTCGCCCGGCCTGGTCTGCGTCGGCGTCATGGACTTCCACGGCGGCAACGACGACCGTGCCCGTGCCGAGGAGATCCACCGGCGCTATCTGGACGGGACGACTCGCTTCGTCCGCGCGCTGGTCGAGGACGGCAGGCCGGTCCGGCTGCTCACCGGCGACGCGTGCGACGCGTCCGTCGTCGCCGCGATCCTCGACGCGGTGGACTCGCCGCTGGTCACCGCCGCGGAAGCCGCCTCGCTGGCCGACCTGATGAGGGAGACGGCGGCGGCCGACACGGTGGTGGCGACCCGGTACCACAACCTGGTCTGCGCGCTGAAGTCCGGAACGCCGACCCTCGCCCTCACCTACGCGGCGAAGAGTGACGCCCTCATGGACCGGATGGGCCTCGGCGCGTACTGCCATCCGGCCCGCGAGGTCGACGCCGACCGGCTGCTGGAGCAGTTCCGCGCGCTGGAGAAGCGGTCGGCTGAGCTGCGGCAGACCCTCGCCGAGCGGAACCGGCTCACCGCCCGGCAACTCCGGGACCAGTTCACCTCCTTGACGGCCGCCCTGTTCCCGGCGGACGACCACCCGAACGCCCGCACCCGGCAGGAGACTCCGTGAAGGCGACCCAAGTCCCGGCGATCGCCGGCGCGTATCTGTTCGAGCCGACGCCGTACGCCGACGAACGCGGCTTCTTCTGCCGCACCTTCGACGCCGACGTGATCCGCTCGGTGGGCCTGGACCCGGACGCCTTCGTCCAGGACAGCGTGTCCCGCTCGGTGCGGGGCGTGCTGCGCGGCCTGCACCTGCGCTCCGGCAAGGGCGAGGCCAAACTGGTGCGGTGCTCGTACGGGCGGATCTTCGACGTCGTCGTGGACCTGCGGCCGGACTCGCCGACCTACCGCGACGTGGCCTCCTTCGAGCTGTCCGGCGAGACGCAGACGACCCTGTACATCCCGGCGGGATGCGCGCACGGCTTCCAGGCGCTGACCGAGACCGCCGACACCTCGTACCGGATCGACCGCCCCCACGACCCGGCCGAGGACGTGACGATCGCCTTCGACGACCCGGAGCTCGCGATCCCCTGGCCGCTGCCGGCCACATCGATGTCCCGGCGGGACCGGGAGGCGCCGAGCCTCGCCGAGGTCCTCAAGCACATGGAGAGGTGAAGTGAGCGTGAACACCGAAGAGTTCCTCCTCCCCCGGTCGCGGGCGGCGAACGAGCGGCTGCACGCCCTGGTCCCCGGGGGCGCGCACACCTACGCCAAGGGCGACGACCAGTACCCCGAGCACCTGGCCCCGGTCATCAGCCACGGCCAGGGCGCCCACGTCTGGGACGTCGACGGCAACCGCTACGTCGAGTACGGATCGGGCCTGCGCTCGGTCAGCCTCGGCCACGCCCACCCACGCGTGACCGAGGCGGTGCGACGCGAACTCGACCGCGGCAGCAACTTCGTCCGGCCGTCCGTCGTGGAGGTCGAGGCCGCGGAACGCTTCCTGGCCACGGTGCGGACCGCCGAGATGGTGAAGTTCGCGAAGAACGGCTCCGACGCCACCACCGCCGCCGTCCGCCTCGCCCGCGCCGCCACCGGGCGCCCGCGGGTGGCCCTCTGCGCCGACCATCCGTTCTTCTCCGTCGACGACTGGTTCATCGGCACCACGCCGATGTCCGCCGGTGTTCCGGCGGCGACCAACGAGCTCACCGTGGCGTTCCCCTACGGGGACCTCGCCGCCACGGAACAGCTGCTCACCCGGTACGAGGACGAGGTCGCCTGCCTGATCCTCGAACCCGCCACCCACACCGAGCCGCCGCCCGGCTACCTCGCCGGTCTGCGCGAGCTGGCCGACCGGCACGGCTGCGTCCTGATCTTCGACGAGATGATCACCGGCTTCCGCTGGTCCGAGGCGGGCGCCCAGGGCCTGTACGGCGTCGTCCCCGACCTCTCCACGTTCGGCAAGGCGCTGGGCAACGGGTTCGCCGTCTCCGCTCTGGCGGGGCGCCGCGAGCTGATGGAGCGAGGCGGGCTGCGGCACTCCGGCGACCGGGTGTTCCTGCTGTCCACCACGCACGGTGCGGAGACCCACTCCCTGGCAGCCGCGATGGCCGTGCAGACCACCTACGAAGAGGAGGGCATCACGGCGCGGCTGCACGCCCTCGGCGAGCGGCTGGCCGCCGGTGTTCGCGACGCCGCGGCGAGCATGGGCGTCGGCGACCACGTCGTCGTCCGGGGCCGGGCCAGCAACCTGGTCTTCGCCACCCTCGACGAGAACCTCCGACCGTCACAGGAGTACCGCACACTCTTCCTGCGCCGGCTCCTCGCGGGCGGGGTGCTGGCCCCGTCGTTCGTGGTGAGCAGCGCGCTCGGCGACGCCGACATCGATCACACCGTCGATGTGGTGGCCCAGGCGTGTGCGGTGTACCGCAAGGCACTGGACGCCGCCGACCCCACTCCATGGCTGGGCGGACGACCGGTGAAGCCCGCCTTCCGCCGCTTGGCATGACGTGACGTGGCGTCAGCGGCGTTCCTCTCGACCGGCGTCGGCCGTCCGGTCGGCCCACCGGTCAGCCGTCCGGTCGACCAGCCACGCGGTCGCCGGTACCACCGCCAGCGCGGTGCACCAGCCGCCGAGGACGTCGGTCGGGTAGTGGGCTCCCAAGGCGACCTGCGCCCAGCCCATGGCGCAGCCGGCGACCAGCGCGGCGGCGAGTACGAGTGATATGCCGGCCGTCCTGCCGAGGCCGAGCCGGCCGGTCGCGAGCAGCGCCACCACGAGGGCGAGCGCGGTGAGGAAGGCGGTGTGCCCGCTCGGATAGGACAGGTTGGCGTCGCCGTGGATGGTGCGCCCCGCCAGGGGCTTGAGCAGCGTCGTCGCCCCCACGGCCGTGGCGACGCCGGCGACGACGAGCGCCGCCGCGCGAGGACGCCGCAGCAGCAGGCAGACCGTCACGGTGACCACGACCAGCGTCGCCGCCCCCACGGGCTCCCCCAGGAAGTCCGTGGCCAGAGCGATGCTCCGCCACGGCGACCGCACGCCCTCCACCGTCGGCTGGATCCAGGCGTCCACCGTGCCGGCCTCACCTGCGCCTGCGTACAGGACCCCGAGCGCGACGACCAGCAGTGCGGCGAGCGCCGCGATCAGCCCGAGCCACGCACGCAGCGACGGCGGCAGTACCCCCGTCCCACGTTCACCTACCACGATGCAGCGCCCCCCCCTGAGACCGCTCTCCCCCGACGAGCCTAACCAACAGCGCGGTCGAGGCTCCCTTGTTCCTCCGCACCGGAGACGCGGTGGATCGGGCCGGTGACCTGTGTGAGGGGCAGGCCGGTGCTCACCAACGCCGACTTCACGTGGGCGGCGCAGGCGTTCCTCGTGAGTGCGGCGGGAACCCATCGCGCCGACCCCGCTTACCTCTTCGGTGCCTGCTGGACGAGCCGCCACTCCTGGGAGCCGTCGGCCACCGCGTTCTGCAAGGTCAGCGGCGCGCCCCGGGAGGCACCGGTCAGGTACACGTCCGGGTTCTTCACCGCCTGGAACCTGTAGTAGCCGTCGGCGGTCCGGGTGACGTTCCAGCTGCCGGTGGCGCTGTCGTCGACCCACTGGCCGATGCGCCGGCCGACCGTCGCGCTGCCCTTCCAGATCGCCGCCGCGCGGCCCCCGGACTTGTTCAGCAGGGTCGTACCGCCCTGCGGTTCGGTCACCATGTGCCAGTACTGGGTGTCCTGGTTCGCCGCCGTGCCGGCGTCCTCGAGGCGGACGTCCGGGACGTCGCCGTTGCCGATGTTCGCGTCGTTGGTCTTGTTCCCCGTGCCGATCACCTGGCCGGTTCTGCGGTTCACGAGCCGGTAGTAGGCGCCGGCCGAGCGGCCGAGGTCGACCTCGGCGTGGGCGATCACCGACGTGTCCTGGTTGTTGAGGATCGCGATGCGGCCGGTGCCCCGGACGTACTGCAGGTTGCGGCTGTACCCGGCGCGTGAGGTCGTCTGGTACTCCTTCCACAGTCCGTCGCTGCGTCCGCTCTCGTTGACCCAGACGTTGCCGCTGCCCGCCGCGTTGTAGACCAGGCGCCCGTCGGGGAGCCGGATGACGACCGGGCTGCCGTTGACCGCGAGGGGCCGGGAGCCGGGGTCGACCGGCAGGGAGGTGACGGGGTTGTCCGAGGAACCGGCGTAGAACCTCAGCGGGTTGCCGGCGCGTACGTATCTGGTGTTGACGCCGCCGCCCCAGTACTCGTAGGTGAGGAGCCACTTGCCGTCGGTCGTCGGGACGACGTTCGTCATGCCGGGGCGGCCGCCGCCGATCTCCGTCTTGCCGCCGCCCATGTCCTGGGTGAGTCCGGCGACGTCGACGACGGGCTCGCTCCACTGCGCGCTGCGGCCGTTCCAGGTCTTGTGGACGAGGATCTGGCCGTGCGAGTCCGGGGCGGTGTCGTTCGCGGGGTCCGGGATCGGTACGCCGGTCGCCGGATCGAAGCCCAGATAGTCGTTCTCGTCGGAGTAGTAGCAGACGAGCTTGCCGCCGTGCACCATCAGGTACGGCTCCCAGAGCGGGTCCACCTGCTGGTGCGTGTTCGCGGCGGCGACGTTCCGGCCGACCGCGCCCGCGCTGCCGCCCTGCCAGCCGCCCGTGGCGATGACGTTGACGACCTTCCAGGTGCGGCCGTCGTCACCGCTGGAGTACAGGGCGATCGCGAGGTCCTTGCGGTCTCCGTCGTTGGACGGCGTCCAGTTCGGGTCGGCGGCCTTGTGCTCCGTGTAGTAGTGGTCGTCGCCCGACACGACGCTCGCGAGGAGCAGCGTGCCCTTCTTCAGGTTCCCGACGGTCTGCGGCAGCACGTAGAGGTACGGGTTGGTCCAGTTGCTGGTGTACTTGGCGTACCTGGGGTCCCTGGAGAGGTAGGCCGGGGCCTTGACCTCGGACAGCGGCTGCCAGGACGTGCCGTGGTCGTCGCTCCTGTAGACCGGGAGCGTCTCTCCGTCGGCGCTCCCGGTCGCCGGCACGACCGTCGCCTTCTCGAAGGCGGCGACGAGGCGGCCGCTCGGAAGCTGGGCCGACTTCGGGTAGACGGCGCAGTTGCCGCGGCCCTTCAGGCAGGGTTCGTTCCCGAGCTGGTAGAGGATGCCGCCGGTCGGGTTGTACGCCTGCGCGCTGGTCATGGGCAGCGCCAGCATGGCGGATCCGGCGACGAAAGTCCCCAGTGCTTTTCCGAGTCTGCTTCTCTGCATGGCCCCTCCTCGGGGATGTCGACGGTGATGCTCGCGAAGGCCGGATCAGGAGGCGAATCAGCGGTTGGATCAGGAGACGAGGACGCGTACGTCCCAGGCGCCGAGATCCAGCGCCGTGCCCGCGGGGACGGGCGTCCCGTCCAGGGCGTCGGAGAGGTCCACCGGGGCCCGGACGCTGGTCGGCTCCCAGCTCCAGTTGTGGACGACGTGGACGCGGCGCCCGTCGGGGGCCGTGCCTGTCGTGGCGGTGACAGATGCGGGGAGTTCATGCCAGCCGTGGCATGCGGCGGGTGCCAGCCAGGTGGCCAGTGCGCGGGCGAAGTCCCGGCCGGGGAGCGTGCCGACGTAGGTGACGCGGCCCTGCCCGTGGCGGCGGGTGGTGACGGCGGGCCAGCGACCGAAGTGCGGGTGGTCGTATGCGGCGAGCACCTCGGCGTCGGTGACGGTCAGGCCGTCGGCCCAGCGGGTCGCCGTCGCGTCCTGCGGCAGCCGCAACGGGCTGTCGGGCGCGGAGTGCACCGCGATGTCGTGCGCGAGGTTGCTGAACTCGTCGTAGGTGACGCCCGCGGCTTCGGTCAGGCGACCGGGTGCCGGTGAGAGGCGGGCACGGGCCTCGTGGTCGGCGTATCCGGTGCGTGGGCCGAGGACCAGGTGGCCGCCCGCCTCGGCATAGGCGGCGAGCCAGTCGAGGGTCTCGTCCGCGGCGATGTACAACCCCGGTACGACCAGCACGGGATGGCGGCGTGCGCCGTCCGCCGGAGTCATCCCCTCGCGCTCACCGAGCGGGTCGTGCAGTTGCCGTGCGTGCACGATCCGCACCTGGCGGCCTGCCTCGAAGGCGCCACGGTAGAAGGGGTCGAAGATGCGGTGGTACGCGGCGGGGTCGGGGGTGCCGTCCGCGGTCGCGAGGGGTGGGTGCTGCTGCATGAGCCACTTGCTCGGGGTCGAGTGGACCATCGTGAGGTCGGCGTCCGGCCGGAGTCCCGCCACGAGCGGCCCGGCCTTCCCGAACTCGGCTCCCAGTCGGGCGAGTTCGGCGTAGGCACGACCGGGCGTCCCGGTGTGCGGCAGGACACCGCCCCAGTACGTCTCGGCGCCGAAGCGCAGCGTCTGCCACTGCCAGTACTCGATCATCCTCGCGCCGCGCGCCACGTGCGCCCAGGCGGTCTGCCGCCACTGGCCGTCGTAGGCGGGCCGGTTGTCCCAGGCGAAGCCGATGGAGCTCGCGTTGGTCTCGGTGACCAGGAACGGCTCCTGGCGGGAGGAGAACATCCAGTCCGCGGTCTGGTACATCGCCCAGACGCCGGTGGTCTTCCACGCCTGCTCATGGTCGTCGGGGGTGGGGTCGGGCAGCAGGAGACCGTCCTGCATGTCGTAGTACGGGTTGCCGGAGGCGATGTCGAGCCGGGCGGAGAGTTCGTCGTCCTGCACACCCTGGCGGGTGTAGGAGATGCAGGTGGTGACGAACTGGCCGGGGCGGGCGTACTCGCGGACGAGGTCGGCCTGCCAGCCGATGAACTCGGTGACCTGGCGGGCCTGGAACTCCCGCCAGGCGACGTCGTACTGGGGCTGCGCGTTGCCGTCCGGGGTCCAGAGGTCGGCCCAGGTGGACAGCCGGTGGGACCAGTAGACCAGGCCCCATTCCCGGTTGAGGGTCTCCACGTCCCCGTATTTCTCGCGCACGTGGTCGGTGAAGCGCTGGAAGACGCCCTGGTTGTGGAAGAGGTGCAGGCCCGGTTCGTTGTCCACCTGCCAGCCGATGATCGCCGGGTGGTCCGCGTACCGGGCGGCGATCTTCCGGATGATCCGCTCGGCGTGGAAGCGGAAGGCGGGATGGGTGAAGTCGACCTCTTGACGGGCGCCCCAGCCGAGGCGCTGTCCGGTGGCGGTCTCCGCGGTGATCTCCGGGTACTGGCGGGCCAGCCACGGGGGTACCGCATAGGTCGGCGTGCCGAGGATGACGGCGATGCCGCGCTCGTGGGCACCGTCCAGGACCGGCTGGAGCCAGTCGAGGTCGAAGCGCCCGTTCTCCGGCTCCCAGGTCGACCAGACCGATTCGCCCACACGGATCACGGTGAAGTGCGCGTCGGCCATGAGGTCGAGGTCGGTCTTGAGCCGTTCGTCGGGCCGCGTATGGGGGTCGTAGGCGGGGGTGTACTCGTGGTAGTACGCGGCGCCGAAGAGGACGCGGGCGGGCAGCTCCGCCATGGAGGAACCTCCGGGAGAGTAGGGAGTGTCACTGCTTGACGCTTCCGGTCGCGAGGCCGCTCTGCCAGTAGCGCTGGAGCAGGAGGAAGGCGATGACGAGCGGCAGGACGGAGACCAGGGAGCCGGTCACGACCAGGGGGAGCATGTCGCCGCTCGCGCCCGCGCCGCCGTTCTGTGCCTGCTCGGCCCAGGACGAGAGGCCGACGGTGACGGGGTACAGGTTCGGGTCGTTGAGCATGATCAGCGGCAGGAAATAGTTGTTCCAGGTCGCCACCAGCGTGAACAGCAGGACGGTCACCAGGCCGGGGGCCAGCAGTCTGAGGGCGATCCGGAAGAAGATCCGCCCCTCCCCCGCCCCGTCGATGCGGGCCGCTTCCAGCAGGCTGTCCGGGACGGCGTCGGCCGCGTAGACACGCATCAGGTAGAGGCCGAAGGGGTTGACGAGCGAGGGCAGGATGACCGCCCAGGGCGTGTTGACCAACCCGACCTTGGCGAAGAGCAGATAGGTGGGGATCGCCAGCGCGGTGGCCGGGACCATGATGGCGCCGAGTACGAGGTTGAAGGCGGCCCGGTCGCCGCGGAAGCGGAACTTGGCGAAGCCGTATCCGGCGGCGGCCGCGAGCAGCGCGGCGCCGCAGGCGCTGACGACGGCGTAGACGGCCGTGTTGAGCAGCCAGTGCACGAAGACGCCGTCGTCCTGGGTGAAGGTCTCCCTGATGTTCGCCAAGAGCTGGGGGGTGCGGGAGAACCACAGGCCGAAGCTGTCGAACAGGTCCTGTGTGCTCTTGGTGGAGGCGACCAGCAGCCAGCACAGCGGGAGGAGGAAGTAGGCCAGGGCCGCCAGCATGGCGATCGTCAGCGGGGTGCTGCGGCGGCGGGCAGGGGGCCGCCGCCTCGGCTTTGAAGGTGCCCGGGCGGCCGGGGCGGCCACGGCCTTGGGCATGGTGGTCGTCACGTGGCCCTCCTGCGGTTCGCGGTCAGCAGCACGGCATAGGAGGCGATGACGATGACCAGGCCGAGGAGGAAGGACACCGTGGCCGCGTAGTTGACCTGGTTGCCGGTGAAGGCGAGGGAGTAGGCGTAGAGGTTGGCGGTGTAGGAGCTGCTGATGACGTCCGGGGCGATCTTCATCAGCAGGTTCGGCTCGTTGAACAGCTGGAAGCTGCCGATCACCGAGAACAGCAGGGTCAGCAGCAGAGCGGGCCGCAGCGCGGGGAGCTTGATCGACCAGGCGACGCGCCAGGGGCCCGCCCCGTCCATCGCTGCCGCCTCGTACAGGTCCTGCGGGACGGTCCGCAGGGCCGCGTACAGGATGATCATGTTGTAGCCGACGAACTCCCAGGTCACGATGTTCGCCAGACTGCCCAGCATCCACCCTTCGCTGAGGAAGCGCGGGGCCGGCAGGTCCAGCTCGCGGCTGAGCTGGGCGAACGGGCCGAAGTCCCGGCCGTAGAGGTAGCCCCACATGAGCGCGGCGACCACGCTCGGCACCGCGTACGGCACGAAGATGCCCAGCCGGATCACCCGCGCCAGCCGCAGCAGCCCACTGTCGAGGGCGAGGGCGAACACCAGGGCCAGCAGCAGCATCAGCGGCACCTGGATCACGAAGAACAGCGCCACACGTCCGACGCCGTGGAGCAGCAGGGGGTCCTTGAGCGCGGTGACATAGTTGTCCAGGCCGACGAAGACCGTGCCGCCGACGAGCCGTTGCTGGAAGAGACTGAGGTAGGCGGCGTAGCCGAGCGGGGCGAGGAACAGCAGCAGGAAGAGGACCAGGAACGGGGCGACGAACAGCGGCCCCGCCCGGCGCGGCCTCCTGGCCGGGCCCGCGGTGGTGGTGGCCATCTCAGGCCCCCTTGAGGGTGAAGCCCTGCTTCTCGGCGTACGTGGTGAGCCGCGACTGCCAGGCGCCCAGCGCGGCGACGGTGTCGGTCCTGCCTGCGAGGGACTTGCCGACGGTCTCGGTCCAGTCGGTCGCCGCCTGGTCGAGGAACGGCGGCCACTGGAACGAGGCGGGCACCGTGCCGCTGATGTCGGCGAAGAGCGCGTTGACCTTCTGGCCGCCGTAGAAGGCGGAGGCGCCGCCGGTGAACTCCGGGTCGGCGAGCAGGGCCTTGGTCGCCGGGAAGAAGAACTGCTTGGTGGCGAACATCCTGGCGCTGGCCGGGTCGCTGTTGAGGAACTGGGCGAACCGTGCCGCGGCGATGGGGTTCCGGGTGGACTTGACGACCGCGGTGGTGGAGCCGCCCCAGTTGCCCGAGACCGGCTTGGACGCGTCCCACTGCGGCAGCGGCGCCGCTCGCCACTTGCCCGCGGTGGACTTGGCCGAGCCGGAGAGGAAGGCGGGGCCCCAGGCCGCGGTGAGCCAGGTGGCGTACTTGCCCTTGTTGAACCCGGCGTACCACCCGTCGGTGAAGTCCGGGTCGGTGCTGATGACGCCCTCCTTCGCGAGGCGGCCCCAGTACGTGCCGAGCTTCTGGGAGACGGCGTCGTCGACGCTGATGGAGAGCGAGCTCTTGCCCGAGGTCGTGTACGGCTCGGCGCCCGCCTGCCACAGCAGACCGTGCCAGGCGGCGGGCTCGTTCGCCGCGAGATTGGTCAGGTAGACGTCGGGGTCGGCCTTGTGGAGCCTGCGCGCCGCCGCGGCGAACTCGTCCCAGGTCCTGGGCACTTGGATGCCGTGCGTGTCGAAGATGTCCTTGCGGTAGAGCATGCCCATCGGGCCGGTGTCCTGGGGGATCGCCCAGACCTCGCCGCCGGGGCCGCTCACCTGTCCCCACGTCCAGTCGACGAACCGGTCCTTCAGCGCCGAGGCTCCGTACGGGGCCAGGTTCAGCAGGCTGCCCGTGATCGTGAAGGTGGGGATCGCCTGGTACTCGATCTGCGCGAGGTCGGGTGCGCCGGTGCCGGCCTTGAGCGCGGTGCGCAGCTTGGTGTAGTGCTCGACGCCCTGGCCGGCGTTGACGACCTTGACCTTGATCGCGGGGTACTTCTTCTCGAAGAGCGCGACCTCTTGCCGGATGTCGGGGACCCAGGTCCAGAACGTCAGCTCGGTCGGCGTCTTCATCGCCTTGTCGATGTCGGCCCGGCTCACCGGCTTGGCCCGCGCGGAGGTGCCGGAGTCGCCACCGCCGCACGCGGTGAGCGCGCTGCCGAGGGACATCGCGCCGGTCACGGCGAGGAACCGCCGACGACTCATGGAGGACGTGGGATCGAGGGATCTGGGCATGGTGAACTCCCGCCGGTGGGCGAAGGGAAGGGGGGGTGTGTGAGAGGAAGGGCGAGGCACGGACGTCGCTACCGCGGCATCGAGGTCGCCCTGTCGGATCTGCGTCGTCGGATCTGCGGCGCACGCACTGCGTCGCACGCACCGCGTCGGCGCACGGGTCACGTGCCGTACGGCGGAAGTCCCATCCGGTAACCGAGCTCGCCGTTGAAAACCCGCGACACCGTCTTCTGGGAGACGCCGGCCGCGCCGGCCACGTCCGCGCCGCTCGGCGGGGCGGGGTGGCTCCCCCCTCTTCCCGTTCGGGCCATGTCGTCTCCCGGTGCTCGGCGGCTCGGCTCCTGGCCGACTCCTGGCCTGTCACGGCTGATCCGCGTGCAGATGGTCAGCGGTACGACCGCGTGATCAGCGATATGACCGCGCTGTCATGACTGCGCAGTCATATGTACGCAGTCGAACAAGGGGTGTCAATACTTCGCGCAGCACGGGCAAGGGCTCGCGGTGGGCCGACCGCGCCGGAGTCGCCGTGACTACCATGGTCATGCCGCTGAACTGCGGCGCGGGTTGAGGGATGCCTGGGAGGACTCCTGAACAAGGTCACCATCAGGGACGTCGCCGAGCTCGCCCGGGTGTCGCAGTCGTCGGTGTCGAACTACTTCCACAAGCCTCACAAGCTCTCCGAGGCCACCCGGGAGCGGATCCGGCAGGCGGTGACCGCGCTGGAGTTCGTGCCCAATGACGCGGCCCGCATCCTGCGCACCGGGGCCAGCCCGGTGGTCGGCTACCTCGCGTTCGAACTGGCCAGTGCCACGACCCCGGAGATCGCCGCGGCGATCGAGCAGCGCGTGTCCGCGCGGGGGATGTACCTGCTGATGGCCAACGACACCGGATCTCGTCAGCGGGAACGGGAGTACTTGCAGCTCTTTGAACAGCAGCGCGTCGGCGGCATCATCATCTCGCCCGTGGGCGACGTCGAGCCGGAGCTCGACCGGCTCCGGCAGCGCGGCATCGCCAGTGTGCTCAGCGCACGGCGCGCGGTGTCGCCCCGGCAGCCCTCGGTCTCGACCGACCACGTCGCCGGCAGCCGTCTCGCGGTCCGGCATCTGATCGAACTGGGCAGGCGGAAGATCGGGTTCGTCGCGTCCTCACTGGACCTGCGGCAGGTCGCCGACCGGCAGCGCGGCGCCCTGTCCGTGATCGAGAGCGTGCCCGACGCGAGCCTGGAGATCATCTCCGTCCCGGAGCGGACCGTGCAGGCGGGCATCGCCTGCGCCGACCGGCTCGCGGCACGCGACCCCGCCGACCGTCCCGACGCCCTGTTCTGCGCCAACGATCTGCTGGCCATCGGCGTGATCCAGTCCCTCGTGACCGGCGGGCAGATCCGGGTTCCCCAGGACATCGCCGTGGCCGGTTACGACGACATCGAGTTCGCCCAGTCGACGGTGGTGCCCTTGACCACGGTGCGCACACCGCACGCCCGGCTCGGCGCCGCAGCGGCCGACCTGCTCATCGACGAGATCGCCGCGCTGCGTGCTTCCGGGACGGCGCGCGAGGAACGCACGGCGCCACAGATCGAGTTCTCACCCGAGCTCGTGGTGCGCGCCTCCACCGTCGGCGCCTGAACCCAGGACCCTCGTGACCTTCGGGCACGGGGCGGTCGAGGCCGTTTGGTAAATCGATTCACTATTTACTTTCCGCCCCCTTGACTACCCCTTGAAGTGCCGTGCTCTGCTGTACGCACCCTTGGTAAAACGTATTACCAAGGGGGCGTGGCACCACCTCCGTGCAGAATGGAGCACCTCATGGCGCAGACCAAAGCTTCGCCGCCGCGGCTCGACCGCAGACACTGGATGCTGGCTGTGGCAGCGGGCATGGCCTCGTTCCTCGACTCCGGCGCCATCATCTCGGTCGGGCTGGGGCTGGCCCTGTGGCAGGACAGCTTCGGACTCGACGTCTGGACGGTCGGCCTCCTGGGGTCGGCGCTGACCCTGTTCATCGCCGTGGGTGCTCTGACCGGAGGACGACTGGCCGATCTCGTCGGCCGTGGACGCGTGTTCTCCCTGACGATCCTGCTGTACGCGGCGGCGGCCCTCGCCGTGACGTTCGCGCCCAACGCGGGCGTGCTGGTCGCCGGCGTCGTCGTGATCGGCGTCGCCGCCGGAGCGGATCTCCCGACCTCGATCGCCGTGCTCTCCGAACGGGCACCGGCCGGTACCGAGGGCAGGCTCGTCGCCTTCACCCACGTGATGTGGACCGCCGGCGTGGTCTTCGCGACGTCCCTGGGCTTCGCCGTCTCGACGCTCGACACGTTCGGCATCCGGCTGATCTTCGCCACCCTGGCGGTCCTCGCCGTCGCCACCTTCGCCTTCCGCGCGTTCTACCCGCCGTTCCGCCAGCTGGAGACGGAAGCCGACGCACGGCACACCGCCGAGGGAGTGGACCCCTTCCGCGCGCTGCCTCTGCGCACTCTGTTCCGCGACCGCTCCCTGGCCGCCATGATGGTGCTGACGGCGCTCTTCTACCTCTTCTTCACCCTGGTCGCCAACACCTTCGGCGCGTTCAAGACCTACTTCCTGGTCACGGTCGGCGGCACCTCCCAGACCTTCGCGACCGCCCTGTCCTTCGTCACCACCCTCATCGGCCTGGTCGGCACGATCGTCTTCACCCGCATCGCCGACACCAGGTGGCGCAGCCGCTTCTTCGTCGCGGGAGTCGTGATCTTCACGTCGTGCCAGCTGCTCATCGCGGTCACCGGCGGCGTCGTCCTGCCCGTCATGATCGTCGCGCTCGTGCTGTACAACATCGGCTTCCCCTTCGTCGGTGAAGCGCTGTACAAGATCTGGACCCAGGAGTCGTTCCCGGTCAACGCGCGGGCGACGGTGCAGGGGGCGACCATGGCCGTCGCCCGCCTCGTCGCGTCGGGATTCGCCCTCGTCACTCCGGCACTGATCGACTGGAGTCCCTCGGGCCTCTATGTCCTGCTGACCTTCTTCGCCCTGGTCTCCGGAGGCATCGGCATGCTGATCATCCGGCGCGTCCAGCGGCCACCGGCCGAGGCAGCCGCAACCACCGATGCCCTGACCGTGACTCCCGCCGGAGACGCCCGATGACCGATTCCGACCAGGTGCGGGCCGGCGCTCCGCGCATCGGCCACAGCGACGACCCCTTCGTCCCGGACGCCCGTCCCCCGCTCTCCTGGAAGACCACGACGACGCTGCCCTCATGGGTACAGGCCGCCGCGGACATCGAGGTCACCCGCGACGGCACGACGGCCACCGCACATGTCGACGGTCCCGAGTCCGTCCTGGTCGACTGGCCCTTCGAACCACTGCGGCCGCTCGAATCGGCTCTCGTCCGCGTGCGGGTGCGCGGCAAGGACGGCTCCGCGTCCGGCTGGAGCGCCGGCACCGAGGTCACCGCCGGATTCCTGGCCCCCGGTCAGTGGCGCGCCCGCTTCGTCGGCTCCGGATCCGACGAGCCGCACCTCCTGCGCACCGCCTTCGAAGTACCCCGCACGGTCCGCCGCGCCCTGCTGCACTCCACCGCCTTCGGCGCCTACGACCTCCGCGTCAACGACACCCCCGTCGACGACGCCGAGCTCAAGCCCGGCTGGAACAGCTACCAATGGCGCGTCAGCCTCGACGTCGCCGACGTCACGGCGCTCCTCCGCCCCGGCCGCAACGCGCTCGGCATCACCCTGACCGGCGGCTGGTACACCGAGCGTTTCGGGTTCCGTGACGCCGCCGAGCGCTTCTACGAAGGGCCACCGGCTGCCGCCGCACAACTGACGCTCGAGTACGAGGACGGCAGTGTGGACATGGTCGTCACCGACGAACGGTGGCGTTGGGCGCGGGGTCCTGTCGTGTCCGCCGGCCTGTACCAGGGGGAGATCTACGACGCCCGCCTGGCCGTGCCCGGGTGGGGCGGCCCGTCGTTCGACCACGCGCAGTGGAACTCCGTCCGGTTCCCCGTCGTCCCCGAGGCGACGCCGACTCCGCGCTCGGCGCCACCGGTGCGCGTGACGGAACACCGCTCGGTCGAACGCGTCCTGACCTCACCGAGCGGCAGGACCATCCTCGACTTCGGCCAGAACCTCGTCGGCCGGGTCCGGATCCGGGTCGCCGGGGAGGCGGGGCACACCATCACCCTGCGCCACGCCGAAGTCCTGGAACACGGAGAACTCGGCACCCGTCCACTGCGCAACGCCGCCGCGACCGACCGCTACGTCCTCAGCGGCGACGGCGAGGAGGTCTGGGAACCGAAGTGGACCTTCCACGGCTTCCGCTACGTCGAAGTCGACAACTGGCCGGGCCCGTTCACCCCCGAACACGTCACGGCGGCCGTGATGCACACCGACATGCCCCGGACCGGTGACTTCACCACCTCCCACCCGCTGCTGCGGCGCTTCCACGAGAACGTCGTCTGGGGCATGCGCGGGAACTTCCTCTCCCTCCCGACCGACTGCCCGCAGCGTGACGAACGCCTGGGCTGGACCGGGGACATCCAGGTCTTCGCCCCCACCGCCGCCTTCCTCTACGACTGTGACGCCTTCCTCCGTTCCTGGCTGGAGGACGTCCGGCTCGAACAGCGCGCCGCGCACGGCGTCGTTCCGATGGTCGTACCGGCCGTGATCCCGCAGGTACCCGGGCTCCTCAAGCCGGTCGCCGCCTGGGGAGACGCCATCACCGTCGTACCGGCCGTGCTGTGGGAGCGCTTCGCGGACCACGACACACTCAGGGACTGTTACGCGGCCATGACGGCCTGGGTGGACGTCGTGCGGGACAGGGCGGGCAGTGCTCTGCTCTGGGAGGAGGGGCTTCAGTTCGGCGACTGGCTCGACCCCGACGCGCCGCCCGAGCGGCCCGGTGACGCCAAGACCGACGCGGGCATCGTGGCGACCGCGTACTTCCACCGGTCGGCACAGTTGACCGCCCGGACCGCCGCTCTCCTCGGCCTGGAAGGCGACGCCCGTCACTATGCCGACCTGGCGGAGCGGATCGCCGAGGCCTTCCGCGGCGCCTACATCACGCCGCACGGGCGCATGATGTCCGACTCCCCCACCGCGTACGCCCTGGCGATCGTCTTCGATCTCGTCCACGGCGCGCGACGGCAGGCCATGGGCGACCGTCTGCGCGACCTGGTCCGCGCCGGCGGCTACCGCATCGCCACGGGCTTCGTCGGTACCCCGATCATCTGCGAGGCACTGACGGCGACGGGCCACCGCGTCGCCGCCTCACGCCTGCTGACCCAGACCGAATGCCCCTCGTGGCTGTACCCCGTCACGATGGGTGCGACCACCGTCTGGGAGCGCTGGGACTCCATGCTCGAGGACGGCTCGATCAACCCGGGCCAGATGACCTCCTTCAACCATTACGCCCTGGGCGGCGTGGCCGACTGGCTGCACCGCTGTGTCGCCGGACTGGCACCGATGGAACCGGCCTACAGGGTCATCCGCGTCGCACCGACCCTGCTGGACGGACTGGACGACGCCTCCGTCTGGCACGAGACGCCGTTCGGGCGCGCGGAGGCAGGGTGGCGGCGCGACGGCGACGAGGTGTCCTTCCACGCCAGGATCCCGCCGAACACACGGGCCGTCGTCGAGTTGCCGTCCGGAGCGCGTCACGAGGTGGGGAGCGGGACGTACACCTGGACCGAGAGCCACCCCCTGCCGTCGTCGCCGCGAGCCCCGCTGACGCTCGGCAGCGGGCTCGACGCCGTCATCGACGACCGGACCGCGTACCTGACCGTGCTGGACGCCATCCGCGGTGTCGACGCGGCGCGCGCGGAGACGTTCCGCCGCACGACCAGGTGGTGGCGGGGCCGGGAACTGCGCGAACCCCTGGACAAGGCACCGTTGCCGGTCCTCGCGGCCGTGGAGAAGGCCCTCGCGGAACTCCCGGCCCACGAGCGGTGACCCGATGGTGTTGACCTTCGAGTTGGTCGAAGGCCGACGACGGCGGGGTGACGAGATCCGAGCTGATGCCGATCGGGGTCTTCGCCCGACGCACCGGGCTGACCGCCGGCGCCCTGCGCTTCTACGCCGACTCCGGACTGCTTCCTCCTGTCGAGGTCGACCTGGCGACCAGCTACCGCTACTACGGTGCTGACCAGGCGGCACGGGTGGTCACGCTGCGCCGGCTCCGGGAGATGGCCATGCCTCTCGGTGCCGTCGCAGCGGTCCTCGACGCCGAACCCGAAGACGCGGCCCGGCTGATCGCGAGCCTCGGCCCCGGGGCCACTCGCGCGCTAGGCCCTTCGGGTGCGTACGGAGCAGTACCGCGCAGGTCCACGGTTCGGCGGGAATCTTCGGAACGAAGCCGCGGGCACGCCGTGGTTCAGGCGATCGAGGAGTGCTCATGTCAGGGCAGTTCGAAGCGACCATCGAGATCGATCGTCCCGTCGAAGCGGTCTTCGACTACCTCGCCGATGGACGCAACGATCCACAGTTCAGCCCCCGCGTGCTCACGATCGAGCGGGTCCCCGATGCCCCGACCGCCGTGGGAACCGTGTTCCGCAGCACGGTCAAGGACGCTGGAATGAAGACGTCCAGGGAATTCCGCATCACCGAGCTCGAAGCCCCGGTCAGGATCCGGTGGGCCGAAGTGTCGAAGAACAGCGTGACGGCAAGCGAAGGCGGCTACGACCTGGAGCCGATGGCCTCCGACAAGACCCGGGTCCGCATCTTCAACGTTCTGGAGGGCCACGGGCTTGGCAAGCTCCTCGTCGGCCTGGCGCTCACTGCCGCCCGCAAGGATGCCGCCGGTTTCGGCGCCCGGATCAAGGCAGCGGCCGAGGCGGCGATCCCTCCGCGCTGACGTATCGGCGCGAGACGCGGGCCGTGCGGCTGACGGCGATCGCCCCGACTGGAACGGCCCTTTCGGCGGGTGTTAGATGGAAAGCGTCACGAGCGTGGAGACGTACCGTTACGGCGGGCAGCCACCAAGCCGCGATCGCGCGATTGATCGCCTGATCATCGGGAAGATCCGGTGCGTGACGAGCCGGCATCGGCACAGCGCCGCGCGCTCTGGGCAAAAGTCCATGTCTGAGACTTCGTGTGAGGAGTGCTGTCATGTCTGCTGCCGGCACCATCGTGCTCGAGCCCGCGGCTCAGGACGTCGCCGAGGGGTTCTCGAAGCCGCCGTTCCTGTACGAGATGGCCCCGGCCGATGCCCGGAAGGTCCTCGCAGACGCGCAGTCGGCCCCGGTCAGCAAGCCACCGGTCGACGAAGAGTGGATCACGGTTCCCGCCGCGGTGGGGGATGTCCGGGTACGCATCGTCAGGCCGCGGGGCGCTGCCGGCATGCTGCCGGTCATCGTGTACATGCACGGTGGAGGCTGGATTCTGGGCAACGCCGATACCCACGACCGGCTCGTGCGCGAGCTCGCCGTCGGCGCCGGCGCGGCGCTCGCGTTCGTGGAGTACCCGAACTCGCCGGAAGCCCACTATCCGACCGCGATCGAGCAGGGCTACGCCACCGCCCAGTGGATCACCCGGCACGGGGCGTCCAAGGGCCTGGACGCCGACCGCATGGCGGTGGCCGGTGAATCGGTGGGCGGCAATATGGCGGCCGCGCTGGCGCTGATGGCCAAGGAACGCGGCGACGTCACCTTCCTGCAGCAGTCGATGTACTACCCGGTCACCGACGCGGCGATGGACACCCCGTCGTACGACCAGTTCGCCACCGGCTACTACCTCACCCGCAAAGCGATGGAGTGGTTCTGGGACGCCTACACCACCGACCCGGCACAGCGCGCCGAGATCACGGCATCGCCGAACCGGGCCAGCACCGAGCAGGTCACCGGGCTGCCGCCCACCTACCTGTGCGTCGACGAGGCCGATGTGCTGCGCGACGAGGGAGAGGCCTACGCCACCAAACTGCGCTCGGCCGGCGTCCCCGTCACGACCGTGCGCTACGACGGCACCATCCACGACTTCATGCTGCTCAACGCGCTCAGCGAGACCCGGGCCACGCGAGCCGCCATCGACCAGGCCACCGCGTTCCTGCGCGCCGGGCTCGGAACCGGCTGAAGCCGCGCGGCTGGCCCCTGTGGGCGGTTCGGCCAGTATTTTCACCCAGGACTTCCTGATCACGCCAAGCACGGCGCCTCGTTACGGCAGGCTCCTGACGGGAGCGTCCTCGGATACGCCGGGCAGGGCGAGGCGGGCCGTGATGCGCTTACCCACCGCCTCCTGATCGACGGACAGTCCCTCCGTCACCGCCTTGACGATCTCCAGGCCGTGGCCGCCGACCCTGCCGGGATCCGCCGCCCGGGCGGTCGGAACCGTGGGGGCGCTGTCCCACACGACCACTTCCACGGCTTCGGCGGTGATACCCAGCTCCACCAGGACGGGGCCCGGAGCGTACTTGCAGGCGTTGGTGACGAGTTCGCTGACCACGAGCTGGGTGAGGTCCCTCGTGCGCGCCGGCACCAGGATCCCGTAGTCGTCGCCGGCCTGGTCGAGAAACGCGGCGGCGTGCTGGCGGGCGTCCGCGATGCATCCCTCGTCTCCGCCCAGGGCGAAGCCGACGCGTGCCAGATGCCCGTCCGGCGTTGTACAGTCCCCACCCTTGGTGTCGGATTCCACTGGCCTCGTCCTCACTCCCCGTTTCGCGCGCCCTGTACCCCCTCTGCCGCCGTCCATGCCGGATGGGTGGTGTTCGAAAACCTCCACGTGAATGCATCCGGCCGGACGGGTGGGGCAGAATCATCCGCGCGTGCCGTAAACCGGGGACAAGCCTAAATCGCAGTCGGGGAGATCGTGGCCCACATTGAATCAGCGGACCGGCCGGAGCGGCTCTCCGTCGAACACCGCGTGCTTTCGGGCGTCCGTGTCGTGATGCTGCGGGGTGAGATCGACCACGACGTCCAGGACGTGCTCAGCCAAGCCCTGCTGGCCGAGGACACGACGGTGCCGCTGCGAGTCGTGGCGGATCTCAGTGGTGTGACCTTCATGGACTCCAGCGGCATCAACGTCTTCGTCGCCGCCTATCAGCAAGCGACCGACACCGGCGGGTGGGTGCGCATCGCCGGGGCCCAGGACTCGGTCCTGCGGGTCCTGCAACTGGTCGGCGTGGACACCCTCATCCCCTGCCATCCCACCACCGAGCAGGCCTTGGCCAGCTGACCGCTGCCGGCCTGAGTGCGGATCACGATCAGGTCGGCGGCATTCCGCTGTGGCGTGTGTTCCGGCGCGTGCGTTCGCTGTGGCTGCCGGGCGAGCGCGGGATCGGCGTGGTCGGCCGGGTGACCGGCTACGTGCACATGTGGGACAAGGGTGGCCACCTCTGGGTCTTCTCCCGGATGACGTTCACCACCGTGCCGTTCTGAACGACTCACAGCACTGGCGGAGCGGCAGCCACACCGTGGAATCGCCGACCTCACCGGCCGAGCCAGGCCCAGTTTCGGGATACGGCAGAAGGTGTCAAATTGGCATTAAGATCTATCAGTTGGGCAGATAGGGGGCGGGGTGTTCGTATGGTCCGATGACGGGCGGGGGTGTTCCGGGCGACGAAGAAGAAGTGCGTGGTGCGAAGAGACCGCTGCCCTGGGTCGGCGCGAGATGCGGAGCAGCATGGACATGTTCGAGGTATCCCCGGAGCAGCTGCATCTCATGGTGAAGCAGCGCCTTCTCGCGTTCTTCACACGCGGTGACCCCTCCGGTGTACTGACCCCCGACGCGGTCGCCGCAGCGGCGCATCTCGTTCGGATGACGAGCCTGTCGGCCGAGGGGCCGCCCGCAGAAGTGGCGGCGACGGTCGCGTGGGTGCACTGGATCCGGTGGCAGTTGCTGGGTGAGGGCGAGCACAGCACCGACTTCCAGGTGGCGCTGGAATTGTTCGGCCGGCTGGCCTCGGTCGACACCGAATGGCTGCCGTACGAATTGCGCCCGCTCTTCGCGCCGCCCGAAGCGGGCAACCGTGATCCGCGGTTGCTGTCCGCGCGGGCCGAGGCCCTGCTCGCGCACAGTTTGGCCTCCGGTGACGAGGAAGCGCTGGACGAGGCCATCGAGCTTCTTCTTGAGGCGGGGGCGGCTGGACCGGACTGGTCTGTACTGGTGGGGGCGAACCTGGGGGCGGCACTACAGGTACGCCACAGCCGGAATCGGGACCCGGCGGATCTCGCGGCGGCGATCGACCTTCTTGAGCGTGCCGTCGAAATCTCCCCGGACGACGCGATCCGCCTCTCGAACCTCTCCTCGGCCCTCGCGGCACGAGCCAGGTCCTCCGCGTCCGCCACGGACCTGGACGAGGCGGTCCGGCTGGTCGGCCGCGCCCTCGAAGTGACGCCTCCGAACCATCCCGATCGCCCCGACTACCTCTCCAATCTCGCCACGACGCTGGTCGATCGCTTCGAGCGTCGTGGGATGCTCGAGGACCTCGACCGTGCTGTCGAATCAGCCCGGCACGCCCTGGACTGTGCCGACTTCAGTCACCCGAACCGGCATCTGCACATGTCAGCCTATTCCAAGGCCCTGACGGCGCGTTTCGAGCGGCTGGGGAAGTCCGACGACATCGACGAGGCGATCGCCGCACAGCGGGCGAACCTTGCTTCCACCGCGGCGCACCACCCGAGCCTGTCCGCGGCCAAGTCCGCTCTCGGCATCGCCCTGGCGAAGAGGTTCGACCACTTGCAGGTCATGGACGACGTCGACGAAGCGATCGGACTCTTCGACTCCGCGGGCGACTCGTCCGCCTTGGGCGCGGCTCTGACGCAGCGGTCCCGGCGAAGCGGTGACGTGGCGGATCTCGACCGAGCCATTGCCACGCTCGGCCTGGCCATCGCCGACGAGCGCACGAAGGGCGCATCGTGCGATGCGCACGCGGACCTGAACAACCTCGGAAGCGCCCACCTCGGACGCTTCATGCGTATCGGCGATTCCCGCGACGTCGACGACGCCGTCGACCGTCTGCGACAGGCCGTCGGCGCGGCCCCCGGCCCCCTCCAGCGCGCTCCCTATCTGTCGAACCTCTGCCACGCCCTGCAAGTCCGCCACGAGCACAGCGGCCGGCTCGCCGATCTGGACGAAGCCGTGCAGGCGGGGACGCTGGCCGTGGCGGCAATACCCGAGGACCACCCTTACCGGATCGGTCACCTGAGCAATCTCGCCCTGGTGCTTCGCACGCGGTTCCATCGCACCTTCGACGAAGAGGACATCAGCAGGGCGATCGCCTACGACCAGGAGGCCGTCGCGACCGCCTCCGTATCGGACCCGGAGCGCCCACGCCTGCTGTCCAACCTCGGCGGGACGCTGGCGACACGTTTCGACAGGAACGGTTCACAAGGCGATCTCGAAGCGGCCCTGGCCGCCTTGCGTGAAGCCGTGCGGACCACTCCGCCGGGACACCCCTGTGAGAGTGTCCACCTGCACAACCTGGGCGCCGCTTTCGCCACCCGGTACAAGCGGGGCGATCGGATGTCCGACCTCGACGAGGCCGTGCGGCTCCTGAGACGGTCGACCCGACTCGCGCTGGCCGACCATCCGGACCGCGCCCGATACCTGGTCAGCCTCGGTTCCGCGCTGGGGAGACGGTACGCGGTCACGCGGAGGCCCGAGGACGCGACCGAGGCGGCGGACGTGTTGAGCGAGGCCGCCCGGATGGGTTCCGCGGCCGCCTCCTGCCGCATCGACGCCGCTGCCAGGTGGTGTTCCCTGGCCGCCGAACGCGAGGACTGGCCGGCCGCGGTGCAGGCAGCCGAGACTGCGGTCGGTCTGCTCTCACTGCTCGCGTGGCGCGGAGCGGAGCAGGCGGACAGCCAGCACCATCTGAGACGCTTCGCCGGGCAAGCGCGCTTCGCCGCGTCCTGCGCTCTGCAGTCCGACAACCCGGCACGCGCGGTGGAACTGGCCGAGCAGGGACGCGGCGTGATGTGGTCCCGCCTCCTGGACATGCGGGCCGACCTCAGTGCGCTGCGAGAGGCCGCGTCCGACCTCGCCGTGCGGCTCGATCACCTCCGCATGCTTCTCGACGCACCCGTCCAGCCTTCATCCATCCCGTCTCTGGGACAGCCTCAAGGGGATCCGGCACCACCGGACCGTTCCGCGCTGGCCCGGGAATGGGACGACCTGGTCGAGCAGGTCCGGCAGCTCGACGGGTTCACGGACTTCCTCAAGCCGCACGGTATCGACCGGCTGCTCTCGCTGGGAGACGAAGGCCCCGTCGTGCTGGTCAACATCTCCTCACTGCGCTGCGATGCGCTGATCATCACCGACGGGCGGTTGCGCGTCAGGCCGCTGCCGAGGGTCACGGAGAAGGAGCTGATCGAAGAGGCCAACAGATACCTCGGCTCGCTGCTCGACGTCGAACTCGCCACCGAGGCCATGCTCCAGGCCCGCGAAGCCTTCGACAGCGGCGACCGCAGCAGGGCCGAGATCACCGCCTACACCGCTGCCCGGGACAAGCTGCACCACGCCCGGACGGAACGCGAGACGGTACTCGCCTCCGTGCTGGAGTGGTTGTGGGACCGCATCGCCGAACCCGTCCTCAAGGACCTCGGGTTCGTGAACAGACCCGAGGGTGATGACTGGCCGCGCCTGTGGTGGTGCCCGACGGGGGCCTTGACACTCCTGCCTCTCCACGCGGCCGGCCACCACGCCGGCCCCCACGAGGGCCCCCCGCGGACCGTCCTCGACCGGGTGGTCTCCTCCTACACGCCCACCCTGCGGGCCCTGTTGGAGGCCAGGCTCAGAGCCCCGGAACCACCCGACCGCGCCTCGGACGGGCGCATGCTCCTGGTCGCGATGTCACAGACCCCGGGGCAGGAACCGCTCCAGGCGGTACGGCAGGACATCGACGTGCTCACGTCTCTGCTGCCCGACCGGCTGACCTTGCTCGAGAACGCGGAGGCGACATGGGACGCGGTGAAGTCCGAACTACCGGCGCACCGTTGGACACAGTTCAGCTGTCACGGCGACCAGAATGTCGTGGATCCGCTGGCAGGAGGCCTGACCCTCTTCGACAAGACCCTCACTCTCGGTGACCTCAGTGCACTCAGCCATCGCGGTGAGTTCGTCTTCCTGTCGGCCTGCAAGAGCGCGGTGGGCAGCCCCAGAATGCCGGACGAGGCCCTGACGATGGCCGCCGTCCTGCACTACACCGGCTACCGGCATGTCATCGCGGCGCTGTGGTCGATCGCCGACGACGCGGCGGCGGACGTCGCTCGGCTCGTCCACCGGGAACTGATCTCCGACGGTGTCCTGCATCCCGAGAAGGCGGCCCACGCCCTGCACACCGCGCTGCTGCGACTCCGTGAGGACACCGGTCTGCCCGCGAGTTCCTGGCTCCCCTTCACCCACACAGGTCCGTGACCCCGGCGACCGTACCCGCCGGCATCGGTCGCACACACCGACAAGAGGAACGCCTTGACCATCGCACAGCATGAACCCGCCCCCTACGCCGAGACCACGGATCCCGTCTACGCCGCGCGGGCCGCGGAGACCTTCACCCTGCGGAAGGCCGGTCCCGACCTGCTCGTGCTGAGCGGTCCCTGTCCGCGGTGCGCCGCACCGTTGGAGGTGCCGCTGCCACACATGGTCTTCCGGGGGCTGGACGGCATCCTCTCCCTGTTCCGACCCTCCCAGCCACGTCCGGCGTCGGATGTCCGCGACGAGCCGGTGGTGTGCGCGTGCGAAGAGCATCACCCCGACCGGCCGGAAGGACGCAAGGGGTGCGGCGCGTACTGGATGCTGCGGATCTCCAGCAGTGACGCCTGATGCCGACCGTCGGACCCGGCGACGGCGCCGCCCCCGCGGACCTGCGCGCCGCACACGAGCGCCAGCGTCTGCTGGAGGCGGAACTGCCCCGGGTGCGCGAGACCGCCACCGCCTGGCGCAACGCACTGGGTGCGCTGCTGGCGGGGCTCATCGGATTCAGCCTGGTCCGCGGTCGGAGCGACGTGGGCCAGCTTGCCGAGCCCTGGGCCGTGGCAGTCGGCGTACTGCTCCTGCTGGCGCTGCTCGCGGGTCTCGCGGGGGCACTGCTGCTGGTACGGGCGGCTCACGGCCGCCCCACCGTCGTACCCATGAGCGCGGTGGAGAGCCGCGCGGTCGCCGATCACCTGGAGGCCCGCTCCGCCGCCGCCGCGCTCAGACGCGGCATCGCTCTCACACTCCTCTGCGTCGCAACTCTCGTCACCGCTGTCGCAACGACCTGGTACGGGCCGCCACACAAGGGTCCCGCGATCCGCGTCGACGCGCCTTCCGGCTCCGTCTGCGGCTCGGTGGTGCGTCTCAACGCGGGCACGGTGGTCCTCGACACCAAGATGGGCGAGGTGAGTGTCGTACTCGACCAGGCGTCAGCCCTCAGCGCGGTCGAGGCGTGTCCGCCCTGACACCTCTCCCCGGCGACAGGCACCTGCCGAGCCGCAGGCGAAGCTCTTCAACGCCATACGGCGGAGCAGCTCGCTTCACCGCGGCACGGGCCCATAGCGGCACCGGGCGCCAGGCCGCCGTCGCGGTCCTGGTCCGCTTGCTCCACGCGGTCGAGGGTGGTCACCGTGCCGGCGCCCACCTCGGCGCCGCAATTCCTCGCCGGCTGCCACCGCCGTCGCCCCCGACGCCGACTCGCGGGCCGTCAGCTGAGCCGTGGCGGCTCCCGGAGGGGGCGGGGCACCGTGTGGTGCCCCGCCCCTGGGCCGGAGGGCCGGTGGGTCAGACGGTCGCGGCGAGCGGCTCGGAGGCCGGCGGCGCCGCCAGTCGGCCGGTGCGGTGCAGGCCGTACAGGGCGGACGCGCAGGCCAGGCCGAGCGCGCACAACGTGATCCAGGGCAGCGCGGGCATCCCGGCCGCGCGGGCGGCGTCGAGCGCGGCGCCCGTGCCGAGGTTCCCGACGGTGATGCCGATGCCGCAGATCGTGTTGTACAGCCCGTAGTGGGTGGCGACGAGGCGGTCACCGGAGAGGCGGACGATGGTGTCCATCTCGAACGGGTAGGCGATCATCGTGCCGATGGCCAGCAACAGTGCGGCGAGCGTCGGCGGAACCGCTGCGAGCAGCCACAGCCCGATCCCGGACTCCGGTACGGGTACGGCGGTGGCGAGCAGCAGGGGCACGAAGGCCAGTCCCATCGCCGCCAGTCCGCGCACGAGTGCCTGTCCTGGCTCGTACCGCGCCTTGCACCACGCCGTCACCCGCGTCTGACCGAGGATCGTGGTCAGACCGGAGACGGCGAAGAGCATCGCCACCGCCGCCGTTCCGAACTCCCCGTCGCCGCCGAGCCGGCGTACCTCCAGCGGCAGCGCCAGGTAGACCTGGAAGGACAGGACGTACGAACCGATCATGGCGATGGAGAAGAGCAGGAACGGCCGGTTGGCGAGGATGCCGCGCCACTGGGCGAGCACACCCTGGCCAGCGTGAGCGTCCTGCCGCTTGGCGTCCTCCGACCTCCTGGCGGGCAGCGCGCGGATCTGTACGACGCTCAGCAGCGCGAAGATCCCGGCCGACACCAGGCAGGTGATGCGGAAGTCCACGCCCGTCAGCACCATGCCCGCCAGCGGGCCCAGCAGGATGCCTGCCTGGTAGAACACGTTGAACAGCGCGAACGCCTCGACCCTGCGCTCCCCGGCGTCGGCCGCGAGGTACGCCCGTACGGCCGGGTTGAACAGCGCCCCGGCCAGTCCGGTGGCCGCGGACGCTGCCAGCAGGGCAGGCAGGGAATCGACCAGTGCGAGCGTCGCGAAGCCGAGGGTGCGCAGCACGCATCCGGCGACGATCAGCGGCTTGTAGCCGAGCCGGTCGGCGAGGGTGCCGCCGACCAGGAACATGCCCTGCTGGCTGAAGTTGCGTACGCCGAGGACGAGTCCGACGATCCAGCCGGCCAGCCCGAGCGTCCCGGAGAGGTGGGCGGCCAGATAGGGCATCAGCATGTAGAAGCCGAGGTTGATGGTGAACTGGTTGACCATCAACAGCTGGACGCTGCCCTCGTACGACCGGACCTGGGTGAGCAGCCCCTTCACCGGTCCTCCTCCCCCGAAGCCTCGGACTCGACGTCCGACGCGCCCTGAGCGCCTTGCAGCGTGAGGGGGTCGACGACGGTGGTGCACCGGGTCCAGCGGGTGACCTCCTTCTCGTCCAGGCGGCCGAGCAGCTCCGGTTCGGGTGCCGGTGGCGAGTCCAGCAGGCCGTGGGCGGCGCAGTAGTCGTCGTCGTAGACGGTCCCCAGGTATCGCTGCGGACCGTCGGGGAAGATCGAGACGATCCGTGCGTCCGCCGGCATCGTCCGGGCCAGCCAGCCGGCCACCAGCGCGACCGCGCCGACGCTCCAGCCGCCGGTGGCGTAGTGGGAGGCGGCCAGTTGGCGGCAGGTCCACACCGCCTCGTGCGGGGCGACCCAGTGCACCTCGGAGAAGTTCTCGTAGGCGACGTTGCGGGGGTAGATGCTGGAGCCGAGGCCGCGCATCAGGCGGGGTCGGGCCGGCTGTCCGAAGACCGTGGAGCCGATGGTGTCCACGCCGACGACGGTCAGCTCGGGGTAGAGCTGGCGCAGAACGCGGGAGACGCCGGCCGAGTGGCCGCCGGTGCCGACGCTGCACACCAGCACGTCGATGTGACCCATCTCGGAGGCGAGTTCGAGAGCCAGCGGTGTGTAGGCGGCGACGTTGTCGGGGTTGTTGTACTGGTCCGGGCACCAGGAGCCGGGGTGCTGCTCCAGCAGCCGCTGTACGCGGTCGCGGCGGGCCTGCTGCCACCCACCTGTGGGGTGCGGCTCGGAGACGACGTTGACCTGGGCGCCGTACGCGGTCAGCAGCCTGGTCATGGACAGCTCCAGCCCCGGATCGGTGACCAGGGTGACCGGATGGCCGTACACCATCCCGGCCAGAGCCAGTCCCAGTCCCAGGGTCCCGCTGGTGGACTCGATGATCCGCCCGCCGGGCCGCAGGTCGCCCCGGGCACGGGCCCGCTCCACCATGTGCAGCCCCGGACGGTCCTTGATGCCGCCGGGGTTGAAGCCTTCGAGCTTCGCCCAGAAGCCACGCCCGGTCGGGGCCAGCGGCTCCGACACCCGCAGCAGCGGGGTGTTGCCCACCAGCCCGGACAGGGCGGACTGGCCGGAGGGGGTCGCGGCCTTGGTCAATGACTGCATGTCTTTGTGTTCACTCTCGCTCGATGAATACCGGTGCGGTTCATCTCGCACGTCCTGGCCAGGGGGCGGACCGTGGGTCCGCGCCCAGGCCATGGGCACGCGGCAGCCGTGAAGTCAGCCGGCTGCGAGCGAGTGGTCTAGATCCGCCACCGCGATGTACGAGCGAGCGCCAGGCGGCCGGTGCGTGCGCTGCGACGTCTACGGCGATCACGCCGTAGGAGGGGCCTCCCGGCCACCAAGGACACGGCAAGGAGCACGACAGCCATCGCGCCGAGGGCAAGTTCCTCGGCCGGCTGGGCCGCGGTGCGCACGATCACGTCCGCCGCACATTCCTCGGCCCCGTGGGGAGCGTGGGGGCCATGCCGGTCCTTGTCCGCTGCCATCGCCGAGACGGCGGCGGGAATGGACACCGACTCGTGCGTCTCCTCGGGCACGCCGTGCAGGACGGCGCAGAGCACGAGCGCCATCACGAGGGCGCCGCGGATCGCCGAGACGAATCGGCGGGACAACGATGAGCCGCACGGCGGCCACAGGGGGTGCGCGGGCATACGGGACTGGGTCGACACGGGTCCTCCGCGCTGCTGCCACGTCTCCGGCAAGCACGGAGTGAGGCGCAGACTTGGGTGGGGGCAGGACGGCTTCGACGAACGTGACGCCCCATCATGAGCACGGGCAGGACGCTCGTCGCGCGGTACCAGCCGAACCGGTGACATCCGGCAGGCCGGTTGGAGGAACTGCGTACCTCTAGATCTGCCGCACCACGGAGGCCGCTCTGAGAGCCACGGGAGACTCACCGCCCATGGGCCCACCAGCGGTCGGCCCTCGAATGGTCGCGGCGTCATAGGAACCGGTCGATTCGCGAACCGACGCTGCGAAGCAGGGCGATGCCAGGGCGGAAGCCTGCTGAGGCGCTCCGGATACGCAGTGCTCACCAGGATGTGACGGCCCATGGCCCCCAGGGTGATCGTCGGCATCCGCAGCCGGCAGCACCGCAGCCGCGACGGCCGCATGGCGAACGCCGCCGTCCGACGGTGCGGTGAAGGCCGTTGCGCCGGCGGAGAGGTGTCCCTTGACGCTTTCCACGTGCACGCCGTGCGTCACCAGGACGCCGAACAGGAGCACGGCCATGGCCAGCACGCGCAGCAGCGGACCCGCACCAGAGCGGGTCCTGACGATGCGCCAGGGCGACCAAGCCGTAATCATGCCGTGATCCTAGCGGCTCGCCGGCAGTGATCGACCACCCGTGCCGAAACACTGGATTAACTCGTCAGAGGTTGGCTTGTTCGCGGCGGCGTCGCTGTCCTTGTCCACTGGAGGTCGGGAATCGTCGCCGTGGGGTCGTTTTCACTGGCAAACATGATCTCTGCTTGCTGGACGGGATCCGGCCGGCCCGATCGTTACGGCGTGGAGAACAGCCCGGGCCCCGGAGGCGTGGGGCCGTCGGCGCGGCCGCCGTTGGTGACCCGTAGGAACTCCAGCTTCTCCGCGTCGGTGGAACCCGCGGCCACCGTGTAGACGACGAGGCGGATGTCGCAGCCTGGGACGGTGAGCACGTCGCAGTCGCAGACCACCTCGCCCACCTGGGGGTGTACGACGGTCTTGCGGGCCGAGACGTGCGGGCCGACCGTGCCCTCGTCCCACAGGCGGGCGAACTCCGCGCTGGTGGACCGCAGTTCCTCTACGAGGTCGGTCAGGCCGCGGTCGCGGGGGTAGTCGACGAGAGCTGTGCGCAGGTCGGCGACGAAGGCGCGTTTCAGGGCGTCGTCGTCCTGAAGCACGGGCCAGGACGCGAGCCGGCTGGGCCCTGCGGCGAAGACCGCCCGTGCCAGGTTGCGCTCGTCGTGTGTCCGTGCGCTGGGGTCGCCGATCAGGACTGACCATGCGGGGGTCCAGGACAGCAAGGTCCAGTCGGCACTGAACACACCCACGGGGAACTCCCCGAGGCGGGCCAGCATCCGTTGGACCCCGGCCGGAACATGCGTGGAGATCGTCCCCTCCTGGGGAGGCAGGAGGCCGGCCAGCCGGTAGGCGTGATCGCGCTCCATGGGCTGCAGTTGCAGTGCCCTGGTCAGGCTCGCGACGACCTGTGCCGAAGGGCTTGTGGCCCGTCCCTGTTCCAGGCGGACCACGTAGTCGACCGACAGCCCGGCGAGTTCCGCCAGTTCCTCGCGGCGCAGCCCCACCGCTCGTCGTCCGGGCCGTGCGGTCAGTCCGACGTCGGCGGGAGAGAGGCGGTCGCGCCAGCGGTGCAGTGCCGTGCCCAGGGTCTCGTCCACTCAGTCATTGTGTCCGCCGTGCCGTCGTCGTGCCTGGTACTGACGGTCCTACCGTCACGGAGAGCACTGGCCGGCCTCTCACCACGGGCCGAGAGTGGACGCATGACGACCACATTCATCACAGGAGCCAACAAGTCCCTCGGGTACGAGACCGCCCGCCGCCTGATCGAGGCCGGCCACACCGTCCTCATCGGCGCTCGTGATCCGGAACGCGGCCGCGCGGCCGCCGACGCACTCGGGGCCCGTTTCGTCCAGATCGACGTGACCGACGACGCATCGGTGGCCGCTGCCGCCGCCCATATCGAGGCTCGCGAGGGCGGCATCGACGTCCTGATCAACAACGCGGGTGTTTTCGGGACGCACAACCTCGCCGACCAGATCACAGCCGCTGACGCCGGCGAGGTGTTCGACGTCAATGTCGTGGGGATCGTCCGGGTCACGCACGCGTTCCTGCCGCTGCTGCGCAAGTCCGCGCACCCGGTCATCGTCAATGTGTCGAGCGGCATGGGGTCGTTCGCGGCCACCCACGACGCCGAGCGCGTCGAGTCGAGGAACCTCGCGCCGCTCTACACGGCGTCGAAGGCCGCGGTGACCATGCTGACCACGCAGTACGCGAAGTCCTGGCCGGATGTGAAAGTGAACGCGGCCGACCCGGGCTACACAGCGACCGACTTCAACGGGCACAGCGGCCCGCAGACCGTGACCGAGGGCACCGACGCGATCGTCGAACTCGCCACCATCGGGCCGGACGGCCCGACCGGAACCTTCCGCGACCGTCACGGTGAGATGGCCTGGTGATCCACCCCTGCATTCGCGGCGTGCCCCGGCACGGACGAGGGCTCCAGAAGCGCACCCTTCCCCGCGGTTTCAACTGCCCCGGCGGCAGTTGCCGCACTACCGTGACAGCCGGCGGAATTTTCGTTTCTCCTCCAAGGAGCGAGTGGCTAGCGTCCCGGTCATGACGGACCTGGTGCATGAGGGCGGTACCCGCGGCGAGTCGGCGGCGACACGGGCCGCGGACCCGGAGATGGCGTGGCGGGTGGAATGGGCCACCGGCGGTGTGATCGCCGGGTCCACCAAGGCGGCGACCGGACACGCTGACTGGGTACGGTCGGCGGCGACAGCGATGGTTGACGGGCGCGCGGTCGCCGTCACTGGAGCCGACGACGAAGCCGTGCTGGTATGGGACCTGGCAACAGGTGAGCGGATTGGTGCCTCGCTGCCCGCCCGTGGCTCAGTGTGGGCTGTGGCGACGAAGATGGTGGATGGCCGCGCCCTTGCTGTCATCGCCGACCCGTCTGCGCTGGTGCAGTCATGGGATCTGGCCGACGGCCGACCTGTGGCGAGTTTCGCTGGTGGGGCGTGGGCGGCGGCGACGGGCCTGCTGAACGGTCGGCCTGTGGTTCTGATTGGTAGGCAATGCGTTCCTCGGCTGCTCCTGTGGGACCCAGCCACGGGGGAAAACGTGTGTGAATTCGTGAGCGACCCATCGGCGGGGCGCATCGGCGCGGTGGGGGCGGTGGCAATGGCGTTGGTGAACGGCCGCCCAACGGCCATCACTCTGCACGACGACAGTACCGTCCACGCATGGTGCCTGACTGAGCATCAATATCGCGGACGGATTGCACCCTCGACGGGGGGCGCCCAGCAGCGGGTATCGCTGACTACCTCTGTCGTGGGCGGCCGCCTGGTCGCCATAACAGGCAACTGGAACGGGCAGGTTCAGGTGTGGGACGTGGCCGCCCGCACGGAAGTGACGGAACGTGTACCCCTGACCGGCCACGCCGGTCCGGTGTGGGCCCTCGCAACGGCCGTGGTCGACGGCCGTCCCCTCGTCGCCGCAGGCGGTGACGACCGGACGGTACGAGTGTGGGACATGGCTACCCACCGTCAAGTGGGCTCGGATCTGGTGTTCACCTCGGAGGTGACCGCCCTGACCATGACGTCCGAAGGGCGGCTGGTGGTGGGGTTCGGCAGCGACATAGCGGTCTGGCAGCACAGTCTCCGGTAGTCGGCCAAGGCTGCTGGCCCGAGCGCCGATCGCGGCGTAGGCGTCGGCGCCGAGGACGCGCGGTCTCCGATCCGGCGAACGAACAGCATTCACTCGTGGCAGGTGGCCGCTCACGGCGGATTGCAGCACCAACAGAGCAAACGGTGAAGCTGTCGGCCTTTGGTTACCTCAGGCGATGTCCAACTCGATGCCGAAGTGGTTCCTGCTCCGGCCCTCAACCTCCCCCGGAACCGTAGCCATACGCAACGGACTTGCTCTCGTGACATGGCCACCACGGCGCCTTCCCCCTGCGTGTCCGTCACTGCCCGGTCGGGTTGATGAGGGTCTGTTGAGGGGCGGTCGGTGGTGCGAAGAGTGCCTGGACGGCTTCGGTGGCCAGGTCTCGCAGCCAGGTGTGGGCGCGGTCGTCGTCGTAGCGCTGGTGCCACAGCAGGTACAGGGGGACGTCGGGCAGTGGGAGTGGCGGCGGCAGTGTGGCCAGGCCGAGTCGGTCCCGGGCTGCGCGGGTGACCGCGTCGGGGAGGGTGACGACCAGGTCGGTGTCGAGGGCGAGTTGCAGTGCGAAGGCGGCGGTGGGCCCGGCGGCGACGACGCGTCGTTCGAGGCCGCGGGTGGTCAGGGCGTCGTCGATCGGGTCGCGCAGGCTTCCGCGTCGCGAAACGGTGAGGTGTTCGGCGGCTGCGTAGCGCTCGATGCTCAGCGGGCCTTCGGTCAGGGGGTGGCCTGGCCGGACGGCGACGACCAGCCGGTCGCTGCCGACGAGGCGGTGGCGGATGTCGGGGAGTGTCGGAGCGCTGGAGCTCGATTCGAGGTCGACCTCACCCCGGCGCAGCTCGGAGTCGTCCGTCCCGGGTTCGGCGGACAGGCGCAGCCGGACGCCGGGGGCCTGGCGGTGGACGGCGGTGATCAGGGCGGTGCCGCAGGCGGCGGTCAGGGCGTCGTGCCACCGCACGGTGAACACCCGGTCCAGAGCTGCCAGGTCGAGTTCTTGCTGCGCGGACAGCAGGTGGTGGGCCTGCTGTACGAGGGCGTGGACCTGGGCGCGCATGGCCAGCGCACGGGTGGTGGGGACCATGCTGCGGCCGGTGCGGACCAGGATCTGGTCGCCGGTGGCCTTGCGGATGCGGCCCAGGGAGCGGCTCATCGCCGGTGCGGTGACGTGAAGGCGCGCTGCGGCGCCGGCGACGCTGCCCTCTTCCAGCAGTGCGTCCAGGGCCGTGAGCAGGTTCAGATCCAGTTGCATGCCAGTAATTCTACGAGTGAATAGCATGCACTTGTTGTTCATGATCGGGCGCCCTACCTTCGAAGTGCGGGCGCGAGACAAGCCGCCCCGCACATCGAACCCCAGGGAGCCCGCCATGAGCACAGTCATGCCTTTCGCCGCCGACACGACGCTCCTGTCCGAGGTGACCGCCGCGGTGAAGACCGCCGGCCTCACCCTGCGCGACCGCCACACCCCGCACGCCCGGGGCGTGAGTCTGGTCGAGGTCGTCGCTGAGATTCACGCCAACGACGACGCGGTGCTGGACGTGCTGCGGGAGCCGCTGCTGCGGGCCCGGCCCGGATCACAGTGGGCCGACGACGAACTCGCCGGCGGCGCGCTCCCGCCCGGGGAGTGGTGGGTCGTCGACCCCGCCGAGGGCAACATCAACCACGTCCACGGCATGGAGGACTGGGCCGTCACCGCCACCCTGGTCCGCGACAACCAGCCAGTGCTCACCGTCGTCCACCTGCCACTGACCGGCGACACCTACACCGCCGTCGCCGGCGGCGGCGCCCGCCTCAACGACCGGCCCCTGAAGGTGTCCGCCAAGACCGATCTGGGCGCTGCGCTCGTCGGCACCGGCCAGGCCAAACCCGGCGAGGACGAGTGCACCTTCCGGCGGATCGGTGACTCGGTCACCGCCATGCTCGTCAACGGCCTGGTCGTGCGCGTGTCCGTTCCCGCCACGATGCAGCTCATCCACGTCGCCGCCGGACGCACGGACGCCTTCTGGCAGTTCTCCGACGTTCGCTCCGGTCTGGTCGCCGGTGCGCTGCTGGTCTCCGAGGCCGGAGGCACCGTCACCGACCTGGCGGGCGAGCCCTGGAACACGGGCAGCCGCGACTTCCTGGCCACCGCCCCCGGCATCCACACCGCCGCCCTCGAGGTCCTGTCGCCGATCGCCTGACCGGGCACCTCTGCTACCCACCCGAGACCGCAAGGAGCATCACCCCATGACCAGCATCGGCATCCTGGGCGCCGGCCGCGTCGGCGCCAACCTCGCCGGCAAGCTCTCGGCAGCCGGACACCGTGTCACCCTCGGTGTCCGGAACCCGGACGAGACCGCAGCCCTTGCCGCCGGCACCGCCCCGCAGACGGCCTTCGCCGACCAGCGCACCGCCGCCCGCACCGCGGACATCGTGATCAACGCGACGCCCGGCGACACTTCCCTGGACCGCCTGGTCGGCCTGCGCACCGAGCTCTCCGGAAAACTCCTCGTCGATGTCTCCAACGCCACCCGCGACGCCGATGACGGCCTGCCCGGCGACTTGTGCTATCCCGGCAGCAGCCTCGCCGAAAAGCTCCAGGCCGCGCTCCCCGACACTCATGTGGTCAAGACCCTCAACACCATGTTGTTCATGGTCATGACCGCTCCCGAAAGCCTGGCCACCCCACCGACCGCCTATCTCTCGGGCGATGACCAGAACGCGAAGAAGACCGTCACCGGCCTGCTCGGCGACCTGGGCTGGCAGCCCGCGTGGATCGAGGACCTCGGCGGCGTCACCACGGCCCGCGCCGCCGAGGCCATGATCCTCGTGGTTCCCCACGTCCTGCGCCGACGCGGCTTCAAGCCCTTCGCCGTCTCCCTCGCCCGCTGACCATCGAGACCGGGTTCGGACCAGCCCAAACTGGCGTGGCCGCAGATCGGTCGGAGGTCGGTCGCGGTCTGCCGCCGAGAGGGGCCACCCCTGGGGGGCTTGCCCGGCGAATGCAGTACCGCATTCTGAGTTCCCAGCCGGTCCTACTCGCTCCCCGCGCTCCTGCCCGGTCTGTGGCGGAGCGCGGGAGCGGACGGTATCGGAGTGACCGAACCGGTCAGGTCGCGAGGCCGGCCTTCGTCAACCACTCCTTGGCGACGGTGCCGGTGTCCTCCTTGTCGTTGACGAGCTTCTTCATCATGCCCAGCAGGTCCTCGGTGGTGAGCTTGGCCGAGACGCCGTTGAGCGCCGCTCTGGCCGTGTCGTTGACCGCGGACTTGTAGACCAGAGGTGTGACGTTCTGCGAGGCGAAGAGGTTCTTCGGGTCCTCCAGCACCACCAGCTTGTCCCCGACGATGGCGGGATCGGTGGTGTAGATGTTGGCGGCCTGCACCTTGCCCGAGTTCAGCAGCTTCAGCAGAGTGCTCTGGGCACCCGCGTCGAGCGGCTGGAACTTCCCGAACTCGACGCCGTAGAGCTTCTTCAGACCGACCCATCCCTGTGTACGGGTCTTGAACTCCGAGCCGGCACCGATTCCCCAGTCCCCCGCGACCGGCTTCAGGTCGGCGATGGTCTTGAGGTTGTACTTCTTGGCGGTCTCGGCGGTGACCGTGACCGAGTCCTTGTCCTGAGCCTCGGCGGAGTCCAGGATCTCCACCGACGACGGGAGCTTCTTCTTCAGCTCGGCGTTGATGGCCTCCGTGCTGGTCGCCGTGCTCTTCTTATCGACCGCCACCGCCAGCAGGGCGCCGTTGTACTCCGGGAAGACCTGGATGCCTCCCTTGACGACCTGGTCGTAGTAGACCTCACGGGCCCCGATGTCGAACTTACGGGTCACCTTCAGGCCCTTGGCCTCCAGTGCCTCGGCGTAGATCTCGGCGAGCAGCTGGCTCTCGGGGAAGTTCGCCGAGCCGACGACGATGGACTTGTCGTCGCCGCTGTCGCCGCCGCTGCCCGTCAGCGGGTTGTCGTCGCTGTCGCCGCCGCCGCAGGCGGTCAGCGACAGCGCGGCGATCAGAGCGAAGGCGGCGCCGCGGTGGATGCCTCTCATGGGTGTTTCCTTTCTCGGAGCCGGGGGCTCGGTACAGACTCAGGACTTGGACGCCGAGACCCTGAGGCCCGGCGAGACGATGACGCGCCGTAGCGCGGTGAACAGGATCTGGACGACGAGCGCCAGGACGACGACGACGGCCGAGCCGCCGATGACCAGTTCGTAGTCGTTGCGGGAGAGCCCGTCGACGATGAAGCGGCCCAGGCCGCCGAGCCCCGGATAGGCCGCGATGGTCGCGGTGGCCACGACCTGGATCGCGGCCACCCTGAGGCCCAGCAGGATCAGCGGCAGCGCCATCGGTACCTCCACCCGCACCAGGACTTCCCACTCGGTCATGCCGACCCCGCGCGCGGCGTCCCTGGTGGCGGGGTCCACGCCCCGGACTCCCTCGAAGGTGTTGATGAGGATCGGCGGGATCGCGAGCGCTACCAGGGCGACCAGTACCGGGGTGGTGCTGAGCCCGGCGAGCGTGACGACGAGGACCACCAGGCCGAAGGTGGGGATCGCACGGGCGAGGTTGGCGACACTGGCCACGGCGAACGCCCCGCGGCCGGTGTGCCCGACGAGCAGCCCGAGTGTCAGCCCGATCAGGGCGGCGAACAGCAGCGAAAGGCCGCTGTAGGTGAGGTGCTCCAGGAGCCGCTGCGGGATTCCTTCCGCTCCGTGCCACTGCTTGGAGGACGTCATCCAGTCCCCCACGAGCCCGAGTTGGTTCAGGAGATCGTTCATGACGCCGTCACCTTGCTCCGGGACCACGGGGTCAGCAGCCGCTGCGCCAGGACCAGCAGCGCGTCGGTGGTGAGCGCCAGCAGCATGATCAGCACGATCGCGGTGACGATCGGGGTCGGGAAGTCGAGCTGGAGGCCACGGGTGATGTAGTAGCCGAGACCGCCCTGCCCGATCAGCTGTCCCACGGCGACGAGGCTGATGGACGAGACGGCGGCGACGCGTACGCCGGCGATGACGACGGGTACGGCGATCGGCAGTTCGACCTGGACGACACGGCGTACCGGGGCGAAGCCCAGCGCGGTGGCCGCCTGGCGGACCGGTTCGGGGACGGAGGCCAGCCCGTCCACGACGTTGGGCACCAGGACCGAGAGCGTGTAGAGCGTCAGCGGGATCATCACGGTGCGTTCCGTCAGCCCGGTGTACTTGACGAAGATCATGAACAGGGCCAGTGACGGGATCGAGTACAGGATGTTGGCCATGGTCAGCACCGGTGCGTACAACCACCGCCAGCGGTGGCAGAGGATGCCGAGGGGCACCGAGATGATCAGTCCGAACAGCACCGGTAGCAGGCCGAGTCGCAGGTGAACCCCGGTGTAGTCGGCCAGCTCGCCGATGTGGTCGCCGATCCAGTCCCACCGGAGCAGCGGTTCACCGCCGCTCATCGCTCACCACCGCCAGGGCTGCCGGCACCGGCCGCGTCCCCGGTCTTCGCGTCCTCGCTCTTGGCGACCCCGGGCTCCGGGCCGCCGCCCTTGGTGACCTCGGGCGCCGCTTCCACGGCAGCCGTCGCTTCGGGCACCTCGGCGGCGGCTGCCGCGGCGGACAGTTCGTGCGCGTCCGCGACTCCGACGACCGCGCCGTCCGCGTCCACACCCACCGCGAGCCGGGACGGCGACAGGAGCGCCGAGTCGAGGGCGGCCCGCGCCGAGTCGCCGGCAAGGCTGAAGGTGTGGCCGAGCGGCGCGAGAGGCGCGTCCGCGAGGGTGCCGCTCTCCGGCAGCTCCGCGACCGCGACCCAGCCGAGCGGTCGCCGCTGGTCGTCGACGACGAGCACCCACGGCTCTTCCGCCGCCCTGGCCCGTGCCACGGGAGAGATCGCCGGCAGCACCGCATTGTCGCGGAGGGTCACTTCGGCCGCATTGACGAAGGACAGTCGGCGGATGCCCCGGTCCTGGCCGACGAACCCGGCCACGAAGTCGTCGGCGGGGTGAGCGAGCAGCCGCTCGGGGGTGTCGAACTGAGCGAGCTTGCCTCCGGTCCGGAACACCGCGATGTTGTCGCCGAGTTTGATCGCGACGTCGATGTCATGGGTGACGAACACGATCGTCTTGTGCAGCTCCTTTTGCAGCCGTATGAACTCCGCCTGCAATTCCGCTCGCACGATCGGGTCGACCGCGCTGAACGGCTCGTCCATCAGCAGCACCGGCGGGTCGGCACCGAGCGCCCTGGCCACCCCGACGCGCTGCTGCTGCCCGCCGGAAAGCTGGCTCGGGTAGCGCCCCGCCATCTCGGCCGGCAGGCCCACCAGTTCCAGCAGTTCCGCCGCACGCGCCCGCGCCTTCTTCCGGCTCCAGCCGAGCAGCAGCGGCACCGTCGCGATGTTGTCGAGGATCGTCCGGTGCGGGAACAGCCCGGCGTGCTGGATCACGTATCCGATGCCACGGCGCAGCTCAGGGGCATTCACCTCCCGGATGTCCCGGCCGCGCAGGCTCACCGTCCCGGCTGTCGGCTCCACCATGCGGTTGACCATGCGCAGGGTCGTGGTCTTGCCACAGCCGGAGGGACCGACCAGGACCGTGATGCCGCCCTCGGCCAGCTCCAGGGACAGATCGTCCACGGCCGTGGTTCCGTTTGGATAGCTCATGCTCACCGCGTCGAATTTGATCAAGGCTGCCCCTCACCTGACTGCATATGCCTATGCAGAGTTTCGAGTGAGTGAATGGCAGTCAATGGCCGACTGTGAACGCCGCGTTACGTTCGTACGAAATCAGGCAAAGAGCGTCCGAAATGCCCGCGTTCCACAAGGGATGTACCACTCACAATTGGCCAGCTCAAACGCAAGGGAGACACCCTCATGGAACCGGTCTGGTTCACCTTCCTGAACGCCTCGGACGTCGAACAGCTCGAGCTGACCGACATCGAGATACTCGACGCTGTCGAGGGCGGGCTGCGGGCCCAGGGCCTCGGGGAGACGGTCATCGAGCCACGCGTCCACCTCATGCCCGATCCCGCGTTCGACGGCCACTTCAACGTCCTGCGCGGCTACATAGCTCCGCTCGCCCTGGCCGGGGTCAAGATCGTGGGCGACTACGTGGGCAACTACCGGCAGGGCCTGCCGTCCGAGATGGCGCTGCTGAACCTCTTCGACCCGAGCACCGGAATGCCGGTGGCCCTCCTCGACGCCACCGCCCTCACCGAGATGCGCACCGGTGCCCTCACCGCGCTGGGGGCACGCCATCTGGCCCGCCCGGACGCCAAGGTGCTCGGGCACGTCGGCGCCCGTGCCACGTCGTACTGGAACGTCCGCCTGCTCGACCGGATCTTCGACCTCGCCGAGATCCGCGTCCACTCACGCCGCCCCGAGAGCCGTGAGGCCTTCGCCGAGCGGCTTCAGCGGGAGCTCGGCAAGCCCGTCGTCGTGACCGAGGACTGGAAGAGCTGCGTGGAAGGCGCGGACATCGTGGTGGAGGCCTCCAGGCTGGAGCGCCCGGAGCCGCTGCTGAGGACCGAGTGGATCTCCCCGGGCTCCCTGGTCGTGCCCTACGGGACGAACAGCGCCGTCGAACTCTCCCTCACGGACGTCATGGACAAGATCGTCGTCGACGACTGGGGCCAGGCGCACGCCGGACCGTTCGGCGCGCTGCGCGCACATGTCGACAGCGGCAGACTCGACGAGGTCAATCTGCACGGCGAGTTGGGCGAGATCGTCGTCGGCAGCAAGCCTGGCCGGGAGAGCGCCGACGAGACGAACCTGTTCTGGCACCGCGGGCTTTCCCTCTCCGACATCGCGCTGGGCGCGGCCATGCTGAAGAAGGCGGAAGAGCGCGGCCTCGGCCAGAAGTTGCGGTTCGCATGACAGGGGTCGTCGTCGACGGACAGACCCTGTCCTACGACGATGTCGTCGCCGTCGCCCATCACGGAGCCGAGGTCGTGCTGGCGGACGAGGTGCTCCCCCGCCTCACCCGCGACCGGGCCGTCGTCGACGACGTGGTCGACCGCCAGGTGCCGACGTACGGCCTGACGACGGGCCTGGGCACCCGCTCGTCGTACGCACTGCCACGCCGGGAACTGGAGGTGTTCAGCGTCCGTACCGTCCGGGGACGGGCCAACGCGGTCGGCGATCCGCTGCCGGTCCCCCTCGTACGTGCCGCCGTCCTCGCCCGCGTCAACGGCATCGCGGGCGGAGGCAGCGGGGTACGACCGGAGATCCCGCGGCTGCTCGTGGCCATGCTCAACGCGCGGGTGCATCCCGTGATACCCGAGGTGGGGTCGATCGGCGCCTCCGATCTGTGTCAGATGGCTCATGTCGGCCTGGTCGTCATCGGTGAGGGCAGGGCCGAGCTCGCCGGTGAGGTGCTCGACGGCGGCACGGCACTGCGGCACGCCGGTCTCAGTCCTGCCGGACTGGGCCCGAAAGACGGACATGTGCTGTGCAGCGCGAGCCCCCTGGCAGCCGGACAGGGGGCCCTGGCCCTGCACGAGGCGGCCACACTCCTCACGCTGGCCCAGGCGGTCACTGCTCTGACCTACGAGGGGTTCCGGGCGAACACGAGCCCGCTCGACGCTCGGGTACTGGGTCTGCGCCCCGCCCCCGGTCAGTCCCGCGCGGCGGGTGAGCTGCTCGCTCTGCTGGACGGTGGCGACCTGGGCGATTCCCGGCACGCGCGACGGGTCCAGGACCCCGTCAGCCTGCGCTGCGCGGCCCAGGTGCACGGGGCGCTGCACGCCGCGCTGGACTTCGCCGACGCAGCGCTGCGACCGGAACTCAACGGCTGCGGCGACAATCCGGTGGTACTGCCCGACACCGGCGAGATCCTGTCCTCAGGCAATTTCCACACCCCGGCCCTGGCCCTCGCCTTCGACGCCCTCGCGCTGGCCCTGACGCAGACCGCGTCGCTCTCCGCCGAGCGGATGCGACGGCTGCTCGACCCCGCCGTCAGCGGACTGCCCGCGAACCTCTCGCCCTACGGTCCGGAGCGCTCGGGCTTCGCACCGCTGGCCAAGACGGCGCAGGCACTCGTCGCCGAGATCCGCATGCTGTCCGTACCCGTGTGCACCGACGCCCGCCATGGCGCGGACGCCGTGGAGGACGACTCGACCAATGCGGCGCTCGGGACACGGCGGCTGGCCACGATCCTCATCCGGCTACGGCAGGTGCTCGCCGTGGAGGCCTTGGTCGCTGCCCAGGCCGTGGATCTGGCCGCACCGTCCGCCCTGGGACGAGGACCTCGATTCCTCCACCGCGCGATCCGGGAGATCGTGCCCCGCCTGGACGACGACCGGCCGTGCGGGGCGGACGTGGAAGCGGTGGACCGCGACATTCTGGGTTCCGACGACGTCCGGCGCGCACTGCGCGCCCGTGTGGGCGAAACGTCCTCCGTGGCGGGAGGACCGTCGTGACCGACGTCGACTGCGGTCGACGCCTCGCGCTTGCCCCATCGTGTGTGCTTCCGCAGCTGCGGGATGCCTCAGCCGGCTTATGTGCCTGTGTTCGGAAGTCGATCTCAGATGCCAGACGCACCGACGAGGGCAGCGGCCAGGCCCAGGCCCGCGCAGATGCCGAGCGTGCGCAGGACGCTCCATCGCGCCTTGAAGATCAGGGTGATGGCGACGAGCGCGATGCCGAGGGCGATGGGGCGGAAGGTGGCGAAGTCGGGCACCGCGAAGTGCAGCAGGCCGAACGTGTGGTCGTCGACTGTGGTGAAGAGGGTGTGCTCGGCGAAGTACAGCGCGAGGTTGGCGATGACGCCGACGACGGCCGCGGTGATGCCGCTGAGCGCGGCGGAGACGTGCCGGTTTCCGCGCAGGCGCTCGATGTAGGGGGCGCCCAGGAAGATGAACAGGAAGCAGGGTACGAAGGTGACCCAGGTGGTCAGCAGTGCGCCCAGCAGTGCCGCTACCCACGGGTCGAGCGATCCGGGGTCTCGGTAGGCGCCGAGGAACGCGACGAACTGCACCACCATGATCAGCGGCCCGGGTGTGGTCTCGGCCAGCGCCAGGCCGCGCACCATCTCTCCGGCGCTGAGCCAGCCATAGGTCTGCACGGCCTGTTGGGCGACGTAGGCGAGGACCGCGTAGGCGCCGCCGAAGGTGACCAGGGCGGTGCCGGAGAAGAACAGGCCCTGGGTGGTGAACACGCTCCCTGTGCCGGTGAGGACGGCGACGGCGGCGACCGGGGCGGCCCACAGCAGGAGGCCGATCAGCAGGATGCGCACCGCACGGCGGCGACTGGGACGTTCGCGGTGCAGCGCGTCGTCGGGGATCAGCGGTGCTGGGCCGCCGTCGCCCGAGCCGTGCGTTGCCGGCTTGAACACGCCGGGCCGCCGGCGGGCGATCAGCCACCCGGCCGCACCGGCGGCGACGATCACCACCGGGAACGGCACCTGGAAGACGGCCAGCGCCGCGAAAGAGGCCACCGCGAGGCCCACCAGCAGTGGGTGAGTGAGTGAGCGGCGGCCGACCCGCCACACCGCCTGGGCGACGATGGCGACCACGGCGGGAGCGAGCCCGGCGAACAGGCCGGTGACCGCGGCGGTCGTGCCGAAGCCGACGTACAGCGCGGACAGTGCGAGCAGCGCCACGACGCCTGGCAGGACGAACAGCGTGCCGGCGGCCAGACCGCCGCGGGTGCCGTTGAGCAGCCAGCCGGTGTAGATCGCGAGCTGTTGGGCCTCCGGGCCGGGCAGCAGCATGCAGTAGCTGAGCGCGTGGTTGAACCGTTGCTGGCCGATCCAGCGTTTCTCCTCCACCAGGGCCCTCTGCATCACGGCGATCTGTCCGGCCGGGCCGCCGAAGGTCTGCAGGGAGATCGCGAACCAGGCCCGAAGCGCCTGGTAGAAGGGTATGAGATCGCCGCGGTCGGGATCGGCCTGTGGCTGGTGCGGGGCCGGTTGGTCGGTGGCGGTCATCCGCGGAGGTCTCCGTCCCTGATGCGTAAAGTGCAACCATGGTTACCTCATGATGTGGCGCCGTGGAAGGGAGCGCGGTTCCTGTGCGCATGAAGAGTTTGTTGCGGCTGTCGGCCACGGCCGCTCTGTGTGCGCCCCGTACCCTCGTGATGATGCGAAACCAGCGCCACCGGGGAATGCCCGCGTGACCGACGACAAACAGCCGTCCCCGGCTTCGCCCGGCGGCCCGGGCCAGTGGGTCTTGCTGTCTTACCGTCTGCCGCGCGAGCCCTCGACTCCGCGCATCACCGTCTGGCGCAAGCTCAAGCGCCTCGGCGTGGCCCAGATCAGTGACGGCTTGATCGCGCTGCCCGCCGACACCCGCACCCGCGAGCAACTGGAGTGGATCGCCGAGGAGGTCACCGACTTCGGCGGCATCGCCACCTTGTGGATCGCCCACCCGGCCGCCCTCGCCGAGGAACGCAGGCTCGCGCAGGCCATGGCCGACGCCCGCGCCGCCGAGTACGACCAGGTCCGCGCCCAGGCCGAACAGGCCCGCCACCAGGAGGACGACGAACGGCAGCGCACCCTGCGCCGACTCCGTGCCGAACTGCGCCGCATCAACCGCCGCGACTACTTCCCGCCACCGCAACGCCGCACAGCCGAAGCCGCGGTGGCCGCCCTGCACCCCGCCAACACAGCCCCCGCACCCGAGGAGCACCCCGCATGAAGTGGGCCACCCGCGCCGGCATCCATATCGACCGCGCCGCCTGCGCCTGGCTGATCCGCCGCTTCGTCGACGCCGACGCCGAGTTCGTCTTCGTCGCCGATCGGGCCGAAGTCCCCGCCGACGCCACCCCCTTCGACATGCGAGGCGTCGAACTCGGCCACCACCACGGCGAATGCAGCTTCGAGACCATCGTGCGCCGCTACGACCTCATCGCCGACCCCGCCCTCAAGCGCATCGCCGAGATCGTCCATGAGGCCGACCTTGACGACGAACTCTTCGACGCCCCCGAAGCCCCCGGCCTCGACGTCATTCTGCGCGGCCTGTCCATGATCGGCGACGACGAGCACACCATGGCCGTCACCAAGCCGGTCTTCGACGGACTGTACGAGTACTACCGCCGTGCCACACTCCTGGGCCGCGAACCTGCGTGACCGCCACCCGACCGGCCCAGACCGAGGACGTGTCAGCCAGGTGAAGCGCCGCCCCGGCCGGCGATGTCGCGGAAGGTTGGGATGGCGAGGTCCACGGCGGCGCTTTGGCGGGCGCGTCCGGCATCCAGCTGGGCGAGTGTGTCCTGGGCTCCGGCAAGGCTGCCCTCAAGTATGGAGGACGTCATCGCGCCTGCTTTCTTCCATTCGATGCACCGCACTCGGGCGAAGGTGACGAGCTCAGCCGCCGACGTGGATGCCGGGGCGGCGGTCGGGATCGGGTTCATTGCCACGGATGATCTCGCGGGTGACCGGAGCCGTGTCACCTCGCCCCAGGAGGAAGTAGCGGAACATGTGCTTCAGCGGGCTGCCTTCGGCCCAGGCGAAATAGCAGTGCGGCTGCACCCCGGTGGCGTCACGCAGGGCGAGAAGGATGGCGGCGATGGCGTTGGGCGCGGCTGGTGCCTCGGCGCGCAGGACACGGTAGCCGCCAACTTCGACACCGTGGACGGTGAGGGTTTCGCTGAAGTCGGACGGGTCGACGACGTCGATCTCCAGGAAGAGCACGTCAGCGGGGCCCGGCACGGGGTTGGTGCCGCGTTGCTCGCGTTCCTTGGCGGAGTACTCGGCTTCGTCGCCGGCCTGGCGGCGGTTGGCGATGATGTTGATGGAGTTGTCGTGGGCGAGGGTGTCGGCGATGAACCGGCGGGCGGCCTGATCGAAGACCAAACGGTCGGCCCGCAGTTCGGTCGTGCGGGAGACGCGGGATATCAGCGACACGATGATGATGCCCAGAATGAAGAAGCCGGAGATGGCGATGCCGTCGGGCTTGTCGACGATGTTGGCCACCAAGGCATAGAGCAGGACCGCGGTGAGCAGGCCGAAGCCGACCGTACTCAGGCGCCGACGGTTGCGTGCCATGAAGACGGTCACGGCGAAGGCGCCGGAAACCATCATTGCGAGAATTCCGGTGGCGTAGGCACCGGCCTGGGCATCGACGTCCGCGTCGAAGGCAATGGTGATCAGAATGCACAGTGCCGTGTAGACGAGAACAACCGGTCGCACCGCGCGTCCCCACTCGGGGGCCATGCCGTAGCCGGGAAGGTAGCGGGGAACGATGTTGATCAGCCCTGCCATCGCCGAAGCACCGGCGAACCACAGGATGAGGATGGTGCTGATGTCGTAGGCGGTGCCGAAGGCCTCACCGACGTGTTCGTGGGCAAGCCAGGCCAGCGCCCTGCCATTGGCGGCGCCCCCCGGCTCGAACTCCTTCTCCGGAATGAGGACAGTGGTCGCGAAGCTGGCGGCCAGCAGGTAGACGCTCATGATCACAGCAGCCGTGGTCAGAAGCCTGCGGGCATTGCGGATCCGCGAGCGCAGCTGCTGTTCGGCGTCGGCGCCGTCGGCCGCTACGAGGGGCATCATGCTCACGCCGGTCTCGAAGCCCGACAAGCCCAGCACCAGCAGAGGGAAAGCGAGCAGCGCTGGACCGGCGAGGTCACCGAAGCCGCTTCCACCGTCGACGAGCGCGTCGGTCCATGCCGCCAGTGCGCCGTCCGTCGTGAAGACATGGACCAGGCCGACGGCGATGACGATCGCGTTGAGCGCAAGGAACACGGCGACAAGGGGAATGGCGACACTGACCGCCTCACTGAACCCGAGGAGGAAGACGCCTCCCAGGACCAGCAGCAGCGTCACGGTCAGGGCGACCTCGTGGCCGTGGAGTACCGAGGGGAAGAAAGGGTTCTCCATCACGTGCACAGATGCGTCCGCCGTGGACAACGTGATGGTGATGATCCACGAGGTCGCCACGAACCCGAGCAGGACCAGGACGAACAGCTTGCCCCACCAGAACGGCAGAAGATCCTCCAGCATGGCCACCGAGCCCGCGCCATGCGGACTTTGCTTGGCCACCTTCCGGTACATCGGCAGCATCCCCAGCAGTGTCAATGCCACGATCAGCAGCGTCGCCAGAGGCGAAACGGCCCCCGCGGCCAGAGCAGCGATCGCCGGCACATAAGCCAGACTGGAGAAGTAGTCGACCCCGGTCAGGCACATCACCTTCCACCATGGATGCGCCTCGCCATGCCCCTTATCGGCCGCCGGCCCCACCGGCTGCACCTGATGACGCAGCAGCCAGCGCGCGACCTTGCCCGTCGGGTGTGTCCGCAGAGCTGGACTGTCCACCACCTCCGGCATCATCGGCCGGCCGGTATCGCTCATCTCCCCATGTCCTTCCCTGTCTGACGACCTAAACGGCCGCAACAGCCACCGCCCTGACGTCGGCGCAACGATCACCGAGTACGCGACCTCCCGAGTCGGTACCCAGCACCCAGGCGTACATGAGCCGATGGTGGAATCGCGTGCGGCAGAGGAGCAGATGGCGTTCGTGCTGGGCGCGGTGCTGGCCAGCACCGACCCGGTGGCGGTGACCGCGCCGGGCCGACGGCTCGCTCTGCCCCCCGGTGTTCAGGTACTGGTGCAGGCGGAGAGTCTGTTCAACGACGCGACGTCGCTGGTGCTGGTCCGGGTCGCGGCGGGTGTCGCCGTGGCGTCGGCTGCTGCGAACTGGGTGCCGTCGGCCGCGAGTTCCTGGTGCTCGCCGACGGCGGCACGGTGATCGGGGCCGCGGTGATCGCCCTGATCCGCCGCCGTACTCAGGACCCGGTCCTGGAGACCGTCATAGCCGGGTTTCGGCACCATCCGGGCGCTGGCGCACCGCCGCGACAACACCCTGCGCTCCGTGGCGCAGGGTGCATGCTCCAAGGAACGGCGGACGCCTGTGTCGAACTCGTGGAACGACTGGGCCACCGCATCGACGCCGAGACCATGCACGAGCTGTTCCGGGTCTCGGGGCTCTCCTGAGGTGCCCTGCCCCGAAGAGCGGGTGCGCACCGCCGGAGGCGCGGGATGAGCGTCGGGAAGCGGCTGGCGAAACAGCGAGCAGGACTCGTATCCGACCCCCTGGCCAGCCACACAGCCTGACATCGGAGATGTGTGGCATCCCCACAAGGCAGCAGTGCGAGCGACGCCGTCCCTCCGTAACGCCTGACTCGACCGCCATCAGGGTCAGCATAGGTCCGGACACCACCGGATCTGCAAACGCCTACACATGCGCAGAACCTGGGAAAAGGACCTCGCATCCCAGCCTGACAAGGCGTCAGCAAAGTCAGCATTAGGTCATCAAGAGTCCTGCCACAGCCGCCCACAGACAGCCACACCGTGGAATCGCCAACCGCACCGGCCTGGGCCAGTCGGCTGTTTGGACGCCTTCCGGCAAGCAGGTGGAAGACAGCGAGAATGGCTCGACCGTCTTCTGCCCCGCGGCCACCAATGCTGACGCGTTTCCGCAGGTCAGCGCACCCTTCCCCGCGGTTTCAACGGCACCGGCGGCAGTTCCGGTGCGGGCAGTGGAGCCCCGTCGTACCCCTTCACCTCCCCGAACCGGGATCCTTCCATCCAGTCGTGACGGGCCTGCTCGATCTCCTCCTGCGACCGTCCGATCCAGTTCCAGAACATGATCAGTTCCTCCTCGAACGGTTCGCCGCCCAGGAGCATCAGGCCCGCGTCCGACTCCGCCCGGAGCGGGAGTTCGGTGCGGCCGCAGCCGAGGTAGAGCATCGAGCCGGGCAGGACCGGGACGCCGTCCACGTGGGCCTCGCCGGACATGGACAGGGCCGCGTACTCGAAGTCCGGTTCCAGGGGGAGACGTACGTCCGCGCCTCGGGTGAGGGCGAGGTCGGCTCCGACGATCGGGGTGTACGCCGTGCCGGGCGAGGTCGCGCCGTCGAGGTCACCGAGGATCAGGGTGGCCTTGAGGCCGGGTGCCGTGACGGTCGGCAGGTCGGCGTGGTGTTCGAAGCGCGGCTCGGTGTGGCGGTGACCGTCCGGGAGGGCGACCCACAGTTGCGCGCCGTGCAGGAAACGGGCGTGCGAGCGCGGGCTCTCCTCGGAGTGGCTGATCGCCCGGCCGGAGGTCATCAGGCCCAGTTCGCGCGGGCGGATCGTCTGGAGGCTGCCGGTGGAGTCGCGGTGCAGCACCTCCCCCTCGTGCAGCCAGCTCACCGTCTGCAGACCCATGTGGGGGTGCGGCGGCACCTGCATGCCGGGCTCGTCGGCGATGTCGTCGGGCCCGTAGTGGTCGACGAAGCACCAGGCCCCGACCATACGGCGGCCCAGGTTGGGCAGCAGCCTGCGGACCTCGCTGGACTCGCCCAGTTTGACCTGGCGAGGACTGAGGAGTTCACGCACCGGCTCCGCGACGACGAAGCCGCGGCCACCGCACAGGGCGGGTGCCGCATCGCGCTCAAGATTGCTCATGGCGCACAACCTAGCCCGGCGGAAGGCCTCGCGTCAGTGCGTCCTTCGTGCCGTGCGCAGGCGTCCTCGTCCTCGAGGAAAACAGTAGCCATGTACATAGTAGCCATGTACTGTATCGGGCATGAGCAGAGGTTCCGAAGGGCCGACGCCCGGTTTCCTGGTGTGGCGGCTGTCGATGAAGTGGCGGGTGGCGGTCGACCGGGCCGTCGCCCCGCTGGGGCTGACCCACGCGCAGTACTCACTCGTGGCCTCGCTGCACGGCATGCAGCACTCCGGCGAACGGCCGAGTCAGCGCCGCCTCGCCGACCGCACCGGACTCGAGCCGCTCTACGTGTCGAAACTCGCCCGCGCGCTGGAGTCCGCCGGCCTCCTGGAACGCACCCGGGATCCCCGCGACCCGCGCGCGGTGCAGCTCGCCCTGACCGAACAGGGCCGCGAGGTCACCGAGCGGGCGATCAAGGTCGTCCGGGGGCTCCTCCAGCAGCTCATGGAGCCGCTCGGCGGTCTCGACGGCGCGCGGGCGCAGGAGTTCACACGCGACCTGACGGCCCTGCTCGACGCACCTCTTGACCCTTCCCGCGAGAACGAGACGGAGCAGCCATGACCACCACCACTCCCCTGGTCGATCCGCGCGTCATCGCCCTGGCCCACTACGCCGGCCGGGCGGTCCTGGAGAACGTACTGGCCCGGCACGACGTCACCTTCCAGCAGTCCGTCACCCTCCGGCTCGCCGCGACGGCCGACGGGCCGGTCGAGCGCGGGCAGATCGTCGACGGTGTCGTCGGGGCGCTGAAGACCGACGGGGCCGAGGCGCACGAGGTGATCGACCAGCTGATCACCGCGGAGCTGCTGGCACCGGAGGACGTGTCGCGCGTGCGGATCACGGACGCCGGGCGGGAGCTGTACACCCGGACGGCCGGGGAGGCGGCGCCGTTCACCGCCCGGATCTACGCCGGCATCCCGGAGGAGGACCTGGCCGTCGCCGGACGGGTGCTGGCTCTGATCACCGAGCGTGCGAACGCCGAGCTGACCTCCCTGACCAAGTAGTGGAATATTGAACCAACGGGTTCGGTTGTCGGCCTCGAAGGAGGCCCCGAGTGAACACGACCTACGACACGCCCCACGACACGAACTACTACGCGCACGGCACTCCGGCGGAGCGCTGGGAGCGCGCGCGGATGTTCTTCGACGCCAAGGACTACGCCGCCGCCGCGCGCGTCCTGGTCGCGCTGGTCGAGGAGGTGCCCGAGCAGACCGGGCCGCGGCTGCTGCTGGCCCGCTCCTACTACCACTCCGCCCAACTGCGGCGCGCGGAGACCGAGTTGCGGACGATCGTCGAGCGGGATCCGGTCGAGCACTACGCCCGGCTGATGCTGGGCCGCACGCTCCAGCGGCAGAACCGGCACGAGGAGGCCGAGTCGCATCTGCGGATCGCCTCCGCGCTCGCGGGGGACTTCGAACAGCACTGACCGCCGTGGCAGACAGGTGCCCGGCTCCACACGGAGCCGGGCACCTGTGCGTCGACGGGGGTTCGCTAGCGGGCCGGAGTCCCGGATCCGTACGACCGCTTCCCCCGCCGGTAGGCGATCTCGCCCAGCAGGATGTCCACCGCTAGGAAGGCCGCCAGCGGGATGCCGAACAGGGGCAGGAAGTAACCGAGTACGGCGACGCCGGCCAGCAGCGGGACCAGGATCTGAGGCGGCACCTGCTGCCAGGCGCCGCGCGGGATCGGCCTGCCGAAGGCGGTGCCCCGGCCGCGCTGCCACCACATGCGGTAGCCCCACACGATCAGCAGCACGAGGCCGGTCGCGAGCAGCATCAGGGCGATCTGGTTGGCCAGGCCGAACAGGACGCCGGTGTGCAGGTCGATGCCCCAGCGGGTGAGCTTGGCGAGCACCGGGTAGTCGGCGAACCGCAGGACGTCGGTGACCTCGCCGTCGGCCGGGTCGATCGCGACGGAGTCCTGCTTCTCGGGCCAGCTGCGCTCCACCTGCTTGACGACGTACGCGGACTCCGCGTCGGCGGGCGGCACGATCTCCACCGGGTCGCCGAGGCCCTCCGCGCGTGCCGCCGCCAGAACCTTGTCGAGGCCGACACCGTGCGCGGCGTCTCCCGCCTGCCCGGCGGCGGAGCCGTGGCCGGCGTGCTCACCGCCCGCTGCCGCCGACACCGACGGGGTGGCCTGGCCCAGGGAGGTCCGCAGCTCGTCGATGTTGGCCCCGGCGTAGGCCGACCAGGTCAGGCCGGTCGCCGAGAGGAAGAGGAACCCGGCCGCCGTCCACACGCCGACCGTGCCGTGCAGTCCGAGCGTGCGGCGACGCCCGCTCGTCCCCCGCACCTTGCGCAGCGCACGGCGGCGGGAGAACCACAGCACCAGGCCACCGGCCGAGATCACCCACAGCCAGCTGGCCGCCAGCTCGCTGTACAACCGGCCCGATTCGCCCAGGTGCAGGTCCCGGTGGAACTCGTCGATCCAGGTGCGCAACGGCAGCGCGCCGGTCGAGCCGTACTGTTCGAGGGAGCCGCGCACCTTCGCGGTGTACGGATCGACGAAGACCGCGAGTGTGTGGCCCTCGCCGACGCCGGGGACGCCGGACAGCATCACGCGCGTCGTCGCGTCGGCCTCGGGTGAGGGGCGTACGGCCGAGACCGTGCCCTCGGGGTGCGCCTTGCGGGCGGCGGCCACCTGCTCACTGATCGGCAGCTTCCGCTCGCCGGCGGGGACCGTCAGTTCGTGGTCGTACACGACCTTCTCGGCCTGGAAGGAGGCGGCGTAGAGCAGGCCGGTGACGGCGGCGACGAGGAGGAACGGCGCCACCAGCACCCCGGCGTAGAAGTGCAGGCGGAGCACGAGCGGACGCAGCGGGGCCCAGCTGCTCTTCGACGGTGCCGGGGCGGGGTCTTGCGGGGCCTCGTCCGTCGTGGTCGAGGGAGCGGTGGTCATCGGCGGGTTTCTCCGGGGGACGTCTCCGTGGCCGCCGCACTGGGCGGCGGCCGTTGCGGTGCAGTAGTCGGGGCGGCGGGGCGTCCAGTTCCCGGCAGGTCGGTGTGACGTGCGTCACGCTGGGGGTGGGGGTGCCGTGTCATCCTGACGCGATGGGAACTCCGAGCGAGCGCGCACCTCTGGCCGAGCGGGTCGAGCAACTCCTGGCCGTCGGTGGCCCGTTGCCCATCGTCGCGGCCGGCGATCCGGTGCTGCGGCGAGGCACCGAGCCCTACGACGGTCAGCTGGCGCCCGCGCTGCTGGCCCGGTTCGTCGAGGCCCTGCGGCTCACCATGCGCGCGGCGCCCGGCGTGGGGCTGGCGGCGCCGCAGGTGGGTGTGCCGCTCAGGATCGCGGTGATCGAGGATCCGGCCCCCGTGCCGGAGGAGGTGCGGATCGCGCGCGGCCGGGTGCCGTTGCCGTTCCGGGTGCTGGTCAATCCGGTCTACGCGCCCGTCGGCGGCGCGCGGGCCGCGTTCTTCGAGGGCTGTCTCAGTGTGCCGGGGTGGCAGGCGGTGGTGGCGCGGCCTGCCGAGGTGCGGCTGACCGGCCAGGACGAGCACGGGCGCGAGCTGGACGAGGTGTTCACGGGCTGGCCGGCACGGATCGTGCAGCACGAGACGGATCACCTCGACGGTGTGCTGTATCTGGACCGGGCCGAGTCGCGTTCGCTCTCGTCCAACCTTGCGGTGACGGAGCGCTGGGCCCAGCCGAGGCCGGAGGAGGCCGCGCGGGCCCTCGGCTTCGAGATGCCCTGAGGCACGGAAAAACCCCAGGCGCCCGGTGCGGCGCCTGGCGTTACCGTGGCCCCCCTGTCTACGCCCCGACTGCCCGCTCACGCCTGACCTCGTGGCCGCGTGGCGCGTCGTGCTCGTCCGGCCGAGGCGGTCCCGCGTGTGGCGGGACCGCTCGGGGCCGGAGGAACGGGACCGCTCGGGGCCGGAGGAAGCGGAGGTCAGGAATCCCGGTATGCCTCCAGCAGCCGCAGCCACACCTCGCTGATCGTCGGGAACGAGGGGACCGCGTGCCACAGGCGGCTGACCGGGACCTGGCCGGCGACGGCGACGGTCGCGGAGTGGATGAGTTCGCCGACGCCCGGGCCGACGAGGGTCACGCCGCGCAGGATCTCGTCCTCGAGGTCGACGACCATGCGGGCACGGCCCTTGTAGCCGTCGGCGTACAGGCCCGCGCCGGAGGCGGCGGACAGATCGACGTCGACGGCCCGCACCCGGTACCCCGCCTGTTCCGCTTCGGCCAGGGACAGGCCCACCGCGGTCGCCTCGGGGTCGGTGAAGACGACCTGGGGGACGGCTGCCTGGTCGGCGGTGGCGGCGTGGGCGCCCCACGGCTCGGCCAGGAGGGTCTCCCCGGTGGCCCGGGCGGCGATGGCGGCGCCCGCGATGCGGGCCTGGTACTTGCCCTGGTGGGTGAGCAGGGCGCGGTGGTTGACGTCGCCGACGGCGTAGAGCCAGTCGTGGCCGGTGACGCGGAGGCTGTCGTCGACCGGCAGCCAGGAGCCGGGGTCGAGGCCGATCGTCTCCAGGCCGATGTCGTCGGTGCGCGGCGCGCGGCCGGTGGCGAAGAGGATCTCGTCGCCCTCGACGCGGTCGCCCTTGTCGGTGACGGCGACGACCGTGCCGTTCTCGCGGGTCACCGACTCCACCGAGGTTCCGGTACGGACGTCCGCGCCTGCCTCGGTGAGCGCCTCGGCCACGAGTTCTCCGGCGAACGGCTCCATCCGGGGAAGCAGGCCCTTGCCGCGGACCAGCAGGGTGACCTGCGCACCGAGGGCCTGCCAGACGGTGGCCATCTCGGTGGCTACGACGCCGCCGCCGACCACGATCAGCCGGCCGGGCACGCTCGCTGAGCTGGTGGCCTCCCGGCTGGTCCACGGCTTGACGGTGTCGAGCCCGGGCAGGCCGGGCAGGGCCGCGCGGCTGCCGGTGCAGACGGCGACGGCGTGCCGGGCGGTCAGGACGCGCTCGTCGCCGTCCGGGCCGGTGACCGTCACCGTTCGGGGGCCGGTGAGCCGTCCGTGGCCGCGGTACAGGTCTGCGCCGATGGAGTCGAGCCACCCGACCTGGCCGTCGTCCTTCCAGTGGGAGGTGTAGTAGTCGCGGTGGGCGAGGACCGCGGAGGCGTCGAGGGGGCCCTGCACCGACTGGCTCAGGCCGGGCACGCGGCGGGCGTCGGCGCGGGCGATGACCGGTCGCAGCAGGGCTTTGCTGGGAACGCACGCCCAGTAGGAGCACTCACCGCCGACCAGCTCGCTCTCCACGACCGCGGTGGTCAGGCCGGCCGCGCGGGTGCGGTCGGCGACGTTCTCCCCCACGGGCCCGGCCCCGAGCACCACGACGTCGTACGCGTTGGTTTCCGTTTCCGTCATGGGGTCAGTCTGGTGGGTGGTGTGCGCCCTGGCCACACGGGTAGGGGCGCGGAATACCTACCAGGTCGGCCGTGTTGTGCCGACGGCTTGACCCACACCAGGAAGAGGGATTTACGCCATGAGCAGCACCGTGGAGCTCACCAAGGAGAACTTCGACCAGACGGTCACGGACAACGAGTTCGTCCTGATCGACTTCTGGGCGTCCTGGTGCGGGCCGTGCAAGCAGTTCGCACCGGTTTACGAGAAGGCGGCCGAGGAGAACCCGGACCTGGTGTTCGGCAAGGTGGACACCGAGGCGCAGCCCGAGCTGGCCGCGGCCTTCGGCATCCAGTCGATTCCCACGCTGATGATCGTCCGCGACCAGGTCGCCGTGTTCGCCCAGCCGGGCGCCCTGCCCGAGGCCGCCCTGACGGACGTCATCGGACAGGCCCGGAACCTGGACATGGAGGAGGTCCGCAAGGCGATCGCCGAGCAGCAGGCCCAGCAGCCGGCCGAGTGACCCGCCCGGGGCCCGGCAGCCGGGCCCACGCAAGGCGTGCGGACACCTGGACAGGGACGGTGATCTCTAGAAGGGGTACGGAGCCACGTCTCCGCGTACCGTCGTCCAGCGCAGCTCGGTGAAGGCCTCGAGGTTGGCCTCGCCGCCGAAGCGGGCGCCGGTGCCGGAGGCGGCCACTCCGCCGAAGGGCGCCACGGCCTCGTCGTTCACGGTCTGGTCGTTGATGTGGACGATGCCGGTGGGGATGCGTTCGGCGAGGTCCAGGCCACGGGCCGGGTCCCTGGTGACGATGCCCAGGGAGAGGCCGTAGGGGCTCCGCGCGGCCAGGGCCGCCGCCTCGTCGGCGGTGCTGAAGGAGCGTACGGGGGCCACGGGGCCGAAGACCTCCTCCGCGTACGCCGGGGTATGGTCGCCGACGTGGGCGAGGACCGTGGGCCGGTAGAAGAGCCGGTCGTACGTGCCGCCCGCGGCGAGCTTGGCGCCCGCGGCCTTGCTGGACTCGACCAGGCCGTTGATCTTGGCGAGCTGGCCGGAGTCGATGATCGGCCCCAGGTGGACCTGGCCGCGGTACGGGTCGCCGACCGCGAGCGAGTCGGCCTTGGCGGCCAGCCGCTCGACGTACTCGTCGTACAGCGACGCGTGCACCAGGTGGCGTCCGGTCGTCATGCAGATCTGGCCCTGGTGGAAGAACGAGCCCCAGGCGGCCGTGGAGATCACCGCGTCGAGGTCGGCGTCCTCCAGCACGATCATGGCCGAGTTGCCGCCCAGTTCGAGGTGGGCCCGCTTCAGGTGACGGCCGGCCGCCTCGCCCACGGCCCGTCCCGCGGCGGTGGAGCCGGTGAAGGAGATGATCGGCACGCGCGGGTCGGCGACCAGGGCCTGTCCGGCGTCCGGGCCGCCGGGGAGCACGTGCAGCAGGTCCTGCGGCAGGCCCGCGGCGGCGAACACCGCGGCGAGGGACAGTCCTCCGCAGACGGCGGTGCGCGGGTCGGGCTTCAGGAGGACCGCGTTGCCCAGGGCGAGGGCCGGGGCGACGGAGCGTATGGACAGGATCAGCGGGGCGTTGAACGGGGAGATCACGCCCACCACGCCGGCCGGTACGCGACGCGTGTACGACAGGCGCGGCGCCTCGCTGGGCAGGACCTGCCCGGCCGGGCGGGAGGCGAGCGCGGCGGCCTCGTAGCACTCCTGCGCGGCGACGTGCAGTTCGAAGTCGGCCTTGCCGGGGACGGAGCCGGACTCGCGGACGAGCCACTCGCGCAGTTCGGCGGCGTGCGCCGTGAACAGGTCGCCCGCCTTGCGCAGGACGGCCGCGCGGGTGAAGTGCGGGGCGCGCGCCCACTCACGCTGGGCGGTGGCGGCGTCGGCCGCGGCGGCCACGACGTCCTCGGGGGTGGCGAGGGTGAGGGGGCCGAGGGCTTGGCCGGTGGCGGGCTCGGTGACGGTGCACCCCGGCCCCGTGAGGGTGCGCGGCTGCCAGGTCCTGGTGTCGAGCAACGGCATGACGGCTCTCCGATCGATCGGTCACCGGCTGACGGGGATGAGCGCAAGTCCCCTGCGTGCGTGGCCGGTTCGGCGGTCACATGGCGGGACGACGCCCCGGCCGGGCGCGGACGTGTGTGCCGCGGCCCGTGTTCCGACGCGTCCCCATTTTGTTGAGCGTGCAACATCCTAGCCGTGCCGCGGGGCGCTGCCCGGACCGAGTGTCCCGCCATCGGCCCGTCAGATCCGGTCGTCCGCCGGGGAGTTGTGCCGTGCCGGCTCACCGCCCGGCGGCGGCCGGTTCAACTGGACTCGCGGTGCAGCACCGTGGCGCCCATCACCTTGTGCGTCTCGGGTTCGGAGCCGGGCTTGCGCACCGCGCGGTCGACCAGTTCGGCGAGTTCGCGGCCGGAGGGCAGCCGCAGACGGACCGTGCTCAGCCGCGGCCGCAGCAGCCGGCCGAGCATCAGGTCGTCGGCGCCGATCACGGCCGTCTCCTCGGGGATGCGGATGCCCTCGTCCTGCAAGGCCCGCATCAGCAGCATCGCGTACTCGTCGTTGTAGGTGAACACGGCGTCGAGCCCGAGGCTCCGCCAGCGGGCGGCGAGGCGGGCGGCGTCCTCCTCGTCGTAGGCGAGGGGCAGTTCGGTCACGGTGGCGTCGGTGCCCCGCACGGACTGGCGCACACCGTCCAGCCGAGGCGCGGAGAACGCCTCCAGGCCGGGCTCCTGCGGGACGACGACGCCGATCCGGCGTCTGCCGCGGTCGTAGAGGTGTGCGCCCGCGCTGTGGCCGACGACGTCGTGGTCCATGAGCAGGGCGTGCGCGCCCTCGATGGTCTCCGGGCCGAGGGTGACGACCACCCGTGCCCCCGAGCGCTTGAGCACCGCGACCCCGCGCGGGCCGAGCCCGGAACCGGGCATGAGGACGGCCACGGGCCGCAACTCGGCCCAGGCGCGGGCGGCTTCGTCGCCGTGCGGGCCGCCGGTGCCGTACTGCACGACCGTGTAGTCCATGCCGCCGAGCGCGCCCTGCAGGTCGGTGAGGAACCGGCTGTAGAGCGGGCCGACGGGGAAGGTCGGCGCGGGGATCAGCACCATCCGGCTGTGTCCGGCGCGCAGGCTGCGGGCCGCCGCGTGCGGCACGTACCCGAGTTCCTTCGCGGCGTCGTGGACCCGGCGGCGGGTGGGCTCGCTGATCCGTACGGCGCTGGTGTTGTTGAGGACGTAGGAGACGGTCGCGCGCGAGACGCCGGCCAGGCGGGCCACATCGGCGCTCGTGGGTACGGAGCGCAACGGTGCGGGGGACGGGGGCGCGGGCGTTTTCGGTATCTGCACCATGACGTACGGCATCTTGGCAGAAGCCTCAATGCGCCCTTCGGGCGGGGGAGTTGTGAGGATGCCGTGAGCGGTCACGGCGATCCGTGAGGCTGCCGTGAGCGGTCACGGCGATCCGCGCGGCTGCCTCAGCGGGCCGGAGCCTCGCCCGTCACCCGGTCCACCAGGTCGGCCCACGCGTCCTCCAGACGGGCGAGCGGCATCCCGCACTGCACGGTCAGGTGGTGGATCAGGGCCGGGTCGAGCTGGCCCATCAGGGTGTGCGACAGGAGCTCGCAGTCCGCTTCGGGGACGGCCTGCCGCAGCAGCATGGTCACGTGGTGGCGCAGCACGCGGCGGGGCGGAGCGGTGAAGCGGCGGTTCGCGCCCGGCTCGGCCGCCAGCTGGAGCTCCAGCTCGTCGTGCGACCGGCGCAGCATGGCACGGCCGAACGCCCGCAGCCGCTCCGCCGGCGGCGCTCCGGGCCCGAGGGGTGGCGGCCCGCTGAGGAAGGCGGCCTGGAACTTCTTCTCGGAGTGGTCGAGCAGCGCCGTCAGCAGGCCGGTGCGGTCACCGAACCGGCGGAAGACCGTGCCCTTGCCGACACAGGCCGCGGCGGCCACCGCCTCCATCGTGACGGCGTCCGCGCCGCGCTCCTCCACCAGCCGTGCGGCGGCCTCCAGCAGGCGGGCCCGGTTGCGCGCGGCGTCGGCCCGCAGGCACGGCTCGTCTGCCTCCAGGGCGGCGCCGAGCTGAATCAGCTCCGGGTGGTCGACGGGCTCCTGGGGCGTCGGGAAGGGCGGCGGGGCGGCGGACATGAAGCCAGCGTAAAGCATCGGGAAGAAAACTGGACCGCGGTCCGGTTAGAGTGCTAGAAACGTTAAGCGGACCCCGGTCCGGATTGTAACGGCGGTGTTTCAGAGCCGTCCTTCACTACGTGGGAGTCACCATGTCTGTTCGTATCCTCGCCCTCGTCGGCAGCCTCCGCGCCGGTTCGCACAACCGCCAGCTCGCCGAGGCGTCCGTCAAGCTCGCCCCCGAGGGCGCGGAGGTGGAGCTGTTCGAGGGTCTGGCCGAGATCCCCTTCTACAACGAGGACATCGACGTCGAGGGCAGCGTCCCGGCCGCCGCCGCGCGGCTGCGCGAGGCCGCGAACACCGCCGACGGCCTGATCCTCTTCACGCCCGAGTACAACGGCACCATCCCGGCCGTCCTGAAGAACGCCATCGACTGGCTGTCCCGCCCGTACGGCGCCGGTGCCCTCAACGGCAAGCCGGTCGCCGTGGTCGGCACCGCGTTCGGCCAGTACGGCGGTGTCTGGGCGCACGACGAGACCCGCAAGTCCGTGGGTGTCGCCGGCGGCAAGGTGCTGGAGGACGTCAAGCTGTCCATCCCCGGCTCCATGACCCGTTTCGCCGAGACGCACCCGGCCGACGACGCCGAGGTCGCCGGGCAGCTCACCGAGGTCATCGCCCGCCTGCACGGCTTCGCCACCGAGCCGGCCGCGGCCTGACCCGCGCGCCCGGCACCCGGAGGGCCGCGGGCCCGGCCGGACCGCGGCCCGGTGCCACGCCAGAGGGGCCGCAGCCCGAAACGGCTGCGGCCCCTCTGGCGTGGCGTCGGCGCGACGGGCCTGGCGTGGCGTCGGCGCGACGGGCCGCTCAGACGGCCTGGGGCAGCTGACCGGCCACCCGTCCGGCACGGTGGATCGGTCTGCCGGAGCCGGTGAGCGGATGCCCCGTACCTCCGTGCCGTGCCGCGATGATCTCCGCCGCGATGGACACCGCCGTCTCCTCGGGCGTACGGGCCCCCAGATCGAGGCCGATCGGTGACCGCAGCCGGGCCAGCTCGCGCTCGCTCACACCCGCTTCCCGCAACCGCCGGTCACGGTCCTCGTGGGTGCGACGCGAGCCCATGGCGCCGACGTAGGCGACCGGCAGCCGCAGGGCCTCGGTCAACAGCGGCACGTCGAACTTGGCGTCGTGGGTGAGCACACACAGCACCGTGCGCCGGTCGGTCTCCGTCCCCCTCAGGTAGCGGTGCGGCCAGTCGACGACGATGTCGTCGGCCTCGGGGAAGCGGGCCCGGGTGGCGAAGACGGGACGGGCGTCGCACACGGTGACGTGGTAGCCGAGGAACTTGCCCACCCGGACGAGCGCCGAGGCGAAGTCGATCGCGCCGAAGACGATCATGCGCGGCGCCGGGACGGCCGACTCGACCAGCAGGGTGAGACCGCCCGGGCAGTGCGAGCCGTCCTCGGAGAGCTCGACCGTACGGGTGCGGCCGGCGTCCAGCAGGGCACGGGCCTGGTCGGTCACCGTGCGGTCCAGTTCGCGGTGACCGCCGAGACCTCCCTCGTGCGAGCCGTCGGGACGGACGAGCACCGCCCGGCCGAGCAACTCGTCGGGCCCCCGGACCACCCGGGCGAGCGCCACCGGCTCCCCGTGGGCGGCGGCCGACAGCGCGGCCGCCTGGGGTGTCTGCGAGGCGTCGTAGGGAGTGACCATGACGTCGATGGTTCCGCCGCAGGTCAGTCCGACCGCGAAGGCGTCCTCGTCGCTGTAGCCGAACCGCTCGACCAGCGGCTCGCCGTCCTGGAGGGCCTGGAGGCACAGGTCGTAGACGGCTCCTTCCACACAGCCGCCGGAGACCGATCCGATCACCGTGCCCTCGCTGTCGACGGCCAGCGCGGCGCCGGGCGGGCGCGGGGCGCTGCCGCCGACGGCGACGACCGTGGCGACGGCGAACTCCCGGCCCTCCTCGATCCATGCGTGCAGTTGTCCGGCCAGGTCAAGCATCGCCGCCCGCCATCAGCACCCGGTCGGGCCGGATCGGCAGGTGCCGGTGCCGTACGCCCGTCGCGTGCCACACCGCGTTGGCGACCGCCGCCGCGGCTCCCACGATGCCGATCTCGCCGATGCCCTTGATGCCGACCGGGTCGTCCGGGTCGGGGTCGTCGACCCAGTCGGCCTCGATGTGCGGTATGTCGGCGTGCGCCGCCACGTGGTAGCCCGCGAGGTCGGCGCCGTAGACGCCGCCGGAGGTGTGGTCGCGGACGGCTTCCTCGTGCAGGGCCATGGAGATGCCCCAGATCATGCCGCCGACGAGCTGGTTGCGGGCGGTGAGCGGGTTCACGATCCGGCCGGCCGCGAAGATGCCCAGCATGCGGCGTACCCGGACCTCGCCGGTGGCGGGGTCGACGGCGACCTCGGCGAACTGGGCCCCGAAGGAGTGCCGTTCCTTCTGGGCGAGGGCGCCGATGGCCTCGGCCGTGTTCGACCGTACGGTGATGCCCTCCGGCGGGATGTCGGCGCCCGGCGCGAGGCTCTGGCGCAGCTCGGCGGCGGCGGTCGTGACGGCCCACGCCCAGGAGCGGGTGCCCATCGAGCCGCCGGCGAACATCGCCGGCCCGAGGTCGCTGTCCCCGATCCGCACCCGCACCCGGTCCGTCGGCACCTCCAGCGCGTCGGCGGCGACCACGGTGAGTGCCGTCCTGGCTCCGGTGCCGATGTCCGCGGCGTTGATCCGCACCGTGAAGGTGCCGTCCGCCTCGGCGGTGACGGCCGCCGAGGAGGGCATGGCTCCCGCGGGGAAGGAGGCGGCGGCGGTGCCCGTGCCGAGCAGCCAGCGCCCTTCCCGGCGCACACCGGGACGCGGGTCCCGGTCCGCCCAGCCGAACCTGCGGGCGCCCTCCTGGAAGCAGGCGGCCAGGTTGCGGCTGCTGAACGGCAGCCCGGACACCGGGCCCACCTCGGGCTCGTTGCGCAGGCGCAGCTCGATCGGGTCGATGCCGCACCGCTCGGCGAGTTCGTCGAACGCCGACTCCAGCGCGAACGAACCGGGCGCCTCCCCCGGTGCGCGCATCCACGTCGGGGTCGGTACGTCGAGCCGCACGATCCGGCTGGCCGTGTGGTGGGCTTCGGCGCCGTACATCGAACGTGCCGCCGCGGCGCTCGGCTCGACGAACTCGTGCACGGACGAGGTCTGGTTCAGCGACTGGTGCTCCAGAACGCGCAGCCGCCCGTCCGCGTCGGCGCCGAGCCTGACCCGCTGGGCCGTGGGGCTGCGGTAGCCGCCGAGCGAGAACATCTGCCGGCGGGTCATGACGACCCTGACCGGCCGCTGCAGAACGGTCGCGGCCATCACGGCGGCCACCTGGTGCGCCCGGACACCCTTGCTGCCGAAGCCACCGCCGATGTGCTCGGACCGTACCCGCACGGACGCCGGGTCGAGGGAGAACAGGTTCGCGAGCTCGCCGGCGACCCAGGTGGTGCCCTGGTTGGAGTCGACGACCTCGAGCCGGCCGCCTTCCCACCGAGCCGTCGCCGCGTGCGGCTCCATCGGGTTGTGGTACTCCTCCGGAGTGGTGTACTCCGCGTCCAGCACGACGGCGGACGCCGCGAGACGGTCCTCCAGATCGCCCTTCTCGACCACCCCCGGCATATGGCCGTCCAGCGCGTACGCCTCGGACTGCCGCTCGGCGGAGAACGCGACGTCGTGCGGCTCCTGGTCGTAGTGCACCACCAGGGACTCGGCGGCCTCCCGGGCCTGTTCGGACGTCTCGGCGACGACCAGCGCCACCGGCCAGCCCCGGTGGGCCACCAGGTCCCGCTGGAAGAGGGCGATGGTCGGGTCCGGCGACATGCCCATCATGCCGACGTAGTCGGTGTCGACGCGTGGGGCGTTGCCGTGGTGCAGCACGGCGAGGACACCGGGCATGGCGAGCACGGCATCGCTCTCGACGGACCGGACGCGCCCACGGGCGACGGTGGACAGCACCAGCCAGCCATGGGCGAGTTCGGCGAAGGGGATCTCGGCGGCGTACCGGGCCGCGCCGGTGACCTTGTCGCGGCCCTCGACCCGGGTGTGGGCGGTGCCTATGGAACCTCGGGTGGCGGTGGTCATCGGGCGGCCTCCTCGGCGAGTTCGCTGAGCACGGCCACGACGAGGTTGCGCATCAGGTTCACCTTGTATCCGTTGTGGGGCAGGGGCCTGGCGGCCGCCAGTTCGACGTCCGCGGCGGCCGCGAAGGTCTCGGCGTCGGCCGGGGCGCCGGCCAGCACACTCTCGGCCGTACGGGCCCGCCAGGGGCGGGAGGCGACCGCTCCGAAGGCCAGGCGCACGTCGTGCACGACGCCGTCCCGGACGTCGAGCGCGGCGGCGATCGAGCCGATGGCGAAGGCGTACGAGGCCCGCTCGCGCACCTTGCGGTAGCGGGAGCCGGCCGCGACCGGGGCGGGCGGCAGGGTGACGCCGGTGATCAGCGCGCCCGGCGGCAGGGCGGTCTCCAGGTGCGGGGTCTCCCCCACCGGCAGGTAGAAGTCGGCCAGCGGCAACTCGCCCGGCCCGTCCGCCGTCTCGTACGACACGCGCGCGTCGAAGGCGGTCAGTGCCACGCCCATGTCGGACGGGTGGGTGGCCACGCAGTGGTCGGAGGCCCCCAGGATGGCGTGGTTGTGGTGTTCGCCCTCGATCGCGGGGCAGCCGCTGCCGGGGTCGCGCTTGTTGCAGGGGGAGGTGACGTCGGCGAAGTAGCCGCAGCGGGTGCGCTGGAGCAGGTTGCCGCCGACGGTGGCCATGTTGCGCAGCTGCCCGGACGCACCGGCCAGCACGGCCTGCGCCAACGCCGGGAAGCGGCGCCGGACTTCGGGGTGCGCGGCGAGGTCGCTGTTGGTGACGGTCGCCCCGATGCGCAGTCCGCCGTCCTCGGTCGCTTCGATGTGGTTCAGGGGCAGTTCGCGGACGTCGACCAGGCGGGCGGGCCGTTCGACACCGGTCTTCATCAGGTCGACCAGGTTGGTGCCGCCGCCCAGGAAACGGGCTTCCCCGTCGCCGTCGAGCAGCGCGACCGCGCCGGAGACGTCGTACGCCCGCTGGTAGCCGAACTCCTTCATGCCACCGCACCCTTCTCCTCGGCGGCCCGGGCCACGGCCTGGACGATCGACACGTACGCGCCGCAGCGGCACAGATTGCCGCTCATGCGCTCCCGTATCTCCTCCGGGGTGAGCGGCGGCGGTCCCGCCTCGGGCCGTACGTCGCCGGTCGCGGCGCTGGGCCAGCCGGCCGCGTGCTCCTCGATCACCGCGATCGCCGAGCAGATCTGTCCCGGCGTGCAGTAACCGCACTGGAAGCCGTCCAGGTCGAGGAACGCCTGCTGCACCGGGTGCAACCGCTCCCCCTCGGCCACGCCCTCGATGGTGGTGATCTCACGCCCCTCGGCGGCCACGGCGAGCTGAAGGCAGGACACCGACCGGCGGCCGTCGACCAGGACCGTGCAGGCACCGCACTGGCCCTGGTCGCACCCCTTCTTCGTACCGGTCAGATCGAGGCGCTCGCGCAGGGCGTCGAGCAGGGTGGTGCGGTGGTCGACGGTCAGCGTGTACTTCTCGCCGTTGACGGACAGGGTGAGGTCGCTGGACGTCGATGGGGGCATGGAAGCCTTCTTTCTCACGTCACAAGATCAGGTGGCGGGTCCGCGGGTGGTGATGCCGGCGGCCAACGGCGCGGGTGCGGGGCAGGTGGGCCGTGGTCCGGGCCGCGGGGCTGTCCCCGCGGACGGTCCGCCGATACGATGGAGCCAAGCGGACAGTTGTCCGTTACCCGGTAACGTAGCGGACAGCTGTCCGCTTAACAAGAGCCGGGTTTCGGCCAGGAACCGCGAGGAGGACGAGTGCCGCAGAAGAAGGACGCTCCTCTGCGCTCGGACGCGCAACGCAACCGCGAGCGCATCCTGGAAGTGGCACTGGTCGAACTGACGCGCTCGGCGGACGCCCCGCTCAGCGCGATCGCCAAGAAGGCGGGGGTCGGACAGGGGACCTTCTACCGCCACTTCCCCAGCCGTGAGGCCCTCGTCCTGGAGATCTACCGCCACGAGATGCAGCAGGTCGCCGACACGGCGGCGCCGCTGCTCGAGCAGCGGGAACCCGATCGGGCGCTGCGCGAGTGGATGGACCGTCTGGCGCAGTTCGCCATGACCAAGGCCGGTCTGGCCGACGCGATCCGCCAGGCCACCAGCGCGCCGGGAGGGCCCGCGAAGCCGGGACACACCCCGGTGACCGAGGCGGCCGAACTCCTGCTCCGCGCCGCCGAGGAGGCGGGCACCATCCGCCCGGGGGTCACCTCGGACGACCTCTTCCTCACCATCGGCGGCCTCTGGACGATCGACCCCCACACCGACTGGCGGCCACGCGCCACCCGTCTCCTCGACTTCGTCATGGACGCCCTGCGGGTTGGGGCGCCCGGGCGGTGACCGGCTGACCGGCTGACCTGCGGGCGCGGGTGCGGGTGAGCGGCCGGGCGGGGTGCGATCGGCCGTGGGGCTCGCGGGGGTCAGGCGACCGTGGTGGGGGCCAGGTCTCGTAGCTCGCGGAGGGCCGCTGTCACCGCTGGGCGGGCGTGGCCGGCGCCCCGGGTGCAGGTGAGGAGTTTGCGGTGGGGGTTGCCGGCGCAGCGGACGCGCGTGATCGGCAGATGTGGGGTCAGGTGGGCGAGGCGGGGGATGAGGGCGACGCCCAGCCGGTGGGCGACGAGGTGGGCGGTGACGTTCCAGTCGAGGGCGTGGTGGACGACGTCGGGGGTGAACCCGGCCGCGCCGCAGGCGGACAGGACGTGCGGGCGGCAGGGGCTCTCCTCGACCGGGGCGATCCACGGCTCGTGGGCCGCCTCGGCGAGGTCGACCCGGGCTCGTCCGGCCAGCCGGTGCCCGTCGGGAACGACCAGGTCGAACGGGTCGTCGAGCAGCGGCTGCTGGTCGAACCGCGTGTCGCTCAGCGGCGGGTTGCGCGGGGTGGACTCGACGATCGCCAGGTCGGTCTCGCCCTCGAAGAGGAGGTCGAAGCTCTCCGGCACCCCGGCCTCGGTGATCCGTACGGACAGCCGCGGGTGCCGCTCCCCCAGCCGGGCCGCCATCGGCGCCAGCAGCACCGAGACGGCCACCGGGAAACCGGTCACGCGCAGCACCCCGGAGGGCGCCCCGTGGTCGGCCCTCAGGTCGAGCTCCGCCTGGTCCCAGCGGGCCTGGATCGCGTCGGCGTGCGCGAGCAGGCTCTCGGCGGCAGGCGTGAGCCGGATCCCACGCCCTTGCGGCTCCAGCAGGTCGACGCCCAGGTCACGCGCGAGCTGCCGGATCTGCTGAGAGGCGGCGGACGGGGTGAAGTGCAGGGCACGGGCGGCCGCGGTGACCGTGCCGTAGTGGGCGACCGCCCTGAGGACATGCAGCCGGCGCAGGTCAATCATGAAGACCACGCTTCACAATGGCGTCCACAAAGTCAACCTGGACGTGTAGTGAGACTCCGACGCACCCTGGCTGTGTCGCGACGGTCGACCAGCCACGAGGGACGAGGAGTCCGAGAGATGACCAGCACCACCCGCACCGTCTGCCCGCACTGCGGCTGGCCCGACGGAGGCGAACCGTTCCAGGTGCTGTCCCGGCACACCACCGCGACAGGCCGCACGGAGTGGACGCGCTGCGGCTGCGGTTCGCTCCAGGTCCGGATCGTCGACGACCGCGGCACGCGCGTGGTCTCGCGCAGCCGTCCGGCATCCGCTCCGGCGGGGTCGGGAACGGCGGGACAGGGCACGGCGGGTCGCGGCTGATCGGGCGGACATCGGGCAGCGGGCCCGGGAGATCCGTCCGGAGCGCGCCCGGCTCACGTGAAGCACGCGCCGCTGCTGGTGGTGTGGGACAGAACGCGCTGCCCCGCGGCGAAGCTGTGCTTGACGCCCGGCCGGCCCGCCGTCAGGCACCCGCCATGGGGCTTCCCTGGATGCCGTGCGCTGCGCCCCGAGCGGCGTAGCCGGCTCACCGCCGTGTCCCTGCCGGGCGCGTATCTTGGCGCCGTCGGCTCGTGGCGGGCACGCGCGCGTACGGCCGCTTCGGCCGGCTCGGGGTGGGTGGGCTGGTCGCCGGGCTCACCGCGGTGGCCCCGCACGCCGCCGGAGCGCCACCCGCCGTACGGCGGGGAGGTTCCGCCGGACGGCGCCGCCCGGGCCCGGGCGGCGGGACCGAGCATGGCCGTACGAGCCGCCGCGACCTCGCGTGAGGAGACGCCATGACGCACGTTCCGCCCCCGTTCGACCCCGAACTCGCCGCAGCCCTCGAACTGATCAAGGACGTGATCAGTCCTGGTCTCGCCCTGGACGAGATCGACGCGATACGCGAGGGCGCGGGCATCCAGTTGCTGGCCGAGCAGGACCTGACGAGGGGCGGCGCGTTCGAGGTGGAGGACCGGCAGGTGCCCGGGCCGCAGGGTGAGCCCGACATCTCGCTGCTGATCTGCCGGCCGACGGCTCCGGCGACCTCCGGGGCGCGGCCGCTCATCTACCACGTGCACGGCGGCGGCATGGTCCTCGGGGACAACCGGGCCGGCGTCGACGGGCCGCTGGCCTGGGCCGAGGAACTGGACGCGGTCGTGGTGTCGGTGGAGTACCGGCTGGCCCCGGAGCATCCGTATCCCGCGCCGATCGAGGACGTGTACGCCGGGCTGCTGTGGACGGCCGACCACGCCGCCGAGCTCGGGGCCGACCCCGAGCGGATCGTCGTCGCGGGGGCCAGCGCGGGCGGCGGGCTGTGCGCGGCCCTGACGCTGCTCACCCGGGACCGCAAGGGGCCGCAGCCGATCGGGCAGGTCCTGATGTGCCCGATGCTGGACGACCGCAACGACACGCCGTCGACGTACCAGATGGCCGGTCTCGGCGTGTGGGACCGCACCGCCAACGAGACCGGCTGGACCGCGCTGCTGGGCGAACGGCGCGGCGGGCCCGACGTACCGGCGTACGCGGCGCCGGCCCGCGCCGAGGACCTGTCCGGGCTGCCCCCGGCCTTCCTCGACGTCGGCTCCGCGGAGACGTTCCGCGACGAGGTCGTCGCCTACGCCTCGCGCATCTGGCAGGCGGGTGGCATGGCCGAACTGCACGTCTGGCCCGGCGGTTTCCACGGCTTCGACGGCTTCGCACCCCAGGCGGCGCTCTCCCAGTCGGCGCGGGCGGCGCATCTGGACTGGCTGCGGAGACTGCTGGGCGAGTGACGGCGGGGGCCTTGCCGGACGGACGAGCCCGGCGGATTCCTGCCGCGAAAGCGGCCCCGTGCCGCACCATGGGCCTATGAAAGAGCTGGCCGGGCGCCTGACCGCGCTCGATCCGGATGCCGGGGCAGCGGTCCGGGTCATCGCCTATTTCGACCGCCTGACCGAGTCCAGGGCCGGCGTGGAAGCACTCGTTCGCGGTGCCGCCGTACTGGCCGGCTGCCCCGCTCGGCTGGTGGACCCCGAGCGGCGCGTCCACGTCCGGGTGGAGACCGACGGCACCCGGCGTGACACCGAGGTGCCGCCGGACCCGACGTGGCCTTCCGCGCGTCTGGCCCCGGACGGTGCCGCGATCCTGTGGCTGGAGCGAGCGGGGACGGCGCCCGGCGGGACGGACCCGGTACGCGCCCGGGCCCGTGGCGCAGGCGTGGCCGAGGCGCCCCGGGCCGGGACCGGGCCCGGCGGGGACGAGCCGGGCCCCGGCCCGGGGAACACCACCCGATCCCTGACGGCCCCCGGCGCGGACGCCACCGACCGAACCCGGACAGCTCCCGACGCCGACACCGACCGAACCCAGGTGGCCTCCGGGGACGTCACCGACCGTGTCCAGCCGCCCTCCGGCAAGGGGCCCGACGGCCGAACCCTCACAGCCCTCGACCCGGACGCCACCGACCGACCACGGGTAGCCCCTGGGGACGTCACCGACCGTGTCCAGCCGACCTCCGGCAAGGGGCCCACCGACCGAACCCTCACAGCCCTCGACCCGGACGCCACCGACCGACCACGGGTAGCCCCTGGGGACGTCACCGACCGTGTCCAGCCGACCCCCGGCAAGGGGCCCACCGACCGAACCCTCACACCCCCCGGCCCGGACACCGACCGACCCCTCACCCCCTTCGGCGTTCACGCCACCGACCCAACCCCGGCACCCCCCGGCTCAGACGCCACCGCCCATCTCCGCACAGTGCCCGGTGTGGACGGCGCCGGCCACGGGGGCATCGCCCCCAGCGTCGTCGACGCCGTGATTCTCGAACGGGCCGCCCGTGCCCTCCGGGTCGTGCTGGACCGCACCCGGGGCCGGGCGCCGGCCGACGACCCCGCCCTGGTGAAGACCCTGCTCGATGCCACGGCCCCGGAACCGGCCCGGCTGCACGCCGCCCGTCGCCTCGGCCTGGACCCCTCGGCCCCGGCCCGGGCCCTCGCGGCGCTGAACGACCGGCCTCGGGTCGTACCCGACGGGACGGCGCCCGACCCGGACGGACGGCTCGGCGTCGGCCCCGCCGTCCCGGTGCTGGAGTTGCCCGCGTCGTGGGCCGCCGCCCGTACCGCGCTGCGGTTCACCGCCGAGGGCACCCCGCAGGACCCCGGGCCGCGCATCGTGCACGCCGACGAGCTGGGCGGCATCGCCCTCCTCGCCGACCTCGTCGCACCGGGCGCCGAACCGCCGCCCGACGTGCGGGCCCTGGAGACCGCCGCGGCGACCACGCCCTGGCTGTCGGAGACGCTGCACGCCGTCGCGTCCACGGGGAGTCTGCGGGCGGCCGCCGCCGGGATCAGCATCCACCACTCCACGCTCCAGGACCGGCTGGCCCACGCCGAGCACCTGCTCGGCTGGTCGGTGCGCACCCCGCAGGGGCGGCTGCGGCTGCAACTGGCCCTGGCCATGCGGCACCTCGCCCGTCCGTAGCGGCCCCCTGTGCCGGGCCGTGGCCGTACCCCTGGGAGACACTGTCCGGGCGCGGTCCGTACGAGGTTCAGGAGCTTGAGGCATGAGCGTGCAGCGGTATCCCCTGTCCGGGGTCACGGTGGTCAGCCTGGAGCAGGCCGTGGCCGCGCCCTACGCCACCCGGCAGCTCGCCGACCTCGGCGCCCGCGTGATCAAGGTGGAGCGGCCGGGCGGCGGCGACTTCGCCCGGCGCTACGACACGACCGTGCACGGCCACTCCAGCTATTTCGTGTGGCTGAACCGCTCCAAGGAGTCCCTCACGCTGGACCTGAAGGACCCGCGGGGACGCGAGATCCTGCACGAACTCCTCGACGGCGCCGACGTCTTCGTGCAGAACCTCGCCCCGGGCGCCGCCGGACGGCTCGGGCTGGACGCCGCCACCGTCACCGGCCGCCGCCCCGGTCTGATCCCGTGCACGATATCCGGCTGGGGCACGACCGGCCCCTGGGCCGACCGCAAGGCGTACGACCTGCTCGTGCAGTGCCAGACGGGGCTGGTGTCCCTGACGGGAACCCCGGAGGAGACCGCCCGGGCCGGGATCTCCGTGGCCGACATCGCCGCGGGCATGTACGCGTACAGCGGTGTCCTCACGGCCCTCTACACCCGTGCCGTCACCGGCGAGGCCCACCCGGTGGAGGTGTCCCTGTTCGAGGCGCTCGCGGAGTGGATGGGCCAGCCCGCCTACTACACCCGGCACGGCGGCACCCAGCCTCCGCGCATCGGCACCCAGCACGCCACCATCGCTCCGTACGGGACGTACCCCGCCGCCGACGGCAAGGAGGTGCTGTTCTCCATCCAGAACGAGCGGGAGTGGGCGGCCCTGTGCACCGAGTTCCTCGGCCGGCCGGAGCTGGTCGACGACCCGCGTTTCGCCACCGGTTCCGACCGCGTCGCCCACCGCGAGGAGCTCAACACCGTCGTCGCAGCCCGCTTCGCCCGCTCCGGGTCCGACGAGATCCTCAAGGACCTGGAGGCCATCGGTATCGCCTGCGCCGGGGTCAACGACGTCGCCGCCTTCCTGGACCACCCGGTGCTGGCCGCCCGCGGCCGCTGGAGTGAGGTCGCGGTGCCCGGCGCCACCGTGGAGGCGCTGCTCCCGCCGGCGGACCTGGCGGGGCTGCCGGCACGCATGGATCCCGTGCCGGCGGTGGGCGAGCACACCGAGTCGATCCTCGGCGAGCTGGGCCGCACCGAGGAGGAGGTGGCGGCGCTGCGCGAGGAGGGCGTCGTCTGAGCGACTGGCCGGACTCGGCCGTCCGCCCCGCCGCCTCCTCGGCCTCCTGCCTGATTTCCGCCACTCCTGTCGAGTGAACAACGGGTCAAAGCTGCACGTGGAGCGCCTCCAGGACGTCCCGGTCCGTCAGCTGTTCGAAGTTCTCGTACCACAGGCCCACGGCCATGAACGCGGTCGGCCGGTGCAGGCAGATCACCTCGTCGGCCTCGGCTCGCATCAGCTCGGCCGCCTCCGGGGAGCACACCGGCGCGGCCAGCACCACCCGTGCGGGCGCCTGGCGGCGTACGTAGCGCAGCGCGGCCCGGGCCGTGGAGCCGGTCGCCAGGCCGTCGTCGACCACGATCACGGTGTGTCCGCGCAGGTCGGGGGCGGGGCGGCCCTCCCGGTAGAGGCGCTCGCGGCGGCGCAGTTCCGCGCGTTCCCGTTCGATGACGGGGGCCAGGGCGGCCTCCCCGATGCCCAGGTGCCGCAGGGCGTCCTCGTCGAGGAGCGGCACCTCGTCCCCGGCCATCGCGCCGACGCCGAGCTCCTCCTGGAAGGGCGCCCCGATCTTCCGTACGACCAGCACGTCGAGCGGGGCGTCCAGGACCCGGGCGACCTCGCGCCCCACGGCGACCCCACCGCGCGGGAGGGCGAGGACGAGGGGATCGGGCAGGGCCCCCTCGCCCTGCCGGGTGCGCAGAACTTCGGCCAGCCGTCCGCCGGCCTGCCGGCGATCACGGAACTGCATGACGGTCACCTCCGCTTCCCGCACGGCGGCCGTCAGCCCGCCGCGGTCTTCAGCTGCTCGTCGCACCACTGCCGGGCCGCCTCGGTGACCTGGCCGAGCGCGCCCGGCTCTTCGAACAGGTGGGTGGCGCCGGGCACCACGAGGAGGCTGTGCGGGGTGTGCAGCCGCCGCGCGGCCTCCTTGTTGAGCCGCAGTACGTGCTGGTCCCGGCCGCCCACGATCAGCAGCACCGGGGCCCGGACGGCGTCCAGGGCTGCGCCCGCGAGGTCGGGCCGTCCGCCGCGCGAGACCACCGCCCGTACCCGGTCGGGGCGTTCGGCGGCGGCCACCAGGGCGGCGCCCGCGCCGGTGCTGGCGCCGAACAGGACGACGGGCAGTTCTCGGGTGCCGGGCGACTGTGCCAGCCAGTCGACGGCGGCCGTCAGGCGGCGGCCCAGCAGGGGGATGTCGAAGCGGAGTTCAGCGGTGCGCAGGTCCAGTCGTTCCTCGTCCTCGGTGAGCAGGTCGATCAGCAGGGTGCCGAGCCCGGCGGTGCGCAGACCGGCGGCGACCTCGCGGTTGCGGGGACTGTGCCGGGAACTGCCGCTGCCGTGCGCGAACAGCACGACCGCGCGAGCGGCCGGCGGCACGGTCAGATCGCCGGTGAGCGCGGCGCCGGCCGCCCGCACGGTGACGGTCCGGGAGTTCATCGAAAGGCCTCCTCTCCCCCGGTTCCCTTCGTACCTCCGGTCGCCCGCCCACGCCACGGGAGGCGTCCCGCGGCCCGTATGGCGCGATCCGTGGGGTGCGTGTCGTTGACGCCATGTGGCCGGCCGGAGGAGCGTGAGGGGGTGACATCGCGCCGCATCGTCTTCGTCGTCTTCGACGGTTTCCAGCCGCTCGACCTCACCGGTCCGCACGAGGTGTTCCACAGCGCGGGCGGGGACTACGCCTGTGAGGTCGTGGCGCCCCGGGCGGGTCCGGTCGGGTCGGTCAGCGGGCTGCTCGTGCACGCCGCACACGGCGTGGCGGACCTGGACCCGGCCGGGATCGACACCCTCGTGGTGGTCGGCGGCCGGGGCGTCGACCGGGCCCGCGAGGACACGGCACTGGTGTCCTGGATCGCCGCCGCTGCGGCCGGGGCCCGGCGGGTCGCCTCGGTGTGCAGCGGGGTGTTCCTGCTGGCGGCCGCGGGGCTGCTGGACGGGCGGCGGGTCACCACGCACTGGGCGCGGGAGGAGCAGTTGGCCCGGGAGCATCCCGGGGTGCGGGTGGACTGCGACCCGATCTTCGTCCGGGACGGGCGGGTGTGGACGTCGGCCGGGGTGACGGCCGGTATGGATCTGGCGCTCGCCCTGGTGGAGGACGACCTGGGCCGGGACGTCGCGCACGCGGTGGCCCGCCGGCTGGTGCTGTTCCTGCGCCGGCCGGGCGGCCAGTCCCAGTTCAGTCAGGCGCTGTGGTCGCGGCAGCCGGCGACGGACCCGGTGCGGGCAGCCGTCACCGCGATCCACGCCGATCCGGGCGCCCGGCACGACATCGCCGGCCTCGCCGCGCATGCCGGGCTGAGCCCTCGTCACCTCCAGCGCCGCTTCACGGCGGAACTGGGCGTGCCGCCGGCCGCGTACGTCGAGCGGGTGCGCGTCGAGGCGGCGCAGCGCGCCCTCACCGAGGGGGACGAACCGGTCGAGGCCATCGCCCGCCGCTACGGCTTCGCCACGGCGGAGACCCTGCGCCGCACGTTCCACCGCCGGCTCGGCGTCGCGCCGTCGGAGTACCGCGCCAGGTTCCGCTCCACGGCGCGGTTGCCCGACGCCGAGCCTCCCGCGGCAGCACCCGCAGCGGCATCTCCGGCAGAGAAAGGAAGCAACACATGACCACCTACGGCCTGCTGGTCTTCGAGGACGCCGAGGAGCTCGACTTCGTCGGCCCCTGGGAGGTCTTCACCATCTCCGCCCGGCTCCGCGGCGACGCGGACACGGCCGTGCTCGTCGCCGAGCATCCCGGCCCGGTGCGCTGCAACAAGGGCCTGCGCGTGCTGCCCGACCACTGCCTCGACGACCATCCGCCCCTCGACGTGCTGCACGTGCCGGGCGGGCTGGGAGCGCGCGAGACCCAGTTGCACAACACCGTGGTCACCGACTGGATCGGGAGGACGGCGAAGCGCGCCGCGTGGGTGCACGGCGTGTGCACCGGCACGTTCCTGCTGCACGCGGCGGGGCCCGCCCGGGGGCGCCGGGTGGCCACGCACTGGAGCCAGGAGGACGCCCTGGAGGCGCGGGGCGATGTGACGGTGGTCCGGGACGTGCGCTACGTGGTCGACGGCGGTCTGATCACCAGCCAGGGTGTCTCGGCCGGGATCGACAGCGCGCTCTGGCTCGTCGGCCGGCTGCACGGCCGGGACCACGCGCGTGCCGTGCGGCGCCAGATCCAGTACGACCCCGCGCCGCCGTACCTCGCGGACGAGCCCGTCTGACGGACCCCTCCGGAAGCGGGCCCTGCATGGGTGGGCCGGCCTCGGGAAGGCGTGGTGGATGGGCGGTGACACGGACGACGACGGGCAGGTACGGCAGGCGGGCGATTGCGGGCACCGGGCGGTGCCGCATCCGGGCGACATCCGGATCGAGGCGTGGGCGGCGTGCCGGGAGCACTGCCTGGCGGAGGCCGTCCTCGCGATGGTGGAGTGCTTCGCCGACGTCAGCGGAGTGCGTCCCACCGCCGTGGACCAGGTGTGGCTGGCGGAGGCGAGTGACGACGACCTGCTCGCCTCCCTCCTGGACGAGGTCATCTTCCGGCTGGAGGCGTACGGCCAGGTGCCCGTGGACGTCGAGGCGGACGAGGCCGACGGCGGGCTCGACGTACGGCTGGCGGTGACCGGAGTGGCGGACGTGGTGATCACCGGGGCCGTCCCGAGGGCGGTGGCGTGGGACGAGCTGCGGATCGGGCCGGATCCCTACGGCTGGTCGTGCGCCGTACGGGTGGACGCCTGATCCTGGCCGCCCCGGTGCGCCTACCGTGGAGATGTGGGCGGCGGCGTCGTGACGCTGTTCCTGTGCGGTGACGTGATGCTCGGGCGCGGTGTCGACCAGATCCTGGCGCACCCCGGTGATCCGGCACTGCGGGAGGCGTACGTCGAGGACGCGCGGTCCTACGTCAGGCTGGCGGAGTCGCTGCACGGCCCGGTGCCCGCGCCCGTCGACCCGTCCTGGCCGTGGGGCGGGGCGCTGCGGGTGCTGGAGGAGGCCGCCCCGGACGCGCGGATCGTGAACCTGGAGACGTCGGTGACCTCCGGCGACACGTTCGCCCCGGACAAGGAGATCCACTACCGGATGCACCCGGCCAATCTGCCGGCCCTGGCGGTGGCGCGGCCCGACGTGACCGTCCTCGCCAACAACCACGTCCTGGACTTCGGGCGGTCGGGCCTGCTGGAGACGCTGGACGCGCTGGCCCGGGCGGGTCTGCGCGCGGTGGGTGCCGGACGCGACGCCGACCATGCGTTCGCCCCCGCCGTGGTCCCCCTCTCCGGTGGGCGCCGGCTGCTGGTGCTCGCCCTCGGGGCACGCTCCAGCGGCATCCCGTCCGGCTGGGCGGCGACGGCGGAGCGGCCCGGTGTGGCGTATCTGCCCGACCTCTCGCGTGACGCGGCCGACGCCGTGGTGCGGCACCTCCAGCAGGCCGGCCGGGCCGGTGACCTGACCGTCGTCTCCGTGCACTGGGGGTCGAACTGGGGGTTCCACGTGCCCCGTGAGCAGGTCCGCTTCGCGCACGCCCTGGTGGACGGCGGTGTCGACGTCGTCCACGGTCACTCCTCGCACCACCCCCGCCCGCTGGAGGTGTACCGGGAGCGGCTGATCCTTTACGGATGCGGCGACTTCGTCGACGACTACGAGGGCATCTCCGGATACGAGGAGTACCGCGACGACCTGCGGCTCGCGTTCCTCGTGTCGCTCGCCGCGGACAGCGGACGGCTGGCGGGGCTGCGCATGGTGCCGCTGCGGGCGCGGCGGCTGCGCCTGGAGCCCGCGTCCCGGGCGGACCGGGTGTGGCTGTGCACGACGCTCGACCGGATCAGCTGCGGGGCGGGGGTGACGCTGGAACCGGACGGTTCGCTGGCGCTGACGGGCGCTTGACCGGCTGTGCGGCGTTCGCCCCCGCCGCACCGGCGGCCGGGGGTCAGCTCGCCCAGTCCAGCAGCCGCTCCCGGTGCTCCGGCTCCCGCAGCCGGGCGAGTGACGCCTTCTCCAGTTGCCGTACCCGCTCGCGGGTCAGGCCGACGCGGCGGGCGACCTCGTCGCGGGTACGGGTGTGACCGTCGTGGAGGCCGTAGCGCAGGCTGAGGATCATGGCTTCCCGGGGCTCCAGGGTGCCGACCGCCTCGCGGAGTTCCTCGGCGAGTGCCGTGTACTCGGCGACCTCCGGGGCCTGGAGCACCTCGGTGTCGGGGATCAGGTCGCCGACGACGGTCTCACCGGTGTCGTCGACGGGGGTGTCCAGGCTGACGGCCTGCCGGCCGACCCGGCGCAGCCAGCCGATCCGGTCCTCGGCGAGGCCGCTCTCCCGGGCCACCTCCGCGACGCTCGGTTCGCGTCCCAGGTCGAGTCGCAGGCGCCGTTCGACCTTGGCGATCTTCTGGAGCTGCTCCACGACCTGCATCGGCAGCCGTACGGTGCGCGCGTGCGCGGCCAGGCCCCGCTCGATCGACTGGCGGATCCACCAGGTCGCGTACGTGGAGAACTTGAAGCCCTTGGTGTGGTCGAACTTCTCCACGGCCCTGATCAGTCCCAGGTTGCCCTCCTGGATGACGTCCAGCAGGGGCAGCCCGCGGTGGGCGTGCCGTCTGGCCATCGAGACCACGAGCCGGAGGTTGGCCCTGACCATGTGGTCCTTGGCCGCCTGCCCGTCGCGGACGGTCTCCTCCAGTTCACCGCGCCGACCGGGCGCGAGCCCGTGGTCACCGATGTCGGACCGGTCCAGTTCCTCCAGCGCCCGCACGCCGGCTTCCATCCGCCGGGCCAGCCGTACCTCGTCCTCCGCGGTGAGCAACGGCGTCGCGCCGATCTGCGCGAGGTACTGCCCGAGCAGGTCGGGCTCCTCGTCGGGTTCGGGGATGCGGCTGCGCAGCCGTGCGGTGCGGCCGGGGGCGCGGCGGTCCTCGCGGACCTGTGCCGCGGAGCCCTCTGCCAGGGGAGACACGTCGGGTTCCTCCCTCCCCCACCTTCGTTCCGGCTCGCTCCGGAGGGCTTCCGGGTACCCGAGGCGGTCGGGCCCGAACCGCATGTCCGGGTGCGGCGGGGGTACTCCGGGCGGTATGACCGGCATCGACCTGCGCAGCGACGCGTTCAACGACCATTCCTTCATCGCGCGCCGGTACTCGTACGAGGGACCGAACGTCTCTCCGCCGCTGACCTGGAGCGGCGTACCGGACGACGCGACCGAACTGGTGCTGCTCTGCGAGGACCCCGACGCCCCGTCGGGCACCTTCGCGCACTGGGTCGTGGTCGGCATCGACCCGCACAGCGACGGCGTCGAGGCCGGGCACTGCCCACCGGGCGGCACGGAACTCGTCAACGGCTACGGGCAGCACGGCTGGGGCGGCCCCCATCCCCCGCCGGGTGACGACGCGCACCACTACTTCTTCCGGCTCTACGCCCTGTCCGAACCGTGCGTCCTGCCCGACGCGCCCGCCGCGAAGCAGGTGCACGAGGAGGTCGAGAAGCGCCGCCTCGCGGACGGGACGCTGGTCGGGCTGTACCAGCGCTGAGGCGGTTCTTTCGGACTCCACCGCGGTGGGACCGCCCCCTGGCGCCGTGACACAACGGCCGGTTGTGGGGAGGGCGACGGACGGTTGTTTGCCCGCTCGGCCCGGTCCTCGCTTGGATGGCTCCCGGTCAACACGGGGTTGTCCGCGAGAGCTGGGAGTGTGCGCCGGGCATGGCGGGCGGAGGGCCGTTGGGGCGGCGGTTCGGGTGGCTGTGGGGCGCCTACGCGGTCAGCACGGCGGGCACGTGGCTGGCGTTCGACGCGTTCGCGCTGATCGCGGTGCTGGTGCTGGACGCCGGGCCCACGCAGGTGTCGCTGCTGGCGGCGACCGGGCCGGCGGTCGGCGCGGTGGTGTCGGTGCCGCTGGGGCCGTGGGTGGAGGGCCACCGCGAACGGCCCGTGATGATCGCGGCGGACCTGCTCCGGTGCGTGGCGCTGCTGAGCGTCCCGGTGGCCTTCGCGCTCGGCCGGCTGAGCTTCGGTCAGCTGCTGCTGGTGTCGGTGGCGGTCGCGGCCGCCGACATCACCTTCAACGCCGCGGCCGGGGCGTTCCTGAAGGAACTGGTGCCGGGGCGGGACCTGCTCGTCGCGAACGGGCGGTTCGAGGCGACGAACTGGACGGCCAGCATGGTCGGGCCGCCGCTGGGCGGGGCGGCGATCGGGCTGTTCGGGCCGGTGACCACCGTGGTGGCCGACGCGGTGAGCTATCTGCTCTCGGCGCTCGGGATCCGGGCGATCGGCGGCGACGACAAGCGCCCTGGGCGGCCCGTTTCCACCGGGATCCGGCCCCGGGCGGGCGACCTGCTCGACGGATGGCGGTTCATCCTCGCCGATCCGGGGCTGCGCCCCTTGTTCTTCAACACGGTCCTGAACAACGCCCTGATCATGGCGGCCTCACCGCCCCTCCTGGTGCTGATGGTCGACCGTCTGCGCTTCGAGCCGTGGCAGTACGCGCTCGCCTTCGCGGTCCCCTGCACCGGCGGTCTGATCGGCTCACGTCTGGCACCGGGGCTCGTCACCCGCTTCGGGCGGCACCGCGTCATGCTCGCCACGGGGGTGCTGCGGGCGTGCTGGTCGCTGGGGTTGGCCTTCGTCGGCCCCGGCACGGCCGGACTGGTGCTGGTCATGGCCGTCGAGTTCGGACTGATCGCCTGCTGCGGCGTGTTCAACCCGGTGTTCGCCACGTACCGGCTGGAACGGACTCCCGCGGACCGGGTCACCCGTACCCTGGCGGCCTGGTCGGCCACCAACAAGGCCACCACCGCGGCCGTGACCGCTCTGTGGGGCCTGCTGGCGAGTACGACCGGCCCGCGTACGGCCATCGCGCTCGCCGGTGGCCTGCTGCTAGCCACTCCGCTCCTGCTCCCCCGACGGGAGCACGCTCCGGTCACCGGCTCCGAACCGGCTCCGCTGCCGCTGAAGGCGGACGGAGGCTGAACCGGGCCGTCCCGGCCCGGGCTGATCCGCCCCGCTCCCCGTTCAGCCGGCGCGCAGCCCGGGTATCTCCCGCCGAGCCGCCGCGAACAGGTCCGGGTAGGAGCCGCCGTAGGTCGTCGCGGCGGCGAACAGCGCGTCGAGGGCCGCTCGCAGAGGGTTCGGCTCCACCGCGGCACGGAGGGCGGTCAGCGCCTTGGCCTGCTGGGCGACGTCCACACGCGGCCCGCCGGTCGCGTCGGCCCGGGCCCCGGGAACGCCGGGGCCGGTGCAGAGCCCTTCGCCTGCGCGGCCGGGCTCGTCTATCGGCTCCGGCAGGGCCTCTCCCCGCTCCACCGACTCCAGGGCCGTCGCGATCCGGTCGACGCCGATCAGCCCGGCCTTCACCACGGCCTGCCGCGCGGCCCAGCGGGCCATGCTCCGCTGGGCCTCGGGGCCCGCCGCGTCCACCGCGTCGGCGAGATCCCGGTCCAGCTGCACGAGTTCCAGGGCGTCGCCGCCGACCCGGCGCAGGCTCGGGCTGGGCGACCGGCCGCCCCAGAGCAGGGATTCGGCCTCCTCCCGTGCCGCCCGTGCCACGCTCTCCCGCTCCTCGCGACGACGGCTCTCCGCCTCGGCCTCCTCCTGTGGTGAGGGGGGCGGCGGAAGACTGCGGGCATGCCGGTGCCAGTACTCGGCGGTGCGTGAGGTCTGCCTGACCACCCGGTCCGGTCCCGCCGGGGCAGGCCAGAACTGCAGCAGGTAGTGGTCGACGGGGTCGCCGCCCTCGAGGACGGAGAGCTCCTCGTCCCGCGCCCGGTCCAGGTCGCGTCCGCAGTAGCGCACGCGGTGGTCGGCCTCGGCCAGACCGAACCTCGCACAGGGGCGCGTCCGCCCACGGCCGGACCATCACGGTGGTGGAGGAGGGCCGGAAGGAGACCTCTACGACCTCCTCCCACCGCTCGTCCGGCGGCGGCTCCGCGGTGTGCACCTCGACGGTCAGGTGGACGCGCCCCGTGTGCAGACCGGTGGTCAGAAAGAGGTGGCCGGGGATCGCGGCCCCGCACAGTCCGTTGAGCTGCCCGGCACAGGGGTGCGCGTCCCCCGCGCCCGGACCGTCCGCACTGCTCTCCACGTAGAACTGGCCGTAATGCACGTGGAGTTCGCCGTGGTACACGGTCCGCGTGCCCGAGCCAAGGGTCTGATCCGTCATGACGACGATGCTGCCAGCCGCCACTGACAACGGCCTTCGCCCGGGCGGCTGTTCGGCCAGGCGACTGTTCGGCCAGGCGGCTGTTTCGGCGGGGGCCGGGAGCGGCCTCGCCCCCGGCCCCGGTCGGCTCAGACCGCTCCGGGCACGTCCTCCGTGACGCCGTTCATCGTGGACGCGGGGTCGGTGCCGTACGGGCGGGTGATGATCTCCAGGCCGTGGCCTGCCGGGTCGAGGAAGTAGACGCCTCGCCCGCCGTCGTTGCGGTTGATCCGGCGCGGGTGGTTGCCGTGCGGATCGGCCTGGATGGGGATACGGGCCGCGACGAGACGGTCGAGGGCCTCGTCGAACTCGTCCTCGGAGACGAGGAACGCGTAGTGCTGCATCGGGATGTCGGCGTCGACGGTGAGGAAGTCCAGCGTGACACCGTTGGCGGTCGTCACCGGCAGGAAGACTCCGGCCGGATCCCCGACCTTCAGCCCCAGGATCTCCGCGAGGAAGTGCGCGGACTTCTCCCGGTCGCGGGAGAGAACGATGGTGTGGTTGAACTCGACTGACACGGTTGAATGCCTCCACGGGCATCTCCGCGGCGCCTCCATGCCTCACCCGGTCGGTGACCGGCACGCGATGCCGCGCGGTGGATCGTAGACGCGGGCGATCGTGACGTCGAGCGATTTTCGGCCGCGTCGCGGCGGGCGGGCGGGCCCCGACGAGCCTCCTCGGTCCCGGCCGGGACTCCTCTGTCCCGGCCGTAATTCGCTTGCCGCTTGCCATGGTTCAACGCTGCACTGTGGCCCGGCACCACGAGTCGTGGCGCGGTATCCCGAGGAGGCGGCAGCAGCGATGGAGATCCGTCCCACGACCGACAAGGATCTCGACGTCTTCGTCGACACGGTCCACGCCGCGTTCGGATACTTCCCGGAGACCCCGGTCGAGGGCGGCGGGCTCTGGTGGTCGGCGCTCGAAACGGACCGCTGCCTGCTCGCCGTGGCGGCGGACGGACGGCCCGTCGGTACCGCCGCCACACACTCCTTCGAGCTCACCCTGCCCGGTGAGGCCCTCGTCCCGGCCGCCGGGGTGACCGCCGTCGGCGTCCTGCCCACGCACCGGCGCCAGGGCGTGCTCAGCGCGATGATGCGGCATCAGCTCGCCGAGCTGCGGGCCCGCGGAGAGTTCCTTTCCGTGCTGCTGGCCTCCGAGGCCCCGATCTACGGCAGGTTCGGCTACGGGCCCGCCACCTACACGGCGCAGCTGAAGGTGCCACGCCACAGAGCCGCCCTCGCCGTTCCCCGGGCGGGCGGGACAGCCGGCGCACCCGCGGCCGGCTCGGACGACGGCTCGGTCGAGGTGCTGCGTCGGGCCGAGTGCGGCGAGATCCTGGAAGAGGTCTACGACCGGTATCGCCGCGCCCAGCCCGGCGCGCTGTCCCGGCCGCACCGCTGGTGGGCCCTGCGCGCGGGGCAGCCACCGATATCGCCGGCGCCGCGCTACATCGCTGTCCACCGGGACGCCGACGGGGTTCCGGACGGTTACGCCAGCTACTCGATCGAGTCCGGCACCCTGACGGTCGACGAGACCATCGCCACCGACGACGCCGTCTTCACGGCCCTGGCCCGGTTCACTCTCGGACACGACCTGGTCTCTCAGGTCGTGTTCAAGCAGGTCCCGTCCGATCACCCGCTGCGCTGGCGGTTCGCGGACTTCCGCGCCGGCGAGGTGAGCGGGGACATGGACTGGCTCTGGGTGCGGCTGCTGGACGTCCCGCGCGCGCTGACCGCGCGTGGCTGGTTCACGGACGGCGAGCTCGTCCTCGACGTCGACGACCCGTTCCTCGGCGAACAGGGGCGCTACCTGCTGACCGTCCGGGACGGCAAGGCCGACTGCGTCCCGACGGACCGGAAGCCCGACCTGTCCCTGGACATCAGCGACCTGGGCTCCGTCTACCTCGGCGGCACCGCCCCGGGCACGCTCGTGCGTGCCGGGCACATCCGGGCCCACCACCCGGGCGCGGCCACCCTCGCCGACGCGCTCTTCCGCACCGAGCGCTCCCCGCACTGCCTGCACTGGTTCTGACCGGAGGGTGCGCGAAGAGCGAGGGGCTGTCAGGCGGGGAGCCGGGTCTGCGTGTCGGGGTGGGCCGGGCTGACGTACCGCACGGTGCTCTGGTCGCAGTGCGGTCGGAGCAGGGTCCGCAGGTCGTCGGCCGCGGTCTTGAGCAGGTGCCCGTCACGGGTGGCGGCGACGGTCTCCAGGAGGAAGGCGACGTGGGTGGAGTCCTCGGTGACGCGGGTGCGGTGGGCGTCGCGGTGGTTCCAGTGCCGGGTGAGCACGTCGGTGGAGTCGGTGTAGATGATCTCGCCCGGCTTGGGGTTCTCGACGGTGCCGCTCTCGCCGAGCGGGGTGAAGGTCTCGCTGCCGTCGGCGTGGCGGATCTCGACGTCTCCGGTGACGTGGTCGAGGTCGAAGGCGCCGGCGGGCAGGCCGTGGCGGACGGAGACGGCGTTGTAGGAGTCGACGGCCGGGTTGATCCGGGGCAGGGTGCCCCTCTTGGTGAGGCGCCGGCCCAGGGCGTCGACGCTGGGCCGGATGCGGCGCGGATTGGTGCCGAAGGAGCGGTAGGCGGCGTGCCACGCCTCGATGCGGGGGTCGCTCTCGTCGGCCGGCTGCCAGACGCCGCCGGCGAGTCGCGCTTCCAGGTCTTCCAGGGCGGCGGTGGTGGCGGGCCAGGTTTGGCGGCTGCGCAGCCCGGTGGCGGTGACGACGGCGATGAGAGTGTCGGGAAAGGCGTCGGCGACGGCGGGGCTGATACGGAAGAGGGTCATCAGAGGGTCCGTTCCGGGAGTGGAGCTGGGGCGGGCAGCGAGGTCAGGCGGCGCGCGGGTAGCCGCCCGGGGCCGGCAGCGGAGCGATCACGGGTACATCCCTTACCATCAATGGAACGACCACACCGTACAACGCACCGACCGTCCGTCGTCAACCGAACGACCGCACGGTGCAGTGCACTGACCCACTGCCTGAAGGGATGAAGCGATGGCCGAGGCCGAGGCGGCACTGCGGACGCTCGCACACAACGTCCGCGCGGCCCGCACCCGCGCCGGGCTCTCCCTGGACGAACTCGGCCGCCGCGCCAAGGTCAGCAAGGGTGCTCTGGTCGGGCTGGAGAAGGCCCAGGGGAACCCGAACTTCGCGACGCTGGTCCGCCTCGCCGACACTCTCGGCGTTTCCGTCTCCGCCCTGCTGGAAGGCCGCCCCGAGGAACGGGTCCGTGTGGTGAGCGCCGACGCCGTCATGCCCCTGTGGAAGGGTGAGCGCGGCAGCGAGGCGCGGCTCATGCTGACCACCGGCGGCCCGGCGGCCACCGAGGTCTGGCGCTGGACGCTGGAGCCCGGCGAGGAGTATCCGAGCCACCCCCATCAGGCCGGCGTGACCGAAACCGTCAGCGTCACCGCCGGACAGATGGTGCTCGTGGTCGACGGCGCCGAGTACCCGGTCGAGGCGGGGCAGACAGCCACGTTCGACGGCGACACCGCCCACACCTACCGCGGCTCGGGAGACGGAACCTGCCATCTGATCATGACCGTCCACCTGCCGCCCGGCCCCGCGTAGAGGGCCCCACCCTCAGCACGACCCTGACAATTGTCAGGGACCGTGTCGTCCCAGGTCTCCCTACAGTTCTGAGCGTCGGCCACATCATCAGGGGGATCTCGACATGACCACGCGTATCTTCGCCAGGGCCGCGCTCGTCGGCGCCGGGGCGCTCGCGCTGCTCGGCCCGCTCACCGCGGGGACCGCAGCCGCGTCCTCGGCGGCCGAGGACGGCACCGCCCGTGTCATGGCCGCGCCGTACGCGGTCGTGCCCTACGAGACCGTCAACGTCCGCTCCGGACCGGCCCGTTCGTACGACAAGGTCGGTTCCGTGGCGGCCGGGCAGCCGCGCGGCGCCTACTGCTGGACCCGCGGCGAGACCATCAGCGACCACGGCTACACCAACAACGTGTGGGTGAAGCTCGTCGAGGGCTACGTCAGCGCCGTCTACCTCAAGGGCAACGAGTACGGCGACCTGCCCGCCTCGGCGACCTGCTGACCGTGGCGCGACCGCGACAACCCACCACACCATCACCGTCGTCCTACGGGGGACACACATGAAGCGACTGATCAGCCGTACCGCCATGGGCCTCGCCGTGGCCGCGCTCGCCGTCGGCGGCCTGGCCACCACCGCCCAGGCCGCTCCGGCCGCCGCGGCCAACAGCGGCGACCCGGCCCTGACCGACGTCTACGTCTGGGCGACCGACGTCAACCTGCGCCAGCAGCCCACCACCGACTCCCCCCGCCTCGCGGTCCGTTCGCAGTGGTGGGCGGACGCCGTGTGCCAGACGCAGGGCCAGACCGTGCGCGATCCGGCCGTCGGCACCAACAACTGGTGGACGGCGGTGCAGGAGTTCGCCGGCAGCGACATCGCCTGGGTGAACAACCTCTACATCCGGGGCGGCGTAAAGATCGCCGGAGTCCCGGACTGCTGACGCACCGTCCTCTCCACCCGTTCACACACCCGCGGCGGGTCACCGGTCTCCCGGTGGCCCGCCGCGGGGCGTGCGGGTCAGGCGCGCGCCTGAGCCGCCCCTCAGTACCAGCCGGTGGCGACCAGGTCGTGGCCGTCGCAGGAGAGCACGGCGCGCGAGACACGGCCGTTGAGGTTGTTGCCCATCTGCGTGTAGGCGTAGGTGATGCCGGGGTCGACGGTCTCGGAGACCCAGCCGTCGACGCGGCCCACGCCGCCGTTCGAACGCTGGAGCACCGCGGCGCAGTTGGCCCGGGAGTTCTCGATCCGGGCGAACGAGCCGCACTTGTCGGAGTAGAAGTACTTCAGGGCCATGCCCTCGGCGTACTTGGTCGCCCCGACCTGCCGGAACGTGCCGGTGCAGAAGGACGTGGTGGGATACTGCCCCTCCATGCCGTAAGCCCCGTAGTTGCCGCCCGAGTACGGCGCGGCCTGGGCGGAGGTCGGGAGGAGCGCCAGCACCGCGGCGGCGCCTCCGGCGGCCAGCAGTGTCGTGAGCGATCGGCGGCTCATGAGCCCTCTTTCGTGTCGTCGGCGAGTGTTTCGGTCGTGCTGTGCCGACCGTAGGAGCCGCCACCGCACCTGCGACACCTGACACTTACCAGGGTCGGCCGGCGACGGCTTCCACCCGCCGGGCGACGAACACGAACTCCCGGCCCGGCCGGTCCGGCGCGTCGCGCACGTCCTCCACCGCGTAGCCCTGCGCGTGCAGTTCCGCCTCGACCTCCTGCCGCTCGCGGAACCTCAGCGTCGACTCCGAGGTCAGCATCTGCCCGTCCGCGGCGAACCCATAGGTCTGACGGAACGTCACCAGCGGTCCGCTCACATCGAGCAGGTCGACCCAGTACTCGACCGCGCCGACGCCCGGCACGTCCGTGACGATGTACGTGGCCTCGCGGTTCCACTCTTCCCAGGCGCGGCGGGCCGGCACCCGGGTCTCGAAGACCAGCCGGCCACCGGGCCGCAGTGCCTCACGGGCCCCGCGCAGGGTCCTGCGCCACTCCTCGGGATCGACGATCTCCTGGGCGGCGTTGCCGGTCATGGTCGCGAGGTCGGCGGCCACTGGCGGGAGGGCCGTCGCATCGCCGTGGATCCACCGCACCCGCTCGCCGCCCGGCTTGCCCCGGGCGACGCGCAGGGACGCCGCGGCGGGATCGACGCCGACGGTCTCGATGCCGCGTTCCGCCAGCATCAGCGCGAACGTCCCGGTTCCGCAGCCGATGTCGAGCACCCGGCGGGCCCCGTACTCCTGCGCCATGCGCAGATACGGGTCGAGGTCGACGCGGTCGGGGTCGAGCGGGTCGTAGACCGCGGCGAGCCGCGGATGCCGGAAGCACTCGTCAGCCATGCGGCCGACGGTACGAAGGGCGGCCGCGGGCGGCCACCGGTTTTCCGGTGGCCGCTCCCGCGTGCCCCGGCCGGGGCTCGCGAGTTTCAGCCGAGGCAGATGACGAGCAGGCAGAGCTCCTTCGAGTCCGAGGGGGACGTCGCGGACTGAGCGGGGCTCGTCGCGGGCGGGGGCGTCGCGGGCGACGCCGGCTGCCGGGCGTCCGCGCCCTCGTCGTCGGCGGGCGGTGTCGTCTGCTCGGTCCCCTTCGACGTGGACTTGCCGGCGGTGCCGGTGGCCGTGTCGACGGTGCTCGGGACGGTGGACTGCGGCGGTGTCGATCTCGGCAGCTCGCGGGGCGTGGCTGCCGCGTCCGTGCGCGGGTCCGACGGCGTGGTGCGGGGAGCGGCGTCCCGGGGCTGCTCGCGGTGCGAGGCGCGGTCGGCGTGCGGCGGGGTGGTGGGCGTGGGCGAGGAGCGCGGGGTGTTCTGCCGGCTCGACGTCGGTTCGGTGTACGTCGGCGCCTCCCCGGCGGCGCCTCCCATGGTCGTGTCCTCCGGCGCAGTGGCCGCCCGCACGCCGTGCGTGGAGTCGCCGTTCAGGGCGGAGACGGTCAGACCGCCTCCGACGAGCGCGACGGCGGTCGCCACCACGGCCCGGCGCTGATTCTTCTTCCAGCGGGCCAGCTGCCGGCGCCGCGCGGCACGTCCCTGCTGCGGCGCCTCGTAACCGGCGGTCGCCGGCGCGGCGGTGTCCGCGGCCTCGTGGCCGCCCGGCGGGTCCGTGTCCGGGCCCTGGGAGCCGGCGGAGGCCCCGGTGTGGGCGAGGGGGAGTTCCCGCGTACCGGCACGGGTCTCGTCCCAGACGCTCCGGTCGTCCCACGCGTTCTCGGCACGCCAGGCGCCCGCGGCGACCGGGCCGCTACGGCCGCCGGCGGCGGACGGGTCGATGTCCGGGGCGTAGGCGCCGCACCCCGGGCAGACCAAGGCGCCGTTGAGGTGCCGACGGCACGAGGAGCAGTAGTCCATGTCTGGTCTTCCCGATCTGGCCGTGCCGGCGGCTCGCCGGCCGCGGCCTGGTCACTTTCGCACGTGGGATCGAGCCGTAACGCTAACGAGACTTTGAAAGGGGGATGTGCAGTCGGTGTGACACCCCTGAGCAGATCCTCTGGATCTCGCGTGTGCCACAAGTGACCCGTGAGTGAAAGCGGCGCCGTCTGGGCATCATCGTGCGCCGCCACGGACGGCCCCCGACCGTCCGGAGGGCCGCCCGTACGCCGCCAACTCCCCCGATTTTCCTGCGAACTGACGCACAACCCTTTGGACCCTCCACGGGTCACACCATGCAGGAGCAACCACCTCGAAGAGTTGCAAGGGGGAAATATGCGATTCACCCGTTCCGTTCTGGCCGCGTCCGCCGTGGCCGCCCTGTCGGTGGGGACCATGACCGCCATGGCGTCGCCCGCGTCGGCCGCGCCGAACACCACTCCGCAGAAGGTCTGCGGCAGCGCGTACAAGACCGTGAACTCGGCCGCCGTCGGCACGCAGGGCACCGTGTACCTGACGTACAACGCCTCCAACGGCAAGAACTGCGTCGCGACCATCCGCAACAACCCGGGCACCGCGCAGCAGATGTCCGCGTGGATCTACGTCCCCGACACCGAGCTGGGGGACTCGGACGAGGGCACCTACACGTCGTACGCCGGACCGACCTACGTCTACGGCAAGGGCCACTGCGTGGACTGGGGCGGCAGCATCAACAACGTGTACGTGCAGGTGTACGGCTCCAACTGTGCCTCCCTCAAGGAAAAGCGGGTCACGTTCACCCGCTGACGCGCCCCTGAACCACCCTGAACCACCCCTTGCCGGGCCATCGCCTTCCCGTCACCGTCGCGTGGGAAGGGGGTGGCCCGGCGAAGTCGGTGAGGGAGTCGCCGCCGAAGACGGCCAGGGCGGTGAGGATGAAGGCGGCCCCGATGCCGGTGTCGACCGTGCGGGGCAGGGTCTGCGGGAGTGCGCGGTCGGCGACGGTCGCGCAGGGCGCCGCGTCAGGGTTCGATGAGACCGGCGCGGATCGCGTACCGCGTGAGTTCCAGACGGTCGCGCAGTCCGAGCTTGTGCAGCAGGTTCGCCCGGTGCCGATGGACGGTCTTGATGCTGATGAAGAGCAGCTCGGCGATCTCCTTGGAGGAGTGGCCCTCGGCGACGAGCTTGAGCACCTCCTCCTCCCGGGGCGTGAGGACCTGCTCGGGCGGCTCCTCGCCGTGACGGACCCGGTCGAGGTAGTTGCGGATGAGGGCGGTGACGGCCCCCGGGTACAGGAACGGCTCGTCGCGCATGGCGGCCCGGCAGGCGGCGACCAGGTCCCGGTCGGCCACGGACTTCAGCACGTAGCCGCTGGCGCCGGCCTTCAGCGACTGGAAGAAGTACTGCTCGTTGTCGTGCATGGTCAGGATCAGCACGCGCAGGTCCGGCTTGAGCGCGGTCAGCTCGCGGGCGGCCTGGATGCCGGTCATCCGGGGCATGGCGATGTCCAGCACCGCGAGGTCGACCTCCGTGCCGCGGGCCAGGGCGATGGCCTCGGCGCCGTCTCCGGCCTCGGCGACCACCTGGAGATCCGGCTCCCGGTCGAGGATGAGCCGCACTCCGCGCCGCACCAGCGCGTGGTCGTCGGCGAGGAGGATACGGGTCACGGGTGTGTCGGTCGTGGTCATGACTGCTTCCTGGGGACGGGCACGGTCAGCCGGACCTGCGTACCGGTGTGCGGCCGGGAGGTGACGTCCAGCGTGGCCCCGAGGAGCAGGGCCCGCTCGCGCATCCCCCGGATTCCCGCGCCTTCCCGCGCGATCCCGGTACCGCGGCCGTCGTCCGCGACGGCCAGCACCACCGTGCCGTCGGTGTGGCGCAGGCTCACCTCCACCCGGCGGGCCTCGGCGTGGCGGGCCGCGTTGGTCAGAGCCTCCTGGGCGACGCGGTACAGCACCAGTTCGGTCTGCTCGTCCAGCGCGGGCAGGCCGGAGTCGAAACGGCGCACCAGGCGCAGTTCGGTGTGGGTGGCGAACTCGGTGGTCAGCGAGGTCAGGGCGCTGACCAGGCCCAGGTCGTCCAGCACGCCCGGCCGCAGCCGGCGCACCAGGCGGCGCACCTCGTCCAGGCTCTCCCGGGTGATCTCCTGGGCCTGGTGCAGCTCACCACGCAACGGCTCCTCCGCCTCGTCCGCCGCCCGCTTCAGCCCGAGCAGGATCGCCGTCATGCTCTGGCCGACCTCGTCGTGGAGCTCCTGGGCGATGCGGCGCCGTTCGGCCTCCTGCGCGAGCAGCACGCGGGCGCTGCTGGAGGCCCGTTCGTGCTCCAGCCTCTCCAGCATGGCGTTGAAGGTGCGGATCAGCTCGGCGATCCCGCCGCTGCCGTGCTCCGGCAGCCGCTGCCCGGGGCGCAGCAGGTCGACGGTGGTCATCAGCTTCGTCAGCCGGGCCAGAGGGGCCAGCCCGATCCGCAGCAGGGCCGCGTTGGCGATCAGCATGACCGCCAGGCCGGCCACCAGGATGACCGCCTCGGTCAGCAGGACCGGCACGGAGACGGTCACGGGAGCCCACAGCAGCAGCGCGGTCGCGGCCCCCAGCACCACCGCGTTCAGGGCGAAGATCCGCCAGAACAGGGACACCGGGACGACACCTTCCTCTTCGTGATGAGCCGCGGCCGCGACTGCGGACCGGCCTGCCCCCAGCCTGCCGCGCCCCACCGGCTGCGTCGATGGGCTCCAATGCCCATTTCCGCCCCTGACCTGCCCCTCCCCGGCCGGCCCGCGCCGGGCCACAGATGGGTATTGCGCCCGATGGGTTTTCCGCTGCGCATCGGCCACGGTGAAGACATGAACGCACCCCGCACCGAGGCCCGGACAGCCCGCCTCACGGCACACGAGGCCCGTCAGCGCCTGGAACACGAGCGCACCACCCGGCTGACCCAGCTGAAGGCCATCGACGAGGCCGGGCCGGACGAGGCCGAGCAGCTGATGCCGGCGCAGAGGGACACCATCGAGCGGGTCCTCAAGGAGATCGACGCCGCCTTCGCCCGCGTCCAGGACCGCAGCTACGGCGTCTGCCAGGGCTGCTCCACCCGCATCCCCGTCGAGCGCCTGGAAATCCTGCCCTACACGCGGTTCTGCGTACCCTGCCGGCGCAACACCGCCTGACCGAGAGGTGACGTGGTGAACCAGATCACCGGCGACCGCGACGCGGCACTGTCCGCCGAGGACCTCGCGGCGCTGCGCGAGAACCTGCACGAGCAGCGCCTGTTCCGCCGGGAACAGCTCCAGCAGCTGACGGCCGCCGCGGCGCCCCGCACCCAGGCGCTGCTCGACCGGCGGGCCACCTCCCAGACCGAGGTCCGTGTCCAGCTCGCCGCGTCGGCCCGTATGGTCCTCGCCGACGTCGAAGCCGCCCTGAGCCGCATGGACCGGGGGCACTACGGCGCCTGCGAGCTGTGCCGCGGGCCCATCGACCGCGCACGGCTGATGATCGTGCCGCAGGCCCGCTACTGCGCGCGCTGCCAGCACGTCAGGCAGACCGGGCCGCTCACATGACTTCGATGCTGATGATGCAGGTGTCGTCGTCGGTGTCGGACTTGCTGTAGGTGAGCAGGTGGTCGAGCCGCTGGTCGAGGGTGGTCTTGGTGGCGCTCGCGGTCACCAGGAGATGGTTCAGGGACTCCTCCATGGAGCGGTCCCTGCGCTCCACCAGTCCGTCGGTGTACATCAGCAGGGTGTCGCCCAGCTCCAGCTGCATGTCCGCCTCCTCGTAGGTGACGTCCGAGACCGCTCCGAGCAGCAGCCCCTTGAGCAGCGGCATGGTCGTCGCCTGCCCCTCGCGCACCAGCACCGGCGGCAGGTGCCCGGCGCGGGCCCAGCGCAGGACGCGGCTCGAGGGGTCGTACAGCGCGCAGACCGCGGTGGCCGTCACCGAGTCGGAGAGGTGGTGGGCGACGTTGTTCAGCCAGGACAGCAGCTGGGCCGGGCCCGCTCCGGTGACGGCCAGTCCGCGCAGGGCGTTGCGCAGCACGACCATGCTGGTGGCCGCCTCGATGCCGTGTCCGGCGACGTCTCCCACGCTCAGCAGGATGTGCTTCGAGGGCAGGACCACGGCGTCGTACCAGTCGCCGCCCACCAGGTGATCGGTCTCGGCGGGCCGGTAGCGCACGGCCGTGCGCAGTCCCGGCGCGTCCAGGGGCGCCGCCGTGACCGGCATGATGGCCTGCTGCAGTTGCAGGGTCAGCCGGTTGCGCTCCGCGGCCTGCTGTTCCGAGTAGGCGAGCTGGTCGCGGGTGGCGGCGAGGGCGACCTCCGTCCAGTGCTGGGCCGACACGTCCTGGTAGGCGCCGCGCACCGCGAGCAGGCTCTCGTCGACGTCCACGACCGGTTCGGCCACCACGCGCATGTGCCGGGTCACCCCGTCGGGCCGTTGCAGGCGGAAGGCCGCCGACGCCGGCTTGCGGTGATGCAGCACGGTTCGCAGGAAGCGGCCGATGGTGACGGCGTCGTCGGCGTGGGCGTGGGCGCGCAGTTCCTCGACGGGGACGGGCCCGGCGATCTCCTCCCGGCCGTAGAGGGCGAACAGCTGGCTGTTCCAGGTGATTTCGCCGGTGACGAAGTTCTCCTCGAAACCACCGATGCGGCCGAGGCGCTGCGCGTGCTCGAGCAGATTGGCCAGACGGGCCACCTCGTCCTCGATCCGCCAGATCAGCAGCACGCTGCTGCCGTGCCGGGTGATGCTGACCTCGGCGACGGACGACAGCGGCACCTGGTCCACCAGCGCGGTGAGGGTCATACGACCGGCCCGGAACGGCTCGCCCGTGGCGTAGACCCGCTCCACGTGGTGGAACAGGCCGCTCTCGTCGGCGGCCATCGGGTACGCCTCCAGCAGCAGCGTGCCGTTGACGGCGCTGCGGGAGCGCCCGGCGGGGTCGCGGAAGCGGTGGTTGGCGTGGTGGATGCGGAAGTCGGTGAGATGCCCGGAGTCGTCCACCTGGGGCAGGAGCACCAGCGCGGGGTCGTACAGCGCGTCGGCCAGGTCCACCAGTTCCGACAGCGCGTTCGTCACGGTGGGGCCGTCGAGCGACGAGACGGCGGAGGACGAGTGGATCTCCAGGGTGTGCGCGCACAGTTCCGCGAGCGCTTCCAACTGGCGTACGACCGCGGGCGGCTGGTCGGTCAGCGGCCCCGGCCAGCAGATCTCCAGGACGCCGTGGATCCGCCCGCCGACACCGGTGGGGACGGCCACCCGTCCACCGTCGGGGTGGTGGGTGCGGCCGATGGACGGCGGGCCCTGCACCGCCAGGGACTCGATCCACTCCGGCCTGCGCTCGGTCAGCGCGGTGCGGGCGACGGTCGCCACCCCCGGCGGCACATAGCGCCAGCGCTCCGCCTCGCCCGCGGGGAAGCCGGAGCTGCCCGCGAGTGTCAGGGAGCCGTCGGCACCGGCCGCCCAGATCGCGACTCCGGTCGCCCCCAGAGGTTTCAGGGCGTGCTCCAGCAGGGAGTCGGCGACCGCCTGGGTGTCCCCGGCGGCCAGGGCGCCGCTTTCCGCGGTGCGCAGCCGTACGGCGGCGGACGCGGCCTGTGCGGTGGTGGGTGAGGTGCCGTCGACGGCCGTCACGAAGTCGACCGCGACGTCGGTCAGGCGGTCGCGTGCCGCCTGGTTGATGATGTCGGCGGCCAGTTCGAGCGGGGTCGTGGCCGACTGGTCCGCGAGTTCGGCGAGTTGCCTGGCGGCTTCCGCGGGGCCGCAGTGCAGGCGCTCGACGAGCACGCCCTTGGCGAGATCGATCAGGGCGCGCCCGTCGGCCGCGGCCTGCGCCGCCTGTACCTCATGGCGCAGGCGGTCCACGGTGGCGGCCAGCCGGCCGACCGGGGACGTCGGCGGCCGGCCGGGCGTCCTCGCGGCCGGTATGTCATCACCCCCGGCGGGAGCGGCGGGCGACAACTCCGCCCCGCTGACGCGCCGTTGCGGCTCGCCCTCCTGGTCGGGCTCGCCGGGGAGGTCAGTGATGCTCACGTGGGCACAGCTCCTTCTGGCCCGGACAACGGGCGGGAGACGGTGTGATGCCGGCCGGCCTCACGAGGACAACCAGCGGCGCACGCAGGCGATGAGGTCGCCCGCGTCGACGGGCTTGGTCACGTAGTCGCTCGCGCCGGACGCCAGGCTCTTCTCCCGGTCGCCCGGCATGGCCTTGGCGGTGACCGCCACGATCGGCAGATCGTGGTACTCGGGCATCTTCCTGATCTCGGCGGTCGCGGCGTAGCCGTCCATCTCGGGCATCATCACGTCCATCAGCACGAGGCGGATCTCGGGGTGCGCGGTGAGGATGTCGATGCCCTTGCGGCCGTTCTCCGCGTGCAGCACGCGCAGGCCGTGCAGTTCGAGGATGCCGCTGAGGGCGAACAGGTTGCGGGCGTCGTCGTCGACGACGAGCACCGTGTGCCCGGCCAGGGCGCTGTCGACCTCCGGCGCCGCACTCAGGCTCTCCTCCATCCGCACGAGCGGCACCACGTCGCCGGGTTGTTCGGCCGACAGGTGCAGGGTGATCCGTTCCTTCAGTTCGTCCAGGCTGGACAGCACTTCCAGCGACCGGTTCTCCGCCCGCTTCTGCAGGGCGGCCTCCTGCGCCACGCTCGGGCGGTGGTTGTTGTGGACGAGGAGCGGAACGGTGGCCAGAGCGGCGTCCCCGTCGACCGCCTCGAGCAGCCGCGGTCCCTCGCCGTCGGGCAGGTCCAGGCTGAGCACGACGCAGTGGCACGGCCCGGCCGCCAGGGCGGAGGCCGCCTCCTGGGCGTTCATGGCGGTGACGATCTCCACGGTGTCGCGCGGATCCCGTACGGCGCGGCTGTGGTCCAGGTCGGCGACGGCGCTCTCGGCGACCACGGAGAGCAGCCCCCGGACGCGTTCCTCGACGACCAGCAGCCGCCGCTTGTGCTGCGGTGCGGGTGCGGCCGGGGCCGGACCCGGACGCTGCCCCTCGGCCGCGGACAGCGCGCCCGCGTCGCTCTGCGACTCGTCCGGCCGTGGTGCGGCGGTGAGGTCCTCGAAGTCGGAGCGGGTCACCGGGAGGTAGAGCGTGAAGGTGCTGCCCTGCCCCGGGGTGCTGTCCACGGTGACCGCCCCGCCCAGCAGGTGCGCGATCTCCCGGGTGATGGACAGGCCCAGGCCGGTTCCCCCGTACTTGCGGCTGGTGGTGCCGTCCGCCTGCTGGAAGGCGCCGAAGATGGTCTCCAGCTGCTGCTCGGGGATGCCGATGCCGGTGTCCTCGACCCGGAAGGCCACCACGGGGCCGCCGCGGTGCACGGGCTCGGGCACTTCGGCGTCGGCCGCCGGCTCGATGAGCAGTGTGACGCCGCCCCGCTCGGTGAACTTCACGGCGTTGGACAGCAGGTTGCGCAGGACCTGCCGCAGCCGTGCGTCGTCGGTGACCAGATCGGCCGGTGCGCCCGGGGAGCTGGTGATGGCGAAGGTCAGGCCCTTCTGGGTGGTCATCGGCCGGAAGGTGGCCTCGACGTAGTCCAGGAGGCGGCGCAACGGCACCCGTTCGGGGGCGATGTCCATCTTCCCCGCCTCGACCTTCGACAGGTCGAGGATGTCGTTGATGAGTTGCAGCAGGTCCGAACCCGCGGAGTGGATGATCCCCGCGTACTCCACCTGCTTCGGCGTCAGGTTCCGGGAGGGGTTCTGGGCGAGCAGCTGGGCGAGGATGAGCAGGCTGTTCAGGGGCGTGCGCAGCTCGTGGCTCATGTTGGCCAGGAACTCCGACTTGTACTTCGAGGCCGACGACAGCTGCTTGGCGCGGTCCTCCAGCTCCTGGCGGGCCTGCTCGATCTGCAGGTTCTTCGCCTCGATGTCCCGGTTCTGCGTGGCCAGCAGGGTGGCCTTCTCCTCCAGTTCGGCGTTCGACCGCTGCAGTTCTTCCTGGCGGACCTGGAGTTCCTCGGAGCGGACGCGCAGTTCGTCGGCGAGCCGCTGCGACTCGCCGAGCAGTTCGTCGGTCCGGGCGTTGGCGAGGATGGTGTTGACGTTGACGCCGATGGTCTCCGTCAGCTGGCCCAGGAAGTCCTGGTGGATCTGGGTGAAGCGGCTGACCGAGGCGAGCTCGATGACGCCGAGGACCTGTTCCTCGACGGTGATGGGGAGCACCACGAGCGAGGTGGGGGCGGTGCGGCCGAGCCCGGAGGAGATGGTCACGTAGTCGGCGGGGAGTTCGTCCACGGTGATGGTGCGGCGGCTGCGTGCCGCCTGGCCGATCAGGGTGTGGCCGACGGGGATGCGTTCCTGCCGGTCGCCGTCGGCGGGATAGCCGTAGGAGCCGATGAGCCGCAGCTCGACGCCCGTACCGGCCTCCTCGGCCAGGTAGAACGCCCCGTACTGCGCGGAGACCAGGGGCGTCAGCTCGTCCATGATGAGTTCGGCGACGACGTTCAGGTCCCGGTGGCCCTGCATGAGGGAGGAGACGCGGGCCAGGTTGGACTTCAGCCAGTCCTGTTCCTGGTTCGCCTGGGTGGTCTCCCGCAGGGACTCCACCATCGCGTTGATGTTGTCCTTGAGCTCGGCCACCTCGCCGGACGCGTCCACCGTGATCGAGCGGGTGAGGTCGCCCTCGGCGACGGCGCTGGCCACCTCGGCGATCGCCCGCACCTGCCGGGTCAGGTTGCCGGCCAGCTCGTTGACGTTCTCGGTGAGCCGCTTCCAGGTGCCCGAGACGCCCTCGACCTCGGCCTGGCCACCGAGGCGGCCCTCACTGCCCACCTCCCGCGCGACACGGGTGACCTCCGCCGCGAACGAGGACAGCTGGTCCACCATCGTGTTGATCGTGGTCTTGAGCTCCAGGATCTCGCCGCGCGCGTCGACGTCGATCTTCTTGGACAGGTCGCCGTTGGCGACGGCCGTGGTGACCAGCGCGATGTTGCGGACCTGGCCGGTCAGGTTGGAGGCCATCACGTTGACGTTGTCGGTGAGGTCCTTCCACGTGCCGGCGACGTTCGGCACGTGGGCCTGGCCGCCGAGGCGTCCCTCGGTGCCGACCTCGCGGGCCACACGGGTGACCTCGTCCGCGAAGGCGGAGAGGGTGTCGACCATCGTGTTGATGGTTCCGGCCAGGGCGGCCACCTCGCCCTTGGCCTCCACGGTGATCTTCTGTGACAGGTCGCCCCGGGCCACGGCGGTGGCGACCTGGGCGATGGACCGGACCTGGCCGGTCAGGTTGGAGGCCATCACGTTGACGTTGTCGGTGAGGTCCTTCCAGGTGCCGGAGACACCGCGCACATGTGCCTGGCCGCCGAGGTTGCCCTCGGTGCCGACCTCCCGGGACACCCTGGTGACCTCGTCCGCGAACGAGGACAGCTGGTCGACCATCGTGTTGATGGTCTCCTTCAGCTCCAGGATCTCGCCGCGGGCGTCCACGCGGATCTTCTGCGACAGGTCGCCCTGCGCCACGGCCGTGGTCACCTCGGCGATCGAGCGGACCTGCGCGGTCAGGTTGTCGGCCATGATGTTGACCGACTCCGTCAGGGCCTTCCACGTGCCGGAGACGCCCTTGACGTCGGCCTGGCCGCCGAGCCGCCCCTCGGTGCCGACCTCCCGCGCCACCCGCGTGACCTCGTCGGCGAACGCCGACAGCTGGTCGACCATCGTGTTGATGGTGTTCTTCAGCTCCAGGATCTCGCCCCGGGCATCGACGGTGATCTTCTGCGACAGGTCGCCCTTGGCGACCGCGGTGGCCACCTGGGCGATGGACCGCACCTGACCGGTCAGGTTGCCGGCCATGAAGTTCACCGAGTCGGTCAGGTCACGCCAGGTGCCCCTGACGCCCTTGACGTCGGCCTGGCCGCCGAGCCGCCCCTCGGTGCCGACCTCCCGCGCCACCCGGGTCACCTCGTCCGCGAAGCCCGACAGCTGGTCGACCATCGTGTTGATGGTGTTCTTCAGCTCCAGGATCTCGCCCCGGGCGTCCACGTCGATCTTCTGCGACAGGTCGCCCTTGGCGACCGCGGTGGCCACCTGGGCGATGTCACGGACCTGGGTGGTCAGGTTGCCGGCCATGGCGTTGACCGAGTCGGTCAGGTCGGCCCAGGTGCCGGACACTCCGGGCACCTTGGCCTGTCCGCCCAGGGTGCCCTCGGTACCGACCTCGCGCGCCACCCGGGTCACCTCGGAGGTGAAGAGCGACAACTGGTCGACCATGCCGTTGAACACGGAGGCGATCTCGCCGAGCAGGCCGCCCGCCTCTTCGGGCAGCCGGGTGCCGAAGTCGCCGTCGCGCACCGCCGTCAGCCCGGCCAGCAACCGCCGCAGCTCCGGCTCACCCGGTACCTGGCCCGGCCCCTCGATCACGGTACCCGCGCTGTCCATGCTCTCCCTCTCCCCCACGCCCCATCGGCGTGCACTCGGACGTCCGCCTCGTCATCGAGGCCGGCACGCCGCCCCCACCCACTGCACAGAAGCTCCATCATATGGCCACCCGGTACCGGGATTGACTCCGGCAAGTATTGCCGGAAAGCAACATTCCGTGTCGAGACGGTTGGGGGGGGGAGGACTCGGCGCCGCGGGTGTCACGGCACGGGGGGAGGCGGGGCCTGCTGGGCCGCGTTGGCCGCGCTTCTCATGCCCAGGGTCACGGCCTGCATGTCGCCGGGGTCGCTGCGGCGCAGAGTGTAGAGCTTGGCCATGGCCAGGAGACTGGGGCCCCAGAGGAAGAGGGAGAGCCACCACATGTCCCTGGCCACGTAGACGCCTGCGACGAGCATGGCGAAGCTGACTCCGGCGCCGAGCCAGAGTCCGGTCATCCGCAGCGCGTGCTGGCGCTTCTGCTGTGCCAGTCGCACCATGCGTTCCGCCGCCTCCCTGGCGTTCTCCTCGGCACGGGCGGTGGCCTCCCGCTGCATGTCGAGCTGTTTGAGGCGGAGTTGGTGCTCCCGCTTCAGCTGGGGTTCCAGGGCTTCGAAGGCGATCTTCAGCTTCTCCGGTCCGCCGAGGGCGGCTCCCCAGCGCATGGCGATGTCCAGACCGGCCGAGACGACGGGGTCGTCCTGGGGTAGAGGCAGAGCACCGCTGTTCTCTTCCGTACTCACTGCCGGGCGCCTCCGTCGCCGTTTCCTGCTGGGGCGTATTCGAGTGCCGTCGGTTCGGGAGGCGGCCCGAGTCGTACGAGGAGCCGGGCGAGGGTGTGCTCCAGCGTCTCGCCGGCCGCTCTGGCCACCGCGGGGGTCTCGTCCTGCATGTGCGGGGCGTACAGCTCGACCCGGTCCTTCCCCCAGGCTTTGGCGCGGTAGGTGGCCAGGTCGGCGTTGCGCAGCAAGTCGCCCGCGGCGAGTTCCGGCTCGGCGAAGGCGATTCCGATGGACGCGGTGACCTTGATGTCGCTGCCCTCGATGGTGCAGGGCTGGGACAGGGTGATGCGCAACCGGTGGGCGAGCTCCAGGACGTGTTCCTCGCGGGTCGGGTCGTCGCGGGCGCTGTCGTCCACGACGAGGGCGGCGAACTCGTCGCCGCCCAGGCGGGCCGCGGTGTCGTTCCGTACGGTCTGCTTGAGCCGGTGGGCGGTCCGGACCAGGAGTTCGTCGCCCGCCTGATGGCCGAAGCGATCGTTGACGGCCTTGAAGTCGTCGAGGTCGACGAAGAGCACCGCGATGCCGTGGTCGCCCTCGCCGCGGTCGGCGAGGGCCTGCTCGACCCGCTGGGTGAACAGCGCGCGGTTGGGCAGGTCGGTGAGCGGATCGTGCTCGGCGCTGTGCCGCAACTGAGCCTGCAGGCGGGCCCGGTCGGTCACGTCCCGGCTGTTGAGGACGAGGCCGCCCTGGTGGCGCTTGACGGTCGACTCGACGTGCAGCCAGCCGCCGTCGCCCGACCGGAAGCGGCACTCGATGCGGGTGGTGGGTTCGTCGGCGGGTCCGGCGCCGAGGAAGCGGCGCACCTCGTGCAGGACACGCCCCAGGTCCTCGGGGTGCACGAGCGCGCCGAGGTCGCTGCCGATCAGCTCTTCGGCGTCGCGGCCGAGGACGTCGCGCGCGGACGGGGACACGTAGCGCAGGACTCCGCTGGGAGCGGCGATCATGATGACGTCGCTGGAGCCCTGCACCAGGGAGCGGAAGTGGTTCTCCCTCTGCACCAGTTCCTGGGTGAGGGCGATGTTGTCGAGCAGCATGACGCTCTGTCGCGCCACCAGAGCGAGCACGACCGAGCCGCCGGTCAGGAGCACCACATGGTCCACGCTGCGGCCGTCGAGGACGTTGTGGAGGATCCCGAGGGTGCAGACGCCGGCGGCCAGATAGGGGGTGAGGGCCGCCAGTGAGGACCCCGCCCTCCTCCTGGCGTCCGGACGGCCGGGTGCCTCCGGTTGCCGATTCCGGGACGGGACCCAGGGGGCGTACGCGAGGAGCAGGGAGCCGGCGAACCAGCCCGCGTCGAGGATCTGGCCGGGACGGTAGGTGCTGCGCAGCAGGGGGGAGGTGAACAGGGCGTCGCTCAGCACAGTGAGGGCGAGTGCGCCGATCGCGGTGCTGACCGCGGCGCGATGTGCCCCGGAGCGTCTGAAGTGCAGGGCGATCACCATGCTGACCAGGGCGATGTCGAGCAGCGGACAGGCCAGCGACAGCGCGGTGTGCGCCACGCCGGGGCCGTGCGACGTCGCGGCCTGGGCGAGGGCGAGGCTCCAGGCCAGGGTGAGCAGTGAGCCGCCGATCAGCCAGGCGTCCAGCCCGAGGCAGACCCAGCCCGCCCGCGTCACCGGCCGTTTCGCGAGGACCAGCAGGCCGAGGACGGCCGGCGGCGCGAACCCGAGGAAGAGCAGGTCGGCGTAGCTGGGATTCGGCACGGGCATCTTCAGAACGACCTCGTACCACCCCCGAACGAGGTGGCCGAGGGCCGCCATCGCCGAGGAGAGGGCGAACAGCAGCCAGGCGGGGCTGAAGCGGGTGCGGCGGGTGCGGGAGTAGCGGAAGCAGGACACGGCGGCGGCCGCGGCCGCGGCACCGAGCCCGAAGTTCCCCATGACCGAGGCGGCTTGGGCCGAGCCCCAGCCGAGCGCGGAACCGACGGCGTATCCCGCGCACAGCAGGGCCAGGACGAGCTGGTGACGCGTGCCCACAGCGCTCCGGTTGCCTCTTGACGTTCCCTGGGTGATGTCGCCGTCGAAGCTACGCGGCGCGGTCCGCGTTCGGGGCGAGCAGGACCGTTTGAGACCCGATGGAGTGAAGACGGCTACAGCTTTTCGAAGAAGAACTCGTGCTTGAGGAAGGAGGTGTCGTACTCGTGGCCGGGGTGGGGCGGCAGCAGCTGGGAGGCCTGGAAGAGGCGCCAGCCGTCCGCGAGCGCGGCCAGACCGGTCGGGTAGGGCGGCTCGTCGCTGTCCCCGGTCGTGGGGTGGGTCCGGCCCGTGCCGTCGTACCGGGACCATCCCACCACGGGCGAGTCGAGGGCGGACGAGGCCAGGTAGAGCACGAGGACTTGCTGTTTCATGCGTGGCTCCTCAGGGCGGGCCGGTTGCTGACGCGTGTGACCCAGTGGTCGACGTCGAACGTGTCGTCTCCGGTCAGCGCGCGCCACAGCAGCACCCGGTTGTGGATCTCCAGGCGGGCGGTGGCCTGCTCGTACCACGGGAAGGAGGCGCCGAGTTCCGCGGTGACGGCGGGGTCGTGCAGGTCGGAGGTGTCCCAGAGCCGGACCTGGGGCACGGTCGGGTTGAAGCGGATCTTGTACATGTAGCGCCGCCGCGCGGTGTCGTTGCGCCGGCCGCCGTGCCAGATCCCGTGGTGCACCAGGACGACGGTGCCGGCCGGGCAGGTCAGCCGGGTCTGCCCGCGCAGGTTCTGCACCCGGCCGATGTCGGTCTCGTTGACGTGACGCAGATGGCTGCCGGGCACGCTCAGCGTCCCGCCCATGTCGGGGGTCACTTCGTGGGGGTAGTACATGAGCTGGACGTCGAAGGCGTCCGGCCGCACGTCGATGATCGCGTCCGCGTGGAGGTCCTGCGCGCTGCCCTCGTGCGGTTCGCGTACGTGCACCGCGTGGTGGTCGACCGTCGGGTCCGGTCCCACGAGGCTCTCCAGGGCGCCAGCCACGGCGGGAACGGCGAGCAGGCGGGGGATGAACGTGTTCTGCGGGAAGGCCTCGGCCAGCGGAGTGCCGTAGGGGACCGCCGGTATCCCGGTGGACAGGGTCGCGATGGCCTCCTCGTTCAGTTCCGGGGGCACGACCCCGTCCAGGCGCAGGAAGCCCCGCGCGACGAAGCGTGCCAGCTCGACCGAGGTGAGCAGGTTTCTGGTGGTTGGCATACGACGAACGTAGGGCGTGAAGGCCTGGACGTCGTGGGGTGCAATCGCCCGGTGCTGGTAAATTCTCACCATCATGGAGAGCGTCTCGCTGCGTCTGGATGTCCCGCCCGAGGTGGTGAACGCGGGGGTCGGTGTGCACGGTGTCTCCACCGCGCACGACGTCTTCCGGCTGCCCGACCTGTGGCAGCTGCACCTGTACAGCTATGTGGGCCGGCTGTCCGTCCTCGGCACCGGGCACGCCATCCGGCCCGGACACGTCAGCCTGATCCCCCCGGACACCGAGGCGCACTTCCACTACCGCGGCAGATCGGAGCATCTCTACGCCCATCTGCGGCTTCCGGGCACCGGCGCCGGGCACCGGGTGCCGCTGATGCAGGACGCCCAGGCCGAAGGGCCGCTGCTGGCCGGCCTGTTGAGACACGCCGTCGCCGCGATGCCCGGCTCCTCGGCCCGTGCCTCCGCCGAGGTCTGGACGGTGCTCTGGCACGTCGCCGAACTGGCCCGGCCCGGCTCCGAGGATCCGGGGCGGCAGCATCCCGTCGTGGCCGCCGCGCAGGCGTACGTCGAGGAGCATCTCGCCGACCCGCTGCCCGTACCGGTCATCGCCCGCTCGGCGGGCGTCTCGCACACCCATCTGACCCGCCTGTTCCGCGCCGAGACCGGTCTGACGGTCGTCGCCTACGTCCGCCGCCGGAGGCTGGAGCGCGCCCGCCACCTGCTCCAGGCGTCCACGCTCCCGATCCCCGCCGTCGCCGCGGCGGTGGGCATCGCCGACCTTCAGGCGTTCAACAAGGCGTGCCACCGCGAACTGGGTGCGGGACCACGGGCCGTACGCGCCGCGCGGGTCCGCTGAGTCGCGGTCGTCAGTCCGCGGGCAGGGGCTGTTCGGCCCAGATCGTCTTGCCCCGGTACGTGTGACGGGTGCCCCACCGTTGGCACAACTGGGCGACCAGCAGCAGGCCGCGCCCGCCTTCGTCGTAGACCCGGGCCCGGCGCATGTGCGGGGCGGTGCTGCTGGCGTCGGAGACCTCGCAGATGAGGTTGCGGTCGAGGATCAGGCGCAGCTGGACGGGCGGTTCGCCGTACCGGATGGCGTTGGTGACCAGCTCGCTCACGACCAGTTCGGTGACGAACGCCGCCTCGCCCAGGCCCCATTGCTCCAGCTGACGGCTCACCCGGTCCCGGATCTCGGCCACCGCGGAAGGGTGCGGCGGCACGTCCCAGGACGCCACGTGGGCCGAGTCCAGGGCACGCGTACGGGCGATGAGCAGCGCCACGTCATCGCCGGGCCGGGCGGGGAGCACGTCCTGCACCACGGCGTCGCAGATGTCCTCCAGAGCCGGCCCCGAGCGGTCCAGCGCCCGCAGCAGCAGCTCGATGCCGACGTCGATGTCGCGGTCCCGGGCCTCGATGAGGCCGTCGGTGTGGAGCACGAGGAGGCTGCCCGGGGGGAGCTCGACCTCGGCCGCTTCGAACGGCAGGCCGCCCAGTCCCAGCGGGGGCCCGGCGGGGAGTTCGAGGACGCGGGCCTCATCGCCCGGGCGGAGCAGTACCGGTTCCGGATGGCCCGCGCGGGCCAGGGTGCAGCGCCGCGAGACCGGGTCGTAGACGGCGTACAGGCAGGTCGCGCCGATGTCGGCGGCGCCCGAGGTGTCGTCGTTCTCGGCCGAGAGCCGGTTGACCAGGTCGTCGAGGTGGGTCAGCAGCTCGTCGGGCGACAGGTCGACGTCGGCCAGGGTGCGGACGGCCGTGCGCAGCCGCCCCATGGACGCGGAGGCCTGGATGCCGTGACCCACGACGTCTCCGACGACCAGGGCGACCCGGGCGCCGGAGAGCGGAATGACGTCGAACCAGTCGCCGCCCACGCCCACCTGGGCGCCTGCCGGCAGATAGCGTGAGGCGACCTCGACGGCGGACTGCCGGGGCAGCCGCTGGGGCAGCAGGCTGCTCTGCAGGGTCAGCGAGGTGTCGCGCTCCCGGGTGTAGCGCCGTGCGTTGTCGATGCTCAGGGCGGCCCGGGCGGTGATCTCCTGGGCCAGCAGCAGGTCGTCCTGTTCGAAGGGTTCGGGACGCCGGTGCCGGGAGAAGGTGGCCACGCCGAGGGTGACGCCGCGGGCGCGCATGGGTACCGCGAGGACGGAGTGGAAGCCGAAGCGCTGCATGCGTTCCGCCCGGTCCGGTGCCTGGGAGGCCCACCGGTCGACCACGGCCGGGGACACCTGCTGGATCAACGGCTGTCCCGATGCCAGGCATTCGGCGGCCGGCGAGGACCGCGGGTAGGTGGCGACCGAGCCCAGCGGGACCACGGCCTCGGGGCACCCGGGCAGCACGGACTGGTTGGCCACGCGGCGCAGTTCGACCGGGCGGGGCAGCGTCGTCGCGCGGGGTTCCTGGTCGTCGTCGATGTCGGGGAGCAGGTCGACGGTGACGAAGTCGGCCAGACTCCCGACGGCCACGTCGGCCATTTCCCTGGCGGTACGGGCCAGGTCGAGCGTGGTGCCGATGCGCACGCCGGCCTCCGCGACCAGGGCGAGTCGCTGCCGGGCCAGGTGCTGCTCGGTCATGTCGTGCGCGGACAGCAGGACCCCGCGCACCGTTCCCCGGGGGTCGCGCACGGGAGCGAGGGACACCGACCAGACGCTGTCGTGCGCGTCCCCGGCCAGTTGCAGGACGGCCTCCAGGTGCTGCTGCTCGCCGGTCGCGACGACCCTCCCCATCAGCTCCTCGGTGCGTTCGCCCTGTGGGTCGAGCACGATCTCCGACACCCTGAGTCCGCGCATCTCCGCCTCGGAGAGCCCCATCACGCGTTCCATGTCCGCGTTGGCCCGGAGCAGCCGCAGCCCCGGGTCGTAGAGCGCCATGGTGCACGGGGACTGGATCAGCGACCAGCCGATCAGCACGTCCTCGTCGGGCTGTGGCTGGTCACGGGAGACCGGCGAGACCAGGAGCCACTCGTGGGCCTCGCCGTCGACGCCCGAGTCCAGGTCGCGGCGGTGGGCCAGCAGGGTCACCGGGAGGATGCGGCCGTCGCGGTGCCGCAGGGTCGCCGTGCCGTTCCACCGCTGCACCCCGATGAGGGATCGCAGCGTCCCCCTGGGTGGGTCGCCGGCGAGCAGGACGGCCGCGGGCCTGCCGATGACCGCCGAGGCCGGGTGGCCCACCAGTCGCTGCGCACCTTCGCTCCACCCGGTCACCATGCCGTGGGCATCCACGACGGCACGGGCTGTGGCCGCCTCGTCAAGGGGCGGCACCGGCCGCAGTGCCGCCCCTTCGTCTCCGGTGGGTCCCGGTGGCGTCATATCGCTCATCCGCCTCCAGCGACTACCTGCCCAGAACACGTCCAATTCATTCTAATAGTGTGAAATGGCAATAACTGCTCACCGTGCCACCGAGAGGGGCCGCGGTCACCGCGTCCGTGCAGGTCAGGCCCAGGCTGTGACCGGTACGAACGAACTGTCCTGCCGGAACAGGTCGGTTCCGTCGGGGCGCTCCACCCGGAGCTGGTAGGCGTAGTGGCGCAGGTAGTACCCCGGGTAGTTGTACGACTCGAAGCGGACGGCACCCGAGGCCGCGCCGGCCCTGAGGAAGAACGTGGCGTCCTTGGCGAACGCGCTCGTGCCGTCGTTCGGGTCGAAGCGGGCGCGGAAGTCCCAGTGGCGCAGGTAGCCGCCGGCCGCGTCGCGGAAGGAGTAACCGCTCGCGTCGGCCAGGCCGGCGACGACCGTGAAGGTGGCGGCCTGCTTCTCGGCGGTGGTGCTGGAGCCGCTGACCACGGGCAGGTCGAGGAGCGCGGACCGCTGCTGCCAGTAGCGGGTCGGGTAGTTGGCCGACCGGAAGGAGCGCGTGCCGCCGCGGGCCAGGCTCGGGCCGCCGGAGACCGTCTCCTTGACCACCGTGAAGTGCCGCGCCGTGCCGGAGATGCCGGGCAGTGCGGCCGGTGCGGACCAGGTGGCGAAGGTGTCGTGGCTGTCGCTGTAGTAGTAGTTCCCGTCGCCGTAGCCGTCGAAGAAGATCCGCCAGCCGCCGTTGTCGAGCTGCACCAGCGCGGGCCCCTCGCGGTAGCTGCCCCAGCCCGCCCAGTCGCCGGTCCTGCGGATCGTGTACGGGCCGCTCAGGTTCGAGGCGGTGGCGTACTCGATGTACTTCGTCGTCTCGTTCTTCGGGAAGGCGTGGTACGTCGAGCCGATCTTCACGATGAACGTGTCGATGTGGTTGGCGCCGACGCCCGACAGCGCCACCGGTGGGGCCCACGCCGTGAGGGCGGAGTTCGTGGCCCTCAGCCGGTACGGCGTGAAGATCCACTCGTCGTCGGTGGTGGAGCAGGACACGATGACGTTGACGCTGCCGTCGCTGTCGACGAACCATTCGGGCGCCCAGGCACGCGAGAGGTTCGTGAGCGGGACGGTGTAGTCGTACAGGAACGTCCAGGTGACGCGGTCGGAGCTGCGGGCGAAGCCGATGGTCGTACTGGGGTCCTGCCAGGTGTGCGTGGTGTAGGTGACGTAGTAGTAGCCGTCGGTGTGTCTGAGGATGCTCGCGTCGCGGATCCGGCCCGCGGGGGGCGTGTAGGCGGAGGAGCGCAGCAGCCGGAAGTCGGTGGCGTCGTCCGACTGGTACACGTTGACCGTGCCGTCGTCGCTGTTGAGGAACGGCACGATCGTGTAGCGGGTGGCCGAGCCGTTCGGGGGCGCGGCGGCCAGGGAGCTGCCGAGCAGCCCGGGCGCTTCGCCGAGCAGCGCCGCCGAGGCGGGCAGGGCGGCCAGGGCACGCAGCAGGGTGCGGCGGGGCGGAGTGGCGGGGTGTGGGGTCACGGGCGGCTCTCCCTGAGACACGCAGGGTCGAGATACCGAACAAGGTTCGGCTACTCGACCGGAAGTGGGGGCTCAGAAGGTAAGGGCGCGTCGGAGGTGCGTCAATGGTTTGAGCGAGAGCGGACGAGCCCAGTGGGGAAGAAGTGACTTGTGGGTGAATTTCATACGTGCCGTCGGCGTTCCGTCGCCGGCGACCGGACGTTACCGTTCGGTAGACAATGGATCCGGAGGTGTCCGTATGACGCTCGACCGTGCCGAAGGCCTGGCGGAGACCGCCCGTGCGCTGGCCGCCGGGGAGGTGACGTCCCGGGGGCTGGTCGAGCGGGCCCTGGCGCGGATCGAGGCGGCGCAGGGCAGCATCAACGCCTTCCGGATCGTCCGGGCGGAGGCGGCGCTCGCCGAGGCCGAGGCGGCCGACCGGGACCTGGCCGCGGGGATGCGCAAGCCGCTGCTCGGGGTGCCGGTGGCGGTCAAGGACGACATGGACGTGGCCGGCGAGCCGACCGCGTTCGGCTGCTGCGGGGAGTTCCCGCCGGTCGCCGAGGACGGCGAGGCGGTGCGGCGGCTGCGCGCGGCCGGCGCCGTGATCGTCGGCAAGACCAACACCTGTGAGTTCGGGCAGTGGCCCTTCACCGAGGGGCCCGCGTTCGGCGCGACCCGCAATCCGTGGAACACGGAGCACACGCCCGGCGGCTCCTCGGGCGGCTCGGCCGCCGCGGTCGCCGCCGGTCTGGTGCCCGCCGCGCTCGGCTCGGACGGGGCCGGATCGGTGCGGATCCCGGCCGCGTGGACCCATCTGGTCGGCATCAAGCCGCAGCGCGGCCGGATCTCCACCTGGCCGCGCGGTGAGTCCTTCCAGGGCATCACCGTCAACGGCACCCTGGCCCGCACGGTCGCCGACGCGGCCCTGCTGCTGGACGCGGCGAGCGGCAACCACCCGGAGGATCCGCACCGGCCCCCGGCCGTCGACGTGCTGTCGGCCGTCGGCCGCGACCCCGGGCGGCTGCGCGTCGCGCTCTCCCTCAAGCCGCCGTTCACGGCCGTACCCGCCCGTCTGCTGCCGGAGGTGCGGACCCGGGTCGTCGCGCTCGCCGAGCGGCTGGCGGCACTGGGGCACACGGTCGAGGAGGCGGATCCGCCGTACGGGCAGATCGGTCTGACCTTCGTACCGCGCGCGACGGCCGGGATCGCCGAGCGGGTGGACGAGGCGCCGTTCCCGGCGCTGCTGGACCGGCGCACCCGGGACGCGGCCCGGCTGGGCCGGCTGCTCGGCGGGGCGCCGCTGCGGGCGGCCCGGCGGGCGGAAACCGTGCTGCACCGCCGGATCGGCGGATTCTTCACCTCGTACGACGTCGTCCTCGCGCCCACGACCGCCGCTCCCCCGCCCCGTATCGGCGCCCTGCTCGAACTCAGCGGTTTCGCCACCGACCGCGCGATGATCGCCGCCTGTCCGTACGCCTGGCCGTGGAACGTGCTGGGCTGGCCGGGCGTCAATGTGCCCGCCGGTTTCACCGCGGACGGACTGCCGGTCGGCGCGCAGCTGCTCGGCCCTGCCGACAGCGAACCGCTCCTGGTCCAGGTGGCGGCGCAGTTGGAGGCGGAGCTGCGCTGGTCCGAGAAGTGGCCCGAGCCGCCGGTCACGGCCCGTTCCGCCGTCGCCTGAGCGACCGTACGCTGTCCCCCATGGCGGACGCGTCGATGGTCGGGCTCATGGGGCGGGTCACCGGAACGGTCGGGCCCGGGCTGGTCGGCGAAGTGATCGTCCGGGTGCGCGGCGGGGCCGAGCACTTCCTCGCCCACCCCGCCACCGCGACGGACCGCATCGAGCCGGGCACGGTCGTGATGGTGGTCGAGTACCTTCCCCCACGGACCGTCTACGTCACGGCGGCGTACGACAGTTGAGCCCGCTGCGGCGCAGGTGAGAGCCGTACGTGTCAAGGTTTGGGCAAGGATGCTCCGGTGTCTGTACCCGGGCTCGGCACAGGAGCACACTCCCCTTCGTTCGGTGCCGAGAGGGCACCATGCAGAGGGGGCGAATGCCGATGGTCGTCGGCGTCGTTGCGGGGGCGGCCGTTGCCGCCGTCCTCGTTCTGATCGGTCTGTTCAAGCTCATGTGGCGGGTCGCCGAACCCAACGAGGCACTGATCATCTCGGGTTCCAAGCACCGCACGGAGGGCCTCGAGGAGGGCATGGGGTTCCGTATCGTCACCGGGCGCGGCACGCTCGTGCTGCCCGGTGTGCAGGCGGTGCGCAAGCTGTCGCTCGACCTGAACGAGACCGAACTCCAGGTGGACTGCGTGACGCACCAGGGCATTCCGCTCAAGGTGCGGGGCGTGGTCATCTTCAAGGTGGGCGACGACTTCGTGTCGATCGCGAACGCGGCCCGCCGTTTCCTCGACCAGCAGAAGCTGATGTCGGAGCGGGTGCACAACGTCTTCGCGGGTCATCTGCGGTCCATCGTGGGCGGGCTGACGGTCGAGGACATGATCCGGGACCGGGAGAAGCTCACGGGGCAGACGCGGGCCGCGTGCGGCACCGAGATGGAGAAGCTGGGCCTGATCGTGGACTCGTTGCAGATCCACGAGATCGAGGACCCGACCGGGTACATCCAGAACCTGGCCATGCCGCACGCGGCGGCCGTGCAGCGGGACGCGCGGATCGCGCAGGCCGAGGCGAACCGGCTGGCCACCGAGGCGGAGCAGCAGTCGTTCGCCCGGATGGCGGAGGCGACGCGGGACAGCGAGATCCTCCAGGCCGGCTACCAGGCCGAGCGCGACAAGGCCGCCGCCAAGGCCCGGCAGGCCGGACCGCTCGCCGAGGCCGGGGCCCGGCAGGAGGTCGTCGTCCAGGAGACCCGGGTGGCGGAGCTGGAGGCGCACCGGCGCGAGCAGCAACTCCAGGCGGACGTCCGCAAACCCGCCGACGCGGCGGCCTACGAGAAGCGCACGCTGGCCGAGGCCGATCGCGACGCGCGGATCTCGGCGGCCCAGGCCCGGGCGAAGGAGACGGAACTGGCGGCGGCCGCCGAGGCGACCCAGGTCAAGACGGCCGCGGGGGCCGAAGCCGAGGCGACGACCGCTCGGGGCGCCGCGGCGGCGCAGGCCACCCGGGCCACGGGTGAGGCCGAGGCGGCGGCCGCTCAGGCCAGGGGGCTGGCCGAGGCCGAGGCGGCCAGGGCCAAGGGACTCGCGGCGGCGGAGGCCATCAAGGCCCGGGCCGCCGCCCTCGCCGAGAACCAGGAGGCCGTGGTCGCGCAGCAACTCGCCGAGAACTGGCCGGAGATCGTCAAGGCCGGCGCGTCCGCGTTCGGCAACGTCGACAACATGGTGCTGCTCAACGGCGCCGACGGGATGGCCGAGATGTTCACCAAGGCCCTCACCATGGGCGGCACGGGGCTGGGCCTCGCCCGTCAGCTCCTCGCGTCGATGGACCGGAACGGGCAGCCGGCGAAGGAGACCTCGCCACTCAACGGGCTGGCCCAGAAGGTGCCGATGGACGACAAGTGACCCTTCACGCGCAGCTCACGGGGGCAGCCTCTAGGGTGCCCCCGTGAGCACGATGACCGATGGACACGTCCCGGGCCGGCACGGCCCCACCGCCACCACCGAGGCCGACCCCCGCGCGGTCGGCGGGGTGCGCACGGAGTACTCCCCCGCCCATGACGGCGACCCCGACCCCGGGGAGATCGTCTGGACGTGGGTGCCCTACGAGGAGAACGACGGACGGGGCAAGGACCGTCCCGTGCTCGTGGTCGCCCGCGAGGCCGCCGGGACGTTCCTCGCGGTGCAGCTCTCCAGCAAGGCGCACGACGGGGACCGCGAGTGGGTGGCCATCGGCAGCGGGCCCTGGGACCGGTCGGGCCGCGACTCCTGGGTCGCGGTGGACCGCATCCTGCGCCTGCACGAACAGGGCATGCGCCGAGAGGCCTGCGCCCTGGACCGAGGCCGGTTCAACCTGGTCAGGCACCGGCTGCACGAGCGCTACGGCTGGACCTGAGGACCTCCGCGAGGCCGTCGCGGAAGACGCCGCGTGCCGCCGGGGTCAGGAACCCGGCGGCGGGCGGCCTCACGGCTGCCCTCGCCCGCAACCTCGTCGCCGTCGGCGTCACCCGGACGGCGGACACCGGCACCGGTTCCGGCCCGTGCCGGCGGGTGCCCTCGCGTGGCGCCCGGAGCTCCGCCGCGCGATTCCGCGCGGCCACGCGCCCACGGCGCCACCCCCGTGCGCGCCGTGACCGCGTGCCGCGCGGTCCTGCTTGTCGTGCTCACGCAGGCATCGTGGGCGATGCCCGATCCACGGCGCAACGGAGTTTTCGCCGTGGGAGAACGCCGGGAAAAGCGCGGGAAAACGCCCGGTCGGCGCGGATGACCGCCCCGGAACGCCCCGGTCTGCCCTCTTGTGCCGAGCGATCCCAGAGGCTTGGGTGGGACGAGTTGATCCCGGCCCGGGCCGTCATGAACCCCGGACCGGTGGCATGGTGGAATCTCAGGAGGATTCAGACATGTCCGATACGTCCAGTGCTCCGGCGGGTGACTGTACCCAGCCCCACAGCGCACTGAACGAAGCAGAGGTCGAGGCCCTCGTCCGCGGCATCTGCTTCAAGACCGGCCCGCCGCGCCGCCTCGGGGTCGAGGTGGAATGGCTCGTCCACGAGCTGCGCGCACCGCAGCTCCCCGTCACACCCGAAAGACTCCGAGCGGCCTACGCCGCACTGCGGCCCCTCTCCCTGAGGTCGGCGCTCACCGTGGAGCCCGGCGGCCAGCTGGAGCTGAGCTCGCCTCCCGCCGCCTCGCTGACGGAGTGCGTCCGCACCGTCTCCGCCGACCTCGACACCGTCCGCGCGGCCCTGCGCGACGACGGTCTCGCCCTCGTCGGCCTGGGCCACGACCCCTGGCACGAACCCCGCCGGTTCCTGCGCGAACCCCGCTACGACGCCATGGAGGCCTGCCTCGACCGCACCGGTCCGGCCGGCCGCGCCATGATGTGCGCCTCAGCCTCCGTGCAGGTGTGCCTGGACGCCGGCCACGAGGAGCCCGGCCCCCTCGGCTTCGTGCGGCGCTGGTGGCTGGCCCATCATCTGGGCCCGGTCCTGGTGGCCGCGTTCGCCAACTCCCCGCTCGCCGGTCACCGGCCGACCGGCTGGGTCTCCACCCGGCAGCTGGCGTGGACCAGGATCGGCCCCGGCCGGGCGGGCGGACCGCCCCTGGACGCCGACCCGCGCGGCGCCTGGGCCCGGCACGTGCTCGACTCCCCCGTGATGTGCGTACGGCGCGACGGCGGGCCCTGGGACGTCCCGGAAGGGCTCACCTTCCGGGAGTGGACCCGCAAGGGACTCCCCCGACCACCCACGCACGAGGACCTCGACTACCACCTCACGACGCTGTTCCCGCCGGTCAGGCCACGCGGCCATCTCGAACTGCGCATGATCGACGCGCAACCCGGGGACGACGGCTGGATCGTGCCGCTGGCCGTGACGGCGGCGCTGTTCGACGACCCGGAGGCCGCCGAGACCGCCTACCGGGCCGTGAAGCCACTGGCCGAACGCACCCTGGGCCTGCCCGCGCCGCACAACCCGCTGTGGCTCGACGCGGCCCGCGACGGTCTGGCGGACGCCGAACTGCGCGAGGTGGCCGTGTCGTGCTTCACGGCGGCGCTGGAGGCCCTGCCACGGCTCGGTGCCGGGCCCGAGGTGACGGACGCCGTCACGGCCCATCTGGACCACTACGTCGTCCGGGGCCGCTGCCCCGCCGACGACCTGCTCGACGGACAGCGCGGCACGGACGGCCGCGCCCACGGGAAGGATCTCCGCCCATGACCGACACCAGCCCCGCCGTCGGCACCGGGACGGCCGACCCCGAGGTGCTCCGCGAGCGCGCGGTCGCCTCGCTGGTCGTCGCCCGGGACCGCACCACCCTGCTGACGAGCTGCGTCGAGGAGCCCGACCTGACGGCGCAGCACTCGCCACTGATGTCGCCGCTGGTGTGGGACCTCGCGCACATCGGCAACCAGGAAGAGCAGTGGCTGCTGCGGGCCGTCGCCGGACACGAGGCGATACGGCCCGAGATCGACAGCCTCTACGACGCCTTCGAGCACCCGCGGGCCGAGCGCCCGAAGCTGCCCCTGCTGTCGCCCGCCGAGGCACGCTCGTACGCGGCCGACGTACGCGGCCGGGCGCTCGACGTGCTGGAGCGGGCCGCGTTCCACGGGACGCGGCTGACGGAGGCCGGTTTCGCCTTCGGGATGATCGCGCAGCACGAACAGCAGCACGACGAGACCATGCTGATCACCCATCAGCTCCGCCGTGGGCCGCAGGCGCTGACCGCGCCCGATCCGGAGCCGGTGCCGCTGTTCACCGGCCCGTCCGAAGTCCTCGTGCCCGGAGGACCCTTCACCATGGGCACCTCCGACGAACCCTGGGCCCTGGACAACGAACGCCCCGCGCACCGGCGCGAGGTGGCACCGTTCTGGATCGACACCACCCCGGTGACCAACGGCGCCTACCAGGCGTTCATCGACGACGGCGGCTACGACGACCCGCGCTGGTGGGCACCGGACGGCTGGGCCCACATCCGCCGGAACTCCATCGCGCACCCGCTGTACTGGCGGCGGGACGGCAAGCAGTGGCTGCGCCGGCGCTTCGGGGTCACCGAGGTCGTCCCGCCGGACGAGCCGGTGCTGCACGTGTGCTGGTACGAGGCCGACGCCTACGCCCGCTGGGCGGGACGCCGGCTGCCCACCGAGGCCGAGTGGGAGAAGGCGGCCCGGTACGACCCGGCCGGTGACCGCTCGACGCGCTATCCGTGGGGCGACGCCGACCCGGGGCCCGAGCACGCCAACCTCGGCCAGCGGCACCTGCGTCCGGCCCCGGCGGGTAGCTATCCGGCCGGTGAGTCGCCGCTCGGCGTACGGCAGTTGATCGGCGACGTGTGGGAGTGGACGGCGAGCGACTTCCTGCCGTACCCGGGGTTCAAGGCGTTCCCCTACAAGGAGTACTCGGAGGTGTTCTTCGGGCCCGACCACAAGGTGCTGCGCGGCGGTTCCTTCGCCGTGGACGCGGTGGCCTGCCGGGGCACGTTCCGCAACTGGGACTACCCGATCCGGCGGCAGATCTTCTCCGGCTTCCGCACGGCCCGGTCGGAGGAGGTCTGATGTGCCGCCATGTGGCGTACGTGGGCCCCGGTGAGCCGCTCGGCCGGCTCCTCGTGGAGCCCGAGCACGGTCTGTACCGGCAGTCGTGGGCGCCCCGGCGGCAGCGGTACGGGACGGTCAACGCCGACGGTTTCGGTGTCGGCTGGTACGCGGAGGGCGACCCGGTGCCGGCCCGCTACCGCCGGGCCGGTCCCATCTGGGCCGACCTGTCGTTCGCCGATCTCGCCCGGGTGGTCCGCAGCACGGCGCTGCTCGCCGCGGTACGGGACGCGACCCTGTCCGGCGCGGACGCGGAGGCGGCGGCGGCTCCGTTCGCCGCGGGGACCTGGCTGTTCAGCCACAACGGGGCGGTCAAGGGCTGGCCCGGGTCGCTGGCGCCGGTCTCCCGCACCCTGCCGCCCGAGGACCTGCTGGCGCTGGAGGCCCGCAACGACTCGGCGCTCGTGTGGGCGCTGGCGCTGGCCCGGCTGCGGAGCGGCGACGAACCGGGCCAGGCGCTGGCCGACACGGTCCTGGAGGTCGCCGCCGCGGCCCCCGGTTCCCGGCTCAACCTCCTCCTGACCGACGGTGACACCATCACCGCGACCGCCTGGGGCGACACCCTCTGGTACCTCACCCGGCCCGGCGGCGGCACGGTCGTGGCCTCCGAGCCCTACGACGACGATCCGCACTGGCGGGAAGCCCCCGACCGCACCCTGCTGGCGGCGAGCCGCACGGACGTGCTGCTCACGCCGCTGAAGGAACCGGCCGACGCCTTCGTCCCCGTACCACCGAAGGAGCCCCGTACGTGAGTCCGTTCCATGTCACCCGCACCCTGCCCGAGGACGCCACGGACGCCGCGCTGCGCGCCGACGTCCACCGCGGTCTGACCGGCCGTCCCAAGACGCTGCCGCCGAAGTGGTTCTACGACGCGCACGGCAGCGACCTGTTCGAGGAGATCACGGAACTGCCCGAGTACTACCCCACGCGCGCCGAACGGGAGATCCTGCTCGCGCGCTCCGGGGACATCGCCGCGGCGACCCGGGCCCGCACCCTGGTCGAACTCGGCTCCGGCTCCTCGGAGAAGACGCGGCATCTGCTGGACGCCCTGACGGAGCTGCGCACCTACGTCCCCGTGGACGTCAGCGAGAGCGCCCTCACCCAGGCCGGGCAGGCGCTCGCCGCCGAGCGGCCGGGGCTCGACGTGCACGCGCTGATCGCCGACTTCACCGCGGAACTGACGCTGCCGGACACGCCGGGGCCGCGGCTGGTGGCGTTCCTCGGCGGGACGATCGGCAACCTGCTGCCCGCCGAGCGCGCCGCGTTCCTCGCGTCGGTGCGTGCGCTGCTCGCCCCGGGCGACGCCCTGCTGCTGGGCACGGACCTGGTCAAGGACGAGGAGGTGCTGGTCCGGGCGTACGACGACGCGGCCGGGGTGACGGCCGCGTTCAACAAGAACGTCCTCACCGTGATCAACCGTGAGCTCGGCGCCGACTTCGAACCCGACGCGTTCGACCACGTGGCCCGGTGGGACGCCGGGCACGAGTGGATCGAGATGCGGCTGCGCTCCCGTACGGCCCAGACGGTGAAGGTGCCGGCGCTCGACCTCGCCGTCGACTTCGCGGCGGGAGAGGAGATGCGCACCGAGGTGTCGGCGAAGTTCCGGCAGGAGGGCGTGCGGGCCGAACTGTTCGCCTCCGGGCTGGAGTTGGCCCACTGGTGGACGGACGGTGCGGGCCGGTTCGCGCTGTCGCTGAGCGTGGCGCGCTGACACCGGTGATCCCACTGACGGCGGCGTGGCGCGAGGTGACGTCTCGCGCTTCGCCGCCGCTTGGGGCACGGTGGAGTAACGCGTGACACACCGTCCCCGAACAGGAGCAGCGGCATGTCGGACCACATCTACCGGGTCACGGAGATCGTCGGCACCTCCCCCGACGGCGTCGACCAGGCCATCCGCAACGGCATCGACCGGGCCTCGCACACCCTGCGCAACCTGGACTGGTTCGAGGTGACGCAGGTGCGCGGCCAGTTGGAGAACGGGCAGATCGCGCACTGGCAGGTGGGCCTGAAGGTGGGCTTCCGGCTGGAGGAGACCGAGTAGGGCCCCCGAGCAGGGGCCCCCGAGCAGGGCGCGACCCTCAGGTCCGTCCTTCCCGCTCCTGCGCCGCCTTCAGCTCGGCCGACCGGGCCGCCCAGTCGGCCTGGAGGACGGTGAAGCCCGCGCGCCGGGCGTTCTCGCAGACCAGTTCGTCGTCGTCCACGAGGACGCGGATCTCGCGCGTGCGGGCGAGCCGCCGCAGGATCTCCAGCTTGGTGAACCTGGCCGGCCTGCGGTCGGCGTCGCGCCGCATGTACACCCGCCCCTCGGGCAGCTCCTGCGCCGCGAGCCAGTCGAGTGTGTCGCGCCGGCAGCGCTCGGGACGCCCGGTGAGATAGACGATCTCGCACTCCTCGGCGCTCTGCTTGACCAGCGCGACGCCCTCCGGGAGCGGCGGGTCCTGCGGGGCCGCCGAGAAGAAGCCGTCCCAGTCCCGCGGCCTGCGCTCCAGGAACCGCTGCCGGTGCGCGGTGTCGGCGAGGGTGTTGTCCAGGTCGAACACGGCCAGCGGGGCCCTGCTGCGGTCGTCACTCACGCTGCCCACCCTAGGGCCTGTCTGACAAATCCCCGCCTGCTCCGGCGGACGACGGGGATTTGTCAGACAGGCCCTAGGGGGTGCCTGCAACCTTCATCGCCTCTGCGGCCACTGCTCTGCGACACCCACACAGGCAGAGGCGGGAGATCGAATGCGCAACGCGAGGATCTGGTCGGCGGCGACGGCGGGAGCCGCGGTGGCCATGGCACTGGCCGGACCGGCGTCCGCCGCCGACACGACGCTGGTCGTGGCGACGGACGGGGACGACTCCGGCCCCGGTACGCTCGCCCGGCCGCTCAAGACCATCCAGCGGGCGGTGGACCTCGCCGCGCCCGGCGACACCATCAGCGTGCGCGGCGGGACGTACACCCTCACCGACAACATCACCATCGCCTCCTCGGGAACGGCCGCGCGGCCCATCACCCTCACCGCCCATCAGCGCGAGCGGGTCGTCGTGGACGGCGAGAAGCTGCCCGCCAGTCACACCCCGGTCGGCGGCAGCATCCCGCGCGCCGAGCGCGGGGCGCTGCACATGGAGGCGTCGTACTGGCGGATCTCGGATCTGGAGATCGTGAACGGCCCGTACGGGGTGTACTGCGACGGCTGCGACGGCAACGTCTTCTCGCGCCTGAGCACCCACGACAACTACGAGTCCGGCTTCCAGCTCCAGGGCGCCTCCAGCGGCAACCAGATCCTGAACCTTGACAGTTACGGCAACCGCGACCCGCGCAAGAACGGCGAGAGCGCCGACGGCCTGGCCGTCAAGGAGGGCAGCGGCACGGGCAACGTGGTGCGCGGTGCCCGGCTGTGGAACAACGTCGACGACGGTTTCGACGCCTGGAAGTTCGCCTCCCCGGTCACGATCGAGAACACGGTGGCGTACGGCAACGGGTTCAACCGCTGGAACTTCCCCGACTTCGCGGGTGACGGCAACGGCTTCAAGCTCGGTGGGGGCAGCCCGGCCCCGGCCGTAGCCCACACCGTGCGCGACAGCGTCGCGTTCCGGAACGCCAAGCACGGCTTCACCGACAACGGCAACCCGGGGTCTGTCGCCCTGAGCCGCGACTCCTCCTACGGCAACGGCGGTACGGGGTTCGACGCCGACGTCTCGGGCGGGACGGCCAGGCTCACCGGCAACCTGTCGATCGCGGACCAGCGCCCGGCGGCCGTCGGGTCCCGGACCGTCGCCGACGGCAACACCTGGAACATCGGCGGAACGTGGAACGCCGCCTCGGTGCTGAGCACCGACCCCGGCCCGCTCACCGGCCCGCGCGCGGCGGACGGCTCGCTGCCGAAGGCGCCGGCGTTCCTCGTCCCGCGGTCCGGCACCGCCGTGGGCGCCCGTTTCTGACCCGACCGGCCGGGCTGTGCCGCACCCCGGTGCGTTTTGAGACAGCCTGTCCGGAGAAATGGTCCGGACTATTCACCGGCAGGCGCTTTCGTGCAGGCCGTCGCAGTACCGCCATCCCCTCAACGGGGACGTGAACGAGCCATGCACAACCGTCAATTCATCACCACAGTTGATGGCTCAAGCACAGCACTGACATACTCCGCACTCAGCCTCGCCACCACCCGTGGCCGGGGCTGGTCGGGGCTCTCCACTCAGAACCCCGAGGCCGTCCGCGTGATTCCGAACAGCTGGTTTTTCGGTTTCACGAGCCCCCCACAGAGCCCGCACCCCCACAGCGTGTCCGGCACCCCCCACCCTGCCCGAAACGCCGGACACCCATTGACTCGTCGGGGTCGAGTGCGGGGCACGAAGCAGCGAAGAAGGTGCGCCTGTGCCCGAATTTCCACCGCGGCGGGAGGACACTCCCACATTCCCGCTTCCGCACATCGAACACACTCCGCCGTCTCGTATATCCGATCATCCCGAATTTCACTCCCTGCGTCGCGCGCAGCGCCGGTTCGGTATCCGGGCGTCGATCCTTTCCGTCGGCGGATTCCTGCTGTATGTGCTGCTGTCGTTCTTCGCCCCTTTGGTGATGAACCAGCCGTTGTTCGGCCGCCTCACGATCGGGCTCGTCCTCGGTCTCGGGCAGTTCGTCGTCATGGGCGTGACCTCGTGGTGCTATGTCCGGCACATGCGCACCCGGGTGGACCCGCTCGCCCGCGGACTGCGGACCCGGTTGCAGGAGGACGAGAACCGTCGCACGCGTCAGGCCGCGGCACAGCCCGAGGCCGGGCTCTTCCAGCAGGGTTCGAGGGGGTTCCGCGCGTGGTGACCGTCGCCGCGATCGACGACAGCAGCCTTCAGCTGACGTTCGTACTGTTCCTGACCGTCGTGGTCGTCACCCTGTTCACGGCGCTGCTGACGGCCCCTCAGCGCGACGAGATCAGTGAGTTCTACCTCGGCAACCGCGCCATGTCGCCGCTGCGCAACGGCCTGGCCATGTGCGGCGACTACCTGTCGGCCGCCACCCTGCTGGGCAGTACGGGACTGGTGGCCCTGACCGGGTACGACGGGCTGATGTACCTCGGCGGCACCACGGTCGCCTGGATGATGGTGCTGCTGCTGATCGCCGAACCCCTGCACCGCACGGGCAAGTTCACGCTGGGCGACACCATCGCGCTGCGTCTGCCGCGGCAGCAGCGGTCGGTGCGCCTGGCCCTGTCGGTGTGCATCCTGGCCATCGCGACGCTGTACCTGGTGGCCCAACTCGTCGGCAGCGTGGCCCTGCTGACGCAGTTCACCGGAGTCCCCAGCGCCACCACCCGGACCCTGTGCGTGGTCGTGATCGGCGCGTTCGTGATCCTGTACGCCTCCCTCGGCGGCATGCCGGGAGCCACGGTCGTCCAGATCATCAAGGCCGTGATGCTGGTGGTGGGCGTGCTGTTCACGGCGGGCTGGGTGCTGCACCACTTCGACTGGAACCCCAACGCCCTGCTCACCGCGGCGGCCGACCGCAGCGGAAACGGGGTGCAGTTCCTCGAACCCGGGCTGCGCTACGGCGGCACCGTCAGCAACAAGCTGGACTTCATCAGCCTCGAACTGGCCATCGTCCTCGGTCTCGCCGCCCTCCCCCACGTGCTGATGCGGCTGCTCGCCCCGCGCAGCAGCGGCACCCTGCGCTCCTCCGTCCTGTGGGCCATCGGCCTGGTGGGCGCGGTCTGCTTCGGCGCCGGCATCCTCGGTCTCGGCGCCACCGCGCTCGTCGGCCAGGACACCATCGTCGGCACGGACCGCACCGGCAACGCGTCCGTCCTGCTCCTCGCCCACGAACTCGGCGGCAGCCTCCTCACCGCGCTGCTGACCTGTCTGGCGTACCTGACGCTGCTCGCCGTGGCCGTCGGCCTCACGCTGGCCGCCGCCTCGTCCCTCGCCCACGACCTGTACGGCGAGGTGATCCGCAAGGGCAGGGCCAGCGAGACGGAGGAACTGACCGTCGCCCGGCTGTCCGGCGCGGTCATCGGCGTCCTCGGCATTCTGCTCGCCCTCGTCGCCTGGGGCGCGAACACCGCGACGCTGGCCTTCCTGGCGTTCGCCATGGCGGCGTCCGCCATCCTGCCGACGATCGCCTACACCCTCTTCTGGCGGCGCTTCTCGGCGAAGGGGGCCCTGCTCAGCCTCTACGGCGGCCTGGCCTGCTCCGTCCTGCTCGTCGTGTTCTCGCCGGTGGTCTCCTCCGCCGAGGCGTCGATCTACCCGGACGCGGACTTCGCCTGGTTCCCGCTGCAGAACCCCGGCATCGTCTCCATTCCGGCGGGCTTCTTCCTGGGCTGGCTCGGCACGGTGCGGGACAAGAGCCGGCCCGAGGAGAGCAGCGCCCACGAGGAGTTCGAGGTGCGGATGCTGGTGGGCGCCGACGACTGACGGGCCCTCGGGGACGCCGGGCAGGGCACCGGGGACGCGACGCATTGTTAATGGGATCCATTTTCATGTAGCGTCCTCGGTGCCCTGCCCGACGAGGAGGAATCCCATGGCTGTCCCGAAGCGGAAGATGTCCCGCAGCAACACCCGCCACCGCCGCGCCCAGTGGAAGGCGGCCACACCGGCACTGGTCCCGGTCACGGTCGACGGCGTCCGCCACCTCGTACCGCAGAACCTGGTCAAGGCCTACGAGCGCGGACTGCTGCGGCCCGGGGACTGAGGCTACGGCGTGACCACGGGATCCGGATGGGCCGCTATCCAGTGCTGCAGTTCGGCGTGGCGGAACTGGTACGCGGGACCGGAATAGCGCATGAGCCCCGCCGAGCAGGCCCAGTCCAGGAAGCGGCCCAGCCGGAAGGGCAGCCGCCTGCGCGAACAGAGCAGGAAGACCAGGTAGCGCCGCGCGGCGCTGAGACCCGAGGCCTGGCCGGAGGCGACCGCGGTGGCCGCTCCGACGACGAGGCCGGTGCTCGGCTCCAGGACCAGGGCCACCGTGCCACCGACGGCCAGACCGCCGAACAGCCCGGTGGAGACGGCGTAGACGAGTCCGTAGACCGTGTCGTCGCGCAGCGCGACCGGAGGGACGACGGCCGTCGTCGGCGCGGCCCCGCGCAGCCCGGCGGCCACGCTGAACCGGAAACCGGCGCCGAGCCCGGCGACCCAGCTGACGACCGTCCCGGCGACGAGCGCGGCCCGAGGATGCCCGGCCGCCGCGATCGCCGCACCCACCGCGAGCCCGGCCGCGACGCCCACGAAGGTGGCGAGGACGGGGTTGACGACGAGGCCCAGCAGGAACGGCCCCCGCACACCGGGCGTGTGCCGCTTCTGCCAGTCGAGTCTGCTGGGGCTGAGGGCGAGCGCCGCGGCCAGGCCGCATGCCACGGCGAGGGCCAGCACGCTCGCCGCCACCTTCCCCGGATCCGGAGTCAGCCAGGCGGCGGGCAGGACCGCGCTGATCGTGCAGAACGTCAGCAGCGCGTCGGCCGCCCGCACCCGGCCGGGCCCGGCCAGCGGCCACAGGCCGTGCACCGTGAGGTCGGTGGTCCGATAGGCCGTCGCGCCGGTTCCGGTCAGGTGCCCGGTGAGATGGTGGAGCCAGCGGTGGACCTGCTTCGCCCCGTAGGGAGGCGGGGCCGGGTCGCCGGCCGCGGGTTCGACTGCGGCGGGGATGTAGCGGGCCAGCAGATGCCGGTCCAGTGCGTCGGTGTCGTGCAGCGTGAGCAGATCCGCCGGCTCGCCGTGGTAGCGGTAGACCGTGGCGGTCAGGCCCAGCCGCCAGGGAGTCGACAGGGCCCGGGCGTGCACGCAGGACGGATGGGCCTCGAGGTGGTCCAGCAGAGGCTGCCAGCGTGCCGGGTCACGGCATCGGTCCCGGAGGTAGGTCAGCGCGGGCTCGGACGCCACGGGCGCGATGACCACCAGCGCGGCGTCGACGAGGGGTTCGTGCGTCAGCAGCGCGTCGTAGTTCGCGACGCGGCTGGTGAGCACCAGGGAGCCCGCCTCCAGGCCCTTCTGGTAGGCGTTGAGGTGCTGCACCGCGGCCCGCGCACGGGGTGCGTCCGGGTCCGGCGTGCCGTCGGCGCGTGGTGGGTCCATCTCGTCCAGGCCGTCCAGGACGGGCAGCACCATGCCGTGGGCCACCAGCCGCTCCGCCATCTCGGCGGGCCAGTCCAGCGCCTGTGTGAGGTGGTCCGTCAGCAGTTCGGGCAGGGTGTGGGCGGTGTCCCACTGGGCCATGGGGATGCGCACGGGCACCGGGTCGGTGTCGGTGCGGTCGGCGGCCAGGGCCAGGACCAGTTCCAGGGCCAGGACCGTCTTCCCCGAGCCGGGCACGCCCGCGATCACGAGACGACGGGGCCGGGTGGCCCGGAAGAACCCCGCGATGTCCGGGTCGGAGCCGGGGCAGCCCGGGCCTCGGAAGGTGCGTCCCGCGCCAGGGGCTTCGGCCGCCCGGCCCGGCACCGTCCGCAGGGTGTAATGCAGGTCGATGCGCCGGGTGTCACGACCGAGCAGCTGGCGGCGCAACTTGCCTTCGGTCTCCTGGACCTGGACCGCCAGCGTCGCGGCCCACTGCCGCACCAGCTCGGCGTCCGTCCCCTGCACCGGCCGTCTCAGCGCCGCCACCGCGGCCACCAGACCCGCGGCCCCGAGCGGCAGCCCCAGCAGACCGGCGGTGTCGGCCGGCCCGAGCCCGCCGCGCACCAGCTGGGACACCGCGTAACCGGCGCTCGCCACCAGCAGCACCACACCGAGCACGATCCCTGCCCGGCGCCGCTCCCTTTCCCGCCGCCCCCCGATCCCCACCATGCCTTGCTGCATACCCCTCCCGAGCACGGAACTCCCCCCGCCGCAGCGACTGTTGAACGCGGGGCCGGCAGTGCCCCGGGGCTTTCAGACGAGTGGATCCGTATACGGCAGCAGGGCCTTGGCGGTCGCGGCGCTGCGCAGGTAGCCGCCCGCCTTGTGCATGCGGAAGGCACCGATCCCCGTGGAGACACAGGACGTCACGCCACGGAAGGTGTCGGTCAGGGGCTGCGGAACAGCGATGAGGTCTCCGGGGTCGGCGATGTTGACCCAGGCCGCGGCGCCCGGCGGACGACTGAACGCGCGGGAGTCGTCCGGGTGTTCGAGGTACGGCAGGACGACGTCCGGCATCGCGAGGGGCGAGCCGAGGGTGACGAGGACATCGACCTTGAGGTCGGTGTACCGCCACAGCGTGTCGTACGCCACGACCGAGCCGAGTGAGTGCGCGATCAGCACACGGGGCTCATGCCGGGCGATGGCGTCGGCCAGGCGGTTCCGCACCCGCGGGCCCGCGGGGGTGTGCAGGTACGCCAGCAGGTCGGGGAAGAGTCGGGCCACGAACCTCCGGACGAGTTCCTGGTCGAACCCGTGGCGCCGGGCCACCCCGTCGGCGACCCAGCGGACCGGGGTCAGTACACGCCCCTGCGCGTCGCGCGTGCTCACCCCCAGCAGCTCGCCCCAGCGCAGCACCGCGTCCACCGCGTCGGGGGCGAGTCCGTCCACGTCGTCCCCGGGGCCCTGGCCGTCCGGTGCCGGTCGGACCGCCTGCAACAGATCGGCGTAGTACGTCATGGACAGCTCACCGTCGCCCAGGGGCCGCGGCAGCTGGTGGCTGAGGGCCCGGGCCCATGCCGCGCCGAGGCGGGCGGCGGCCGCGTCCGCGTCTCGGGTGGGGTCGTACTGGTTCACACCGTGCACGGCGACGATCCGGCTCACTGGCTCCTGCTTTCCCTGGGCGGTGCGGTGACGGGGGTGAAGACCGACACTTCGCGCCCGTATCCGATGGCGAGGGAGGTCTCCCGGTGGGCGACGGTCTGCACGATGTCGGGCAGGTCGATCCGGTGCGCCTGCTCGCCGTCGCGCAGGTCCCAGCCGCGGACCGTGCCGTCCGCGCTGCCGGAGAAGAGGACGTCCTCGCCGCCGAGGCGGGCGAAGGTGAGCGAACGGACCGCGCCGGTATGGCCCCGGAGTTCGGCCAGCACGGCGGCGTCGCCGAGCCGGAGCACGCGGATCTCCCCGTCGGCCGTGCCCACGGCGAGGCAGGGGTCGGTGCCGAGCGTGCCGGTGGCCAGGGCCCGGACCGGGGCGCCGTAGAGGCGGGTGTGGACGAGGTCGGCGGTGCGCAGCGACCTGACGCGGACGTAGCCGTCGAAGTCCCCGGTGACCACCAGGGGTTCGCCGCCGGTGTCGGCCACGTCCAGGCAGGCGATGTCCCCGGTCCTGCGCCGCCGGCTGACGAAGTCGCGCAGCGGGGCCCGGCCGCCGGGGTACCAGATGGTCACACTGCCGTCGCTGCCGCCGGCGATGACCTGGACGCCTCCCCGGTCGTGGGGCAGCACGCCGAGCGCCACGACGTCGGCGGTGCCGAGGTTCGTGGTGTCCACCGGTGTCCCCGCGGGAGGCCGCACGTCCCACAGGACGAGGTGCCCCTGTATCCCTCCGGCGGCGATGAGGGTGGTGTCCCCGGCCCTGATCGGGACGGCGGTGTTCAGCGGGAGGTTACGGGTCGTCTCGAGTCGTGTGACCAGCTGACCGTCGCCCGCGTCGATGACGCGCACCTGGTCGTCGCGGCAGGTGGTGACCGCGCACAGTCGGCCCGCGACGCGGTGCAGGGCGAGGGACCGGACCCACCGGGGATGCCCGTCGGGCACGCGCGGGGGTTCCTCCCGTGTCGTGTCCCAGGTCCGTACCGTCCGGTCCTTCGACACCGTGACCGCCACCGGGCGCGCCCCGACCCGCGTCAGCGCGGCGCCGGTCACGCCGCTGGTGTGTCCGGCCAGCACGTCCCGCAGCGATCCGGTGCGCGTGTCCCAGCAGCGGACGGTGTCGTCGTCGGAGGCGCTCACCAGCACCGGGGTGTCCAGCACCTCACCCGGGACGAGGGCGTTGACCGGGCCCGCGTGCTGTCTGGCGGCCCACAGCAGTCGGCCGGTGGCCAGGTCCCAGGCGCGCAGGATCCCGTCCTTGTGGCCCGAGAAGGCCAGCCAGGACGACTCGCCGGGGCACACCGCGAGGGCCCGCACCTCGGCGCGGACGAGCCAGTGCTCCGCGAGACCGGTGAGGCGCAGGACGTGCAGCACGGCCCCCGTGTGGGCGTGCGCCACCGCGATGGCCCCGCTGCGGTGTCCGGTCACCGCCAGGGTCTGTCCGCCGACGTCGGCGACGGTGAAGGCCGTGACCGGATCCCCGGGAAGCGGGTTGCCCCGGTGCAGGAGCCTCCGCCCGGGGAGGCTGAACGCGGTGACGCCGTGCTGCGCGGTGACCGTCAGGGCGAAGTGCTCGCCGCCCTCGCGGCCGACCGCCACGTGCTTGGCGCGGCCGCCGGCCACGGGCACCGGCCACGTCCGGCCGGCCGTGCCACCGCCGAGGTCGGCGACGTAGGTGGGCCCGTCGGTCGTGACGACGGCGCAGCCGGTCCCGTCACTGACGGCGACCGCCCTGATCCCGGACGGGACCGGCACGGAGCGCAGGGCGCGCCCGGTGCCCGGGTCCCACAGGGTGAGCCGTTCGGCGGCCGTGAGCAGCACCGTCCGGTCGTCGAGCGTGGCGACGGCCACGTCCTTGACGGCCTGCGCGTGCAGCAGGACGTGCCGCGTGGTTCCGCTGCCGAGATCCCATACCCGGGCCGTACGGTCCTCGCTGCCGGTCACCGCGAGGGTGCCGTGGGAACCGCGCGTCGTGACGAGGGCGTTGATCCGTCCGGCGTGGCCGGTCATGGTCGCGCCCGAGGACGCCGAGATGTTGGTGGCGGTGGACCACAGGCAGCGCCAGGGCAGGACATGCCCGCCCGGGGCCCGCCGCATGCGCTCGGCCAGCTCGTGGTGGCCCAGCCGCAGGGCGTCCAGGGCCAGGATCTGGCGCCGGGCCCCCGCCTCCACGTGCTGGTGCCAGCCGATCGAGGCGCAGTAGACGTCGAGGGTGCGCCGCACCGGCGGCGGGTAGGCGTCGCGGAACGGCGGCAGCACGGCCGCGACGGCCGTGGGGTCGGCGTTGACCAGGAACTCACCGTCGTCGAGGAGTCGCACGAGTTGCCGGTGGCCGGCGCGTGAGGCGTGCTCGACGACGTGCCGTCGCAGATAGGGATCCGCCAGGTCCCAGCGCAGGGTGTCGCCGGTGCGGTGGACGGTCGACAGCAGCTCCCGCAGGACGCGCCGTTCGCGCAGGTCGTCCTCTCCGGGCGGGTGCCGGGGCGCGGGCTGGTCCGGGGTGGTCATGCCGACCCTCCGCTCACCGGGGCGGTCGCCGTCAGGTGGTCCACGAGCTCCTGGTGGAACAGCCGGTACAGCGTCGTGCCGTACTCGGGGTCGATGTCCCGGCGCAGGAAGAACGACATCGAGGCCAGCACCTCCAGCACGTCCTCCCGGCTCGGTTGGTCCCCACGCGGGTGGAAGGCGGCCGCGGCACTCCGGACGAGCTCCGCCGGCATCCCCTCCCCCTTGCCGAATGCGATCGCGGTCAGCACCGGGCGCGCCCAGGCCAGACCGTCCGCGGCGAAGAGCTGTCCGTCGAGCAGGGCGGCGAGGGTCAGCGGAAGGCGGTCGACGGCCGCCTCCACGTCCGCGGCGTCCAGCGGCGGCAGGGCACTGATCGAACGCGCCGCCAGCTGTGCCGTGAGGAACTCCCCTCCCCCGCCGGCCGGGGCCGACCTTCCGGCGCTCTCGATGCGCCGTGCCACGGCCTCTGCGAGGGCACGCCGGACCGGGCCGCGCCGCGCGTACGAGCCGGCGTCCCGCAGCAGTCCCTCGACGTACTCGGCCAACGCGTCCGTGAGGTCCTCCCGGTCGGTGTCGTCCAGGTCGATGAGCAGTTGCCCGGGCTCCGCGGCGGCCCGCAGCAGGGGCTGGAGCCATTCCCCGTACGGCCGTACGCCGACCAGGAGCCGGCAGGGTCTGCTGCGCGGCCCGTCCGCGTACTCCCGGCGAGCCAGCGGCCCGAGCAGTTCCACGGTGATGCGCACGCTCTCCCTGGCCTCGTCGAGCGCGTCGAGGACGATCAGCGGCTCCACGGGGAGCGCGGCGACGGCGTCCACGAATCCCTGCGTGCTCCACCCGTCGTCGGGCGCGGTCATGGCCAGTTGTCCGGCGATGGTGTCGATGACCCGGGACAGGGTCATGCCGCGGGCGTGGACGGCGGCGACGGCCTCCCAGGGGTCCGGACGGTTGCGGGCGTGGATGTGGTTCACCACCGTGTCCAACGCCTTCGACAGCTTGGGGTGGGTGCAGCAGACCACCACGCCGAGCAGGGCGGACTTGCCGGTGCCCGGGCTGCCGGTGACGACCGCGACCGCGGCGCCGTCGCCGTCCGGCCGGGCGAGCCAGTCGGCGAGGGCACGCAGTTCCCGGTTCCGTCCGGAGAAGTGGCAGGGGACGTCCAGGCCGGGCGTCGTCTCGCGGCCCGAGGCCCTGGAGAGGTAGTGGTGGAGGTCGAGGGAGGGGTGGACGGTGTCGATGAACTCCTGAAGTGCCCACCGATCGCGCAGTTCCAGCCGCTCCACCGGATCCTCGCGGTACCAGGGGTTGGCGAGGAACCGGGTGTCCGGTCCGTCCAGTTCACTGGCGACGACCTCCTGATCGGGGCAGGCGTCGTCCTCGCACAGCCGCAGCAGACGCCGGTAGACCTCGTCCTTCAGCCAGGACAGCCGCACGTACTGTTCACTCGGATCGACCCCGGCGTGCCCCTTGGTCAGATCGTCCAGCACGTCGCACACGGCGCGGGAGAAGCGGCCGCCCCAGGCCTGTGCGCCCGGCGGGCAGGCGGCGATGACGAAGAGCCGGCGCTCGGCGCGCGGGAGGTTCCGGGTCCAGTCGATGCCGGCGCCCCCGTGGCACACGTCGAGCAGGAGCAGGACGCGTCCCGTGCCGTCGTCGTCGACGCCCTGGAGGAAGGCCCGCACGTCGAACGCCGTCTTCGCCTGCTGGTCACGTGTGTTGCTGGCGACCACCATGAGGTCGCCCGGGCATCCGCGCCGCAGGAATCCGTGGCTGACGATGTGGACGACAGCACAGCCCCCGGCCTTGATGGCCGCGCGTATCTCCGCCATCCGTTCCCCGAGGGTGGTGTGGTCGAGGTCGGGCAGGTGGCGGGGGGCCGGTGGGACGAGCGGGGCCAGGTGCCGCGAGACCCGTTCGCCGAGCTCCTGGGAGAACGGCAGATCGTCCCAGGCGCTGCGCTCGGGGGGATCCTCGTCGTCGTGCTCGACGTCGGCGGCCCCGGCCGGGGCGGCGGGGAGCCGGAAGGTGGACATGGAGACGACCAGGGTCGGCATGTCCGCCGGGGCGTCCTGGCCCAGGGAATCGTCCACGGTCATGCTTCCCCCGGCCCGCTCTCGTCCCGCCCCGTTGCGGGGGTCACAACAGTATGTGATCGACTCGTCACCGGGCACCGCATTCCCGCGAAGAGGCCGCCGGGAATCCCCGCGCTCCACGGGTGTTGAACCCGGTGTGAGCTCACTGATCGCGTCGACCCGCTTTTCCGTCCTCGACCGCTCCCGCACCCGTGAGGGGCACACGCACGGCGAGGCGCTGCGTGACACCGTGCGGCTGGCGCGGGAGCTGGAGCGGCTCGGTTATCACCGGGTGTGGGTGTCGGAGCACCACGGTGTGCCCGGGGTCGCCGGTTCGGCGCCGACCGTGCTGGCCGCCGCCGTCGCCGGCGCGACCCGGACGATCCGGGTCGGCACGGGCGGGGTGATGCTGCCCAACCACCGGCCGCTGGTCGTCGCCGAGCAGTTCGGGGTGCTGGAATCGCTGTATCCCGGGCGGATCGACATGGGGCTCGGACGCTCCGTCGGTTTCACGGACGGGGTGCGCAGGGCACTGGGCCGCGACAAGGGTGACGCCGACGACTTCGAGGCCCAGCTGCGGGAGCTGCTCGGCTGGTTCGAGGGCACCTCCCCCACCGGGGTGCACGCCCGCCCCGCCGAGGGGCTGACCGTACCGCCGTTCGTCCTGGCCATGGGCGAGGGCGCCGGCATCGCCGCCCGCCTCGGTCTGCCCATGGTCATCGGCGACCTCAGGAACCGGGAGAAGATGCTGCGTGGCATCGACCACTATCGTGACCACTTCCGTCCCTCCGCCTGGGCGGCCGAGCCCTACGTCGTCATCTCCGGCACGGTCGCGGTGGCGGGGACTCCCGAGGAGGCCCGGCGGCTGCTGATCCCGGAGGCCTGGTCGATGGCGTACTCCCGGACCCGCGGCACCTTCCCGCCCCTGCCGCCCGCCGAGCGGGTCGAGGCGCTCTCCATGACCGCCAAGGAGCGCGGTCATTACGAGGCCGGAATGGCCGGTCACGTCGCGGGCACCGAGGAGCAGGTGGCGGACGAGCTGGAGACGGTGCTGAAGGAGACCGGGGCGCAGGAGGTCCTGGTCACCACCAGCACGCACGACCGCGAGGCCCTGCTGGACTCCTACCGGCGGCTGGCCGCGATCACCTCCGGTTAGAGTCGGTGTCCATGCACGACCCCCGCAGCCCCCACGACCCGTACGTCCGCGTCCGCGGAGCCCGCGAGCACAACCTCAAGGGAATCGACGTCGACATTCCCCGGGACGTGCTGGCCGTGTTCACCGGCGTGTCCGGCTCGGGGAAGTCGTCGCTGGCGTTCGGCACGATCTACGCGGAGGCGCAGCGGCGCTACTTCGAGTCGGTCGCGCCGTACGCACGGCGGCTGATCCACCAGGTCGGCGCGCCGAAGGTCGGTGAGATCACCGGCCTGCCCCCGGCGGTCTCGCTCCAGCAGCGCCGCTCGGCGCCCACCTCGCGCTCCTCCGTCGGCACCGTCACCAACCTCTCGAACTCCCTGCGGATGCTGTTCTCCCGGGCCGGCACCTACCCGCCCGGCGCCGAGCGGCTCGACTCCGACGCCTTCTCGCCGAACACGGCGGTCGGGGCGTGCCCGGAGTGCCACGGGCTGGGGCAGGTGCACCGTACGAGCGAGGAGCTCATGGTCCCCGACCCGTCGCTGTCGATCCGCGACGGGGCGATCGCGGCGTGGCCGGGAGCCTGGCAGGGCAAGAACCTGCGGGACATCCTCGACGCGCTGGGCCACGACGTGGACCGGCCGTGGCGGGAACTGCCGGCCGGCGAGCGGGAGTGGATCCTGTTCACCGACGAGCAGCCGGTGGTCACCGTCCACCCCGTGCGGGACGCCGACCGCATCCAACGGCCGTACCAGGGCACGTACATGAGCGCCCACCGGTACGTGATGAAGACGTTCTCGGACTCCAAGAGCCCGACCCTGCGAGCGAAGGCCGAGCGGTTCCTCACCAGTGCGCCCTGCCCGGCGTGCGGTGGCAGCCGGCTGCGCCCCGAGGCCCTGGCGGTGACGTTCGGCGGCCGGACCATCGCCGAGCTGGCGGCGCTGCCGCTGGTGGAGCTGGCCGCCGGTCTCGACGGGACCTCGGAGGCCGCCCGGGTCCTCACCGACGACCTGCGCTCCCGTATCGCGCCGGTCCTGGAGCTGGGGCTCGGCTACCTCAGTCTCAACCGGCCCACCCCCACCCTCTCCGCGGGCGAACTGCAGCGCCTGCGCCTCGCCACCCAGCTGCGCTCCGGCCTGTTCGGCGTCGTCTACGTCCTCGACGAACCGTCGGCCGGACTGCACCCCGCGGACACCGAGGCGCTGCTCACGGTGCTGGAACGGCTGAAGACGTCCGGGAACTCGGTGTTCGTGGTGGAGCACCACCTCGACGTCATGCGGGGCGCCGACTGGCTGGTCGACGTGGGTCCGGACGCGGGCGAGCACGGCGGGCGGGTGCTGCACAGCGGCCCGGTGGCCGAGCTGGCCGGAGTCGCGGAGTCGGCGACGGCCCGCTATCTGTTCGACCACTCCCCCGCCCCGGCCCGGGAGGTGCGCGAGGCCACCGGGTGGCTCAAGACCGGCCCGATCAGGCGGCACAACCTGCGCGGGGTGACGGCGGAGTTCCCGCTCGGCGTGTTCACCGCGGTGACCGGCGTGTCGGGCTCCGGCAAGTCCACGCTCATCGGCGAGATCACGGAGGACTCGGCGGGAGTGGGCCGGCTGGTCTCGGTCGACCAGCGGCCGATCGGCCGCACGCCGCGCTCCAACCTCGCCACCTACACGGGCCTCTTCGACGTCGTGCGCAAGGTGTTCGCGGCCACCGACGGGGCCCGCGAACGCGGTTTCGGCGTCGGGCGGTTCTCCTTCAACGTGGCGGGCGGGCGCTGCGAGACCTGCCAGGGCGAGGGATTCGTCAGCGTGGAGCTGCTGTTCCTGCCGAGCACGTACGCACCCTGCCCGGACTGCGGCGGGGCCCGCTACAACCCTCAGACGCTGGAGGTGACGTACCGGGGGCGGAACATCGCGCAGGTGCTGGATCTGACGGTGGAGAGCGCGGCGGAGTTCTTCGCGGACACCCCGGCCGTGGCCCGCAGCCTCGCCACGCTGCTCGACGTCGGTCTGGGCTATCTGCGCCTCGGCCAGCCCGCGACGGAGCTCTCCGGCGGCGAGGCGCAGCGCATCAAGCTGGCGAGCGAACTGCAGCGCGGCCGGCGCGGCCACACCCTGTACCTCCTCGACGAGCCCACGACCGGTCTCCATCCGGCCGATGTGGACGTCCTGTTGCGCCAGTTGCACGGCCTCGTCGACGCCGGGCACACCGTGATCGTCGTCGAGCACGACATGTCCGTCGTCGCCCGCGCGGACTGGGTGATCGACCTCGGCCCGGGCGGCGGCGACGCGGGCGGACGCATCGTGGCGGCGGGGCCGCCGGCGGACGTCGCGCGCTCGGCGGAGAGCCGGACGGCGCCGTATCTGACGCGCACCCTCACCGGCTCCCGCTGAGGTCTCTACGCGACGAGCACCGTGTGCGTCCAGGCGGGCGCGGCGGTCTCCTGCTGCTGTGCCGCGCGGGCGAGGGCGCGGCGGTCGGTGCTGCCGCCCGGTGCGATGGGGTCGCGGACCTCGACCTCCGCGATCAGGCCGCGGGTCGTCGCCACCCGCCACAAGGAGGCGAGCAGTGTGTCCTCGCCGACGTACGCGGGGGCCGTGGTGGCCGTGCCGCCGCTGAGCCGGTAGCCGATGCGCACCGGCTGGACCGGCACCCCGGCGTCCAGCGCGGCCTGGAAGACGGCCCGGCGGAAGGTGCCCTGCGCCCGGCCGCACCAGGTGCTGCCCTCGGGGAAGGCCGCGACCGCGGCGCCCTCGCGCAGCGCCCCGGCGATCCGGGCGACCGTGTCCGGGAGGGCCCGCAGCCGGTCCCGGTCGATGAACAGGGTCCCGCCGCGGGCGGCCAGCGCACCGGCGACCGGCCAGTGCCGTACCTCCGTCTTGGCCAGCATCCGGGCGGGGCGGACGGCGGCGAGCAGCGGGATGTCCAGCCAGGAGATGTGGTTGGCGACCAGCAGCAGTCCGCCGGTGGGAGCGGCGCCACCGGTGATACGGACCCGGACGCCCGCGGCCCGCACGATCCACCGGCACCAGCGCCGGATCAGGGACGGCGGGATCCGGGCGCCGAAGGGCGTCAACGCGATTCCCGAGAGCAGGAGCAGCAGGACCGCGCCGAGCCGCAGCACGGCCCGCGGCACGGCCCGCGCCCGCACGGCCGCCGACGCCTCGACACAGGCGCGGGGCGTGCAGGGCGCGGTGGGCAGCCAGGCGCTCATCAGGCCGGGACGAGGGAGAGGAAGTGGCGCAGGTAGCGCGCGTTGACGCGGCTCATCGGCAGCAGCACGTACAGGTCGGCGACGCCGAAGTCCGGGTCGTGGGCCGGTGCGCCGCACACCCAGGCACCGAGGCGCAGGTAGCCGCGCAGCAGGGCGGGCAGTTCGAGACGGTCGGCGGGCGCGGGGCCCGGCGTCCACGGCAGCAGCGGCCGCACGCGGAACTCCTGCGGCGAGAGGTGCTTGTCGCTGACCCGGTCCCAGGTGGCGGACGCCAGGGTGCCGCCGTCCGCCAGCGGGACGGAGCAGCAGCCGGCGAGCCATTCGTGGCCGCGGTCGACCATGTAGCGGGCGATGCCGGCCCAGATGAGGCTGATGACCGCGCCGTCGCGGTGGTCGGGGTGCACACAGGAGCGGCCGACCTCGACGAGCTGCGGCCGGATCCCGTCGAGCGAGGTCAGATCGAACTCGCCCTCGGAGTACAGCCGACCGGCGACCGCCGCGCGCTCCGGCGGCAGCAGCCGGTAGGTGCCGACGACCTGGCCGGTCGTCTCCTCCCGGACGAGCAGGTGGTCGCAGTACGCGTCGAAGGAGTCGACGTCGAGGCCCGGCTGCGGGCCGGCCAGCAGAGCGCCCAGCTCCCCGGCGAAGACGTCGTGCCGCAGCCGCTGGGCGGCACGCACGTCCTCCTCGTTGCGGGCGAGGGCGACGGTGTAGCGAGTGGGAGCCGTGGGCTGCGCGGGGCGGTCGACGGTCAGTACGCCGGTCATGGCACTCTCCTGGTCACGGGCCGGTCGGTGAGGCGGGGCGGGGCGCTGAGCGGTGGCGTGCGAACCTCCGCCTCTGTTCTCCCGAGGCCGACTGACCTTCGCGTGTCATGTGCAGAGAGAACGGGTGTGAGGTTGTTGAACGGCTCGCGCCCCCGTGCCCGGGCCGGTTTCGCGACCGAGGCCCGGATGGCCTAGCTGCGCACGCGGACACCGGCTCCTGCGGCGAGAGTGAGCTGCATGACAGAACCCGGAGCCGGCGGGCGACGTGGGGGCTCGGCCCCGTCCACCAAGCGCCGGCGCACCGTGCGCGGTGCCGGTGAGGCCGCCCGGCGCGCCGCCGAGGCGCTGACGGAGCTGATCAGCCACCGCCTCGAAGGGGTGTCCGCGGTGTGCCGGGGCGAGGACGACGGCTGGGTCGTCGACGTCGACGTGCTCGAACTGGCCCGCATCCCCGACACCACCAGTCTGCTCGCGACGTACCGGGTGGAACTGGACTCGGACGGAGAGCTGGTGCAGTACCGCCGGATCGCGCGCTTCCGGCGCGGCGCCCAGGACCAGTGACCGGACCGCCGCAACCGCCCACCGGAAGGACCGCCGCATGACCGTCTACAGCGACGAGATCGTCTGTGCTCCCCGCGCCGGGACCCTCTACGACGTGCTGGAGCTGATCCTCGACCGCGGCATGGTGATCGACGTCTTCGTGCGCGTCTCGCTGGTCGGGATCGAGATCCTCAAGATCGACGCGCGCATTGTGGTCGCCAGCGTCGACACCTACCTGCGCTTCGCGGAGGCGTGCAACCGCCTGGACCTGGAGCACGACACGCGCTCCACGACCGTGCCCGAGCTGTTCGGCGGACCGGTCTCCAGGACCATCGGCAAGGCGGGCGCCAAACGCACCGCCCGTTCCCTGACCGACAAGGTGCGCGACGTCCTCACCCCGGACGACGACGAGGGTGACGAGGACGCCGACTCCGGTACCGAGCGCGCCCCGCGTCCGGTGCGCAAGCGCCGCAGTGACGACGACCGCCCGCGGCCCCGGCGCCGCAAGACCGAGGAGGAATGAACGTGACGGCCACCGCCGCCCTCACCACCGCCGGCACGCTCGGCACCCTGTACGTGTACGGCATCGCCCCCGAGGGCGTCCGGACCCCGCGGGCGCCCGGGGTGGACGGCGCGGCGGTGCGGCTGCTGACCGAGGACGGGCTGTGCGCGGCCGTCTCGGACGCGCCGGAGTCCGTCCGGGCGCGACGACGGGACCTGATGGCCCATCAGGCGGTGCTCGGCGAGCTCGCCGCGCAGGGCCCCGTCCTGCCGATGCGGTTCGCCGTCCTGACCCCCGACGCGGAGTCGCTGCGCGGCCAACTGCGCACCGATCGGGCCCGCTTGATGTCCCAGCTCGACGGGGTACGGGGCTGCGTCGAGATGAACGTGAAGGGCACGGTGGTGCCCGGCTGCTTCGCCGACCTCGTGCGCAGGGACGACACGCTGCGCACGCTCGCCCGCCGGACACGGGAGCGTCCCGGCTACGAGGCGAACGTGCGGCTGGGCGAGGCGCTCGCCAAGGGTGTCGCGCGCGAGGCCCGGGGCGCGGCACGGGAGGTGCTCGCCCGCCTGGCGCCGCTCGCCGTGCGCACGGCGCAGGGGCCGGTCGACGACGAGCAGGTGCTCAGCACGTCGTTCCTGGTGCGGTCCGCCGACGAACAGCGCTTCCGGCAGGCCGTGGCCGCGCAGGCACGCGACGTCGGGGACCGGCTGGCGCTCGGCGTGACCGGTCCGCTGCCGTGCTACAGCTTCGTCGACGCGCCGTCCGCCACGGCCGGCCGGTGACCCGGTGGGACTCGTGACCGGGCTCCTGCTGCTGCCGCTCGCCCCGGTGCGCGGCACGCTCTGGGTCGCCGACCACCTGCTCCGGGAGGCCGAACGCCAGGCCGCCGACCCGCGTGCGGTGCAGGCGCGGCTGGCGGCGCTCAACCGGGCCTTGGAGGAGGGCGCCATCGACGAGGCGACCTTCGAGGAAGAGGAGGAGCGGTTGCTCGCCCGCCTGGACAGTCCGGTCCGGTACACGGGACATCGCGGGGGCGCTTCGTGACCGACCTCGGCACCTGGCCCGCGGGCCCCGGAGTACAGCCGGCCGGGCCGCCCTCCGGAAGCCTCGCGGACCTGCTCGAACGCGTCCTGGACAAGGGCATCGTCATCGCGGGCGACATCAAGATCGACCTGCTCGACATCGAACTGCTCACCATCCGTCTGCGCCTGTTCATCGCCTCGGTGGAGACCGCCAAGAAGGCGGGCATCGACTGGTGGGAGACGGACCCGGCGCTGTCCTCACGCGCCGCGCGTGACGCGCTCAGCGAGGAGAACGCGCGGCTGCGCGCGCGTCTCGAGGCCCTGGAGGACGCCGACGCCTCCGAGGTGGCCCGATGAGCACGCTGCCGGCCGACCGGGCCTCCGCGACCGGGCCGGACCTGCCGCACCCCACCGTCACCTGCGCGTTCGCCGTGACGGCCACGCCTCCGCGGAACGCGGCGGTGTCGGTGACAGCGGGCCATGACGGCGGCGGTCCGCTGCGCGTCCTGGCCGCGGGGCCGCTGTACCTCGTCGTGCAGGACGTTCCCGCGGCGGCCTTCGGCGAGGAGGCGCTCGCGGAGCGGCTCAACCGGCCGGACGAGCTGGAGCGCTGCGCCCGTGCCCACCACCGGGGCGTGGAGACGGCCGCGAGCGCGGGCCCCGTCGTCCCCCTGCCGATGGCGACGCTGTACCTGGACGACCACAACGCCGTGCGGGCCGTCACCGCCCGGGCCGCGTCGCTGCGCACCCTGCTGGACCGGCTGCGCGACCGCACCGAGTGGGCGGTGAAGGTGCACGGCCCCGGAACGGCGCACGCGTCCGGCGCCGCCGGAGACGGGCCCGCCGACGGGCGGTCGTACCTGCGCCGGGTGAGCGAGCGGCGGCGCACCGAGCGCGAGGAGCGCGAGAGGGCGCTGGCGCGGGCCCACGCCGTCGACCGGGAGCTGCGGCGGTACGCCGTCGCGGCGACGCGACACCGGCCGCAGAGCGAGCAGCTGACCGGCAGGAGCGTCCCGCAGCTGCTCAACGCGGCGTATCTGGTCGACGACGGCAGGCGCGCCGAGTTCGTCCGGGCCGTCGGCGAACTGGCCCGCGACGCCCACCGGTCGGCCGTGGAGGTCACCCTGTCGGGGCCCTGGATCCCGTACTCCTTCGCCCGCGCGGACGAGGCGGAGCGTGACGCGCACCAGGAGGCCGGCACATGACCGTACCCGTCCCCGGCGGTGCCGACCGCACGGCGGTGCCCTGGGACGGCCCGGAGCCGTACGCACCCGTCGGGGTGCCGCTCGTCGACCTGCTCGACCGGGTACTGGCGACGGGCGTCGTGGTCAGCGGTGACCTGGTGCTGGCCATCGCCGACGTGCCGCTGGTGCGGATCTCCCTGCACGCCCTGCTGGCGTCGGTCAGTGACCGGGTCCCCGCGCCCTGGTCGGACAGCGGGCCGCTGTGACCGCCCCGCGCACCCACGCGCTGGACCTCGATCCCGAGCGCGTCACGAACGATCTGGCGGCCCTGGTGCTGACCGTGGTGGAGCTCCTGCGGCAGCTCATGGAACGTCAGGCGGTCCGCCGTTTCGACGAGGGGACGCTCAGCGCCGAGCAGGAGGACCGGCTCGGTACCGCGCTGATGCTGCTGGACGAGCGCATGGACGAACTGTGCGCACAGCACGGGCTGCGGCGCAGCGACCTCAACCTGGACCTCGGCCCGCTGGGACCGCTCCTCGCCGATCCCGGCCCGTGACGGACAGAACGCGAGACGGGACCGGGAGAGCACCACCCCCCGGCCCCGCCCGTCCGCACCTACCGGCGAACGTTCATCAGGGGCGCGGGGAACTGCGCGACCGGCCACACCCCACCCGCAGCCGCCCGACCACAGTCCCCCGCCACGGCGCTACCGCTTCACCTTCCGCGCAGCCCGCAACCACTCCTTGTTCATGCTGGTGATGGACATCAACGGGATCCCCTTCGGGCAGGCCGTGGCGCACTCGCCCGCGAGCGTGCACCCCCCGAACCCCTCCTCGTCCATCTGCTCCACCATGTCCAGCACCCGCGTCTCCCGCTCGGGCGCTCCCTGCGGCAGCACATTGAGATGGTTGATCTTGGCGGACGTGAACAGCATCGCCGCCCCGTTGGGACAGGCCGCCACGCACGCCCCGCACCCGATGCACTCGGCGTGCTCGAAGGAGAAGTCGGCGTCCGGCTTGGGCACCGGCGTGGCGTGCGCCTCGGGAGCCGCACCGGTCGGCGCGGTGATGTAGCCACCGGCCTGGATGATCCGGTCGAACGCCGACCGGTCGACGACCAGGTCCTTGATCACCGGGAAGGCGGACGCCCGCCACGGCTCCACGTCGATCGTGTCGCCGTCCTTGAAGGACCGCATGTGCAGCTGACAGGTGGTGGTGCGCTCGGGCCCGTGCGCATCACCGTTGATCACGAGTGAACACGCGCCGCAGATGCCCTCACGGCAGTCGTGGTCGAAGGCGACCGGGTCCTCGCCCTTGAGGATGAGCTCCTCGTTGAGGGTGTCGAGCATCTCCAGGAAGGACATGTCGGGCGAGATCCCGTCCACCTCGTACGTGGACATCGTGCCGTCGGCGTCGACGTTCTTCTGGCGCCAGACGCGCAGGGTGAGCTTCATGCGTAGCTCCGCTGAGTGGGGTGGACGTACTCGAAGACCAGGTCTTCCTTGTGCAGGGCCGGAGCCTCGCCCGTGCCGGTGAACTCCCAGGCGGCCGCGTAGCCGAACTCCTCGTCCTTGCGGGCGGCCTCGCCGTCGGGCGTCTGGGACTCCTCGCGGAAGTGACCGCCGCAGGACTCGGAGCGGTGCAGCGCGTCGAGGCACATCAGCTCGGCCAGCTCCAGGTAGTCGACGACGCGGTTGGCCTTCTCCAGCGACTGGTTGAACTCCTCGCCGGTGCCGGGCACCTTGATCCGCCGCCAGAACTCCTCCCGGATCTGCGGGATCCGCTCCAGCGCCTTGCGCAGCCCCGAGTCGGTGCGGGCCATGCCGCAGAACTCCCACATGAGCTCGCCGACCTCGCGGTGGAAGGAGTCGGGGGTGCGGTCGCCGTCCACGGACAGCAGCAGGTTGAGCCGGTCCTGCGTCTCGGCCAAAACTTCCTGGACGACGGGGTGTTCGTCGCTCACCTCGTCGTGGTGCGGGTTGCGGGCCAGGTAGTCGTTGATGGTCGCGGGGAGGACGAAGTACCCGTCGGCCAGGCCCTGCATCAGCGCGGACGCGCCGAGCCGGTTGGCCCCGTGGTCGGAGAAGTTGGCCTCCCCGATCGCGAACAGGCCGGGGACGGTGGTCTGGAGGTCGTAGTCGACCCACAGCCCGCCCATCGTGTAGTGCACCGCGGGGTAGATCCGCATGGGCAATTCGTACGGATCCTCGTCGGTGATCCGCTGGTACATGTCGAAGAGGTTGCCGTACCTGGCCTCGACGGCCTCGCGGCCCATCCGCTTGATCGCGTCGGCGAAGTCCAGGTAGACGCCCTGGCCGCCGGGGCCGACGCCCCTGCCCTCGTCGCAGACGTTCTTCGCGGCGCGCGAGGCGATGTCACGCGGCACCAGGTTGCCGAAGGACGGGTAGATGCGCTCCAGGTAGTAGTCGCGCTCGGCCTCGGGGATCTCGTTCGGCGGCCGGGTGTCGCCCTTCGCCTTCGGGACCCAGATCCGGCCGTCGTTGCGCAGCGACTCGCTCATCAGCGTGAGCTTGGACTGGTGGTCGCCGGTGCGCGGGATGCAGGTGGGGTGGATCTGGGTGAAGCAGGGGTTGGCGAAGTACGCGCCGCGCCGGTGGGCCCGCCAGATCGCGGTGGCGTTGGAGTTCATGGCGTTCGTCGACAGGTAGAAGACGTTGCCGTAGCCGCCGGACGCCAGCACCACCGCGTCTGCGAAGTACGTGTCGATCCTGCCCGTGACGAGGTCGCGGGCGACGATGCCGCGCGCCCGCCCGTCGACGACGATCAGGTCGAGCATCTCGGTGCGCGGATGCATCTCGACGTTCCCCGCGGCGATCTGCCTGCTGAGCGCCTGGTAGGCGCCGAGCAGCAGCTGCTGGCCCGTCTGGCCGCGGGCGTAGAACGTCCGGGACACCTGGACGCCGCCGAAGGAGCGGGTGTCGAGCAGGCCGCCGTACTCGCGGGCGAAGGGCACGCCCTGCGCCACGCACTGGTCGATGATCTCGACGGAGATCTGCGCGAGCCGGTGCACGTTGGACTCCCGGGCCCGGAAGTCGCCGCCCTTGACGGTGTCGTAGAACAGCCGGTGAACGGAGTCGCCGTCGTTGCGGTAGTTCTTCGCCGCGTTGATGCCGCCCTGCGCGGCGATGGAGTGGGCGCGGCGCGGGGAGTCCTGGTAGCAGAACTGGACCACGTGGTAGCCCTGCTCGGCGAGGGTGGCCCCGGCGGAGCCGCCGGCGAGGCCGGTGCCGACGACGATGACGGTGTGCTTGCGCCGGTTGGCGGGGTTGACCAGCTTGGCTTCGAAGCGGCGCTTGTCCCAGCGCTCGTGAACGGGTCCCGAGGGGGCCTTGGTGTCGGCGAGCGGCTCGCCGGTCACGTAGTCCGTGTAAGAGGTCATGTCAGCTCACCAGTCCGGTCATGACGCCCACGGGTACGGCGATGAAGCCGGCCGTGAGCAGCAGCGCGAGGACGTTCGCGACGGTCTTGAGGGCACGGTCCCGGGTGCGGCTGCCGACGCCGAGGGTCTGGGCGGCGCTCCAGAAGCCGTGCCGGACGTGCAGGCCGAGCGCGAGCATCGCGACGATGTAGACGACGTTGCCGTACCAGGTGGAGAAGGTGTCCACGACGTTCTGGTACGGGTGACCGTGCTGGAAGCCGCCGGAGTGCACGGTGCCGGTCGTCAGGTCGAGGATGTGCCAGACGATGAACAGGCCGAGGATGATGCCGCCCCACCGCATGGTGCGTGTCGCGTAGGAGGCGCGCGGCTTCTTGTGCACGTACTTGCTGGGCCGGGCCCTGATGTCGCGGCGGCTGAGCTGGTACGCCGAGGTGGCGTGGGCGACGACGGCGACGACCAGCACCACGCGGACGAGCCAGAGCGTCCACTCGTAGTGCATGAACGGCTCGCCGACGGTGCGCAGCCAGTGGGCGTAGTGGTCGAACTCGCCCGCCCCGAAGAAGATCTTCAGGTTTCCGATCATGTGGACGACCAGGTACAGCAGCATGATCAACCCACTGACCGCCATCACGGTCTTCTTGCCGACGGTGGAGTCCCACACGGTGCGTGCCATGGACGGCCGTCGATCCGTCCGCGTTGCCAGAGCCATGGGCTTGACGCTACGGACTCGCGACCGATCGGTCCAAGACATGGTCCGGCTTGATTCCATAGGGAGCGGCTATCGTACGAGGATGCAGTTCCAGCAGCTCCAGTACTTCGTGGCCGTCGCCGAGACCCGGCACTTCACCCGGGCCGCCGATCTGGTCCATGTCGCGCAGCCGTCGCTGTCGCAGCAGATCAAGGCGCTGGAGCGGGAGCTGGGCGCGGACCTGTTCCTGCGCGCACGCGGCAACATCACGCTCACGGACGCCGGGGAGGCGCTGCTGCCGCTGGCCCGGCGCATCCTGGCCGACGCGGAGACGGCCCGGCACGAGGTGCAGGAGCTGGCGCAGCTGCGGAGCGGGCGGGTGCGGCTGGGGGCGACGCCGAGCCTGTGCACGGGTCTGCTGCCGGATGTGCTGCGGGCCTTTCACGACCGCTATCCGGGGATTCGGCTGCTGATCGAGGAGGGCGGCTCGCACGACCTGGTGCGGGAGCTGGCGCGGGGTGCGCTGGACCTGGCGCTGGTGGTGCTGCCCCTGCCGACGCCGTCGCCGGCGCTGTCCACGGTGGAGCTGCTGCGGGAGGACCTCGTCGTGGTCTCGTCCCCGGACGCGCCGAGGCCCGGCCAGGGGCGGCGTACCGTGCGGGTCTCCGACCTGGAGGGCGAGCGGATGGTGATGTTCCGGCACGGGTACGACCTGCGGGAGCTGACGGTGGCGGCGTGTCGCGCGGAGGGGTTCGAGCCGGACTTCGCGGTGGAGGGTGGGGAGATGGACGCCGTGCTGGGGTTCGTGCGGGCCGGGCTGGGGGTCGCGGTGGTGCCTCGGATGGTGGCGGCGAGGTCGGGTCGTGGCCTTCGGGTGACGCCGTTGGCCCGACCCGGCCTGCACCGCACGATCGCGCTGGCGCATCGCAGTGATGTGGCTCCGCCTCGGGCCGCTCGGGAGTTGCAGCGGATGTTGCTCGAGCGATGAGGCGGTCTTGTCCGGGAGCGCCGTTGCGTGCGAACGCCGTACGGGGGCGCGGGTGCGTCGTGGTTCTTCGCGCAGTTCCCCGCGCCCCTGAGGGCGTCGACTTCTAGCCCGTTGCGTCGACCAGGGCCAGTTCGTGCAGTCGTTCCGGCGGGCCCGGCCTCGCGTAGTACCAGCCCTGGGCCGTGTCACAGCCGAGGATGCGCAGCTGGTCGGCCTGGGCTCCCGTCTCCACGCCCTCGACCGTCACCGCCAGGTCCAGGCTGTGGGCGAGGGAGACGATGCCCTCGACGATCTTGAGGTCGACGGGGTCGGCCGGGAACTGCTGCATGCTCTGGGTGAAGGAGCGGTCCAGTTTGAGGATGCTGACCGGCAGGCGGCGGAGGTTGGCGAGGTTGGAGTAACCCGTGCCGAAGTCGTCGAGGGCGATGTCGACGCCCATTTCGGCCAGGCGGCGCAGCGGCTTCAGGAGGTCGTCGTCCGCGCCGATGAGGGCCGACTCCGTGACCTCCAGGCAGAGCGCGTCCGGTGCCATGCCCGTGCGTTCCAGGATGTCGACGGTGTCCTGGACCAGACCGGGGTGGGTCAGCTGGCAGGGCGAGAGGTTGACGTTGATCCGCAGCGGGCCCACGGCCTCCGCGCCGCCGTGCAGTTCCCGCCACTCGCGGGCCTGCCGTACGGACTGTTCCAGGACCCAGCGGCCGAGCGGCACGATCAGCCCGGTGTGTTCGGCGAGCGGGATGAAGCGGTCCGGGCCGAGGACGCCGTGCTGCGGGTGCAGCCAGCGCACCAGGGCCTCCGCGCCGCGCACACTGCCGTCGCCGAGGTGGACCAGCGGCTGGTACTCGATGAAGAACTCGCCCCGCTCCAGGGCCGTCGGCAGCGCGGTCGTGAGCCCGTGGCGGGTGATCGCGCGGGCGTCCGCCTCGGGGTCGGCCAGCTCGAAGCGGTTGCCGCCGGCCGACTTGGCCCGGTACATGGTGATGTCCGCGCTGCGCAGTACCTCCGCCGGGCTTCGCTCCCCGGCCGGGCCCTCGACGATGCCGATGCTGCCGCGCACGGTCAGCTCCCGGCCGTCGACGCTGATGGGGGCGAGCAGCGCGTTCATGATGCGGGCGGCGAGCTCGTCGACCTCGCGCTGGGTGTCGGGGCCGGTGGTCAGCGCCACGAACTCGTCACCGCCGAGCCGCGCGACCATCTCGCCGGGCGCGGTGGCGCAGGACTGGAGCCGGTCGGCGACCTCCACCAGCAGCCGGTCTCCGGCCGCGTGGCCGAGACTGTCGTTGACGGTCTTGAAGCCGTCGAGGTCGAGGTAGCACAGCCCGAACCGCTGGCCCTTCCCGGCGCCCAGTGCCTTCTCCAGGCGCTCGAAGAAGAAGGTGCGGTTCGGCAGGCCGGTGAGGGCGTCGTGCGTGGCCTCGTAGCGCAGCCGCAGGTTGAGCAGCCGCCGCTCGGTGGTGTCCTCCATGAGGGCGAGCTGGTACTGCGGGTTGCCGTCGGCGTCGCGCAGCAGGGAGACCGTCAGATTGGTCCACAGGACCGTTCCGTCAGGGCGGTAGAACGCCTTCTCCACGTGGTAGTGCTCCCGCTCGCCGCGCACGAGTTCCTCGTAGAGCCGCCAGGTCTGCGGCGCGTCGTCGGGGTGGGTCCACTCCATGACGTTGCGGCTGCGCAGCGCCTGCTCGGAGATTCCGAACATGCGCAGCAGCGCGCCGTTGACCTGGAGGATGTTGCCTTCGAGGTCGGCCATGCCGATGCCTATGGCCGCGCCCTCGAAGACCGCGCGGAAGCGGGCCTCGCTCGCGTGCAGGGCCTGCGCCACCACGCCCTGCGCCTTGAGGGCGGCCTGGGCGATGGCCTCCTGCTCGGCGAGCGTCCGGCGGCGCAGGGCCCGGGCGAAGCCGGCGGCCATCGCGTGCTGCAGTCGCGCGCAGCGGGCCCGCAGGTCCTCTGGGTCGCCGTCGCCGCCGCAGTACAGGACCAGGTAGGCGTCCACGCAGTCCAGCGTGCGGCTGAGCGCCTCCGGGTCGGTGCAGTGCGCCTCCACGAGGGCGGCGCCCACCGTCCGGCCCTCGTCGGAGTCGAAGGCGCGGGCCCGCAGTGCCTCGCTCAACCGCCGGGCCAGCGGCAGCAGTTGTTCCTCGAACTCGTGCCGGGTCGACGACGTCGAGGTCACCGGGAAGACCGCCCGGCTCCAGATCGTCGCGAACCGGCGCAGTCTGTCCTCCGGCCCGTCCGGTTCCGCGATCACGCCGTACGCCCCACGCCCGCGAAACCGGAGAACGCATACGGATCCTCGTCCTCCGGTGTGGTGTCGGGTCGCCAGCACGGCATCGCCACCAGTCCGGGTTCCACCATGTCGTACCCCTCGAAGAACCGCGCGATCTCCTCGCGCGAGCGCATGATCAGCGGACTGCGAATGTCCTCGTACACGTTCACCGCGCCTCCGGCCCGCTCCTGCGGCAGTGGGATGCCCTCGTAGGAGGCATGGGTGAGCACGAGCAGGCTGCCGGGCGCGAGCGCCTCACCCAACTCGGCCACCGCCCCGTACGGGTCGTCCTCGTCTTCCACGAAGTGCAGTATGGCAACGAGGAGCAGGGCCACTGGCTGATTCAGGTCGATCAGCCCCTCCAGCTCGACGCCGCTCAGGATGTCCTGGGGCTTGCGGAGGTCCGCGGCGACGATGTCCGCGTCGTCGTTGCCCTCCAGGACCGCCTGGCTGTGGGCGACTGCCACCGGGTCGTGGTCGACGTACATCACGCGCGCGCCGGGACTGGCGGCCTGGGCCACCTCGTGCACATTGCCGAAGGTGGGGATGCCGGAGCCGATGTCCAGGAACTGGGTGATCCCCTGGCCGGCCGCGTACCGCACGGCGCGGCGCATGAACGCCCGGTTCGCCTGCATGATCTTGGGCAGTCCCGGCATGAACTCCATGGCCCTGCGGGCCGCTTCCCGGTCGACCTCGAAGTTGTGCGATCCACCCAGGTAGTAGTCGTACATCCGGGAAACGCTGGGCACCGAGATGTCGATGCTCCGTGGAGCCCAGGCGGGACGCTCCATCTATCTCTCCAAGGCGTAGGCGATCCGGTGTTCGAGCAGAGGCTACTGATCGCCCGCCAATGGAGCGACCCTAAACGGAAATTGACCATCCGTTCCCGGTCACTGCCTGCGGCACGTGCCGAATTGATACCCGCCCGCATACCCTTCGAACACATGACGAACGATGTTCGAGGCATTCCGGAGAGTTCCGGAGTGGAACGGGAAGAGCGCCAGGAATTCGATGAGTTCAGGTGAAGCACGGCAAAACGGTCCGCCCCTCCGTGCGGCACGGAGGGGCGGACCGGGTCGGCGTCGCCGGGTGACGAGCTGATCAACCCTGGGGAGGTTTCACTACTACTCCGACGCGCCGACCAGCTTTCCGTCGGGCCGCACCGCGTACCAGGTGCCGCCGACGCCCTGGCCGTTGGTGTCGCCGGGAGCCTTGTCACCGGCGAAGGTGTAGATGGGCGAGCAGTTGATCGTCTGCTGCTTGCCCTTGCCGTCGGTCCGGTCGAAGACCATGTAGCCCTTCTCCTGGATGCCCTTGGTGTCGGCGAAGTCGACGGGCTCCACGAGCGGCCACTTCTTCAGGCACTCGCCGCTGCAGTTGGAGACGGGCTTCGGCCAGGCCTCGTCCTTCTTGAACCGGTAGACGGTCATGCCGTTCTTGTCGACGACGATCTCGCCGAGCTTGGGGTCCTTACGGGTGGACAGCCCGGCCTGCGCCGCTTCGCCGCCGCCGGCCGCGCCCCCCTGCGCCTTCTTGCCGTCGGGGGCGAGCGCGTACCACTTGCCGCCCACGCCCTGGCCCTTGACGTCACCGGCGTTGACGTCCTTGGCGTAGCGGTAGGCCGGCCAGCCGCCGACGGTCAGCTGCTTGGTGCCGTCGGCGCGGGTGACCGAGCCCAGCAGCGCCTTGTCGATGCCCTCGCCGGCCTCGGAGTCGTCCGCGGGCACCGGCGGCCAGGTCTTGGCGCAGTCGCCGTCGCAGTTCGACTTGGGCGGCTCTTCGGTGTCCTGGTCGAACCGGTAGAGGGTCAGGCCCAGGCTGTCGGTCACGACCTTGCCGACGTTCTCGGCGGTGGAGACCGACAGCTTGCCCGCGGGGTTGGACGGGCTGGAAGCGCTCGGCGCGGCCGGGGCGCTGGGGCTGGCCCCCGTGCCCCCCGTGCCCGAGCCGGCGCCGATGTTTCCGTAGCCTCCGGGTGCCGCCGTGGCACCCACGTTCTGACTGGCCGCCGGAGGGCTGTCCTGGCCGCACGCCGTCGTCAGCGCCATCACCGCCGCGGCGCTCGCCACGAGCGAAGCGCTCCGCCAGGAGGTCTTCATCGTCAACAACTCCCCATAATCGCAAGGGTGTTGCAGCGCCCTGCTGCGCCGCCGCACGGTCATGAGTACGCACGGGGGCCAGGTCTGTGTTCAACCAACGGCCAAATTTCTTTCGGGAACCTGTGACGCGCACCGCACACCGCGGTACATCCGTGCGCGGCGAGACCCCCGCGGGCGACCACTGATCAAACCAGCCGCCCCTGGAAATCCCCCTTTCGGGGCAATCCCCTTGCATCCCGGCGCGTCCCGGCGGAGCAAAGCTCATGATCTTCGTCGTGTATGGACCCCTATCGACTCAATCCGCCCTCGCCGCACGGGGCTTGGCGGTGGCGACGCTGACCTGGGCACTCGTCGGCGCACCGGCCGGACCGGCGGTGGCCGACGCCTGCGCGTACGCCTCGACGGGGCCGGACGGCACGGTGGCGGTGGCGTACGCCGGGAGCAAGACCTGGCCGACCAAGCCGCCGTGCCCACCACCGCCACCGACCCCCACCCCCACGCCGTCACCCCCTCCGCCGAAGCCGACGCCCACACCGGCTCCGACGCCGACTCCGACACCGACCCCGACGCCCACACCGCCTCCGAAGCCCTCACCCCCGCCCGCGAAACCGACACCCACGGCCCGCCCGAAACCGCCGCCGCCCGCTCCTCGCCCCGCGGCACCTCCGCCGCGGCCGGTCCCCAGGGCCGTACCTCCGCCACCCCCGGCACCCCCGGCTCCGGCACCCGCGCCGCCCGCCGAGCCCGCGCCGCGTCCCACCGCTGCACCGGTGCACTACCCGGCGTACCGCATCGCGCCACGACCGCGTCGGTCGAGCAACACCCTCTCGCCACTCACCTTCGTCCTGCTCATCACGGTGCCCGCGGTGGTCGCCGTCGCCGCGCTGCGCGCGCGCTGATCCCTGAAGCACTGGAGGCACCTCTTGCCGGAATGGCTTGTTCTCACCCTCGCGATGCTCGCCGCGTGCGCCGTGGTGGTCGTGATCACCCTCGTACGGCACCGCACTGCGGCCGACGACGAGGACCCCAGCGAGACCCCGGACGTCATCGAATACATGACGATGTGGATCGGCGTGGTCTACGCCATCGTCCTGGGTCTGGCGATCGCCGGAGTCTGGGAGGGCCGCAGCGCCGCCCAGGACCACGTCCAGGCGGAAGCCACCGCACTGCACGAGATCTCGGAACGGGTACGGGTCTACCCGGCCGACGTACGCGACCGCATCCGGGGCGACATCCAGTCGTACGTGAGCCATGTCGTCACCACCGAGTGGGACACCATGGCCGACAAGGCCGAGGTCACCGAGCGGGGCGACAAGCTCTTCGCACGCGTCCGCCAGGACGTCACCGACTACGAGCCGACGTCGGACTTCGAGGCCCAGGCCTACCAGCCGCTCCTCGACCAGGTGACCACGGCCAGTCAGGCCCGGATCGCCCGGGCGGAGTCGACCGGGGAGACCATGCCGGGCGTGGTGTGGTTCGGGCTGATCGCCGGAGCCGTCATCACCATCGGGATGATCTTCGCTCTGCAGATCCGCAGAACCACGCGGGAACTGGTCCTCGCTGGGCTGTTCTCGGCACTCATCGCCTTCCTGCTGTTCCTGATCTGGGACTTCGACTCGCCCTACAGCAGGGGTGTGACCGCCTCGGCGGACCCCTTCCTCAACCTCTTCCCGGGCGCCGGGGACTGACCGCCGCGCACCACGGACACGGACCGGGGGGCGAGCGACACACCGTCGCCGTCCCCCGACCGCCGTACCGGGGGTTCCCCCGGGCGGCCCACACGGGTGCCCCATTCGCGCGACTGCGATCGCGCCGTCGATCGCGAGTTCATAGCGTTTCGGGCATCGAGGTGCATTTGTGACGCGAGCGGAACAGGTCCGCGGCTGCTCCTCGGGGACCCGGAGGTCACCATGCGCGGGATATGCGTCGCCACGGCCGTACTGCTGGGCGCCGGCGCCCTCACCTCCTGCGTGCCGGCCGCCGACGCGGCGGTCCAGAGCGATTTCGGCTTCAGCGTGGACCCCTCCACCGTCAATCCGGGCGGCAAGGTCACCCTGCGGGTGGACCGCAACGCGTGCCGAGGGGAGGCGGCGGTCTCCTCACCGGTCTTCGACGTGGTCACCATCGCGCCGTGGCAGTCGTGGACGACGGCGGTGGTCGACTGGAACGCCGAGCCCGGCGACGTGTACGACGTGGAGTTCGTCTGCGAGAGGACGAGCGGCACCGCACGCCTGACGATCTCCGGCCGCCCTCCGGCGGACCACCCGGGGCATCACCCCGGGCACGACGGCCGCCACCCGTCGAAGGGCGTGCACGCCGGTGAGGGCGGCACCCTCGCCGGCTTCGACCTCAAGGAGATCGGCCTCGGCGGCGTGCTCATCGCCGGTTCGCTCGGCGCGGCGTACCACTTCACACGCCGCCGCACCGACGAGGACGCCACCTGACCGGCGCCGTGTGCCGCCCACAGCAGGTCTTCGCCCCGGATCCGTCGAGGGATCCGGGGCGAAGACCGTTCACGTGCGAGGCGACCGACCGACCGTCCGGGAAGCGAGGAGGGAGACGTCGTGTCAGATGCGGCGCTCGGCACGGCGGCGCATCCAGAACACGCCGCCTCCGACGACCGCCGCGGCCACGAGGCCCCCACCGATGGCCAAGTCGGTCGGGGTCGCGCCGGTGGTGCTGCCGCCGCCGATACCGCCGCGGACTCCGCCGATGACGGTGAACGCCTGCGGCTTGGTCAGTCTCCTGCCGTCGCAGATGACCGTGATGTCGTACGGCCCCGGGCGGGCGTTGTTGTTGATGATGGCGGTGCCCCTCGCCGTGTTGTTGGCACCACGGATGGGCGTGAGCCTCGTCGGCGAGAACGCGTTGGAGGTCGCCGTGCCGCCGTTGCGGCAGCCGTCGACCGTGATGGTCAACTGTCCGCCGCGGGCGATCATGTTGGGCATGGCGACGATGTTGCTGGGCGTGTCCCAGGCGACGGCCGCGGGTGCGGAGAGGCCGAGGGCGGCGACCGCGGCGCCGGCGACCGCCAGGGCACGAGTGTTGGGCATGAGAACCTCCGCGGAAGACGCCCCGGGACCCGTCCCCGGTCGATCGGCGAGAAAGCGCCTCCCAGAAAGACAGTCAGTTGCCTTTCCACGTGCCGCATTTCGGGAATGGTCCGTCCTGGTGATCAAGCACGCCGCGAAAAACCCGCACGATCGGATATCGCCGCAGGTCACAGTAGGTCGGAAATTTCCGCGCGGCGGCAAACTCGGATGGCGCACCACTTCTCGGACGGCGCATCGAATCACGCGGCCGCCACCCGTTCGCCCCTGCCCCGTCGCCGCTTTCGCGCACGGCGCTTAGCGTTCTGGTATGCGCGAATGACACGGCGACGGCCGCGTCGAGAGGGGATGGCGAATGTCTGCGTCCGAGCTGGCCGAGGCGGAGGAGGAGGCGCGGCGGAAGGCGAAGCGCGTCCCGTGGGGCGTGATAGCGCTGGTTCTGCTGACCGGCCTCGCGCTCATCCGGAACGGTTCGGGGGAGTTCGACGAGGGCCCGCCGCAGCCGGCGACCGCGGCCGCGGCGGACAGCCGTCTGCCCGGCGGCGCCTTCGCCGGGGCCGTACGGCCGCTGCCCTTCGCCCCGCCGGCCCGGGTCAGGATCCCGGCGATCAGGGTCGACGCGCCCGTGCTGCCCGTGGGCCTGGACGCGGACGGCTGGGTCGGCGCGCCGCCGCCGGAGGACCCGAACCTGGCCGGCTGGTTCACCGGTGCCGTCACCCCCGGCGAGAAGGGCACCGCGGTCGTCGTCGGCCATGTCGACAACCAGCAGGGCCCCGCCGTGTTCTACGCGCTCGGCGCCCTGAAGAAGGGCAACCGCGTCGAGGTCGCCCGGCAGGACGGGAAGACCGTCGTGTTCGAGGTCTACGGCATCGAGGTCTTCGAGAAGGACAACTTCCCCGGCGACCGTGTCTACGGTTCCAAGGGCGCGCCGGAACTGCGGGTCATCACCTGCGGTGGCGGTTTCTCCCAGCAGAGCGGCTACGCGGGCAACGTCGTGGTCTTCGCCCGCCTGGTCGAGGCGCGCTGAGCGTGCCGGGCCGGGCGGGCGGAGGCCCGCTGTCACCTACGCGTAGTCCCGCCGGGGCACGGTGACGTGGTAGCCGGAGTCCAGCAGTTCGGGAAGATAGCGCCGCAGGGCGCGCACGCTCTGCGAGCGGTCGCCCCCGGCGTCGTGCGACAGCACCACGACGCCGGGGGCGGCGCCGTCCTCGACCCGGTCGACGATGAAGCGGGTGCCGGGCGCCGTCCAGTCGAGGGTGTCGACCGTCCAGGCGAGGGGTTCCATGCCGAGTTCGGCGCCGAGCCGGAACGCGGTGCGGTTCCAGGCGCCGTAGGGGGCGCGGAACCACTCGGGGCGCTCCCCGTAAGCGTCCTCGATGACGTCGCTGGTGCGTGCCATCTCGGAGTGGATCTGCCGACGGCTCAGGCGGGTGAGCAGCGGGTGGGACCAGGTGTGGTTCCCGACGACATGGCCCTCGTCGGCCATCCGGGCCAGCAGTTCCCTGTGGTCGGCGGCCATCTCGCCGCATACGAAGAACATCGCGCGTACGTCGTACGCGGCGAGGGTGTCGAGGATGGCCGGGGTGTAGCGGGGGTCGGGGCCGTCGTCGAAGGTCAGCACCATGGTGCGGCCGCGTCCGGAGAGGCGCAGCAGCGGTTCGCGGCGGACCAGGGTCCGGCGGGGCGCGGCGCGCGGCGGGGCGTATCCGGTCAGGGGCTGGAGCCGGTACGCGCTGGAGTTGAGCGGGCCGCGGGCCTGCGGGCCTCCGGCCGGGACGGACCCGGCGGGGGCGTCCCCGGTGACTCTCGTGAGGACACCGGCCGTGGCGGCCGCTCCCACGACGCCGGTGCCGGCGATCAACACCCGGCGCCGGGTGAGCAACTGATCCTTCTTCATGACTCATCAGTCGCCCGGCGAGAGGCCGACGCACCTGAGCAACACCGGTGCGGCGGCACGGTTTCACCCGGAAGGCCGACGCGGACGGGTCAGTGACGGCGCACCAGGGGGAACGGCAGGGTCTCCCGGATCGTCAGTCCGGTGAGGCGGCGCTGTTCGACGGGCGCGCGCAACTGGTCGAGTCTGCCGCGCCGGACGCGAACCTGGCCGGCCAGGCCGGTGAAGGGGTCGGCGGGCTCGGTCCCGTCCCCTCCGGCGAGGCCGAGCGCCGCCGATGACGGCGGCCCCTCTCGTGGCGGCGGGCCGCCGTCCCCCCTTCGGGTGCCCTCTTCCCCGCGACTTGCTCCCGGTGTCCGCGAGAGCACTCATGTGTCGGCTCCAGGAACACCCGCGTCCTCCCGCCTCTCGAGTGCTCCCGCCCGACGGCCGGACCTGCGGCTTCCGATAGCCTCGCCGCGTGACGGAACAGCACTCCCATCAGTTCGAGCGGGGCACGGACGGCCCGAAGGTGATCGTGGTCGGGGTGGACGGCTCCGACTCCTCCCTGCGGGCCGCGGCCTACGCCGGCGGTCTGGCCCGGCGGCAGCACGCGCTGCTCGCGGTGGTGTACGTGCAGCCGGTGCTGGCGGCGGGCGCCGCGCTCGGGGCGCCGGTGGCCGAGACGACCGACGAGATCGCCGAGGAGCTGGTGGCGCAGATCCGGGACGCGGCGGAGCGGCTCAAGGGGGTGTTCGAGGTCCGCTGGGAGTTCCACACGTTCCGCGGCGACCCGTACAACGGCCTGGTACAGGCGGCGGACGAACTGAAGGCGGACGCGGTGGTGGTGGGCGCGTCCGAGCAGGCGGGCCACCGGATCGTCGGTTCGGTGGCGATACGTCTGGTGAAGGCCGGCCGCTGGCCGGTGACGGTGGTGCCCTAGGGCCTGTCGTTTGGCCCCGCGTCCGCGTCGTGCACCGTGGCCCCCTGAGGCCGGCAGGGCCTACTCCCCCATCACCAGGCCGTCCTGGGCCGCGCCCCGGCTGAGCACGACGTCGCGGATGCGGTCGCGGACGCCCTGCGCCTCGGCGCCCTGGGCGATCGCCCGGTTGAGGTTGACGACCCGGCCGGCGTCGACGTCGAACAGCTGGGGGACGAACTCGGCCTTCGTGACCTCCCAGCGGCCGCCCGGCCGTGCGGGCGGGGCGAAGGTGAAGCGGCCGAGGCTGGACTGGTTGCCGCGCGGGTCCTGGACGCCCTGGTGGTTGTACATCGCGCCGGCGATCTGGTCGCCCATGCCGTAGACGACCCAGGTGCCGTTGACCTTCTCGTACGCCTGCGGGACGTGTGCGTGGGTGCCGAGGATCAGGTCGATGTCGGGGCGCTTCCCGGTCCGCGCGGCGGTGAGGCTCCGGGCGAGGGTCAGTTGCCGCTGGTCGGGGGCGTCCTGCCATTCGGTGCCCCAGTGCAGGGAGACGACGACCACGTCGGCGCCGGCCCGGCGCGCGGCCCGGGCGTCGGCGAGGATCTTGGTCTCGTCGATGAGGTTGACGGCCCAGGGCTGCCCGGCCGGGAGCGGCAGGCCGTTCGTGTCGTACGTGTAGGCGAGGTGTGCGATCTTCGCCGAACCGGCCCGGAGCGTCGTCACCGTGTTCGCCTCGTCCTCGGTCCGGGCCGAGCCGGCGTGCCGTACGCCCGCGCGGTCGAGGGCGTCGAGGGTGCGGCGGATGCCGCCGGCGCCGTCGTCGAGGGTGTGGTTGGAGGCGGTGGAGCAGCCGTCGTAGCCGGTGGCGGCGAGGGCACCGGCCACCTCGGGCGGGGACTTGAAGGTGGGGTAGCCGGTGTAGACGCCGTTCGCGCCGTACACGGTCTCCATGTGGCACAGGGCCACGTCGGCCGGGGAGACCACGGAGCGGATCCCCGCGAGCATCGGCCCGAAGTCGTAGCCGGTGCCGCCCGCGTCGAAGCGGGCCCGGTCGATGATCGAGCTGTGCGGGAGGACGTCGCCGGAGGCGACCAGGGTGAAGCCGCGGAGCCCGGCAGAGGACGGTGCCGGGCGGCCGGGGCCGGGCGTCTCGTGGCCGCGGGCCTGGCAGGCGGCGCCCGCGGCGAGGAGGACGGTCAGGGCGAGGGCCACCTGTCGGCTGCGTGCGATCATCCGTTCACCCCGTCGTGAGCACTGTTGTCGTATTTGCGGACAATCAGGAAAGAAGGCTCACGTCGCCTCACGCGGCTCCGACACGCTCTTTAGCCCGTCTGGCGCGCCCCGGCGGACGGCCGCGACCGTTCGTCGAACCGTTCGTCGACGCGATCGACCGTCCGCCGCACAGCCGGGTACGTGCCCTGTCCCCGAACCGCGCCCTGCGGTGGCATACGGCCATGACGGCCGGATCCACGCTCACGAACGGGACGACCGCCGAGCACGAGCTCGCCGCACTGCAGCGGGAGCACGGCCGGCCCCTCTTCGCACTCCTGCTCCGGCTCTCCGACGGCGACCGGCAGCGCGCGGAGGACCTGGTCCAGGAGACGCTCGTGCGCGCCTGGCAGCATCCCGAGGCCCTGCGCGCCGACGACTTCGAGTCCGTACGGCCCTGGCTGATGACCGTCGGGCGGCGCCTCGCGATCGACGCCCGGCGCGCCCGGCAGGCCCGGCCGGCCGAGGTCGGCGACGCGGTGCTGGAGAACGCGCGGGTCATCTCCGACCACGCGGAGCGGGCCGCGGCCACGCTCGACGTCCGCCGGGCTGTGAAGACACTCACTCCGGAGCACCGTGAAGTCCTGGTGCTCGTGTACTTCCAGGGGGCGAGTGTGGCGGAAGCCGCGGCCGCCCTCGGAATCCCGCCCGGTACCGTGAAGTCCCGCGCGTACTACGCGCTGCGCGCCCTGCGCCGGGTGCTTCCGGGCTACGCCACCGACCTGCGCTGAAACCAACGGACGGGTCAAGTCTCCGTAAAGCGCCTTGCTGAGGACCCCGGTTGAGTAATCGGCTGTTCTCATCCGTGTTCCGGAGGGGGCCGTCAGCGCCCTCGGGGCCCGGTGTCGGGCGACGCGCACGTACCGGAGGAAGGCAGGAAGGGATGCAGCACAGAGGGCAGGAGAGCACGGACGGCAGCGGCGGTGAACTGACCGTTCCCATGGCGTGGTTGTACGCCGAGTACATCGCCGACGAGCTGCTGCGGACCGGCGATCTGATGCCGCCGACGTCCTTCGAGTTCCGCGCCGGGCGGGATGCCCTGGCGCTGACCATCTTCCTCTCCGACACCGAGGGGGAGCTGTCGGGCATCCGGGTGGTCACGCAGCTGGAGACCTGGCTGTCGCTGACCGCGTACGACCAGCCGTGGCAGGAGTGGGTGCGCGACCGGCTGGCCGAGCTCGCGGCCGAGGCCGCCGGGTCCGGCCGGCCCGCGCCGGACCTGGAACTGGCTCAGGAGGCCTGGCGCTGGCTCCAGGAGACGGAGCTGCTCGCGCCCGATCTGAACGCGGTGCCGGGCGGCGCTCCGGTGGTCGGCGAGGACGAGGGGCCGAAGGTCTGGACGCCCGCCTGGCAGCTCGGACTGCCGCTGGGACACCTCGCCATCCATCTTTTTTAGATTTCTGCGACCCGGGACCAATCCGCGGGCCGGAGCGCTCCGAATCCTTAGGTTGCGATTGTGTCACCGGCTTGAGTGATTCCGCTGCCTGGTCCGTACCGGTGGGAGCAAGGAGTAACCCCACCCGCACCCAACGGCACGAGGATTCGGCATGAGGTCCCTGGAAAGGCATCGCGACGTCGGCGCCTACGCGCTCGGCGTGCTGGACGAGGCGGAGGCCTTCCGCTTCGAGGACCACCTCATGGAGTGCCCTCGGTGCGCTGCAGAGGTGACGGAATTCGGCGCGACGACACGGCAGTTGATGCTGTACCGGCGGTCGACGCCACGGTTCGTGCACCCCATGACGCAGCCCGGTCCGCGCATGCTGGACGGGCTGCTGGCCGAGGTGGCGACGCGGCGCCGGGCCGGACGCCGGAGACTGTTGTTCGCCATGGCCGCGTCGGTGGCGTTCGCGGTGTCGGTGCCGGGGATCGCGATGATGGCCGAGGGCAGCGACGAGGCGCCCGCGCGGCTCACGGCGACCGACGCGCGGACCGGGGTGTGGGCGCAGGTCACCACGGAGGACGGGGCCTCGGGCAGCCAGGTCGAGCTGAAGGTGAAGGACTCGGCGGACTCCCGCGCCTGCCATCTGGTCATCGTCGGTCATGACGGCAGCGAGGAGACCGCGACGAGCTGGCACGGGCCGGGACACGACGCACAGCCCCACACGATGATGGCCAGCTCCTCCAAGCACCCCGGCGAGATCGCCCGCTACGAGATCCGCACGGCGACCGGCGAACGTCTGGTGTCGCTGGAGCCGCCACGCTGACCCCGTGCTGATTTGCCAGCGCACAGCGCCGGACGGAGACTGAAAGTACCGACGCGGAGCGTCTGTTGGTCCGTCGACGGTGGGCTCCGCGCCGCCCCTGCGAGAACGCACGAAGGGGCTGAGCCGGTGGAGAACGAACTGACGATCCTCCTTTCCGAAGAGGACGCGGACGCCGAACGTGTGGCGGAACTGACCGGCTATTTGCGTGAGGAACTACTCGACGTCGAGGTGGACGACGTCAGCGCGCTGCCCGCCGGGGAGGTACCGCCCGGCGCGCGAGCCGTGGACGTGACGCAGGTCGGTGCGCTGCTCGTGGCCCTGGGCAGCTCGGCGACGGCCCTGAACCAGGTCGTGACCGTGATCCGGTCGTGGCTGCACAGGACCCATGACACCCGTCCCTCGTTGCACCTGGAGATGGACGGCGACGTCCTGGAGGTGTCCGAGGCGACCGACGAGCAGGTCGAGGAGGCGTTCAAGGCCTTCGTCCAACGCCATGCCACGGCCGGAGCCCCGCCATGACCGACTCCCGGCACGCGCTGATCATCGCCAACGACCGCTACGCCGACCAAGGGCTCAAGAAGCTCCGGGCACCCGCCCAGGACGCCACGGCTCTGGCCGGGGTCCTGCACGACGCGCGGATCGGCGACTTCGACGTGGAGGTGGTGCGCAACGCGTCCGCCGACGCCATGCGCAGGCACATCCAGCGCTTCTTCAACGACCGCCGTCGCGACGACACCCTCCTGCTGCACTTCTCCTGCCACGGCCTCAAGAGCGAGTCCGGCGAGCTGTACTTCGCCGCCGGCGACACCGAGCCCCGGATGCTGGACGCCACGGCGATTCCCGCCCAGTTCGTCCGCGGGTGCATGTCCCGCACGAAGGCCGGCCGGACCGTCCTGTTCCTGGACTGCTGCTACGGGGGCGCCTTCTCCCGGGGCTCCTCCTCCGTGCGCGCCTCGGGGGACGTGAACGTCCTCGAGTCCTTCCCGAGCGACAAGCCGGCCGGCGGGCGCGGCTGGGCCGTCATCACGGCGTCCGACTCCATGGAGTACGCCTTCGAAGGGGACCAGCTCGCCGAGAACTCCGCTCCGCGTCCCTCGGTGTTCACGCACGCGGTGGTGCAGGGCCTGGGGACCGGCGAGGCCGACCTCGACGCGGACGGCGAGGTGTCCCTCGACGACCTGTACGACTACGTCTACGAGCACGTCCGGGAGCAGAACCCCAACCAGACGCCGAAGAAGACGGTGGAGATGCGGGGTGAGTTCCATCTGGCGCACAGCCGGCGCGGCCGCATCAAGATCGCCGCCGTGCCCACACCGGCCTCGCTGCGGGCCGCCCTCGACAGCGACAACGTCCTCACCCGGCAGGGGGCGGTCCTGGAGCTGGACAACCGGGTGCGGGACGAGAGCCTGCCCGTGGCGGAGGGGGCGCGCCAGACCCTGGTGGAGGTCGCGGGCAACGACATCCGCCAGATCGCCGCTCTGGCACACCGCGCCCTGCGTGAGATACACCTCGCGCCGTCCCCGGACCACCTGGACTTCGGCCTGGTGCCGAGGGGCTCGCCCTCGCGGGAGAAGTCCGTGACGATGCAGGGCCCGCCGCTGGCCAGGCACTGCGTGGCCCAGCCCGCCCAGCCGTGGCTGCGCGTCGAGCCGGCCGCGGACGGCCTCCGGGTCCACGTCGACACGGCCGCCGAGGGGCGGCTGTCCGGGGAGATCACGCTGAAGGGCGTGGCCGACGAGGCGGTGGTCCACGTCGAGGCCGTGGTGGGGCCGGCGCACGAGTCCGCACCCCCCGCCGGGCCCGACGTCGAGGCCCCACCCCACCCACCGCGACAGCGTGTGCCGGGCCAGGGAGCGCACGACCAGGAAACGGCGATCATCGAGCCCCCGCCTTCCCGGCCGCCCGCGCGCGAGCCCGCGACTCCCCCGCCCTCCGCGCACAAGCCCCCGTCCTCGCCACCCTCCGCGCGCAAGCCCCCGACCTCACCACCCCCGAGGACCCGCACCACACCGGCCCGAGCACAGCCCCGCCCCCTCGCCCCTGCCCTCGCCGGCGCCGCCCTCGCCCTCGCGGTCACCGCGGTCATCACCCTCGTCATGGCCGTCCAGGCGGCGGCGGTGGCCGTCGCGGAACGGAGCGACGAGGGGGTCGACGGCAACATCGAGGACAACCTGCGAGCCCACGGAGCGTTCACGCCGCTGATCGTGTCCCTGATCACCGCCGCGCTCGCCCTGGTCGTCGGCGTGCTCGCCCGGCACGAGCTGGGCGAACGGCGGGAGCTCTACTCCGAGCGGGCGGCCGGCGGCACCCGGACGTCGACCTCGGTCGCCAAGGGGCTGGCGATCCCGGTGCTGATCCTGGCCGTCCTCATGGGCATCGCCTACCTGGTGGGCAGCGGCTACTGGTGACTACTTCAGCAGCCGGGACATCCTGCGGTCCGCCAGCGGCTTGCCACCGGTCTGGCAGGTCGGGCAGTACTGGAGCGAGGAGTCGCTGAAGGACACCTCGCGGACGGTGTCGCCACACACCGGGCAGGGCTCGCCGGCACGGCCGTGGACCCGCAGGCCGCTCTTCTTCTCGGCCTTCAGCCGGCCGGCCGCGACGCCCCGGGAGCGCTCGACCGCGTCGGTGAGGGTGTCGCGCAGGGCCGCGTACAGCCGCCCCGTCTCCGCCGCGCTCAGGGACGCGGCCAGTTTGAAGGGCGACATCTTCGCCGCGTGCAGGATCTCGTCGCTGTAGGCGTTGCCCACGCCCGCGATCAGGCTCTGGTCGCGCAAGGCGCCCTTGAGCTGCCGCCGTTCACCGGCCAGGAGTTCCGCGAGGCGCCGCTCGTCGAAGTCGTCGGCCAGCGGGTCCGGGCCGAGCCGGGCGACGCCCGGGACCTCCTGCGGGTCCCCCACGACGTACACCGCGAGCCGCTTCTGCGTTCCGGCCTCGGTCAGGTCGAAGCCGGCGCCGGTCTCCAGGGCCACGCGCAGCGCGAGGGGGCCCTTGCCGGGGCGGGGCGGGCCGTCCGGGAGGCGGTCCTTCCACTGAAGCCAGCCGGCGCGCGCCAGGTGGGTCACGAGATGCGGGCCGTCCGCGGTCGCGATGTCGAGGAACTTGCCGTACCGGCGTACGGCGGTGACCTCGTGGCCCTCGACGGCGGACAGCGGCGGGTCGAACGTCTTCAGCACGCTGATCGCGACGGGCAGCACGCGGACGATCTCGTGGCCGACGAGGTGCTCGGCCAGGAAGTCCTTGAGCGCCTCGACCTCGGGGAGTTCCGGCATGGGTCCAGAGTGCCACGCGAGGTCAGTCGTGGCCCGGCACCACGAACTCGCACCACACGGCCTTGCCGCCGCCCCGGGCCTCCACGCCCCAGACGTCGGTGAGCAGGTCGACCAGCAGCAGACCCCGCCCGGACACGCCCGACTCGCCCGCCTCGCGGCGGCGCGGCAGGGCGCTGGAGGAGTCCTCGACCTCGACGCGCAGCCGGTGCTCGGAGCCGGTGAGGGCCCGGAGCGTGACGATCGCGGAGCCCTCGGTGTGCATCAGGGCGTTGGTGATCAGCTCGTCGGCGACCAGTTCGATCTCGTCGGCGCGGTCCCGGGCGCCCCAGGCGCCGACCGCGGTGCGGATCATGTGGCGGGCCTCGGTCAGGGCCGCCGGGTCGCCGGGCGCCACGTGCCGCTGGAGCCGGCGGCCGGACTGCGGGCCCTCGGGGCCGCGCCGGCGCAGCAGGAGCAGCGCCACGTCGTCGTCGCCGCCGCGTTCGGCGGCCACGTCGATGAGCCGGTCGGCGAGGTCCCGTACGTCGTCGGGGCCGGTGGCGACGAGCGCGGTCAGGGTGCGCATGCCGTCGTCGAGGTCGGCGCCCGGCTGCTCCACCAGGCCGTCGGTGCACAGCAGCAGGGTGTCGCCGGGGTCGAGCTCCAGGGTGGCCACGGGGTAGTCGAGGCGGCCGAACTCGGCGGACAGGCCGAGCGGCAGTCCGCCCGGGACGGTGACACGCCGGCAGCTGCCGTCGGTGGGGCGCACGAGCGGATCGATGTGGCCGGCCCGGACCACCTGGAGGACGCCCGTGGTCAGGTCGGCCTCCGCGTAGAGGCAGGTGGCGGACCGGTCGGTGTCGAGTTCGTGCAGGAAGACGGAGGCGCGGGCCATCACGGCGGCCGGGGTGTGCCCCTCGGCTGCGTAGGCGCGCAGCACGATGCGCAACTGGCCCATGACGGCGGCGGCGTGCGTGTCGTGGCCCTGGACGTCGCCGATGACGGCGCCGACCCGGCCGCCGGGCAGCGGGATCAGGTCGTACCAGTCGCCGCCGATGTCACGGCCGACGGAGCCGCCGATCGTGGCCGCGCGGTAACGGACGGCCACGTCGGCCCCGGGCACGCTCGGGATGGTCCGGGGCAGCATGGCCTGCTGGAGGCCTTGCGCGAGGTCCATCTCCTGCTCGTAGAACATCGCCCGCTGCATGCTCTGCGCGATGCTGCTGCCGAGCGCGACGAGGATGTCGCGTTCCTCGGTGGTGAAGCCTCGCCGGTCGCTGTAGAGCAGGCCCATCGCGCCGATCGGCCTGGCCTGGACGATGAGCGGCAGATAGGCGGCCGATGTGATCTTCAGGTCGGTGAGGTGCGGCCACAGGACCGGGTAGCGCTCGGCGAACTCCTCCGGCGACTCGATGAAGCAGGGGCCGAGGGTTCGTACGGCCTCGCTCATCGGGTAGGGATCGTCGATCCGGGTGACCCTGGTGCCGGGGACGAAGCTGCCCACGGGCCCCTCGGCGACCAGGCGGATGCGGCCGGCCTCGACCAGGCCCATGACGAGGCTGGTGGCACCCAGGTGGGTCACGCCGTGGGTGTCCTTGAGGACGTCGATGACGTCCTGGACGGTGCGGGCGTGGGCGAGGGCGGCCGTGGTGAGTTCGACGACGCTGGCCTGCTGCCGGCGGGCCCCGTCCTGGGCGGCCTGGTCGAGGCGGGCGTCGCTCTCGCCGAGCTCCTGGGTGGCGTCCCGGATGATGCCGATGATGCGGCGGGGGCGTCCGGTGTCGTCGCGCCGGATGTAGCCCTGGGTGTGGGTCCAGCGCAGCGTGCCGTCGCGGCGGCGGAGACGGAAGTAGGCGCCGTAGTTCTCGCTGCCGTCCTTCAGGGCCTGGGAGACGGCGGTGTCCAGACGCCGGGCCTCGTCGGGCGGGACGCGCTGGGAGAGGGTCTCGGGGTGGTCGTCGTACTCATCGGGGCGCACGTCGAAGACCGCGTGGGCCTGGGCGTCCATCGCCATCAGGCCGGTGTCCAGATCCCAGTCGAAGCTGCCCATCCGGTTGAGCGCGAGGATCGGGTCCGGCTGGGCGGGCCAGTCGTCCGGGGGTGACAGGGCGCTCGCTCCCCGATCAGCCATGGGCCCACCTTGCCAGGATTCGTCCGATTCTTCGACCGGATGCGCCGAGTTTACGGGCCGCTCGGCGGCACCGGCCCCCTTCTGTTGGTCAAGACGCCCGCAAGGGTGCCGGGCCGACCGTCCGCGGCATTCGGTTCACTCGCTCGGGGTACGCGTCCGGAGCGGTGGTACACGGAGCGTGACACTGGGGTCCGGCGCCGCACCGGGAGGAGCACACGGCAGTGGACTGGTTCACCGCATCCGAGTACTGGCTGAGCCGGCTGGTCTTCCAGCGGGCGCTGGCCGCCGTGTACCTGGTCGCGTTCCTGACGGCCGCGTGGCAGTTCCGCGCGCTGATCGGGCGGCGCGGGATGCTGCCGGTGCCGCGGTTCGTGGGGCGGGTGCCGTTCAAGCGGGCGCCGAGCCTGTTCCAGCTGCACTACTCGGACCACTTCTTCGCGTTCTGCGCCTGGGCGGGCTGCGCGGTGTCGGCGGCGCTGCTGGCCGGGCTGGACTCGCTGCTGCCGCTGTGGGGCGGCATGCTGCTGTGGTTGGTGCCGTGGGTGCTGTACCTGTCGATCGTCAACGTGGGGCAGACCTGGTACTCGTTCGGCTGGGAGTCGCTGCTGCTGGAGGTCGGCTTCCTCGCCGTGTTCCTCGGCAACGACGAGGTGGCGCCCCCGGTCGTCGTGCTGTTCCTGCTGCGCTGGATCCTGTTCCGGGTGGAGTTCGGCGCCGGGCTGATCAAGATGCGTGGGGACGAGTGCTGGCGGAAGCTGACCTGCCTGGACCACCATCACGAGACCCAGCCGATGCCGGGCCCGCTGAGCTGGTTCTTCCATCATCTGCCCGGGCCGGCGCACCGTGTCGAGGTGGCCGCGAACCACGTCACCCAGCTCGTGGTGCCGTTCCTGCTGTTCGCCCCGCAGCCCGTCGCGACGGCCGCCGCCGCACTGATGATCCTCACCCAGCTGTGGCTGGTGCTGTCGGGGAACTTCGCCTGGCTGAACTGGATCACGATCGTGCTGGCCCTGCCGGTGGTGCGCTTCCCGGCCGATGCGCCGGACGTGCCCGGCGCTCCGCTGTGGTACGTGGTCGTGGTCCTCGCGGTGGCGGCGCTGCTGCTGGGCCTCAGCTACCAGCCGGTGCGCAACATGGTCTCCCGCCGCCAGGTGATGAACCGCTCCTTCGACCCGCTCCATCTGGTCAACACCTACGGGGCGTTCGGCAGTGTGAGCCGGGTCCGCCACGAGGTGGTGGTCGAGGGCACCCGGGACGACGTGCCGCGTGCGGACTCGGACTGGCGGGAGTACGAGTTCAAGGGCAAGCCGGGCGATCCGCGACGCTGGCCGCGCCAGTTCGCCCCCTACCATCTGCGGCTCGACTGGATGATGTGGTTCGCGGCCCTCTCCCCCGCCTACGCCGACTCCTGGTTCGGCACGTTCGTGGAGCGGCTCCTGGAGAACGACCGGGACACGCTGAAGCTGCTGCGCCGCTCGCCGTTCCCGCCCGACGAGCCCCCGCGCCATGTGCGCGCCCGCCTGTTCCGCTACCGCTACACGACGTGGCGCGAGCTGCGGGAGACGGGCGCGTGCTGGGAGAGGACGTTCGTGCGGGAGTACCTGCCGCCGACGCGGCTGGCGAAGACCGCTCAGAGGCCGTAGACGCGGGTGGCCGTGGCCGTGAGGATCTGCTCGTGTTCGCGTGGGGACGTCAGGTCACGGGTGAGGCGGAGGGTGTCGCCGTAGGCGACGCCGAGCGTGCAGACCGGCCAGTCCGAGCCGTACATCAGTCGGTCCGGTCCGAAGGCCTCCAGCGCCACCTCGGCGTACGGGCGCAGGTCCGCCGGCGTCCAGGAGGCGGGGTCGGCCTCGGTGACCAGGCCGGACAGTTTGGCGACGGTGTTGGGCAGGGTGGCGAGGGCGCGCAGGTCCGACGCCCAGGGTTCGAGGGTGCCGGCGGCGACGGGCGGTTTGCCCAGGTGGTCGAGGACGAAGGTGAGGCCGGGCAGGGCGGCGGCCGCCCGCGCGCAGGCGGGGAGCTGGTGCGGCAGGACGACGAGGTCGTAGACGAGCCCGGCGTCGGCGACGGCGGCCAGTCCCCGCAGGACGTCCGGGCGCAGTAGCCACTCCGGGTCGGGTTCGCCCTGGACCTGGTGGCGGATGCCCTTGAGGTATCGGCCGCCGGGAAGCTCCCGCAGCCGGGCCAGTGCGTCGGCGACGTCGGGGCGGGTGAGGTCGGTCCAGCCGACGACGCCCGCGATCAGCTCGTGCGCCTCGGCCAGGGCCAGGAACTCCGGGGTCTCCTCGGGCACGGTGACGGTCTGGACGAGGACCGTGCGGCCCACTCCGGCGGCGCTCGCCTCGGGTTCGAGATCCTTGACTGTGAAGTCGCGGCGCAGTGGATCGAGTTCGGGACCGCTGATCCAGTCCTGGTCCCGTACGGACAGGTCCCACACATGGTGGTGGGCGTCGACCACGGTCATGCCGGCAGCTCCCACACGACGGGCAGACCGGCGTCCGCGCCCTCGCCGGAGTAGTCGTGCACGACGTCCAGCAGTTCCGCCATACGGGCCTGCCAGGCGACGTTGACGGGCAGTTTCTCCAGTTCGGCGAGGAGAAGGGCGTAGTCCTCGCACTCCAGGACGTGGAACAGGTCGGTGCCGCTGCGCCAGATGGTCCAGGAAGTGGCACCGGCGGCACGGATGGCGTCGGTGAGTTCCTCGGGGACCTCGCGGTGGGCGGCCTCGTACGCGGCGACGCGGTCGGGGCGGACCTTGGTGTGCAGGGCGACTCTCATGACGGCTCCTTGGACGTCGACCCGGCGGGGACGGGGGCGTCGGCGGGCAGCAGGCCCTTGGTGCGCAGCTCCTGCCAGAACCCGTCGGGCACGTGGGCGGCGAACTGGTGGGCGCAGTCGCGCACTTCGTGAGCGGAGCGGGCTCCCACGAGGACGCTCGCGACGGCCGGGTGGGCGGCGCAGAAGGCCAGGGCGGCGGCGCGCAGCGTGGTGCCGTGGCGGTGGGCGACGGCCTTCAGCCGCAGGGCCCGCTCGACCAGCTCGGAAGGCGCCGCCGTGTAGTTGTACGTGGCACCGGGCCTGGGGTTCGCCAGCAGGCCGGAGTTGAAGGCGCCGCCGATGACGACGGAGGCGCCGCGCTCGTGTGCGGCGGGCAGCAGCTCGGTGAGGGCGCTCTGGTCGAGCAGGGTGTAGCGCCCGGCGCACAGCACCACGTCGACGTCGGTGTCGCGGACGAAGCGGGTGAGCATCTCGGCCTGGTTCATTCCGGCGCCGATCGCGCCGACCACGCCCTCCGAGCGGAGCTTCTCCAGGGCCGGGTAGCCCTCGCGGAAGGCCCACTCGGCGTGCTCGTCAGGGTCGTGGAGGTAGACGACGTCCACCCGGTCGAGGCCGAGCCGTTCCAGGCTGGACTCCAGGGTGCGGCGGATGCCGTCGGCGCTGAAGTCCCAGACGCGCCGGTGGGTGGCGGGTACGGCGAAGCCGCCCGCGAGGTCGTCGCCGGTGCCGTCCGCGGGTTCCAGGCGGCGGCCCACCTTGGTGGAGACGGTGTAGAGGTCGCGGGGGTGCTCGCGCAGGGCGGCGCCGAGGCGGCGTTCGGACAGGCCGAGGCCGTAGTGCGGGGCGGTGTCGAAGTAGCGGACGCCCCGCTGCCAGGCGGCCTCCACGGCCTCGTGCGCCTGGGCCTCGCCGACCGCGGTGTACAGGTTGCCGATGGCGGCGGCGCCGAAGGACAGGGCGCTGACCTCGACGCCACTGCCGCCGAGCCGGTTCATCGGGCCACCGGGCGCAGCCGCAGGCCCTGCATGCCGCCGTCGACGGCGAGGGCGGTGCCCGTGGTGGCGCCGGACAGGGGGCTCGCCAGGTAGGCGATGGCGCCGGCGACCTCGGCGGCGGCGACCAGCCGGCCGGTGGGCTGGCGGGCCTCCAGGGCGGCGCGTTCGGCGGCCGGGTCGGGGGCGGCGTCCAGGAGACGGCCGACCCACGGGGTGTCGACCGTGCCCGGGTTGACGCAGTTGACGCGGATGCCCTCGCGGACGTGGTCGGCGGCCATGGCGAGGGTGAGGGAGTACACGGCTCCCTTGGTGGCGCTGTACAGGGCGCGCTGCGGCAGGCCCGCGGTGGCGGCGATGGAGCAGGTGTTGACGATCGCCGCGTGCCCGGATGCGCGCAGGTGCGGCAGGCAGGCCCGGGTGGTGCGGACCATGCCGACGACGTTGACGTCGTAGACGCGGTGCCAGTCGTCGTCGGGGTTGTCCTCGACGGTGCCCTGGGCCCCGATGCCGGCGTTGTTGACCAGGATGTCGAGTCCGCCGAGGTCGGCGACCGCGGCCGCCACGGCCTGGCGCACGGACGCGTCGTCGGTGACGTCCGCGCGATGGGCGAGCAGTGGCTTGTCGACCGGCGACGGATCCAGGTCGAGGACGGCGACCTGGGCGCCGCGCTCGGCCAGGAGGTCGGCGGTGGCCCGGCCGATGCCGGAGGCGCCGCCCGTCACCAGGGCTTTGAGGCCCTCGAAGTCGCTCATGCGGCCTGACCCTTCTTCCGCTCGTCGAGGTCGGCGGCCCAGAACTCGCCGCCCGGGTACGTGTAGCGCGCCAGCGACTCGGGCCGCATGGCGGCCGAGAAGCCCGGCGCGGTCGGTGCCGTGTAATGACCTTCGCGGATGACCACCGGATCGAGGAAGTGGTCGTGCAGATGATCGACGTATTCGATGACCCGGTCCTCGGTGGTTCCGGACAGGGCCACGTAGTCGAACATCGACAGGTGCTGGACGAGTTCGCACAGGCCGACACCGCCCGCGTGCGGGCAGACCGGGACGCCGAACTTGGCCGAGAGCAGCAGGATCGCGAGGTTCTCGGGGACGCCGCCGACGCGGGCCGCGTCGATCTGGACGACGTCGAGCGCGCCGGCCTGGAGGAGTTGTTTGAAGACGATCCGGTTGTGCACGTGCTCGCCGGTGGCGACCTTCACGGGGGCGACGGCACGGCGGATCGCCGCGTGGCCGAGGATGTCGTCGGGGCTGGTCGGTTCCTCGATCCAGTACGGGTCGAACTCAGCGAGGGCCTTGGTCCAGCGGATCGCCTCGTCGACGTCCCAGCGCTGGTTGGCGTCGACGGCCATGCGGAGGTCGGGGCCGATGACGGACCGGGCGACGCGGCAGCGGCGGATGTCGTCGTCGAGGTCGGCGCCGACCTTGAGCTTGATCTGCCGGAAGCCGTCGGCGACGGCCTGGGCGGCGAGCCGGGTGAGCTTGTCGTCGTCGTAGCCGAGCCAGCCGGGCGAGGTGGTGTAGGCGGGGTAGCCGCGCTCCAGGAGCCGGGCGGTGCGCTCCTCGGCGCCCTGTCCGCCCAGGCGCAGGAGGGCCAGGGCCTCCTCGGGGGTGAGGGCGTCGGTGAGGTAGCGGAAGTCGATCTGGCGCACCAGCCATTCGGGCTCGGCCTCGGCGAGCAGCCGCCACAGCGGCAGGCCGGCACGCTTGGCGGCGAGGTCCCACACGGCGTTGACGACCGCGCCGATCGCCATGTGCATCACGCCCTTCTCGGGGCCGAGCCAGCGCAGCTGGCTGTCGCCGATCAGGTCGCGGTTGAGGGTGGACGGGTCGGCGCACAGGTCGTCGACGGAGCGGCCGAGCAGGTGTCCGCGGAGCGCGTCGATCGCGGCGACCTGCACGTCGTTGCCCCGCCCGATGGTGAAGGCGAATCCGTGCCCCTCGTGCCCGTCGGCCGCGTCGGTGCGCAGGACGACGTAGGCCGCCGAGTAGTCGGGGTCCGGGTTCATCGCGTCGGAGCCGTCGAGCTCGCGCGAGGTGGGGAAGCGGATGTCGTGGGTGTCGACCGCGGTGATGCGGGCGGGCGTCGGGGACACGGGGGGCCTTTCGGTTGCAGGGGCGGGGGCGTCAGTCCTGGGCCCGGCCGGTGGTGACCCGGGCGATCATGAGGGCGACCAGGATGATCCCGCCGTAGATGGCCTGGATCCAGAACGACGGCACCTGGGCGAGGGTGAGCAGGTTCTGCACGACCCCCAGAAGGAGTACGCCGGTCAGGGCGCCGAACATGGTGCCCTTGCCGCCGTCGAGGGCGATGCCGCCGATCACCGCGGCCGCGAACACCGTGAAGATCATGTTCTGGCCCTGGTTGGCGCTGATCGCGCCGACGTACCCGGTCTGCATGATGCCGCCGACCGCGGCGAGGGCACCCGCGACGACGAACACGCCGAGCATGACGCGTTCCACCCGGATGCCCGCCGCCCGGGCGGCGTCCGCGTTGCCGCCGATGGCGTACAGGGCCCGCCCCACGCGGTGGTACTTCAGGACCAGCCCGGCGACGGCGAAGGCGAGCGCGGCCACCCACACCGACAGCGGGACGGTGAGGAAGGTGGTGGTCGCCAGCGAGTAGAAGCTGTCGGGCATCCCGAACAGCGTCTTGCCCTTGGTGGCGCCGACCAGCAGACCGCGCAGCACGATCAGCATCGCGAGCGTCACGATGAACGCGTTGAGCTTGAACTTCACGACGAGTATGCCGTTGAAGGCGCCGACGGCCGCACCGGCCACCAGGACGGCCAACAGTGCTAGTGCGGCCGGGAGTTCGGTGCCCCAGCCGGACTGGGCGGCGGGCAGCACGAGCAGCGCGCCGACGGCGGGCGCGATGCCCACGACCGATTCCAGGGACAGGTCGAACTTGCCCGTGATCAGCACGAGCGACTCGGCGAGCACGACCATGGCGAGGGCGGCGGAAGCGCCGAGGATGGAGATGAGGTTGCGTTCGGTGAGGAACGAGTCGTTGACCACCGCGCCGAGCACCAGGAGGAGCAACAGGGCCGGGACGAGGGCGAGTTCGCGGGCCCGGCGGAGCAGGACTGCCTTGGCGGCGCGCGGGTCGGTGGCTCGCGCGGGCGCGAGCGGCGGGGCCGCCTTGGTGTCAGCCATGGTCCACTCCTTCGATGGAGGCGATGAGCTCGTGGTCGCGCCAGCCCGCCCGGTGCTCGGCGACGATTCGGCCGTGGAAGAGGACGAGGACGCGGTCGCAGCGCCTGAGGTCGTCGAGTTCGTCGGAGACGACGAGCACGGCGGTGCCGTCGTCGCGGGCGCTGTCCACCCGGGCGAGCAGGGACTCCTTGGACTTCACGTCGACGCCCGCGGTGGGGTTGACGAGGACGAGGAGCCGGGGGTCGGAGGCGAGGGCCCGGGCCATGACGACCTTCTGCGCGTTGCCGCCGGACAGGTCGGAGACGGGCTGGTCGGGCCCCGCGGCGTGGATGTCGAGGCGTTCGATCAGGGCGGTGGCGACACCGCGCTTGTGGTCGGTGCCGACGAAGCCGAAGCGGCCGAGCCGGTCCAGGACACTGAGGGTGGCGTTGTCGCCGATGGACATGCCGAAGACCAGGCCCTGGTCGTGCCGGTCGCGGGGGACGAAGCCGACGCCGGCCTTCAGGGTGGCCTGGACGTCGCCGAACGGCAGCGGCGCGCCGTCGATGCGGGCCGTGCCGCTCGTGGGGGTGTGCAGCCCGGTGAAGGACTCGGCCAGCTCGATCTTGCCGCTGGCGCTGGAACCGGCGAGTCCGACGACCTCGCCGCGGCGGACGGTGAGGTCGATGTCCCGGTACGCCGGTGAGGTGAGGCCGCGGGCGTCGAGGAGCACGGGGGCGTCGCGGTCGGCGTCCCCGGGGTCCACGGCCTGCTCGGCGAGGACCTCGATCGACTCCCCGGCCATGGCCTCCACCAGGTCCCGGCGTGGGAGGTCGGCGACGGGCGCGGTGGTGATCCAGCGGGCGTCACGCAGGACCGTGACGGCCTGGCAGACCTCGTACACCTCCTGAAGGTGGTGCGAGATGAACAGGAACGTGACGCCGGAGTCCTGGAGGGCCCGCATACGGCCGAACAGCCGCTCGATCTCCCGGTTGTCGAGCTGGGCGGTGGGTTCGTCGAGGATGATGAAGCGGGCGCCGAAGCTCAGGGCCCGGGCGATCTCGACCATCTGCCGGTCCTCGACCTTGAGGTCGGCGGTGCGGGCGTCGGGGTCGACGCGCACGTCCCAGGTGTCGAGGAGCCGGGCCGCCTCGGTCTTCAGACTGCGCCAGCTGATGAATCCCCGCCGGAGCGGCTGACGGTTGATGAACAGGTTCTCGGCGACCGTCAGTTCGGGGACGACCGTCGGGTGCTGGTAGACGCAGGCGACCTTGGCGCGCCAGGCGTCGCGGTCGGTGAGCGGGGGCGCGGGTTCGCCGTCGAAGCGGACGGTGCCCTCGTCGGGCGCTTCGAGGCCGGTGAGGATCCGGACGAGTGTCGACTTGCCGGCGCCGTTGCGGCCGACGAGGGCGTGGGACTCACCGGGCAGGACGGCGAGCCGGCCGTCGGCGAGGGCGGTGGTGGGGCCGTACCGCTTGACGACGCCGCGCGCTTCAACCAGTGGGGTGCTCATTTGACCGTGTTGCCCCAGAGCTTGGGGTCGTCGACGTTGTCCTTGGTCACCAGCGGCGCGGGCAGCTGGTCCTCCAGGATGCCGCTGGGCAGCTTGACGATGGTCGAGTCGTGGTCGGTCGGGCCGGGCTCGAAGGTCTTCCCCGCCATCGCCGCCTTGATGTAGTACATGCCGTACTTGGCGTAGGCGTCGGCGGGCTGCGAGACGGTCGCGTCGATCTCGCCCTTGCGGATCGCGTCGAACTCCTGCGGGATTCCGTCGTTGGAGACGACGGTGATGTGGCCCTTCTGCCCGGCCTTCTTCAGCATCCCCTTGGACTTGAGGGTCTGGAGGGTCGGCGCGAGGTACACACCGCCCGCCTGCATGTAGATGCCCTTGATGTCGGGGTTGGCGTTGAGGAGGGTGTCGAGTTTGGAGGCCGCGGTGTCGGACTCCCACTTGGCGGGGATCTCCAGGACCTTCAGCTTCGGGAAGTTCTTCTTCACGCAGGCGCGGAACGCCTCGGAGCGGTCGCGGCCGTTGACCGAGGCGAGGTCGCCCATGATCTGCACGACCTTGCCGGAGCCGACGTGCTCGCCCAGGTACTGGCAGGCCTTCTCGCCGTAGGCCACGTTGTTCGCCCGGACCACCATCGCGACCTTGCCCTTGTCGGGCGCCACGTCCACGGCGACGACCGGCACGCCCTTGCGTTCGGCCTGGTCGAGGCCCGCCTCGATGGCGGCGCTGTCCAGCGGGGCGACGACCAGGCCCTTGACGCCCTGGTTGAGCTGGTTGTTGATGTCGGTGATCTGCTGCGAGGGGTCGCTGTTGGAGTTGACGGTCTTCATCGCGTCGACGCCCTCGGACTTCGCCATCTTCGGCACGTAGTCGTTGTACGACTGCCAGAACGGCGAGGTCAGCAGGGGCAGGACGACCCCGACCTTGCCGCTGCCGCCTCCACCGCCCGCCCCGGAGGCGCCGGTGTCCTTGGTGCTGCCGCACGCGGCGAGCACCAGCGAGGCTCCGGCGGCCAGGGCCACCGCGCCGAGGATCCGGGACGTGTTCGGCTTCCGCACTGTGCTTCCGGGCATCTCAGGGGGCTCCCATCGACCGGGTGTTCCAGCAGATGCCCGCATACTTATCAGACCACTCGCCCGCCAGAACACCCTGCGACGCCAGATTTTCGCGTTCTCGACTCATAGTGGTCCGACCACCCTGCTGGTTAGACTGCGCCGGAGCGCGTGATCGGAGGAACGGCGTGGACGACGAGACAGCCCCGCAGAAGGGCACCGTGACGCAGCGCGCCATCGAGCGGATCAAGGCGATGATCGGCGAGGGCCTGCTGGAGCCGGGCCAGCGGCTGCCGACGGAACGGGACCTGGCCGCCCAGCTCGGCATCTCCCGCAGCTCGATGCGGGAGGCGATCCGCGCGCTGACGGTGCTGGGCGTGCTGGAGGCCCGGCACGGGTCGGGCATCTATGTGACCCGTTTGGAGGCCGGCGACCTGCTGGAGACCTTCGGCGTGGTGGCGGACCTGTCGCGCGGTCCGCGCCTGGTGGAACTGCTGGAGGTGCGGCGGATCCTGGAGTCGACGGCGACGGCGCTGGCCGCCGCCCGTATCAGCGAGGACCAGCTCGCCGAGGTCGAGCGGCACCTGGCGGCGATGAACGCCACGGACGATCCGGAGGAGATCATCGCCCACGACCTGGCCTTCCACCGTGTGATCGCGGTGGCGGCGGGCAACGAGACCATGGCCGCGATCCTGGAGGGCCTGTCGTCACGGACCTTCCGGGCCCGCGTCTGGCGTGGCTACCAGGAGGAGGGCGCCTTCGCCCGCACCCGCCGCGAACACGCGGCGATCCACCGCGCCCTGGCCGCCCACGACCCGGAGGCGGCCCGCGCGGCGGCGGCCGCGCACGTGGGCGAGGTGGAGGAGTGGATGCGGGCCCAGCTCGGGCCCTAGGACCGGCCGGGGCCCGGTGCGTCGCCGCGCCGTAGCTCCGGCCCAAGGCCCGGTGCGCCGCCGGGCCCTGGATCCGGCCCAGGGCCCGGTGCGCCGCCCGCTACTTGAACTGGCCGGGCCGGTAGTCCCCGGCGGGCTGCTGGAGGACGACGTTCAGCCGGTTCGCCGCGTTCATGAAGGCGATCAGGGTCACCAGCGCCATCAGCTGGTCCTCGTCGTAGTGCTTGACGGCCCGCTCCCAGACCTCGTCCGGGACCCCGCCGGCCCCGTCCGCGATACGGGTCGCCTGCTCGGCCAGCTCCAGCGCGGCACGCTCGGCCTCGGTGAAGACCGTGGCCTCCCGCCACCCCGCGACCAGATGCAGCCGCACGGAGGATTCGCCCGCGGCTGCGGCCTCCTTGGTGTGCATGTCGATGCAGACCGCGCACCCGTTGATCTGGCTGACACGCAGCGAGACCAGTTCGCGTGTCGCGGCCGGCAGCGGTGACTCCACCACCAGCCGCCCCACGGAGCTGAACTGCTTGACGAGCTTGCCGGCACTCGGGGTGGCGAAGGGGTCCAGACGCGCGCTCATGATGAGCTCCTCTGTCGTTGTCGGTGCGTACACCCCTATGAGTCAGCGGCTCCCCACGATGTGACATCGACGCATGTGACCTGTGCCACGACCCCGTCAGACCCGGGACCGGTACAGCCCGAACTCGGCGACGCGCACGGACCCTCGCGCCCCGGTCACCCGCGTCCGCCACCGCCGGGCCGGCACGGCGGCGGGCAGCCGCAGAATGCGGCTCGCGCCGATCACCTGTCCGAGGGCGCGTCGGGCGAGCAAAGGCGCATCGACCGGCCGGTGGCCTCGACGTGCGCCCCTCGCCGGTGCACAGTTCTCCCTACGTACTCGCCAGTAAGCCCGTCCCGCCGCACACTCCGAGGAGCTCCTGTGACCACCTGGGCCGGCCGCACCGCCGCCGAGATATCCGCCGCCGTCCGCGAGAAGCGGGTCACCCCGCGCGAGGTGGTGGCCGAGCACCTCGAACGGATCGAGCGGCTCGACGCCCGGGTCGGGGCCTTCCGCACGGTGCGCGCCGAGGCGGCGCTGGCCGAGGCCGAAGAGGTGGCGGCGCGCGGCGACTTCGCCGAACTGCCCCTGGCCGGGGTGCCGGTGGCCGTCAAGGACAACCTCGCGGTGCGCGGCGAGTCCGTCCGTGTCGGCTCGGCCGCGACCCCGGACACACCGGCCGAGGAGGACCATGTGACGGTGGCCCGGCTGCGGGCGGCTGGCGCGGTGGTCGTGGGCCTGACGAACGTGCCGGAGCTGTGCGTCTTCGCCACCACGGACGGGGTGTTCGGCACGGCGCGCAACCCCTGGGACCCGTCCCGTACGGCCGGCGGTTCGTCGGGCGGCAGTGCCGCCGCCGTCGCCGCCGGAATGGTGCCGATCGCCCTCGGCAACGACGGCATGGGCTCGCTGCGCATACCGGCCGCCAACTGCGGCCTCGTCACCATCAAGCCGGGCCGGGGAGTGGTCCCGGCCGGTGTCGGTGACAGCGACTGGTTCGGCATGTCGGAGAACGGGCCGCTCGCCACCACCGTCGAGGACGCCCGGCTGATGCTCGCGGTGCTCGCGGACGACGCGCCCGCCCGGCGCGCCGAACCCGGGGCCCTCAGGGTCGCCGTGTCGCTGCGCAGCCCCCTGGCCGGCGTCACCGTGAGCAGGCCGTACGCGGCGGCCACCCGGGAGGCGGCCGGGGTGCTGATGAAGGCGGGCCACCAGGTCCGGCGCGCCGACCCGCCCTACCCGGCGTCGCTGCCCCTGACGTCGCTGGCCCACTGGACGGCGGGCACCGCGGCCGACGCCCAGCGCCTCGACCCCCGTCTGCTGGCCCGGCGCACCCGGGTCCACGCGGGACTCGGCCGGCCCTTCGTCGCCACCGTGCGCTCGGGGGCGAGCCGGGAGCGGCTGCGCCGACGGCTGGAGCCGTTCTTCGCCGAGTACGACGTGCTGCTCACGCCCGCGCTCGCCCGCCGCTCACCGAAGGCCGGGCCCTGGCACGAGCGGGGCTGGCTGAGCAACCTGCTGGCGAACACCAACCACTCACCGATGACGCCCCCGTGGAACCTGACCGGTTGGCCGGCCATGTCGATCCCGTGCGGAACCCTCCCGTCCGGTGCGCCCTGTGCCGTGCAGCTGGTCGGCCGCCCCGGCTCGGAGCGGCAACTCCTCGCTCTGGCGGAGCAATTGCAGGAACGAAACCCGTGGCGGCGTACGGCGCCGGTGGACTAAGGTCGGCCGGGTGACTGCCGGGTCGGCCGTAGGCCATGCACGAGTGAGGCGCCCGGCCTCGGCGTGAGCGCGGCGGGGGTGACCCCGCGCAGGCTCCGCCGAGAGCCGGAGAGGGCACGAGCCCCGCCTCCCGTCTCCGTGTTCCCCCCCTCTCCTCGCGCCACCGCGGCGCGGCACACGGATCCCAAGACTGGAGACGCACCCACGCATGTCCCACGCACAGCACGCACAGCACGCACCCGAACCGCCCACGACGGTCGCCCACCTGAACCACACCGCTGTCTACGCCTCGGACCGCCGCCTGTCCGCCGAGTTCCTGGCGGCCGTCCTTGGCCTGGAGGTGGGCGCCCCCTTCGGCCCGTTCCTCCCGGTCGACCTGGGCAACGGCGTGACCCTCGACTACTACGAGAAGCGCGACGAGCCGGTCCAGTCGCAGCACTACGCGTTCCTGGTGCCCGAGGACCAGTTCGACGCCATGATCGCCCGCCTGGAGGCGCTGGGGGTCACCTACTACGCCGACCCGGCCCACACCGAGCCCGGCCGGGTCAACGACCTCTTCGGCGGTCGCGGCGCCTACTTCGACGACCCCGACGGCCACAACATGGAGATCATGACCCGGCCGTACGTCCGTCCCTGACGGTCACCGGCTGAACCGTCCGGGCGACCACCCAGTGGTTCTTGCCGAGGCGCCGGACCCGTTCGAAGCCCTGCCGCTGGAACAGCGTCACCGTGCCGCTGTAGAGGAAGGACGCGGAGACCGACCGGCCCTCGGCGTCCTCGGGGTAGCCCTCCACACCGCCGCCGCCGAGCCGCGCGATCTCCTGGAGGGCGCCCTCGAGGGCGGCGGCGGCCACGCCCCCGCGGCGGTGCGCGCGGTCGACGAAGAAGCAGGTGATCCGCCAGTCCGGAAGGGCGCCGAGGTCTTTGTCGTAGGCCCGCCGGTGTTTGATGCGGGGCAGTTCGGAGGGCGGTCCGAACTGGCACCAGCCGACGCAGTCCGGGCCGTCGTAGACGAGGGCGGCGTGCGCGCGGCCCTCGCGGACCCGGGCCTCCTTCGCCGAGCGGTTCTGCTCCGGGGTCCTGGCGCGGCCCACCCCCTCGGCGTGGAAGGCCATGCACCAGCAGCCGCCCCACACACCCTTGTGCCGCTCGACGAGGCCGGCGAAGTCCGGCCAGGTGGCCGCTTCCAGAGGTCTGATCCCGAAGCCGGCCATGAACCCTCCGATGTTCTAGAGCGCCCGGTACATGATGTGCAGTCCCACGAGGCCGTGCCGGGGGTGCTCGAACGCGTCGGGCACGGTGCCGAGGATCGTGAAGCCCAGGGAGGTCCACAGTTTCACGGCCGGGTTGGTCTCGACCACGGCGTTGAACACCATGCCGCGGTAGCCGGCCGCCCCGGCTTCGGCCAGGAGGTGTTCGGCGAGGGCCCGGCCGTAGCCGCGGCCGCCCCGGTCGGGGTCGACCATGAAGCCGGCGTTGGCGATGCCGACGGCGGGGCCGCCGTAGTTGGGGGTGAGGTAGGCGGAGGCGACGACGGTGGCGTTGTCGTCCTCGACGACGTAGACGCGTTTCGCCGGGTTCATCCACAGGACCCGGGCCTCCTCCTCGGAGGTGCCCGGGTCCCAGGCGTAGGTCTCGCCCGCGGCGACGATGCGGCGCCAGAACGGCCAGATGCGAGTCCAGTCGTCAGCCGTTGCTTCCCTGATCAGCATGGGTGCGAGTCTGGCACGCCCATGCGCTCGGCGATCGCGAAGGGGCCGCCCCCGTCAGTCGACGCTGGGCAGGATGTGGGGCTCGGCGAGGTCCTCCTCGTAACCCGCGAGGCGGATCGGGGCCGAGCGGGCCCACACATCGAGGCTGCCGAGCTCGTCGGACCGACGGCCCTTGCCCTCGGTGCGTTCCTTGGGGCGTTGCTCGCGATTCGTCTTCTCCGGTGTCACCGCGCACTCCTTATGTGTCGGTCACCCTCGGGACGTGTGCGCCGGTCCTGCTGCGCCTGACGCCCACGGGGGCTTCTGATGCCAAATGCAGTTCGGACGCGGTGGCGCCGGTAACTCGCGGGAGCGCAGGCAGTGGTGAACCGGCTTGTCCCATGACGGACCGTGGGTGTGGGTAGGACCCGTGCTGCTGTCCGCCTGCCTCAGATTAACCAAATGAGCATGCCCCCGCTCGATGGGGCTGAAAACGAGCGGTAACAATCGCGCGTCATCTGGTGTTCAACTCGGGTTCAGGGACCGATTCGTCACTCTGAGTCCCTTTTGTGGATCACCCGATCGGCGTATGTCCACGGCGACGTTTTCGAGCCGGTTGTGCAGTTCAAACGCCGTTGGCCGAGTCGAAAGCTCGCCATGATCTGCTGCCGCACGGCAACGGCTGTCTCGCTGGAGGACTGACGCATGGAGCTGCGCAGCGTCGAGGAGCTGATGGACCTGCTGTACGCCTGCCGGGGCACCAGGGACGTCCCGGACCGTGACCGCCCACCGGTCGACCTGCACGATCACGCGCTGCGGACCGCCGCGCTGCTGCGCCGCAGCCGGCCGGCGGACAAGGAGCTCCAGGTGGCGGGGCTGGTGCAGCCCGTCGGCGGACTGCTGCGACCCGGCGCCCCGGCCGGTCGCGCGGACCACGCCGCGGTGGCGGTGCGCGCCCTGCTCGGCGAGCGGGTCGCCCACCTCGTGCGCCGCTGCCCACACCGGGACATCCCGGCCGACGACGACCTCCTCACCCTGCGCCAGGCGGCCGAGGAGGGCCGCACGGCCGGGTTCGACGCCGGGGTCCTGGAGGACTGGCGCACGGTCCTGGAACTGCTGGCGGCCCGCAACTCCCGTCTCGGGGCTGTCGACTGACGGATCGTCATGAGACGGTACGTCGATGACGCCGGCACCGTACGGACTCCAGGGCAGAGCCGCCGTGGTCACGGGCGCCACACGCGGCATCGGACGCGCGGTCGCGGAGGCCCTCGCGTCGGCAGGGGCACTGGTGTGCGTCACCGCGCGGGACGCCGACGAGGTGCGGCGCACCGCCGCGGAGCTGGGCGGCGTCGGCCTCGCGGGCGACGTCGCCGACCCCGGCCATCCCCGCCGCGTGACCGACCTGGCCCTGCGCGAGTTCGGCCGCCTCGACGTCCTGGTCAGCAACGCGGCGACGAACCAGCCGTACGGGCCGCTGATGGAGGCCGACCCCGGCGACTGGCGCACGGCCTTCGTGATCAACGTCGAGGCCCCGCTCAGGTTCGCGCAGTGCGCCTGGCGGGCCTGGATGGCGGAGCACGGCGGCGCGGTGATCAACGTGTGCACGGAGGGCGCCGCGCATGTCGGCCCGAACGTGGGCGCCTACGGCACGAGCAAGGCGGCGCTGCTCCACCTGACCCAGCAGCTCGCGGGCGAGCTGGGCCCCCGGGTCCGGGTGAACTCCGTCTCCCCCGGCCTGGTACGTACCGAGATGGCCCGGTTCGTGTGGGAGCCCGGTGAGGACGAGGTGGCGTCCGGCCTGCCGCTCGGCAGGATCGGCGAACCGGAGGACGTCGCCCGAGCGGTGCTGTGGCTCGCCTCGGACGCGGCGGAGTGGGTGACGGGAGCCGACCTGCTGGTCGACGGCGGCACCCGAGCAAGAGCAGCACGCGTCCCGCCCCTCAAGGGGCGCGGGGCTGTGTAGATGTGCGGCTCCGCCGCGTGGGCGCGAGCAACCACACTCAACCCCGCACCCGAGGCCCTACCACTTCCCGGGCGCGTAATCCTTCAGGAACACCCCGTACAGATCCTCCCCCGCCTCACCCCGGACGATCGGGTCGTATACACGCGCCGCCCCGTCCACAAGATCGAGCGGCGCATGAAACCCCGCCTCGGCAAGCCGCAGCTTGTCGTAGTGAGGCCGCTCGTCCGTGATCCACCCCGTGTCGACCGAGGTCATCAGGATCCCGTCGGTCTGGAACATCTCCTGCGCACTGGTGCGCGTCACCATGTTCATCGCGGCCTTCGCGGCGTTCGTGTTGGGGTGCCCCGCACCCTTGTAACCGCGCCCGAAGACGCCCTCCATCGCCGAGACGTTCACGACGTACGCGCGCCCGCTCTCCGCCTTCTTCGCGGCCGCGGCCATGGCCGGGCGCAAGGCGCTGATCAGGATGAACGGCGACGTGTAGTTGCAGAGCTGCGTCTCCAGCAGCTCCACCGGGGAGATCTGGTCGATCGTCTGCACCCAGGTGTTGGAGTCGACGACGTCGGGGACCAGCCCGCCCGCGTCGATGGCCGTGCCGGCGAGGTGCCGCTCGACGCTGGCGTTGCCCGCGACCAGGGCCAGGTCGGCGACCTTCTGGGCGTCGAGCCCGCTGGTCCCGAGGGGCAGGGCGGCCAGGCCGTCGACCGCGCCGGAGTTGAAGGCGCCGATGACGTGGTGGGCGGGCAGCTCACCCGCGGGCAGCGGGGCGCTCTCGCCCTCGACCAGGGCGGCGTAGGCGGACGGCAGCCGGCGTACGGTCTGGGTCGCGTTGTTGACGAGGATGTCGAGCGGGCCCGCCTCGGCGACCTGCTCGGCGAGCGCCACCGCCTGGGCCGGGTCGCGCAGGTCGATACCGACGACCTCCAGGCGGTGCAGCCAGTCCGCCGAGTCGTCCATGGCCTTGAAGCGGCGGATGGCGTCCTTGGGGAACCGGGTGGTGATCGTGGTGTGCGCGCCGTCGCGCAGCAGCCGCAGCGCGATGTACATGCCGATCTTGGCGCGGCCGCCGGTGAGCAGGGCGCGCTTGCCGGTGAGGTCGGCGCGGACGTCGCGCTTCTCGCGGTTCAGGCGGGCGCAGTCCGGACAGAGCTGGTGGTAGAAGTAGTCGACTTCCACGTACCGGGTCTTGCAGGTGTAGCAGGAGCGCGGGCGCTGGAGTATCCCCGCGATCCTGCCCTCCTCGGTGTTCGACGACGGCAACAGGCCCTCGGTCTCGTCGTCGATGCGCTGGGCCGACCCCGTCGCCGTGGCCTCCGTGACCGCCTTGTCGTGGGCGGTCTTGGCGGCCCGGCGCTCCTGGCGGCGGCGCTGCTTGACCGTGCGGTAGATGCCCGCGGTGGCCCGGCGCACGGCGATGGCGTCCGGGTGGTCGACCTCCAGCTTGTCGAGTTCCTCGAGCACGCTGAGGCAGACGGCCAGACGCTCCGGGTCGATGCCGGGTCCGTACGAGAGCCCGCTCGCCTCGTCCATGGCCTGCGGGCCGTCCTGTGTCACCGTCATCGCCGCTGTAGTTCCCTGCTCTGCCGTCGCGGCGCGCCGGTCGCGCCCGCTTTCGAACGGCGGATTTTACTTCAGCGCCGGGCCGCACCGCCAAACCCGCTCGATTCAGGGCCGGCAGGCCGCGCTCAGCGTCCGCACCTCCTCCGTGAAGGCGGCGGCGAGCCGGTCGAGGTCCGGCACGGCCCGGCCGTCGGCCACGAGGCCGTAGTGGACGCTCCCCCGGTACGTCGAGACCGCCACGGCCAGGGAGTGGCCCGGGGCGAGCGGGGCGAAGGGGAAGACGGCGGTGAGCGGGTTGCCGCCGAGCCTGAGGCCGAGGCTGGGCAGGGGCACGCTGGTGACCAGGATGTCGAACCAGAGCCGGGCCGCCTGGCCGACCAGGGGCCCGCCGAGCCGGTGGCCGAGCGCCGGGACGTGGTCGGCGAGCAGCGCGACGGCGCCCGCGCCCCGGTTGGGGCCGGCGTCCTTGTTGCGGTCCATGGCGGTGCGGACCGCGGCGAGACGGGCCAGCGGGTCCGGGTCGTCCACCGGAAGCCGTATCAGGTAGCCGGAGAGCCGGTTGCCCTGCGGGTAGGCGGTGCGCGGGCGGCGCTTGGAGACGGGGATCAGGGCGCGGGGCGCGACCTCCTCGCTGCCGTCGCCACGCTCGTCGAGCCAGCGGCGCAGGGCGCCCGCGACGACCGCGATCAGGACGTCGTTGACGGTGCCGCCGACGCTCTTGCGGACGCGGTGCACGTCGTCGAGGTCGAGGAGCACCCCGGCGGTGCGGCGGGTGCCGCTCGGCTCGCAGGTGAGCGCGGGGACGGAGCGCGCGTCCAGGGAGGAGCGGGCGACGGCGGCGCCGATGTCCAGGGCCCGTCCCACGTCGGAGAGGGCACCGCGCACCAGGCCCGGCAGCTCGCGCACGTCCGGCAGCAGCGGGCGGGCGGGCTCGGCGGGACGGGGCCGGGGGGCCGGCAGGTCCATGGGGTCCAGGACGCCGGCGGCGAGGGTCAGCGCCCGCAGCCCGTCGGCCAGGGCGTGGTGGAACTTGAACAGCACCGCGTAGGAGACGCCGTCCTCGCCCGGCACCACATGGGCCTCCCACGGAGGCCGTCCGCGCTCCAGCGGGCGCTCCATGAGCCGGCCCGCCACCCGGTGGAAGTCGGCGGTCGGGGCGTGCAGCCGCACGTGGTTCAGGGGGTCGAAGTCCGGGTCGGGCTCGCGGGCCGCGCCGCCGAAGGCGAGCGGCCGGCGCAGGGCGGCGGCGAGCGGCGGCCACACGTCACGGATGCGCATCCGCAGGCCGGACACGCCGGCGGCACGGGCCGCGAGCAGGTCCGCCGCGTGGGCGCCGGCGGCCGGCGAGTTGGCGGTGAAGATCCCGAGCGCGCCGAGGTGCATCGGGTGTTCCGCGGACTCGATGTTCCAGAACGCCAGGTCGAGAGGAGCGAGCAGGTCAGCAGTCAAGGGCTTGCCTCGCGTCGACGACGGGTGGGCCAGCAGTCAATCGCCCTACGCCGATTACGGTCAAGTACGATCACGCTACATACAGTTAACAGCAGATTAAGTCCCGCCCCTGGAAGAGGGGCGGGACTTATGGTGCATGTGTGGTCAGTCCAACACAGGTTGCGGCGCCGGGCACCCCGTGGGAGTCACCCGGGAGGCGTCACGGATCAACGCCTCGTGGGCGGACTTCAGCCGGGCCGTGTCGGGTTTCAGCACCGCCCGGTCGTAGGTGAGGAAGCCGTTCAGCTCGCCCTCGACGTCCGCGATCTGGGTGTACACGGCGCCGTTGCCGCCCTTGCAGGCCAGCGCCCGGACCTCGTCCAGCTTCGTCAGGTAGTCCTCCGTGTAGGTGGCCGGGTCGACGTCGACGTACGACTGCTGCACCGACCAGGCATGGCCGGGCACCGCCAGGCCCAGGCCGCCGTACTCGCCGCTGACCAGGGCACGCTCGCCGTCGGGGCGGGGCGGCAGGGCCGGGCTGGGGTAGCCGTGCTCGTCCATGATGTCGCCGGTGCCGCCGTCGGCGCCGAGGTTGAGCCCGGACTGGCCGTTGACCAGCCGGGTGGGGTCCCAGGCCTTGGCCTGTTCGGCCACCCGGCCGACGTCGTACTGACCCCAGCCCTCGTTGAAGGTGACCCACATGATCACCGACGGGCTGCTGACGTGCTCGTCGATCATCTCCTTCATCTCGCGCTCGTAGCGGGCACGGGAGGCGGTGCCGGGGTTCACCCCGGCCGTCATCGCCGGCATGTCCTGCCACACCAGCAGACCCAGCCGGTCGGCCCAGTAGAACCACCGGTCCGGCTCGACCTTGATGTGCTTGCGGACGGAGTTGAAGCCGAGCCGCTTGTGCACCAACAGGTCGTGGGCGAGGGCCTCGTCGGTGGGCGCGGTGTGCAGGCCGTCGGGCCAGAACCCCTGGTCGAGGGTGGCCATCATGAAGACGGGCTCACCGTTGAGGACCGTGCGCGGGACGCCGTTGATCTTCTCGACGGCGATGGAGCGCATCCCGAAGTAGCTGCCGACGCGGTCCGAGCCGACCCGCACCTTCAGGTCGTAGAGGAACGGGTGGTCGGGGGACCACAGGCGCGGGTCGTGGACGGTCAGGGTCAGGGGACGGCCGGTGCGGCCGCTCGCGGTGGCCACCGCGCGCCGGCCGTCGTACGCCGTCGCCGTGACCGGTACGCCGTCCCGGACGCCCTTCGCCTCCACGGTGAGCTTCTCGCCGGCCACGTCGGGCGTGAGCTTGAGCGCGTCCACGTGGTCACGGGCCACCGGCTCCATCCAGACGGTCTGCCAGATGCCGGAGGACGGGGTGTACCAGATGCCGCTCGGGTCCAGGCGCTGCTTGCCGAGCGGCGGGTTCTCGCCGGAGGCCGCGTCGGTCGGGTCGTACACGCCGACGATCAGCTCCTGGGTGCGGCCGGGCTTCAGCGCGTCGGTGATGTCGGCACTGAACTTGTCGTAGCCGCCCTCGTGCTCGGTGACCTTCGTGCCGTTGACGTACACCTCGGAGCGCCAGTCGACGGCACCGAAGTTGAGCCTGAGCCGCTTGCCGGAGCCGATGTGCCAGTCGGCGGGGACCGTGAAGGTGCGGCGGTACCACATGCGGTCCTCGTGCCGTTCGATGCCGGAGAGCTGGGACTCCACCGGGTACGGGACGAGGATGCGCTCCCTCAGGGTCTTCCCGACGGGCGGCTGCTCGCCCGGCTCCGCGGCGGCGAACTGCCAGCGGCCGTTGAGGTTCTGCCAGGCGTCCCGGGTCAGCTGCGGGCGCGGGTACTCCGGGTGGGCGTTGCCGGGTGTGACCTCGTCGGCCCAGCGGGTGCGCAGCCGGTACGTCGAGTGGTTGGAGCCGCTGCTCAGGAACTCCTTGACAACGTTGCCGTCGGTATCGGAGAGGCCCCCTCGGCCGTCGTAGCGGATGTCGGCCGTACCGCGGGCCGTGCCGGTCTTGTTGCCGACGACGGGTTCGTCGAGGGCGACCAGGAGGGACGTGGGGTCGGAGGGGTCCGGCCGGGCCGCGCCCAGGGGCCACTCGGCGCCGCCGATCACCGCCTTGAGGTGGTCGGTGAAACCGGACGGGGGTGTGGCGAGGGGCTGGGCGAAGTCGAGCTTCAGGGTGCGGCCGGTGGACTGGACGGTGGCCGCGAGGGCCCCGTCGTAGTCGAAGCCGTCGGGGAGGCGGAACGCCGACTGCGGGACGGGCTCCTTGGCGCCGCCGGGCCGGGTCCAGCGCAGGTGGAGGTTGGAGCCGCCGTAGTGCTCGAAGTACTCGACCTTGATGTCGTAGGCCTGGCCGGCGGTCAGTTCGACGGGCTGGGCGGTCTGTTCGCGGTCCCAGTCGTCCACCCAGTGGTCGATGGCGAGCTTGCCGTCGATCCAGAGGCGGAAGCCGTTGTCGCCGATGATCGAGAAGGTGTGGGCGCCGGTCTTCTCCGGGACGAGCTTCCCGGTCCAGCGGACGCTGACGTCGTCCGACCGGCCGGTGGTGAAGTTCAGGCGCGGCTCCAGGTTGTCGAAGTCGAGGTCCTGGTCGAAGGTCGTCGCCTTGAGGGTGTGGAAGTCGAAGGCGCCGGGGGCGGACTGGGTGTAGTACTCACCCTTGAGGCCGTGGATCTCCTCGGGGTCGTCCGCCAGGGCGGGTGCCGCGGTCAGGCCGGTGAGGGCGAGGAGCGCGGCGAGCAGTAACGCGGTCCGGTTTCTGAGGCGTCCGGTACGCACGGAACCTCCGTAACAACGTTGTCATGTACAGGAGGTGGCATGACAACACGGATTCCGCTCTTCGTCCAGTGGCAGGACAAAGTCTCCCGGGCCGCGTCCCGTCAGGTGACCAGTTGGCCCTTCCCCAAGGCGATGACCCCGCCCTTGGACACCGTGTACAGCTCGGCGTCCCGCTCCGGGTTGACGCCGATCGTCGCGCCGGGCGGCACCTCGACGTTCTTGTCGAGGACGGCGCCGCGCACCACGGCGCCCCGGCCGATGTGCACGTTGTCGTGCAGCACCGAGCCCTGCACCACGGCTCCCGGGTCGACCACGACACCCGGCGACAGCACCGACCGCGTGACCTGCCCGCGGACGAGGCAGCCCGCGCTGATGATGGACTCGCTGGCGATGCCGCCGGCGTTGAAGCGGGCCGGCGAGAGCTGGTACGAGTGCGTGTAGATCGGCCAGCTGCGGTTGAACAGATTGAACGCGGGGCGCTCGGCGATCAGGTCCATGTGGGCCTCGTAGTAGGCGTCGAGCGTTCCGACGTCCCGCCAGTAGCCCTGGTCGCGAGTGGTCTCGCCGGGCACGTGGTTGGCGCTGAAGTCGTACAGCGCGGCCTCGCCCCGGTCGGTGAGCTGGGGCAGGATCGAGCCGCCCATGTCGTGCACGGAGGACTCGTCCTCCGCGTCCCGCTTGAGCGCCTCGATGAGGGCCTTGGTGGTGAAGATGTAGTTGCCCATCGAGGCGAAGACGCAGCTGGGGTCGTCCGCGAGCCCCGGCGGGTCGGCCGGCTTCTCCAGGAAGCGCTCCACCGTCTGGCCGTCGGAGCCCGGCGTGATCACCCCGAAGGCCGAGGACTCGGTGCGCGGCACCCGGATCCCGGCCACCGTCACGCCCGCGCCGCTCTCGATGTGCTGGGCGAGCATCTGGCGCGGGTCCATGCGGTAGACGTGGTCGGCGCCGAAGACGGCGACGTACTCGGGCTGCTCGTCGTAGACGAGGTTCAGCGACTGAAGGATCGCGTCGGCGCTGCCGAGGTACCAGCGGGGGCCGAGGCGCTGCTGGGCGGGCACGGGCGTCACGTAGTTGCCCAGCAGGTTGGACATCCGCCAGGTGGTCGTGATGTGCCGGTCCAGCGAGTGCGACTTGTACTGCGTCAGGACGCAGATGCGCAGGATGTCGCCGTTGACAAGGTTGGACAAAACGAAGTCGACCAGGCGGTACGTACCACCGAAGGTGACCGCGGGTTTGGCGCGGTCCGCGGTCAGCGGCATCAGGCGTTTGCCCTCGCCACCGGCCAGCACGATTCCCAGGACCGAAGGACCACCACGCCGCATGGCCGCTCCCCTCACGCCGATTTCCCGATGCCTGCCCCTGAGCAGGACGCGCTAAGCCTGTTTCACGATCTCCTCGTAGAGCCGGACCGTGCGGCGGGCCACCGCGTCCCAGCCGAACTCGCCGACCGCGCGCTCCCGCCCGGCCGCGCCCATCCGCCCGGCGGTCTCCGGATCGCCCAGGACGGTGTCCATGGCCCGGGCGAGACCCGCCTCGAAGCCGTCGTCGGCCGGGACCAGCAGGCCCGTCCTGCCGTCGTCCACGACCTCGGGGATGCCGCCGACCGCCGAGGCCACCACGGGCGTCCCGCACGCCATCGCCTCCAGGTTCACGATGCCGAGGGGCTCGTAGACCGACGGGCAGACGAACAGGGCGGCGTTCGTGAGGAGCTGGATCACCTCCGGGCGCGGCAGCATCTTCGGGATCCAGAACACGCCGTCGCGAACCCGGCTCAGCTCCCCGAACAGCTCGCGGAACTCCTGGTCGATCTCCGGCGTGTCCGGTGCGCCCGCGCACAGCACGACCTGTGCGGCCGGGTCGATGTCCCGCACCGCGCGCAGCAGGTGGGGCACGCCCTTCTGGCGGGTGATCCGCCCGACGAACAACACGTACGGGCGGGAGCGGTCGAGGCCGATCCGGTCCAGGGCGTCCGTGCCGTGGTCGGGTCGGTACAGGCCCGTGTCGATGCCGTTGTGCACCACGTGGACCCGCTCCGGATCCAGCCCGGGATAACAGCCGAGGATGTCTTCGCGCATGGCGGCCGACACGGCGACCACCGCGTCGGCGGCCTCGATCGCGGTGCGCTCCGCCCAGCTCGACAGCTCGTAGCCACCGCCGAGCTGCTCGGCCTTCCAGGGGCGCAGGGGCTCCAGGGAGTGGGCGGTCACCACGTGCGGTATGCCGTACAGCAGCTTGGCGAGGTGGCCGCCGAGGTTGGCGTACCAGGTGTGGGAGTGGACCAGCTCGCGGCCTTCCAGGGCGGCCGCCATGGCGAGGTCGACGGAGAAGGTGCGCAGCGCGTCGTTGGCGCCGTCCAGCGCCGACCAGGGCCGGTGGCGCCGCACGCCGTCGACGCGGCCCTCGCCCCAGCAGTGCACGTCGAGGTCGACCAGGGGTCTCAGCTCCCGGGCGAGGAACTCCACGTGGACGCCGGCACCGCCGTACACGTCCGGCGGGTACTCCCGGGTCAGCAGTCCCACTCGCACCCGCAACTCCCTGCTCTCAGCGGCTGTTCCCTTTCATGGTCACCCAGATGGGGCGTGTGGGGAAGAGCGAGGCGGCCGTGTGAAGCAACAGTCGCCGCAGACGCCCCCGCCGGGCACCCGGTAGTAGAGACAGCAGCTGCGGCGCCGGAAGGAGGGGCCGGTGAGGGTTCCGGGGCCGGTCAGCGTTCCGGTGCCGGCGAGCAGGGGGTGGGCGAGGAGTTCCGCGGCCAGGTCACGGGCCCGGGCCGCGGTGTCCGTACGGCCGTGCCGCCGGGCCCAGCGGTCGAGCTCGCGGGCGGCACCCGCCAGGGCGGAGGCGGCGTTGCCCCACAGCAGGCCCGGGGCGAGGCGGTGGTGGGCGCGCAGGGCCGCCGACAGGGGTTCGAGGTGGCCGTGCAGGACGACGTCCACGAGGGTCGCAGCGTCCCCGGGGAGCGCCCGTACGTCGGTGAGCCACAGGTCGTCGGGGGCGCTGGAGTCGGCGTCCCAGTGCAGCAGCCGGGCGTCGAGGTCGGGGACGTGGCCGTAGAGCGCGGCGCAGCCGAGGGCCACGGACCACAGGCGGGCCGCGAGCCCCTGGTGGGCGACGGACGCGGCGACGCGCAACTCCGGGGCACGCAGGGCGTTCGCGACCTTTCGCACACGGAAAATCAGGGGATTTCCGCATACGTCCGGTGACGCGTCGGCGTAGGCCTGTGCGAGAGTGGGAAGAGGCCCTGCCGCCGCTCCTTCCGTGCGCAGCACGAAGAAGCCGCCGAGCGGGCGGAGCGCGGCGAGGTCGGGGTCGAGGTCCACGAGAGCAGTAGTACCAAGGCCCCTGAGGGACGCGACCCGGTGGCCCCCGACCGGTGCCGCCCACCCTGGGGATGACGGGGTTCCCCTCGTACTCCATCGGCAGTAGGACCCAATGAGTGCTCAGGGACGACGACGGGAAGACCTGGACACGGCAGGGTGTTGGTCATGAAAGCCGACAGTTCGCCGCGCCGGGTCGAGAGGCCCCGCCTGCCGCAGAGGAGCAGCCGATGAGCGCCCTCGCGTTGTCCGTTCTGCTGTCCCTCGTCTCCGCGGTCGCCTACGCGGGCGGGGCGATCGTGCAGGAGCGGGTGGCGGAGTCCTCGCCGGGCGAGCAGTACGCGCCGCTGCGCCGGCCGGGCTGGTGGGCGGCTGTCGGGCTCAACGGCCTCGGCGGACTGCTGCACGTGGTGGCGCTGGCCTACGGCCCGCTCAGCCTGGTGCAGCCGCTCGGTGCGCTGACCATCGTGGTGGCGCTGCCCATGGCGGCGCTGTTCGTCGGCCGCAAGGCGGGTTCCACGGCGTGGCGGGGCGCGATCATGGCGACGGTGGGGCTCGCCGGTCTGCTGTCCCTGGTCGCCGCGGCCGACGCGCGGTCGCTGGACACGGCGCAGCGGGTGGCCGTGGCGGTCGTCACCGCCGCTGCCGTCGTCGCGCTGACGATCGCCGCCCGGGCCGCGCACCGGCACCCGGCGGTCCGCAGCATGCTGCTGGCGACCGCCTCCGGTGTCGCGTTCGGCATGTCCTCGGTGTTCACCAAGACCGTCGCGGTCGACTGGACCGGCGGGGTGTCGCCGGCGGACGTGCCGTCCCTCGCCGTGATCGGTGTCCTCGCCACGGCCGGCATGCTGCTGTCGCAGGCCTCCTACCGGGGCGCCGGCCTCGCGGCTCCACTGGCCACCCTGACGGTCGTGAACCCGGTGGTGGCGGCCGCCGTCGGCATCACGATGTTCGGTGAAACCTTCCGCTACGGCACGACGGGCACCGTGCTCGCCCTGAGCTGCGGCGTGGTGGCGGCGGGCGGCCTGATCCTGCTGACGACGGAGCGGCTCGCGCAGGACCGGCCGGAGCGGGCGGGGACGGGCCTGGAGGTCGCCGGGACGGGTCTGGTCCCGGCCGACACGGGGCTCGCGGACCGGGATCTCACGACGCCGGTCATCCTGCCGGGGCCGGCCAGGGGAACGGCCGGGGGCGGGAAGCGCCTGCCGGAGCCGGTGGGGGCCGTGTCCGGATCCGGGGGCAGCCTGGCCGGGGTTGTGGGCAGCCTGCCCGGAAGCGGCGTCGGGCCGTCCGACCCGTCGGTCGTGCCGCGCGACGACCTCTTGGCCGTGGTCGGCACGTCGCTGCAGGGCTTGGGCGCCTCGGCGTCGCTGGAGGGCTTGGGCGCCTCGGCGGGTCCCGTGGGCGCCTCGCCCGGGGCGGGTGCGCTGTCTGAGAGCGTGGGCGCGCTGCCGGGGGTCGGGGGTGCGATGCCCGACACCGGGGGTGCGATGCCCGGGAGCGAGGGCGCAATGCCCGGGCGCAGGGGCGCGATCGCGCCGGAGAACCCGCGTGCCGCTGTGGGCAGTCGTACCGCCGGGGCGGCACCGGCGGGCGCAGCGGCACCCCGCACCGCCGGGCTGCCTGTCGCGGTCGGCACGCTCGCCGAAACCACGCGCGCACAACCCGAAACCGGGGTCGCACTACCCGAGACCGTGGGCGCGCCGCCCATCGCCGTCGGCACGCTCGCCGAGACCACGGACACGCTGCCCGGGAGCACCGGCACCGGCACACCCTCCGACACCAGGGGCACGCTCCCCGAGACCGTGGGCGCGCCGCCCATCGCCGTCGGTTCGCTGTCCAAGGCGTTGGGCGGGGCCGGTGGCGCGCGGGCCGGAGGAACCGGGGCGGGACGGGACGGCGAGGAACCGGTGTCCGTGCCTCGGCCCCTGGCTGCCGATGGACTCAGGGCCGGCCCGGACGTCACGTACGAGAGCGGGGAAGCGTCGGCGGACTCCGACGAACGCGTGCTCTCCTACGTGCCCTTCTTCGGCATCCCGTACGTCGCCCTGCCCACCGTCGACCGGCACCGCAGGCGCGTCAGATCCTGACCCCGGCGGCCCTCAGGTAAGCGATCGGGTCGACGTCCGTGCCGAAACCGGGCCCCGTCCGCACCTCGAAGTGCAGATGCGGGCCCGAGCTGTTGCCGGTGGAACCGGACCGGCCGATGCGCTGACCGGCGCTCACCGTCTGACCGTCCCGCACGGAGATCGCCGACAGGTGGGCGTACTGGCTGTAGCGGCCGTCACCGTGCCGGACCACCACCTGGTAGCCGAACGAACCGCCCCACCCGGCACTGACGACGCTGCCCGCCGCGACCGACCTGACGGACGTGCCGGTCGGCACGGGGAAGTCGACGCCCGTGTGGTAGCCCTTCGACCAGGCGGAGCCCGCCTTGCGGTAGGGCGTCCCCAGGGACGCGCTGACGGGGGCGACCACACCCTGCCGGGTGGTCGTGGACCGTGCGGCGCGCTCCTTGCTCTCGCCCCTCGACCGTTCCTTCGCGCGTTCCTCGGTGCGGGGCGTGGACGGCTTCTTCGACGACGGCTTCTGGGGCGACGGCTTGGCCGACGGAACCCGCTCGGGCGCGGGACGCGTCTTGGTGGCGCCCTCGCCGCGCAGGGCGAGCCGCTGCCCCGGCACGATCAGGTCGGGGTCGGCTCCTATGGCCGAGCGGTTCGCGGCGTACAGGCCTCGCCAACCGCCGCGCACCTCGCGCTCCTGAGCGATACCGGAGAGGGTGTCGCCGCGGACCACGGTGTACATCTCGGCGCTGCCCGCCCGGGCCTGCGGTGTGGACTGCGGCCGCACGTCCTCGATGGACGTCTTCGCCTTCTTCTTCGCGTGCTTCCCGGTCCGCTCCGCCGCCGGCCGGATCTCCGGCTCGGCCCCGCCCCGGGTCAGTCCCGCCCGGACCGAGCACACCGGCCAGGCGCCCGGGCCCTGCCCGTCGAGCACCTTCTCGGCCACCGCGATCTGCTGGTCCTTGCCGGCCAGATCCGCACGAGCCGCGTAGGCCCGGCCGCCGTAGGCCTCCCAGGTGGACTGGGTGAACTGCAGTCCGCCGTAGAACCCGTTGCCGGAGTTGATGTCCCAGTTGTTGCTGGACTCGCAGGCGGCGACCTTGTTCCAGGTGCCGACGTCCGCCGCCTGGGCGGTTCCGGCGCCCATGAGGGGAAGCGCCATGCCCGCGCCGCCCGCCGTGACGGTGAGCGAGGCGCGGTTGATCCTGTTCGGCTGGTACCGGCGATGCCGGCCGCGTACGGCCATCGAGAGCCCCCCTAGACATGCGTCAGGAGGGGCAAAAGTAAGCGTTGCCAATCGGCCAGGACAAGGCGGCTATCGGCCGCCCGGTTGCCCAAATGGCTGGTATGAGGCCCCTGTTGCGCGACGTGCGCCACGGCTCTGCACCGTGTACGCCACGCCGTGCGCGGGTGCGGCGTGCGCGGGGACGCATACATCGGCTGAGTGCGACGGGGGCTCTTGTGCGTATGTGCCTGCGCGACGTCGTGCGACCCGCGCGTGCGGTCGAGATAGCGGCACGTCAGGATGGTCGGCGGGGCATGCTGGTAGGGCCCCACGCGGCAGCACCGATACCGAGGTATTTAGGAGCCAACCGAATGAGCAGTACAGCGCAGATCGGCGTCACGGGTCTCGCGGTCATGGGCCGCAACCTCGCGCGCAACTTCGCCCGCAACGGCTACACGGTGGCGGTGCACAACAGGACGCCCGCGCGCACGCGGACGCTGGTCGAGGAGTTCGGCGGCGAGGGGGACTTCGTCGCGTGTGAGACGGCCAAGGAGTTCGTGGCCGCGCTGGAGCGGCCGCGGCGTCTGGTCGTGATGGTGAAGGCCGGTGAGCCGACGGACGCGGTGATCCAGGAGTTCGCCCCGCTGCTGGAGCCCGGCGACATGATCATCGACGGTGGCAACGCCCACTTCGCCGACACCCGGCGCCGGGAGCGCGACCTGCGCGAGCAGGGCATCCACTTCGTCGGCATGGGCGTCTCCGGCGGTGAGGAGGGCGCGCTCAACGGCCCGAGCATCATGCCGGGCGGCCCGAAGGAGTCGTACGACTCGCTGGGCCCGATGCTGGAGAAGATCTCGGCGAAGGCGGCCGACGGCTCGCCGTGCGTGTCCCACGTGGGTCCGGACGGTGCCGGCCACTTCGTGAAGATGGTGCACAACGGCATCGAGTACGCCGACATGCAGCTCATCGGCGAGGCGTACCAGCTGCTGCGGGACGTCGCCGGCTACTCCCCCGCCCAGATCGCGGAGATCTTCCGCACCTGGAACCAGGGCCGTCTCGACTCCTACCTGATCGAGATCACGGCCGAGGTGCTGTCGCACGTGGACGCGGAGACGGGCAAGCCGTTCGTCGACGTGGTGGTGGACCAGGCCGAGCAGAAGGGCACCGGCCGCTGGACGGTCCAGATCGCCCTCGACCTGGGCGTTCCGGTGTCCGGCATCGCGGAGGCCGTCTTCGCCCGTTCCCTCTCCGGTCACGCGGCGCTCCGGGACGCCTCCCGCGGGCTGGCCGGGCCGCAGGCGAAGCCGCTGGGCGAGGCGGAGGCCCGGGCCTTCGCCGACCGGGTGGAGCAGGCGCTGTACGCCTCGAAGATCGTGTCGTACACGCAGGGCTTCCACGAGATCGACGCGGCGCGCGGCGAGTACGGCTGGGACATCGACCTGGGTGCGGTGTCCGCGCTGTGGCGGGGCGGCTGCATCATCCGCGCGGCGTTCCTGGACCGGATCCGGTCCGCGTACGACACCCGGCCGGACCTGCCGAGCCTGCTGTCGGACGCGACGTTCGCGCAGGAGATCGCGGACGCGCAGGACGACTGGCGCGAGGTGCTGGTCGCCGCGACGCGGCAGGGCGTGCCGACGCCGGGCTTCTCCGCGGCCCTCGCCTACTACGACGCCCTGCGCGCCGAGCGGCTGCCGGCGGCCCTGACACAGGGGCAGCGGGACTACTTCGGTGCGCACACCTACCGGCGGGTCGACCGGGACGGGTCGTTCCACACGCTGTGGGGTCAGGACCGGTCGGAGGTCTCCGCGTAGGCGCTCCGCGCTGAGAAACCGGAACGGGGCCGGTGGACTGCCCGGGAGGGCAGTCCACCGGCCCCGTCTCCTTGCCGTGGTTCAGGACAGCGGCGGCCCTGGCTCGGGGTTCGGTACGGGTTCCGGTCCCGGGGGGATCGGGGACGGGTCGGGGCCCGGCACGGGGTCAGGGCCCGGCGGTGGTGTGGGCGACGGCGGAGGCGGCGTCGGCTCGGGGCCCGGCGGGGGCTGCGGGTTCGGCACCGGATCGGGGTGCGGTGGCTCGGGGTGCTGGGGATCCGGGCCCGGTGTCGGTGCCGGCGACACGGGGTCGGGATACGGGTTCGTCATGAGGTCCTCCAGCCAGTGGCTCGTCTCCGGCTCTGGACTACTCCCCCGCCTACCCTGCGCCCGCGTCCCCAGTCACTCCGGCGCGGGACGGCGAGGGGACCAGGTGGGGTAGCGGGGTCGGTGCGTGGTGCTGCCGGGGCGGGAGGTGCGTGCACCGGCAGGGGGTGGAGGCGCGTCGGGGCGGCGCTCAGGGGCGTGCGCCACAAGGGCGGTTGGAGGGCACGCGCCCCGCCTGTACTGATACTGATCGTCGGACCGCGTCATCGGGGATGCCGGTGCCGGACGCGACGGCGGCGGTACTCCGGCCGTGGACGAACGCCCCACCCCGGCGCAGGGCCAGGTCGGGCGGCCGACGGTCGGCGGTCGGCAGTCGGTGATCGGCGGTCGATCAGAAACGGTCCGGATGCGCCGCCAGCCACTCCTTCGCCGCGGTCAACAGGTCCTGGCCCGCGGGTGGAGCCTCCTCGGGGTGGCGCTCCGCCCACTTGGCGACGTACGGGCACAACGGAACGACCGCGCTGTCCTCGCGCCCGGCGATGCCGTAGAGCTCGCGGGCCAGGGAGCCGGCGATGCCCTTGCCCTCGTGGGCCGGCTCGACGATCGTGTGGACGGGTACGAGCGCGCGCTCGGGGCTGTCGAGGACGAAGTACTCGATACGGCCGACGACTTCACCGTCGGCCACCGCCTCCAGGCGGCCCGCCGCCCGGTCGTCGCGGATCTCCGGCTCACTCATACCCACGCTCCTCGTGTCGGTCAGGCCCGGACGGCCTGCGGGCTGCGCTGCTGGTCCGAGCCCGGTACCGGCTCGGACGGGTCGGTGCCCAGGTCCACGATCCGGTTGTCGTGATCCACGTGCACGACCCGGGGGACGAGTGCCCGCGCCTCGGCGTCCGTCACCTGGGCGTAGCTGATGATGATCACCAGATCGCCGGGGTGGACGAGATGGGCGGCGGCCCCGTTGATCCCGATCACGCCGGACCCGCGCTCGCCCTCGATGACGTACGTCTCCAGCCGGGCACCGTTGGTGATGTCCACGATGTGCACGAGCTCGCCGGGCAGCAGGTCGGCGGCGTCGAGCAGGTCGGCGTCGATGGTCACGGATCCCACGTAGTGCAGGTCGGCCTGGGTGACGGTGGCGCGGTGGATCTTGGACTTGAACATGGTGCGCAGCACTTTGGACTCCTGAAGGACGGCTCCCCGCTAGCATCTGCAGGTCAGGGGCGCCCCGTAGTGTACATCGGCATGCCTTCGCCTCGAAGAGGTTTCAAAACATCGTGCGCGATGGCAGCAGGCTGCTCACCTGCGCGAACAAACCGCCGCGAAGCCGCCGAGCACTTACATATGCGGATGACTGTCCGGGCCCGATGCTGATTGGATGCTGACTTACCTGATGAGTCATCAGGTAAGTCGAGGGTTCCAGAACAGCCGCGGAGCCAGGCGATCATGCGCTCGACGACGTAGCGGAAGACGCCCAGGCCAGTGCCGTGTGGTACTTCCCTTCCCGCCGACGGGTCGCTGGGCCGGAGAGGGGGACTTCCGCAGTTCCATCAGCCTCGGTGACACAGCTCCGAACGCCTACCCCGCCTACGAGGTTTGTCGGCTCTTGGAGGTGATGGCCGCTCAGCCCGCCCCGATGGGGCGGATCCGGCGACCAGATGCGGATGCGGCAGCTCGGCCCCGCGACGCCCCGTGAGCTGCTGGACCGGCTTCACCGAGACCTACTCCATCACAGCGGCGGAAGGCTCGATGACGACATCGCGGGGCGTCGCCGTCCGCTGTAGGCGCCCCGGGACTCCAGAGTGCTCCGCGTAGGTGGCTGGAAGCGGTGTTACGGCTGCGTCTGCTCCCGGTGAGCAGGCGACCGCGCCAGCGGTGCGGCGCCGACGGGTATCCGCTCTCGACGCCCTGCTCCCGCTCAGCTCGTTCCTTCCCGCACCGACGCCCTCTGCTGCTGCGACGCGGCAGCCGCGCGACGGATTCGATCAGCGTCGGCTTGCCCACAATGGTGTTATCAAGGGTGTATGGAGGCATTCTCCGGACGCCCTCTGAGCCCGGAACGTCATCCGCCCGTCGGCCGCTCGCGCAAAGGTCGCGCTTCCCGCATGAACCTGCGCAGTGCGGCCGGTCAGGTGTTCCTCCTCCAGGTCGTCATCGTGGTCCTGCTGGTGGTGGCCGCGGTGGTGGGCATGGTGGTCCAGACGGCGAATGACGCTCTGCAGCAGGGGCGACGGGAGTCGGTCATCGCGGCCCAGTCGTTCGCCAGTGCCCCTGGCATGGCCGCGGCACTGCAGAGCCGGGACCCCTCAGCGGTGCTCCAGCCGCGGGCCGAGGCGGCGCGCAAGCGCACAGGCATGGATTTCGTCGTCGTCATGAGCACGAAGGGGATTCGTTACACCTACCCCTATCCGCGGGAGATCGGGAAGAAGTTCGTCGGCGAGATCGCACCGGCACTGAAGGGCCGTACCGTCGTCGAGCAGGCCGGTGGGCCGCCTCTGCCCGCGGGCCGGGGGACGGGCGTGCAGGCGGTGGTCCCGGTGACCGACTCGCGCGGCAAGGTGGTCGGCCTGGTCTCCGCCGGAATCACGGTCAAGAACGTGGCGGGGCGGTGGCTGCCGCAGCTGCCGATCATCTTGGCCAGCGGCGCGGTCGCGCTGGCGCTGGCCATGACGGGAACGACGCTGGTGTCCCGGCGGCTGCGGCGGCAGACCTTTGGCCTGGCTCCGGTGGAGCTGGCACAGATGTACGAGCACCACGACGCGGTCCTGCACGCGGTGCGGGAAGGGGTGCTGATCACCGACTCCGACGGACGGCTGCTGTTGGCGAACGACGAGGCGACGCGGCTTCTCGGACTGCCGGCTGACGTGCGGGGGCGCTCGGTGCGGGAGCTGGGACTGCCGGAGCCGGTCACGAGCCTGCTGTCGTCGCCGGAGGAGGTCACCGACGAGGTGCTTCGCGCGGGGGACCGACTGCTGGCGGTGAACAAACGGCCGACGTACCCGCAGGGCGACCGGGGAGGCAGCGTGGTGACCCTCCGGGACACCACGGAGCTGGCGGAGATCTCGGGTCGGGCCGAGGTCGTGCGGGAGCGGCTGAAGCTGCTGTACGAGGCCGGGGTGAGGATCGGGACGACGCTGGATGTGAGGCGTACGGCCCAGGAGCTGGCCGACGTGGCGGCGCCGCAGTTCGCCGACCTCGTGACGGTGGATCTGCTCGACGCGGTGCTGCGGGGGTGGGAGCCGACGGCGGAGGGCTGGCGGCATCTGCGCCGGGCGGCGATCGGCGGCGAACAGCGGATGATGCCGGTGTATCCGCTGGACGAAGTGATCGCGTTCTCGCCCCGCACCCCGCAGATGCGGACGCTGCAGGAGGGGCGGGGGATGCTGGAGACGGACCTGCGCCGGGCACACGGCTGGCGGGAACAGGACCCGGAGCGCGCCCGGAAGGCCCTGGAGGGCGGGCTGCGGTCGTTGGTGGCCGTGCCGCTGCGGGCGCGGAACGTACCGCTGGGCGTGGCGAACTTCTACCGGACGGCGGATTCCCCCGCGTTCGAGCCGGAGGATGTCACCTTCGCGGAGGAACTGGCCGTACGGGCGGCGGTAGCCATCGACAACGCCCGGAGGTTCACCCGGGAGCACGCGATGGCGGTGGCGCTGCAGCGCAGTCTGCTGCCGCGTGGACAGCCGGAGCAGGACGCGCTGGAGGTGGCCTGGCGGTATCTGCCCTCGGAGGCGGGGGTGGGCGGGGACTGGTTCGACGTCATCCCGCTTCCAGGCGCGCGCGTGGCCCTGGTGATGGGTGACGTCGTCGGTCACGGGCTGCACGCGGCGGCGACGATGGGTCGGCTGCGCACCGCTGTGCACAACTTCTCCACCCTGGACCTGCCCGTGGACGAGGTGCTCGGGAACCTGGACGACCTGGTCGTGCGCATGGACAACGAGGAGAACGACGGTGATGCCGTGGATGGCCACGAAGGGGAGGCGGTGACCGGAGCGACCTGTCTGTACGCGGTCTACGACCCGGTGGCGGGGACCTGCACGACGGCCCGTGCGGGACACCCGGAACCGGTGGTGGTGGGCCCGGACGGGACGGTCACCTCCCTTGGTGTGCCGGTCTCGGCGCCCCTCGGTCTGGGCGGCTACCCCTTCGAGAGCACCGAGGTGTCCCTGCCGGAGGGTTCACAACTGGTGCTGTACACCGACGGCCTGGTGGAGAACCGCGCCCACGACTTCGACGTCGGGATGGAGAGGCTGCGCCGGGCTTTGGGCGGGTCCGGGAAACGCACTCCGGAGGAGGTGTGTCAGGCGGTGATCGACGCGCTGAAGCCGTCACGCCCCTCCGACGACATCGCGCTGCTGACGGCACGTACCCGGATGTTCCCGCCCTCGCGCGTGGCCGAGTGGGACGTGCCGCCCGATCCGGCGTTGGTTCCCTCGGTGCGGGCGCGCTGCAGGGAGACGTTGCGGGAGTGGGGGCTGGAGGAGATCGGATTCGCCACGGAGCTGATCGTCAGCGAGTTGGTCACGAACGCGATCCGGTACGGCTCGCCGCCGGTCGGCGTGCGGTTGTTGCACGGACGCTGTCTGATCTGCGAGGTCTCGGACGCCAGCGGTACCTCGCCGCGCCTGCGGCGGGCGGCGACCACCGACGAAGGCGGGCGGGGGCTCTTTCTGGTGGCGCAGTTCGCGCAGCGATGGGGAACGCGGTACACGACCCGCGGCAAGGTCATCTGGACGGAGCAGCTTCTTCACGACGGCGAATCCACCGCCTCGGGCCTCGCACCGGTCGACTTCCTTCTCGACCAGTTCGACCTCGACCAGTTCGATGATCCCGGTTTGTGAGCCGACGTCGACCCCGAGCGCCATGGACAGCGGCATGTCCGGCGTAACGAACCCCTTTGGCCCGTTCGACGTGGCTTGACTCTGGGACCGGCGTCGCCCGGCTCGCTCGGCGGCTGTCGGGACTCGCTTCTTATCCCAGCCCTCGGCGCGCTCGTCGAACTCCGCGGCGAGGACATCGGCGCCGGTCACCGTCTCACCCACGCCCTCGCCCTCGCCCGCGACGCAGCCCCCCTCCCCCGCGACCTCGCCGAAGCCCTGCTCTTCCGGGTCGGCGCAGCGGACGGCGGCCGAGAGACGTCGGCCTGGTGGTCGTACGCCTGTAGGCGCGCTGATTGCTTGCGTCCGCCCGGGGCCCCGTCAGCCGGTCACTCCGTGAGGGCGCAGTGGGCCGGGACATGCACGTCGGTGACGACGAAGCCACTGCAAGGGCTGGTCGGGCTGCGATGCAACGAGATGGTCAGATCCTGCTCGGGGACGGCATAGGTGAGTTGTGCCAGACCAAGCGGCCCCATCCCCCGGCGAGACAGCAGCGGCCAGGCCCACGCGCAAACCGGCTAGCCTCGATCATTCATGAGGGTCCGTCAGTTTGGTGACGGACCCTTTGTGGTGGGTGTCGGTGGGGGGTTTTATGTCGCGTCGGTGTACGCCGGGTGCCACGGCTTCGGTGGGCTGGTGCTGCTCGCAGGGACGGGGAGGTCCTGGTCAGCCAGGGTTCGGGAGGGCGTGGAGCCGGTCCAGGGCATCGGTGATCACGTCGGTCCAGGGCCAGTGCTGGGCCAGGCGGAGGTAGCGGCGGCGGCCAGTGGTGCAGGCGGCGGGGCTCCCAGAGCCGGGCGGCGCCGGTCAGGGCGAGCAGAGGCATCCAGGCCAGCAGGTCCAGGGCGATCTGGACGATCTCCAGCCAGACCTGGTTCTGCGCGGCGTCATGGAGGGGGAGGTTGCGCAGGCCGGTGGCGCGGGCGGCGCGGATGCGGTCCTCGGCGCGGGCCCGCTGGCGATGGCGTAGTTCGAGGGCGGCGTTTGCCTCGCCGGCCGTGTTGGTGGCAAAGCAGGGCAGCCGCATGCCGTCAGCGTCGGTGAAGCGCAACTGGGCGCCGGGGTGCTGCCGTTCCTTGCGCACGATCAGCCGCAGCCCCTTCGGCCAGCCGGTCAGGCAGTCGCCGGCGAGTTCGGCGACCCAGGCACCGTCGCGGATCTCGCCGTCGGGTTCCACGGCCGGTGTCCAGGCCGAGGCCGGGACCTTCAGGACGGCTCGGTGGATGGCATCGGTGATGGTCATCCCGACCGAGTACGACAGCCACCGCCCACGCTTGGTGAGCCAGGCGACGAACTCGTGGGTGCCGCCCCCGGAGTCGGTGCGGATCAGCGTCTTCCGCCCCCGCCGGAGCCGCTTCGGCAGCTGGGCCAGGGCCAGCCTGGTGGCCTCGATGTGGTCGGCGGCGGTGTTGGAGCCCGCGTTGCCGGGCCGCAGCAGGCCCACCACCGGCTCACCGGACCCGCCGCGGCCGTGGTCGACGAACCCCATCAGCGGATGG